>CAWABC010000069.1:0-22814 GCA_963780105.1 uncultured Acidobacteriaceae bacterium
TCCCCGTGACAATCACGGATAAATCCGCCCCTTACGCGATCGTGAAACAGGGCTTCACGCAGAAACAGGAAATCCACTGCCGCATCGGGAGATGTTCCTCACGGGTATCTCGGTCGAGAGTGCGGCCCACGTATGCCGCGGTCCGATCGAAATTCTCCTTGAGATTTCCGTAAATCGACCTCAACCGCGCCGAATGCGGAGATCTCCGGTCCTCGCGTTGCTTGCGAATGGAAATATGCCAGGCGGTCTGCGAGCCGATCCAGAATGGTCGGCGTCACCAGGTCTTTTTCGAGCATCGCGGTCATGAAGCGATCCTCAGGAACCCGGCGCATGACCACCGCTGCGTCGACTTCCTTTCCGATCCCGTCAAAGTTGAACCCCGAGTCGCTCTCGTGAATCGGCGCTACGCCCAGGTAGATATCGTGAGAGAAGCGCGAATTGAGCACCACCTCTCGTTGACACATCAATTTTCGTTTTTCCAGGGTGCTGAAATCCAGAAAGCCCAGGTTCAAGGGTTTCTTGACCTTGTACACCAGGTCTCCCGCGACGAATACCACGGAGATGTGCGTTTGGATGAGACGCACGCTTTCCGACCGGACCGGATAAATGGACGGATCGGACAGCCCCTTGATGAGTCGATCCAGTTCAGCGCTCACTGAGAATGCCTCGAGGCCGCGGCCAGTTGCCCGCACGCGGCCAGGATGTCCTTGCCTCGGGACCGTCTCACCACGGTGACCAGAGAACGGGACATGAGTATCTCCTGAAAGCGCAGGACGCGTTCGGCGGACGGAGCCCGGAATTCCGCGCCAGGTTCGTCATTCAGCGGGATAAGATTGACTTTGGCCTTGATCGGGTTGAGCAACCGCACCAGCTGCCTCGCGTCCGCGTCCGAATCATTGAACCGATCGATGAGCACATATTCAATCGTAATCCGATTGCCACGAGCCAGCGGATATTCCTTCAGGCATTGGAGCAGCTCCGACAGGGGATACTTGCGGTTGATGGGCATGATGGCGTCCCGTTGTTCGTCGGTAACCGCGTTGAGGCTCACCGCGAGTTTCACTCTCGCGATGTCACCCAGTTCTCGAATCCGAGGCACCAGCCCGGAAGTGGAAACCGTGACCCGCCTCCATGAAATCTGGGGCCCATTGGGGTGCGTCATGATGCCGATGGCCCTGACCGTTTCTTCCAGATTTGCCAGGGGCTCTCCCATGCCCATGAAGACCACGTTGGTGATCCGGCTGTCAGTGACTTGTCTCCTGACCGTTAAGAGCTGTGCGAGGATTTCGGCCGCACTGAGATTCCTCTTCAGCCCCATTTTGGCGGTGCGGCAGATGCGGCACCCCATGGCGCATCCCACCTGGGTGGACACGCACAAGGTATCGTGATCGTCCCCGGGAATGAGCACGGTTTCGATGTGCTCCCCGTCATGAAGTTTGAGAAGGAATTTCTTCGTTCCATCCTCGGAGGAAGAAACCGCGGCCACTTCTGGCCGACAGATGGACGCGCAACGGGTCAGCTCGGTACGCAACGCCTTGGAAAGGTTGGTCATGTCGTCAAAAGAACCCGCCAGTGCCTGATGGATCCATTTCATGAGCTGCACCGCGCGGTACTCGTTCTTGACCGAGACCTGCGATAAATCGCTCGATCTCTTCCAGTGTCATGCCTGCAAGGTCCGCAGCAGGCGATTCAATCGGATACTTGGTCAGCGGAACTGTCACAAGATGCTCTCTTCATACTGCGTGTGGAAAATGGTCACTATGGCGCTGTTAGTGCGCAGTGTACGTTGTGTGGTCGAGAAACTCGCTTCCAGGTCAGGACGCTCGATGCTCTCCCCTTTCTACCACAGGTTGAATTCTCGCGTACTATGGGATTACACCACAGGCTCCTCACTAATCTCCAGGCGACCTTCCGTATCCTCGGCCACCACGGCTCCTATGTCCGCGGCGATTTCCACACCCCTTGCGATGAGTGTCTCACGGAGCTGGTCCGCGCTGTCTCTCCGTATACCAAGGATAAGCCCGCCCGAGGTCTGGGGATCGAACATCAGATCAGTCAAGTCGAGGGGGACCCTGGGATCTATGGTTACCCACGAGCCAAAGTACTTGCGGTTCGCATGTGCACCCGCCGGAATCAACCCCATTGCTGCATACTCACGCGCGCCTTCCAGAATGGGAACCGCGTGCGCGTCGATCTTTGCTCGGCAATGACCTGCCCGCATCATTTCCACCAGATGTCCCGCGAGACCGAACCCCGTGATATCCGTGCATGCGCGAACATTGAGGCTCACGGCTCCTTCAGAGGCTCTTCTGTTCAGCATTGACATGGAACGTATCATCGCATTGGTTGACTCCTCGGATGCCAACCCACCCTTCACCGCGGTGGCGATGATCCCGGTCCCGATCCCCTTGGTGAGAATCAGCCGGTCTCCAGGACGCAGCCCCGAATTGGTCATGATGCGACCCGGATGAACCAGCCCCGTAACGGACAACCCATACTTGGGCTCGTCATCTTGAACGCTGTGGCCGCCGACCAGTGCGACCCCGGCTTCTCGGAGAATGTCCATCCCGCCCTGCAGGATGCTCCTGAGCACATCTGTCCCCAGTTTGGTGGTGGGAAAACACACCAGATTCATGGCGGTGATCGGACGACCGCCCATGGCATATACGTCACTCAAGGCGTTCGCGGCAGCAACGCGACCGAAGACTCGCGGATCATCCACAATAGGAGTGAAAAAATCAACTGTCTGGACAAGGGCCATATCGTCGCTGAGTTTGTACACACCTGCATCCTCGAACCCACGTACCCCGGCCAGCACATTGGGATCGTCAGGAATGTCCATACCACACAGAGCTCTATCCAGGTCACCCGGACCCATTTTGGCCGCTCACCCGGAGGTCTGTGAAAAGCGAGTCAATTTGATCTCGTCGCGTTCCATCGGTTCTCCTTTCCGTGAGAAATGCCGCGACACAACACACCTTTTGAGCACGGTAACGTTTCCCGTGCGTTCCCACAAAGCCCAGTGACCGGCCGGCTGCCGGCAACCGCGCAACCTTCTGCAGATTTGGGAGACAACCGGATAGGCTCCGCGCCCCGCAGCACGGCCATGGCCAAAATGACTCGGTGGAGTCGCGAGCACTCTCACGATATACTGATTGCCAAGAGTTTTGTCTGATTGACTCCTCTTGGCTGTCGGAAGGTCCCGTTCACTTCGAGCGACGCAAGGCCGTCGAATCTTCGTTCACGGGACTCCCGCCACCTTTCATAAGCACGAACCATTCGGTCAGGACTTTTAGCAACTGCTATAACATCCATCGCCTTGTCCTATCTTTTTGCGCGACAAGCTCCTTGTCAAGGCAAGAAACAAGGCTCGCCTCATTTCGTAGCGCACGCGAGCCTGTTTCATGGCATGGCAAATGCCTCTTTGACATATCGGTCTCGCATGAATACCTATGAGTAGAGTGAGGTGCTTGTTCCAAGGGCTGATCGGGTATCCGTTGTATCGCGAGACCGCATGAGGAGTGATGTGCCATGGCGGAAATAGTTGACGCAAGAGGGCTCTCCTGTCCACAGCCGGGACCTGCTGGCTCTGTCCAAGATGAAAGAACTCGGCAAAGGCGAGATCATGGTGCTCATCGACAATGAGGCGAGCCGGCAGAACGTGACAAGAGCCGCGCGAACCAGGGCTGGGAAATCTCCGAGGATAACGCTGAAACCGACGAAGTGCGTCTGCTTTTGACACGTCCGTGAGCCCTTGCAACGGGAGATCCGAAGCGACTCCCCGGAGGACGAGGTTTCCGTTGGGCGCAACTTCCCGTGGAGCCGCTCGGGCATCTGTGCGGAAGGCCCCAACCGTGAGCTGCTCATCGGTGTCAGTTCATCAGGGCCTTGAGTTGGGTCATGGTCTCTTTTTGTAGGCTGTCCTCCGGTACCGGCGTCACCTGAGGCGATGACGCTGTTCCGCGCACTTTGACGATTACCGTGACAGGAGTTTTGACCTCTTTCGGCGCTTCTTGCGGATTACCTCCCTTGTCGTTCACGTCGATGCCCACGCGTTTGAGTTCTTTGTCCAAACCGGTTGCCTTGAGCAAGCCCTCGTATTTCTTCACGACGCTACGCACCTGCGGGATCCTGCCAATGGCGTCGTTGGTAACCAGCACGGTGTGGAGACCGGCAATGGCATCCAGATGCAGATCTTGCAGCCGGACGCTGCCAATGGCGCCAGCTCCGAGGTCTGCCCCCTTGAGCCGAAGATTCGAGGTGTGGGCCGTGCCTGCCTTTATCTCGAAATCACCTGTCGGCACGTCCAGATCAAGAATGTCCGTCTTCTTTTCCAGGGCCTTCTGCGGGTTGAGCAGAGTACCGACCAGGAGTTGAACCGGTTGCAGAATCTTTCGCAAGCGGTCCGCGTTGATGCGCCCACCGGAGCCATTGCGATTCTCGAGAACGGCAATCCGCTATCTGGTACCATTTCTTACGACCCGAGGAACGGAAGCATAAGCGGAAACTACTCCTCCGGCATCTTTCAATGGGCCTATCTTGCTGGTTCCCTCCCTGTTACCATCGATACGCCGGGGAATTACACGTTCACCGCTTCCTACGCCGGAGACGCGTACTACCTGGGAACGCAGAGCACGTACTCGATCCCCGTCACGGTCCTCGACACGACCTTCAACATTTCCTCGCCGATGCCGAATGTGACCATCGCCGCGCCCGGGCAATCCGGCACGGCAACGGTCACCCTGCTCGGAACTGATAATTTCATTGGGTCGATCAACGTCAGCTGTGCGCTACCCGCTGCCATGACGGAAGCGACCTGTCCGTCGACGACCGCGACTATTCTTGGCAGCAGTGTCGCGGCGCAGCTCACCATCACCACCACCGCCCCCCATCAGATCACAGCGAACAGCCGGCGCGCCGGCACGGGGCTGTATGGCTTCGGAGTTCTCGCTGGCGTTATCCTGTTCACGATCCCTTTTACGAACTCTGGAATCCGGCGGCGGAGGCTGGCGCTGGCACTTCTTCTCTTCGGGTGCGTTGCCTTGATCGTTAGTTGCGGCGGTGGGAGCAGACCTATCCCACAAACCGATCCTGGAACGCCTGCCGGAACTTACACGGTTAATGTGACCGCAACCTCGTCGGGAATCACGCGAACCGGCAGTTTCAGTGTCACCGTGCAGTGATTTGGTAATTGTCGCAGTCACGAATCGTCCTTTACGGTCCAGCCGGATCGTGCTTAGCAACCTTCAGCGTCAGCTTCCGGACGACAAATTCTTGAAAGAGATTAGCGACGGCAGTCACGCCAATGCCGATTGCCCCGTTTTCGAACGTCAATCCCGCACCATTGCGATCTTGCGCCGGATAGTAAAGATTCGAAATACCACCCGCGGCCAGGCTTCCGAGGATATTCGAGTAATTGGTCTGCCAGCGTCCATTGTCGCCCTTGCAGATAAAAGAATTGGCGATTGCATAGAGAAACCGCGATCCCATGCTGCCGGTTCCCTTGTAGAAATAACGCGGATCTTGTTTCAGAAGCGATGGCAGTATAGCGCCGCCGATGAACGTGCCCGCAGCCGTGTCGGCATAGCCGGCACCGTAGCGCTTGCCATAACCCTGTGCGCCTTGCCCATATCCGCTGAAGTGATTTTCCGCCTGCTCAACTCCCGCTACGCCCCCCACTACTACAAAAGTGAATGGATCCACCGTCATCTTCCAGGCCAGCTTGAACTTTTGTTTCGAATTGAGCGGAGCCGCGTTGGGGACATAGCTGACATAGAAATTTGGAATCACGCCGAGCACGCGCTGCTTCTCTTCAATTTTGATCTCCTCTTCGGCCACTTCGGTCTGCGAGAGCCCGACCTCCACATCGGTAACCGCAGTAGCAACTGCCAACGGCGTCTTCGGAAAAATGTAGTTCTCCCCCGAATGCAGGATTCCAGAGGATGTTTTCGGTGCGAATCCCGCCGCCGTAATCGTGAGCTGGAACGTCCCGGGAGCGATGTTGGCAAAGGAGAATTGCCCATCGCTGCCCGATAGCGCCTCTTGGTTTGGCGATTGATTCTCACCTGCGAGTTTCACCCGGGCTCCGGCGACGACGGCTCCACTTTCATCGACCACCGTGCCGCTGATGCTTCCTGAAAATTGCTGATCCGGCTGTTCCGCAGCCGGCACGGGTGTTTGCTGAGGAGTCTGTCCCAAGCCGGGCAGACTGCAACCCAGGGCGCCAAACGCAAGAACAAAGACTAGGAGTCCGGACTTGAATGGGCGGGGCATGAATAAGTTCCGGGCGAAGGACAGACCGAGCATCCACCGCCCGTTCGTGCCTCCAAGCCCTTCGTCTAGCTTTGATGCTTTGTTTCCCACTACCGGAGGTTGTTCAATCGGATCGCCGGAATTGAGCTTCTCGAAAGGACGTTAGCGTCCAATCACTCCCGCAGCCCAGGCCAGCACCGCAATTCCAATCACAATGCGATACATCGCAAAAGGCACAAAGCCGCGCTTGCGGACCCAGGCCATGAACCAAGCGACGGCTCCGTAGGCGACGATGAAGGAAACGACGAAGCCGATCGCGAGAATGACCCACTGGTGGGGCGTGATCCCGGCGACGCCAATCGGATTTTCGTCTTTACCGGAGAGCGACTTGAAGAGCGTATAAAACGTAGCCATCGCCATGGTGGGCATGGAGAGGAAGAAAGAAAACTCGAGCGCGGCGGCGCGCGACATTCCCACCAGCTGTCCGGCGGCAATCGTGGACATGGAACGCGAGGTGCCGGGGAAAACGGCGGAGAGAATCTGGCAGGCGCCGATCCAGATAGCCTGCCCTCCGTGGATGTCGTCCATCTTCCAGGTGTGAATGGGAGAGCCGGATGCGCCCTGCCCCGCCTTTTCCCAAGGCGCTTTCATGGCGTCGATGATCCACATCACGATGCCGCCGATCAGCAGCGATGCGCCCATCACGTTGAGATTTTCCAGGTTCTTACCGATCACTTTGGTCAACAGATAAGACGGACCGGCGGTCACTACAAACGCGATCATGACCAGGCTCAAGGGGTGGGTCAGGATGGTACAGTCCTTTTTTTCGCCTTCGGGGAACGTGGAAAAGAGCTTGGCAATGTGGCTCCGGAAATAGATGGGCAGAACCAGGATCGCGCCCAGTTGGATGACGATCGAATACATCTTCCAGTAGCCGCTCGAGAGCGGGACGTGCAGCAGCGCCTCGGAAATCCGCAGGTGGGCGCTGGAGCTGACCGGCAGAAACTCCGTCAGACCTTCGACGATCCCCAGCAGCACGGACAAAAGATAATCGTTCAAGTGTTCTCTCCAATTTCGACGCGCTTGTCGCGTCCGGTTGCGATGCCGTTGCGGCGGTGGTTGTCCGCGAGTCATAACAGCTTACCAAACTTACTTCCCTGCGAATTCGGTGATTCCCATCACAGCCCTAACCTCATTAACGATGCTCCAATGGAATCATCAGAACCAGCGACGCAAATGAGTCCAGACGGCAGCAGCCAAAATCCGAACCGCTTTCGATCGGCGCTTGAGCAAGGCGAATTCGTGTGTACGGCCGAACTCGTACTGGGACGCGATCACAGTGCGGTGGAGGCTGAAGTCTTCGTGAAAGAAGCGTCCATGCAGGAGCATGGGATCGACGCTATCAGCCTGACCGATCTTCCCGGAGGAAATCCCGCGCTGCCGCCAGAGGCTTTTGTTGCTTGCGTGCTGGAGCACAAGCTCACGCCGATCGCGCATTTGAGCGGCAAAGACGGAAACCGCGCGTTGCTGGAATCACGCATTCACACGCTGGCGCGCTTGGGCGTGGAGAATATCCTGGCCCTGACCGGCGACGCCCAGAAGGAAGGATTCGCCGGCAAGCCGAAGCCGGTTTACGACCTGGATTCCGTGCTCATTCTGTGGCTGCTTCGCGCCTTGCGCAGCGGCCTGGAATACAACCTGGGCCCGAAAACCGCGCGCACCACGCCCTTCGATTTCTTTGAGGGCGCCGTGATCAACCCATTCAAGGTCCGCGAGCCCGATCTCATGATGCAGTTGTACAAGCTGCAACTGAAAGTGGCGGCGGGGGCGCAATACATCATCACGCAACTGGGGTACAACCTGCGCAAGCTTTACGAGTTAAAGCAGTACATGGCGAGGGAGGGCCTGGGCCATATACCGGTGCTGGCGAACGTCTATGTGCCGACCGCGAAGGTGGCGCGATTGATGCAGGCTGGCGAATTGGCGGGCTGCGTGGTCACGGACGAGCTCATTCAACGCCTGGAGGGAGAAAAGAAACCACAGCGACTGGAGCGCGCCGCACTGATGGTGGCTGCAGTGAAAGACCTCGGCTTTGCCGGCGCCCATATTGGCGGATTTGGCCTCACGCACAAAGATTTCATGACCATCCTCGAGGGTGCGGCCGCCATCGGGAAAAGCTGGCGCGGGCGGATCGACGAACTCTTGTTTCCGATTCCAGACGAGTTCTACCTTCTGCCCCAGCGTGGCGACGGTCTCAGTGACGGCGCGTCCGCCTATCAGATTGCCGGCGTCAAGCCTCACCCGTCATGGGTGCAGCGCCTCTCCGAGAAGGTGCACCGGCACTTTATTCAACAGGGCACGTTCGGCGCACGGCTCTTCGCAGCGAAATTGAGGACGAGAATGAAGGCCGGAGGCCAGTCCGAAAAAAACAGTTCTTGGCGCCATGGCCTTTGGTACGGGCTGCTGGAGCCTGCGACTCTATACCGGAAGGCAACTCTAGGCTGCGTCAGTTGTGGGGATTGCATCCAGGACCATCTCAACTATGCCGGGTGCTCGATGCAGGGCTGCTACAAGGAATTGCGCAACGGTCCCTGCGGAGGCTCCCGGGTGGACGGCAACTGTGAGGCGCGTGCCGACCTGCCCTGCATCTGGAACCTTGTCTACCTCGGCGCCCTGGCGATGGGCGATGACCCCAGGAAGTTCGCCCACGTGCTGATTCCTCCGCGTGACTGGTGCCTCGACCGCACCAACGCTTTGGCCAACCGCTTCGCTGGGCTCGATAACCTCTGCAAGAGAATTGATCTCGGAAGTCCCGTTGAGAAAGACCACCCGAAGGAGACAAAACCATGCTGATTATTGGAGAACTCATCAACTGCACGCGGAAGAAAGTCGGCGAAGCCGCGGAGAAGCGGGATGAGGAGTTCTTCCGGGACCTGGCGCGAAAGCAAGCCACTGCCGGAGCCCACATGCTGGATGTGAACGGAGGACTCCCGCAACAGGAAGTGGAACTTCTGAGTTGGCTGGTGGAGTTGGTGCAAGCCGTGGTGGACATTCCCCTCTGTCTGGACAGCGCCGACCCGGAAGCCTTGATGCAGGCGCTTCCCCGCTGCAAGCAGAGGCCGATGGTCAACTCGATCAGCGACGAACCCGCACGCTGGAAAATGCTGCCCGTGCTCAAGGAACACCGTCCCAAAGTGATCGCCCTCTGCCTATCGGAAGGCGGAATGCCCAACGGTGTGGAGGATCGCGTGGCCACCGCCAGCCGCTTGATCGATCGCCTCACCGCCGAGGGCTTTGCCTTGGACGATATCTACGTTGACCCGTGTGTAATGCCTCTGGCGACCGGTCCGCACGGCAAGAACCTGATGGCAGCCGTCGGCCAGATTTTGGCAAGGTATCCTGGAGTTCACATCAGCGCCGGCGTCAGCAATGTTTCCTTTGGCCTGCCCGTTCGCAAGCTGCTGAACGAGACCTTCCTTCTGTTGCTGATGGCACACGGCCTCGATGCCGCCATTGTCGATCCTCGCGACCAGCAACTGATGATGAACATCATCGCAACCGAAGCTCTGCTGGGCCGCGATGCGCACTGCAAGAACTACGTGCGCGCTTTTCGCGAGGGAAAACTGGGCGAAGCGCCAAGTGCCATGACCGCTCGGTGAGTTCTACGGTGGAGTGACGGGCGTCTCGCCCGTCTAGCCGGGCGGGGACGCCCGGCGCTCCACTACTGCATTGCGTTCCCGTAGGTCGGCACTCCCTGCTGCACCAGGAACAGCAGGGTTTGTCCGCGCGACGACCAGTCGCTCTGCGGATACTGCGCGATTAACTGCTGGGCGAGCGCGATGGCCGAGCTCTTCGATTGCTCAGACTTCTTAGCTTGTTCTTCCGTTTTATAAATCTCGATCAGAGCAGCCCGCCGAGAAGCGGCGTGGTACAGGGCTTCGGGAGCGGCGGGAGATTCGGGGCGTTCTTTCACATATTTTTCGTAGATGTCGGCTTCCTTGTCGGGACATTTGGACGAGCCCTGCCAGTCTCCGCAGAGTTTATTGTCAATCAAGTGGAAGGCGGCGAGTTGGGCCCACTTGGTGTTGGGGAACTTCTTCATCACCTGCTTCATGGACTCCTCGTCAATGCCGGAGCGAAGGTAGTTTTCCTTCTCGCGCGCGGAAGGCCGGGATTGCATGTCTGCTTTGTCGATCTGCCATTTGATATCGGCAGCGCGGTAGAGGCCTTCACCGGCCAGCGGAGCAGTCGGGAACAGTTCGTAGACGCGGCGATAGAGGCGTAACGCGTCCTGGGCTGCGCCGCGCCGTCCGTGACGGCGGCTGGCCTCATCTTCAGAATCGACGGCGGCTCCGAACAGGATGCGGTCGCCGTTCGGAGTCGACGCCCAGACCACGCCGGTATCGAGAACCCAGCCACTGATGGTCTTGCCCTCCAGGTCTTCGTCTTCGACGAAGGCAGGGTCGGGAGTTTTCGCGAAGCCGAGCAGAGCTTCCACGTGCAGCCAGTTGCGGCTTTTCTCGAGGAGAACCAGTTCCCGTCCGCGTTCGGCCTGGCCAAGCTTGCTGGAAGCGGTGTCGGGAGACAGGTAAATAACGGCCTCCCGCACCAGGACGCCATGATCGGCGGCCAGCAGCAGCGAGTTTCCCAGTACTACCAGGACGGTCAAAAGCAGAAGCTTGTTAATCGTTTTCACGGCAGTAGTCGTCTCCGGGTTCGAGGGTAGCATGTCGGATAAGATGCGGGGAATGGGTGGCGCGGGCCGAGGTCGCAGATTAGAAGAAGCGTTGAAGAATTTGGGCACTGGCCGAATTCGATTACTGTTGACAAGCATGCAAGCTGTGCTGTACACGATGGGTTCTCTTCAGTGCCGGAGTTGTGCGCGAGATTGCCATGTCCCGGGAACCGAACTCGACGTGCGCGAAGGTCCGCCCATGATGTCCCGCGGCGCCGCGCAACAGATTGTAATCCGCGACCTCAAAAGCATCGACGACCTCAGCCAGTTGAAAGCGGTGGAGAAAGAGGTCTGGGGGATGGCGGACGATGACACCTTGCCCCTGACCCTGGCCATTGCCTGCAAGGCGGCGGGCAATATTTTTGTCGGGGCCTTTGATAAGGACAAAGACAAGGACAAGCTGGTTGGCTTCGCCTTCGGATTCCTCGGCCGCGAGCACGGGCAGACGACGATTCACTCGCACATGCTGGCGGTGCTCGAGGGGTATCGGCACCTCGATCTGGGCTCGCGACTGAAGCAGGCGCAGCGCGAGCGGGCCATGGCTATGGGCGTTCGTGAGATGACTTGGACCTTCGATCCACTGCAAAGTCGCAACGCCCACTTCAACTTTTCGAAGTTGGGCGTGGTCTCCGATACTTACAAGGTGGATTTCTACGGGCCGGAAACTTCCAGTATGCTGCATCGGAACGGAACCGACCGGCTGTGGGTGCGCTGGATCCTGAATTCAAGGCGGGTGCGGGATCGTCTGGCCGGCAAAAACGCGCGGATCGAAACGCTCGATGCCCTGCGGTTGCTGGCTCCGCTGGTGCGCTTCGATCCCAGCGGGAAACCGGGGCGGGCCGATCTGTCCGAATCGCTGGCCCGGCAGCGCGTGAGCATTGAAATCCCGGACGACATTCTGGAGGTCGAGCGCACCGGCATGGGACTCGCGCGAGAATGGCGCGACGCGACGCGCTGGGCGTTCCGCGAGGCCATGAAAGCGGGATTCTCGGTGGCCGAGTTCTGCCGTTCGATTCGCGGACAGCAGGGTCCAGGAGCGTATCTGCTGCAGCGCGCGACGGTGAGCGAGTTGATTCCCGAAGCCTAAGGAAAGTCTGATTAAGTCCCTGGGGTCCTCCGTGCGCCCCTGTGTACCCTGTGGTTCAAGGTCTTCGATGGTACTTAATCAGAGTTTCCCTAAAAAAAGAGGATCACCGGCCGGTTGGCCATTAGCCTTTAGCTCAACCCCAGACCTAGGACCTGACACCTCTAAAACCTGATTCACCCAGCTCTAGCGCGAGTTGACCGTCTGGCGCTGTTCGCGCATCTGCGCCAGGAAGCTCGCGACTGGCACCTGAAACTGGTGCCGGAACAGGTCCACGAGTGTGTCTTCGGTTCCAGATGCCTCGGTTGCGGAAGACTGGAATATGTCCAAGCTTTCGTCAGACGATGGTCTTTCCAATCCATCCGGTTCCACCTGAAGCTCGGGAGACTGATCTCCGTTGGCGCGCAGAGTCGTGATTATGCGGAGAAACTGATCTCTTTGCTCGGTCGTGGTCTGAAGAAATTCCACTCCCATCCCGAATTCCGGATGCGCCACCAGTACGACTCCTCCGGCGCTGACTTCGAGGTCGGCGGTTTTGATCTTAAGGATAACCCGCGTCCGCCTGGGGAACGGTGAGTTGGTGGTCAGATAGCAGCCGCCGAGGCTGAGGTCGGTGAGCCGGCAGTTCACGGGTGGGTCATCCGCTTCGGGCTCGGGAAGCTGGCTACTCAACCACTGCCGAAGCAGGTTGCGCTGCTCGTCGGTGGTGTTCTTGAAACGGACACCCGCCTGATGGCCATCGCCCTCCCACGCCAGCTCGCCGTGGATTTCGAGCGACTGGTCCACGCCTGGCAATTCGAGCGAAAAACGGAACGAGGGTTCTTTCGCCACCCGTCCGGAAAACTGGATCGCCATGCCGCCTTCGCAGAGGTCGAGGGTCTTGGCTTCGTACCGGCGCGAACCCGAGTCGAAGCACTCGACCGGAATCTGCACCGGGACCCGCAGTTGCACCCGCCGTTCACGCTTCATCAGGGCCCGAACCGCACGAAAGCTGGCTTTGGCGCGCTCCACTGCGAGGGGTTTATGAAGGACGAAATGGGCCCCCAATTCGAAGCCGCCCTTCAGTCCGACGTGAGATTCCACCAGCACGACCGTGAGGGCGCGCTTATTAACGGGAGCGGCTTTGGCCGCGCGCAGCACGCTGCCCGCGTCCTCCGCATTCGCCCCATCCGCGATGATGGCTTCGAAACGCCGCCGGGTGATGCGACGGATGGCATCCTCTGCGGCGGTGCAGTGCTCGACGTCAATTTCCAGGTCGCTGAGGACCCGGCGCAGGACGCGCACCGTTTTTTCGTCGGAACTCAGTAGTAGAGACTTCAAGCCCATACTTCGAATCACGCCTCAGATCGGTTCTTGCCGCCGCCCCAGCTTTGCCGGGGAGAGCGCCAGCCCCCCAGTTGGGCGGTCGGATCACTCCCTGCTCGCACTCTAAGTCTATGAGATTCCATGGTCAACGCAATGGCCCGCTCCTCTGGTTACTCCAGTCACCTCTTGCTCACAGCGCTTCTCCCAGACCATCTTTTCTTGACTTATCGGCGGATCTTGCGGTTCCATGAACTGATCGATTCAAGGCAACTGGCCCAGTCGGTCGAGGACGCGTTCCGCCGGGAAAAACTGCAAGTGGCTGTGCACAAAGGGGATAAGCCAGCGCCTGTGCCGCCTGCAATTTTTCTATTGACTTACATAGAAAAACCTATTATTATCAATAGCTTCCATGGGGCCGAGGGGCTACAATCTGTGGATTTGGTTTACCTTCTTGCGGGTGAATCCCCTGGGCTTTTTTTGGAATCAAACGATATAGAGACTTGAAGGAAAAAGGCCTCATACCACGTACAAGAGGGAATAATTTTCATGGCTAAGCGACGCGGAAACCCCAACTGGGGCAAGCCCGAGCCCATCGGCCCGGTCACGCCCACCATCACGGAATTCGAGCAGGTTGTGCACGAGTATAAGCTCTCCCCCGACCAGTATTTGCGGTCCACAAGACTGCGGGAATGGGCGCGCCGCAACAAGAATTCCAAGTACATCCCCGAACCGTTGCTCGAAGCTTGGGGTTTTGAAATCGAATCCACGTTGTAACCGCAGGGAACTGGTTTTCTGAACAGCGTTTTCTGGGAGGGTCGCCGTCGGCGACCCTTTCCTGTTGTAAGGGTATTGGCGAGGAGGCCGAGGCCGGATATGCTGGCAGGCATGAAGTTCGGCGGCTCCGAACTCGCGGGCTTGATCGTTGCCGTAAGCTTCGCGGCCGGGCTCAACCTGTACGCCACCGTGGCCACACTCGGACTGCTGGCCCACGCCGGCCTGCTCGATTTGCCTTCCGGACTGCAGCTACTGACCAGTTGGTGGCTGATTGCGGCCTCTGGCGCGCTCTTTGCCATTGAGTTTTTCGCTGACAAGATCCCGGCTTTCGATCTGTTCTGGAATGCCCTGCATACCTTTGTTAGAGTTCCCGTGGCAGCCCTGATCGCCTACGGCGCGACCTCTCAGCTATCGCCGGAAAAGCAGTTGCTGGCGGCGCTGGCGGGCGGCGCGATCGCCTTGGTGGCCCACGGAGGCAAGACGGCGGCGCGCGTAGCCGTGACCCCTTCTCCGGAGCCGGCTTCAAACATCGCGCTCAGCGCCGGAGAAGACACCCTCGCCGTCTTTCTAACCTGGCTTGCCACCCGGCACCCAATTGCGGCTGACCTGATCGTTACCGCCTTTGTGGTTGCGATCGTGGTGCTGATGCGGTGGGTTGTTCAGGCCATGACGCGGGCGATGAAGAACCTGTTTCGCGGCGTGCGCAACGAACCGGCGCCGTCGAAACGGAGAGACTTGAGCGCCGCGTAAACTGTTTTTGGGTGGCGCAGCGCTTCAGCGCTGCGGTAACCGCTCCATTTTGATTGGGCTTTAGCCCCTGAGGGAAGTGGCGGTCCGTGATTCCCAATTCACCCTTCACCGACGTGCCAAGCGCAATCGAAGAGATTCGCGCTGGGCGAATGATCGTCGTGGTTGACGACGAGGATCGCGAGAATGAAGGCGATCTCACCCTCGCCGCGGAAAAAGTTACTCCCGAAGCGATTAACTTCATGGCCAAGCACGGACGCGGCTTGGTCTGCCTGGCCATGACCGAAGAACGGCTCGACCACCTGCGCATCGGTCCCATGACCAGCGAGAACACATCGCAGTACGGGACGGCCTTCTGCGAGGCCATCGACGCTCGCGACGGCGTAACCACGGGCATCTCCGCTTACGATCGCTCCTACACCATCCGGACGGCCATCGACCCGGCGACGAGGCCATCGGATCTGGCCCGGCCGGGCCACGTTTTCCCACTGCGGGCCCGCAAGGGCGGAGTGCTGGTACGCGCCGGGCAGACCGAAGCGTCCGTGGACCTGGCGCGCCTGGCGGGCATGGTTCCGGCGGGGATCATCTGCGAAATCATGAAAGACGACGGCACCATGGCGCGCGTGCCCGACCTGATCGAATTCTGCCGCCGGCACGAAATGAAAATGCTCACGGTGGCGGAGTTGATCCGCTACCGCATGCAGCATGAGCGTTACGTGCATCGTGTGGGTGAGGCGACGGTCGAAACCAAGCATGGAGAATTCCGCGTGATCGCCTACGAGAGCGAAGTGGATGGTGGCGGATCGCACCTGGCCCTGATTCGCGGAGACATCGGCCACGGCGATGTCGGCGATTCGTCCGACCCGGTGCTGGTCCGTATGCACGCGCACTGCCTGCTGGGCGATGTTTTTGGCGCCACCGGCTGCGACTGCCATCAAACCCTCGAAGCTTCACTGAAGATAATTTCCGAGGCAGGTCGAGGCGCATTGATTTACCTCCACCAGACCTCCAAAGGTTTCACCGCGGAAAAAATAGGGGACCAGTCATTCCTGACGTTCCATCGCGAACGGCGTTTGCCGTCGCTTCCCGAAAGCGAGCGCAAGATTCATCGCGAGATCGGCCTGGGAGCTCAGATTCTTTTCGATCTAAATCTAAAGCGAATTCGGCTCCTGACGAATCACCCAAGGAGAGTGGCCGCGCTGGAAGGTTTTGATATAGAGATAGTAGAGCAGGTCCCAGTCAAGTTCTCAGTCCCCAAGAGTCACCCGTAGAGACGCGGCTTGCCGCGTCTCAGCCCATGGAGGACTTTGTGATACTGGAGATGCCAGACAAGTTAAATTTCTTGCTGCGGCCGGGCGCACACTTATGCAGGCTAACGAATATGATCTGGTAGTCATCGGCAGCGGTCCGGCGGGACAAAAGGGCGCGATTTGCGCGGCCAAGATGCGCAAGAAAGTTGCCATCATCGACCGCCGGCTGACCATGGGAGGGGTTTGCGTTCATACCGGGACGATCCCGAGCAAGGTAATGCGGGAGGCTGTGCTCTACCTGAGCGGTTTGCGCCAGCGGTCGTTCTATGGGCGCGGTTACGTGGTGAAAGACCGGATCATGATGTCGGACCTGGTGCTGCGAGCGCAGGCGGTGATGACGCGGGAAGTGGACGTGATCAAGGCGCAACTGCGGCGCAATTACGTAACGGCGCTCGAAGGAGACGCGCGCTTTGCCGACCCCCATACCATCGAGATCGCGTCGGATGATGGAGTGCAACAGGTCCGGGGAGAGAAGATCCTGGTCGCCTGTGGCACACGGCCGGCGCACATCGACGGCATTCCAGTGGACGGAAAGCGCATCTTCGATTCGGATCAGGTGCACTGCCTGGAGGAGATACCGCGTGAGTTGATGGTAGTAGGCGCGGGGATTATCGGGCTGGAATACGCGTCCATGTTCGCGGCGCTTGGCGTAAAAGTGACCCTGCTCGACCAGCGTCCGACCCTGCTCGATTTTGTGGATCGGGAGATTATTGAGAGCCTGTGCTTCCAGTTGCGCCAACTGGGAACGGTTTTCCGGGTCGGGGAGAAAGTGGTTTCGGTGGGCTTCGACGAAGAGCGGGATAAAGTTTTTGCGGCGCTGGAGAGTGGAAAGAAAGTTCGTGGCCAGGCGCTCCTTTACACGATTGGACGAAAAGCCAACAGCGACAAGTTGAGAATCGAGGCGGCAGGGCTTTCGGCGAACGAACGCGGCAAGCTGGCGGTGAACGAGCACTTTCAGACCGCAGTGCCGCACATTTACGCGGCCGGCGACGTAATTGGGTTCCCCGCGCTGGCCAGCACTTCGATGGAGCAGGGACGGCTGGCGGGTTGTCACATGTTCGGCAAGCCCAGCCGGATGCTGACCAATCTGATTCCGTATGGCATTTACACCATTCCGGAAATTTCCATGGTCGGCGCTACCGAGGAAGAGCTGACGCGCACCAAGACTCCCTACGAGAGCGGCCTGGCGCGCTACTCGGAACTGGCCAAAGGGCAGATGCTGGGCGACGATCAGGGTCTGCTGAAGATTCTATTTGACCCAGACACGCTCAAATTGCTGGGCGTGCACATCATTGGGGATCGCGCGGCCGAGATCGTGCACATCGGACAAGCGGTGCTGACCATGGGAGCGACCATCGAATATTTTCGCGATACGGTGTTCAACTATCCCACGCTGGCGGAAGCTTATAAAGTGGCGGCGCTCGACGGGCTGAATAAACTCTGAGCTGTTTGCATTGCAAACGCTCCGAACAGCAGTAAGCGTAATCACGCTGCCAACCCTTGCAGACTTCAAACTGCAACTGAGTAAACCGCACCATGGCCTCGGGAGGCGGAGTTAGTCGCCCCTCGGGGACAATTCTTTGCCCACCAAAATTTCAAAATTTGCTGTACCCTCGAATTTCCGTTTCGGCGGAGAGACGCGGGCACGGGCGCCCGCGCCACACAGGATATGACTGAGTTCAAGGAAGTCCGGCAGCCGTCTCTGGCAGAGATCGCGTTGGTCTTTCTGAAGTTTGGAACCATCGCCTTCGGCGGCCCGGCGGCGCACATCGCCATGATGGAAGAGCAGTTCGTGCGCCGCCGGCAATGGATCACGGAAGCCGAATTCCTCGACCGTCTGGCCGCCGCCAACTTGATTCCCGGCCCCAGTTCCACGGAGATGACGATCTTCATCGGCCAGCTGAAGCGCGGCTGGCGCGGACTGATCGTGGCCGGCTCCTGCTTCCTACTTCCCGCGGCAATCATGGTCTCGTTGATTGCCTGGGCCTACGTGCGCTATGGCGCGCTGCCTCAGGTGGCCGGCATGTTGTATGCCATCAAGCCGGTCGTGGTCGCCATCGTGATCCAAGCGTTGTGGAAGCTCTCCAAGACAGGGGTGCGAACGAAGTTTCTTGCAGCCATCGCAGTGCTTGCGGTCGTGCTTAATCTTTTCGGACTCGGCCCAATCCTGGTGCTTCTCATCGCCGGGACGATATCCGCTGCAACGTTATCGCTAAGAGTGAAGACCAGCTACACGGCCATTTCTGTGACGGCGCTCCCGAAATTCTTAGCAGCGGCCGTGGCCACGGCGGCAACGGCGGCGGCCCTGCCCTTCAGTTTGTGGCGCCTGTTTCTATCGTTTCTGAAGATCGGGTCGGTGATCTTCGGCAGCGGCTATGTGCTGCTCGCGTTTCTGCAGTCGGAGTTCGTCGAGCGCCTGCACTGGCTTACCGAGAAGCAGTTGATCGACGCGGTAGCCGTCGGGCAGTTCACACCGGGCCCAGTTTTCACTACCGCAACCTTCATCGGTTACATCCTGGGAGGATGGCTGGGCGCAATCGTAGCCACGGTCGGCATTTTTCTGCCGGGCTTCCTGTTAGTGGCGGCGAGCGGCCCGCTGCTCCCACGGATTCGCCGGTCGCCCGTAATCTCCGCCGCGCTCGACGGCGTAGTGGCCGGTTCGCTCGCTCTGATGGCCGTGGTGACCTGGCAACTAGGGAAGGCTGCGATCGTGGATCGGATGACGATCGCTATATTTGCTGTAAGCGCGGTCGCACTGCTGCGTTTCCGTGTGAACTCGGTGTGGCTGATCGCCGCCGCTGCCGTCGGAGGGTGGGTTCTGCAGGCGGTGCGCTAGCCGGCGGCGGAAAAACTCGATGTTGCACTTGAGGTGGCGCAGCGCCGGCGTCCCGATCGCAGGAGAATGCAGCCCCGGAGGGGCGACCTAGCTTAGCCCAGCGCTTCAGCGCTGGGTAGGCGGTCACGTTTGAGATCAAGTCCCGGAGGGACGGCCGAGTTCTGGCTCAGCAGGACAGTCGGACTCCACACACCAGAAGGAGGAACGCGTGGCAACATCAGAGTTCCGTATCCGGGCGGCAGTGCGCGACGACCTGCCCCGCTTGACCGAAATCTACAACTACTATGTCGTCAACACTCCGGTGACGTTCGACGTCGAGCCGTACACGGTGGAGCGGCGGGAAGCGTGGTTCGCGCAGTTTGGCACGACGGGACGCCATCGGCTGATAGTCGCCGAGGAGAATGGGATCGTGATGGGATATGCCGGGACGACCTGGTTTCGTCCCAAGGCCGCGTACGAGACCACGGTGGAAACCACCGTTTATTGTGCGCCGGATGCGGTAGGCAAGGGCATTGGGCGGCGGTTATATACGGAGTTGTTTGCGATGCTGAAAGACGAAGACATCCATCGTTTTGTGGCGGGATATGCGTTGCCCAATGCGGCGACCGAAGCGCTGCATCGCCGATTCGGCTTCAAGGTGGTCGGCGTGTTCAGCGAAAATGGTCGGAAGTTCGGGAAGTATTGGGACGTCTGCTGGGTGGAGCGGGCAGGGTGAAAACCCGTGCGCAGATGGGCTTGCGGTTATTTTTCATCCTTGATGAAGGAGAGGTTAAAATGGGTAATTCCGGCCAGCTTCCCGAAGACACTGTGAGCGCAGCCGGACATTGAGTCGTGGAACCTGTGAACGAAGCTGATGAGCAAAGAGGATCGGTGCGGACTCCGTCTGACGCTGCCGCCTCGCCGCCGCGTCGTCCGCGCCCGTCGTCGCCCGTTTACTGGCGGGTGGAGGGAAGCCTGCTGGAGTTGACCACGGTCCGTCCCATCGCCTTTTTTACCTGGAACAGCCAGACCTATGTCGCGCGAGCGGCGCGCCGCAGCCTGGTGCTGCTGATGGCGCTGCTGCGGCCATTTTTGTATGCGGCGAACCGCGTCGCTGCGACTCGCATCGTGCACGCCGTGCTGCGCGGCATTACGCGCGACCGCCTCGATCTGCTGGGCGAAGAGGAATTCGAATACAAGCTGAAGCCGCTGCTCAAAGAAGAAGGAGTGCGGCACTTGAAGGCATTGCAGGCTACCGGTGCGGACGTAGTGCTGGTGAGCCAGGGGTTGGAGCACGTGATGCGTCCGCTGGCGCGCCATCTGGGAGTGCGATGGATTATCGCGAACCGCCTCGATTTCCGCGATGGAGTTGCAACCGGACGGTTGCTGAGTCCGGTGATCCGGCCGCGGGGATTGTTTGCCCGCATTCGCGAAGCCGGTCCCGACGGGCAGCAGAGTCCGGCGCGATGGGTGCGGGCTCTTGGTTTGCGCGGTCCGAAGGCCTTGGCCTCGGCGATTGTACCGGCGGTGCGGGCAGAGGCGCCGCGCGTTCGCCCGATTGTGTATTTCGACGAAAAGCGGTATCCCGCACCGTTTTCGGTGCGGAAGGCGCTGGCCGGGAAGCGCGTAATGCTAATTGGAGTCACCGGATTTATCGGCAAGGTATGGCTGGCGAATACGCTGATGGATCTCTGCCCCAACGGGCCAAAACCGGGCCCGTTGGGGGCCCCGATTCTGCCCGAGATCGGGAAACTCTATCTGCTGATCCGGCGCCAGAAGTCGAGCGAGGCGCAGAAGCGCTTCGAGAAGATGATGGAAGAATCGCCGGTGTTCGATCCGGTGTTTGAGAAATACGGCGACCGCTTGGGCGCTCTGCTCGCGGAAAAGATTGAAGTGGTGGAGGGCGATGTTTCGCAGCCCGCCGTGGGCCTGGATTCTGAGACGGCGGCGCGCCTGCGCAAGGATCTCGATCTGATCGTCAACAGCTCGGGACTAACCGATTTCAATCCCGATCTGCGGGACGCGCTGGCCGTGAATGTGGATTCAACCTACCACCTGATCGAATTCATTCGCGGATCGGATCACGCGGCGTTGCTGCATCTTTCGACTTGCTATGTGGCCGGACAGCGCGATGGGCGCGTGAGTGAGCGGGTGCGTCCGAATTACACGCCGACCCACATCAAGGACTTCGACGCCGAAAAAGAGTGGTATCGGCTGCACGATCTGGTGGAGTCGGCGGAAGCGCGGGCGGAAGGGCCGGAAGTCACCGAGGAAATGAAGAAGCAGGCGTTGGGGAAAGAACATGCGGCGAAAGACCTGAGCGGTCCCGCGCTGGAAATCCAGGTTCGCAAGAATCGGGTTCGCTGGCTGAAAACTTATCTAACGGAAGAGGCCACGCGGCGTGCAAAGGAGTTGGGCTGGCCAAATACGTACACCTTTACCAAGAGCCTGGCCGAATCGCTGATTGCGAAACACGGCGCGGGGTTGCCGATTGCGATCGTGCGTCCGTCCATTGTTGAAACATCGGTCGAGAAGCCGTTTCGCGGCTGGAATGAGGGCATCAATACTTCGGCGTCGTTGTCGTATTTGCTGGGTACCGCGTTCCGGCAACTGCCGTCGAACGAACGCAAGCGGCTGGATATTATTCCGGTGGATGCGGTATGCGCCGGAATGACCCTGATCGGCGCGGCGCTAGTGGAGCGGCGGCACGATCCCATGTATCAACTGGCGACGTCGGTCACGAATCCCTGTGACATGGGGCGCTCGATTGAGTTGACCAGCCTCGGACACCGGCGTCACTATCGCGCGCAGGAAGGTCTGGAGTACTGGCTGCGTTTGCGCATGGACGCGATTCCAGTCTCGAAACAGCGCTATAACCGCATGTCGGCGCCGGCGCAGAAGATGATAATCCAGTCGATTCAGCGGGTGATGGCTCCGCTGCCGTCGGCGATGAAGAAGCCGCTCGCCAAGACCGAACGCAACCTCGAGCGCGTCGAAAAATTAGTGGGCCTGTTCGAGCCGTTTATTCTGCAGAACGAGCATGATTTTGTCGCGGATAATGTGGAAAAGTTGTCGCAGGCCCTGGCGCCGGAAGAAAAAGAAATCTTCGGATACGACACGGCAGGCCTGGACTGGTGGGAGTATTGGATTGACATTCATATTCCGGCATTGCGGCGGTGGACGTATCCGCTGATTGAAGGGCGGGCGCTGGAAGCGCGCGCCCCCCGCGTGCTGCGGATGCCGCCTTCGCCGGCAAGTACGACGCCAATAACAACAACTACGCACGAAAATGGCGATGCCGTGAAGACCGGGACGAACGGAGCAACGTGGCAATATTCCTGACCGGTGGGACCGGGTACATCGGGGCGCATGTCGCCGCGAATCTGCTCGAGCAGCACGACGCGGCCTTGAATCTTCTGGTGCGCGCCCGCGATCCGCGTGATGCGGAATTACGCCTTTGGCAGGCCTTGCAACTGCACCTCCCGTTTCCAAACTTCTACGAATACCTGCAAGCGAAGATCCGGATTTTTCGCGGCGACCTCACATCCCCGCAGTTTGGGTTGGCGCCGGACGATTACGACCGCCTCGTCCACACCACCGACTCGGTGATCCATTGCGCCGCTTCGCTGAACCGGAAGTCGGAAAAAAGTTGTTTGAATGTAAATCTTCGCGGAACGCTCGAAGTCGTGCAGTTGGCGCGGCGATCGCAGTACTATCACGGGCTGCGCCGGTTTTCGGATGTGAGCACGGTGGCGGTAGCGGGGAAACGCAGCCACGAAGTGGTTACGGAAG
>CAWABC010000070.1:0-14763 GCA_963780105.1 uncultured Acidobacteriaceae bacterium
ACTATCAACTCCGGAGTAAAATAGCTCCGGGTGACGCTGGCATCGTAGATCTTTGCCCCGTCAAGCAAGGGATTGATGACCTTATTGGTGACCAGCCGAAGCTTCCTGGCCAACTGGCGATCTTCTATTGCAGCAAATGTTCCCACCACGTTCAAGATATTTTTTATTGTATCGATAAGTTGCACATTATTGCAATATGTCACTGAATTATTTTCCAGAGCAATACCCGGGTCTATTTTTTGTACTTTTGCATTATCCAGCAAGGAAAGCGCCTTTGCCTCGTCATCGATTACCCGGTGCAACAGGCTTACGCTATTGCCGAAGAAAAACAGATCCTTCCAAAAGCCATAAAGTGGACACAGACCGTCCTGGGGGGAAAGAGTCCAATACGCATATTCAGCCTCACCGTACTCGTCATGGTGCATGGCAATATCAAAACCAGTCAGAAGGTCCTGTAATGCGGCCTTGAGGGGCGCGTGCTCGACAACACGCACGAAAATCAGGCCAAGGGGGGTGGAAAAGAGACTATTCCCTTTAGCGGCTTCGAAAATGACACTTGACTCTTTGCCAAAAAGACCAAGCAAGTGTTGCATATCGATCCCTGCGGCTGTCTCCAGGCGGTCAACCAAAAGTCGACGCCGGCAGCGACCACGCGCGAGGCGAGATGCATCAGGTTCTGGTGGGAGATATCGCTGTAGGAGAACACCACGGCATCGACTCGCTCGTCGCGGATCAGCTTTTCCAGGTCCTTCTCTTCAAAGATCGGGATCCCGGCGGGATACTGCGAACTGCCGGCGAGTTCCGGCGGGTAGCGGCGGCCGGCAATATCGGGGATTTGGGTGGCGGTAAAGGCAACGACCTGATAATCAGGATTATTGCGAAAAATGACGTTGAAATTATGAAAGTCCCGGCCCGCCGCACCCAAGATGAGGATTCGCTTCATGAATATCTCCTGTCAAACTCACTGAACATTATATGTTCTCGCGGGGCAGGGGGGCGTGGCAGTGCGGTTAGTCACTACCGGGTGTGACCGCGCTTGAGCGCGGCTGGCAGCGTGTCGTGAAACTCCAGGCAAACCCAAGACCAGCGCCTGAATACGCCGTCACGGCAGGGCACTTACGATATGACTGAAAGGCATACCTTGATGCAAGTCGTTTAGCTTTGCACCACCGGCTGTGGGGACCGGTGAGCCCGCATGTCACTGCCGATTGTGATTTTCGCCACGGGCGCAGGTGACCCGAAACACAGCGGTCTGCCCACCGTCTCCTGTATTCACTTGAGAGCGGTATTCAGCCGGACGGCTGGCAGGTGAGTCTCCGGCGTAAACGAGCGAGCGCTGGCACCACCATGCAGGCTTTCAAAGATTCCGGACACCTTTTCCGATTGGCAGCAGTTTTTGCCCTGGGCATCCTGCTGTTCCTGGTCATGCGCGGCGTCCTGGTCCCAAAAAGCTTTGGACAATACGGGCATTACCGCGGGAACGCCATGGCCGAGATCGCCGCGCGGCCCGTCAGCTTCGCGGGCCATGAGGCGTGCGAGACCTGCCATGCCGACGTGCTCGATAAGAAAAAAGACGGCAAGCACGCCCACGTCAATTGCGAGGCCTGCCACGGACCCCAGGCCAAGCATGCCGACGACCCGGCTTCTGTTCAGCCTCCAAAGCTCGACACGGCGGTGCTCTGCGTACGCTGTCACGAGGCGAACGCGGCCAAGCCAAAGAATTTCCCGCAGGTTGCTTCCGCCGACCATTCTTCCGGTCTTCCCTGCGATACCTGCCACCAGCCGCACAGCCCGGCCATCGATAGTCCGGCCAAAGTCAGTCCGGCTAAAGTCGGTCCGGCCGTCGGAGGCGCGAAATGAGCATCTCCCGGCGCCATCTGCTTTTGCTGTTGCCCGCGGCGGCCGTCGCGTGGAAGCACGTTCTGGCTGGAACTCCGGAGTCCTCCCCCAACTACACCATGAGCCAGCATTGGTGGGGCATGCTGATCGACCTGCCCAAGTGTATCGGCTGCGGGAATTGTGTGCGGGCGTGCCAGGCCGAGAACGACGTGCCCGATGGATACTTCCGCACCTGGGTCGAGCGTTACCACGTTTCGGATTACGACATTGAGAATCCCCACGTGGACTCTCCCGATGGCGGCAAGAAGGGATTTCCCCCAACGAAAGACGAGGGCGGTAAAAACTTCTTCGTGCCCAAGCTCTGCAACCACTGCGCCGACTCACCTTGCACGCAAGTCTGTCCGGTGGGCGCGACCTTTATCAGCCCGGATGGCGTGGTTCTGATCGACAAGAAATACTGCCTCGGCTGCCGGTATTGCATCCAGGCCTGCCCCTATGGTTGCCGCTTTCTCAACCCGCAGAGCAGCACTGCCGAGAAATGCACTCTCTGCTATCACCGGATCACGAAAGGCCTGACCACCGCATGCTGCGAGGCTTGCCCGACGGGCGCGCGGCAACTGGCCGACCTGAAGAATCTCAGCGATCCGATTCACGAGTTCCTGAAAACCCACAGTGTGCAAGTCCTGAAACCTTACATGGCGACCCACGCCAAGGTGTTTTACAACGGCCTGGATGGTTCGGTGCGATGAACAGTGCGATAAATAGCGCGATGAATGCTTCGATCCCGCAAGGAGACTGGTAACGGATATGTCCGGCGTTGAAGGCTTCATGTATCCGAACGAAATCGAGCTCCAGTGGAGCGTTTTGATCGTGCTCTATCCGTTCCTGACAGGGCTGGTGGCGGGCGCATTTATTCTGGCTTCGCTGGAGCGTGTGTTCCAAGTACAGGCGGTAAAGCCGACCTACCGGCTGGCGTTGCTGACGGCGCTGTCCTTCCTGCTGGTGGCGCCGTTGCCGCTGCAACTGCACCTTGGACACCCGGAACGGTCGTACGAAATGTACCTGACCCCGCACAAGACCTCCGCGATGGCCATGTTTGGATTTGTTTACCTGTGGTACCTGATGGCGGTTCTGGTGCTGGAAATCTGGCTTGACTACCGGCGCGACATCGTACTGCTGTCCCAATCCACCACTGGCTGGAAGCGTTGGATCTATCGCTTGATGACCCTGGGCTCCAGCAACATCAGCGAGCACGCGCTGGCGGTGGATGAACGCGTGGGCTGGACGGTTACACTCATCGGCATCCCTTCCGCCTTCCTGCTACACGGATACGTCGGCTTCATCTTTGGCTCGGTCAAAGCCAACCCGTGGTGGTCGTCGCCGCTCATGCCGGTGGTGTTCATTTTCTCTGCCATGGTGTCGGGGATCGCCGCCGTAATGCTGCTCTACATGCTGATAATGTGGTTTCGCGGAGAGACCATCGATATGCGCTGCGTAGACACCGTGGCGCGCTATCTGTGCTACACCTTCATCATCGATTTTAGCCTGGAAATGCTCGACCTGATCCACCGCATCTACGAGGCCGATGAAAGCTTCCGCAGCCTGGACTTCATGGTCCATACCAAGCTGTACATGTCGCATATCGTGGTGCAGATTGTACTGGGCACCGTGGTTCCCATCGCGCTTCTCGCTTTGACCCAGGTGCTGAAGCTCGGCGAAATGACCCGCAAACGCATTTACGCGCTGGCCGGATGCCTGACCATGGTCGGCATTTTCGCCATGCGCTGGAACGTCGTGATCGGAGGGCAGCTGTTCTCCAAGAGTTTTCTGGGATACACGACATACAAGATGGGCTTGATCACGCGCGAAGGACTTCTCGTTGCCATTGTGCTGACCCTTCTGCCGCTCGTGATCCTGTGGGTGCTGGTGAAGCTCCTGCCTCCATGGCCGGAACGGAATTCGGGCTCGCTCCCTATCGCCACACCCGCGAACTAAGGTTCGGGAGCTAGATTTCGCGAACTGAGTTTCGCGGACTGAGTCTCGAGCACGACGTTCGACCGTATTCGTTTGCCAGTCTCAAAGCGGTGGAGACTATGGACGATCTTCTCGAGGCTTTAGCGCGGCTTTCCGAACGACTGGAGCATCTGGAGAGCCGAGTCTCCGCCCTGGAACGCTCCTCAAGAACCGCCAACTCTCGCTCCTCTCCGGCCACCGCGCCGACGGGTGGAACGCCTGCCGCGGACGAGATCCCTCTTCCGCAAGTTGGAGGCGTGTTTCCGGTCGTGGGTAAAGCCATGCTCGGGATTGCAGGCGCCTATCTGCTGCGAGCCCTGGCCGAATCGGGAACATTGCCGCAATTGATGGTCGTAGCGCTTGCCTTGGCCTATGCGGGAATGTGGTTGCTATGGGCGGCACGGGTCCCGGCAAACAATCCTTTTGCCAGTGCCGCGTACGCCGTTACCTCAGCCTTGATTCTCACGCCGATGCTCTGGGAACTCACCCTGAGCTTCAAGGTCTTGCCAGCCTCGGTGACCGCAGGTGTGCTGATCGCGTTCATGGTCGGCGCCGCGGCCCTGGCATGGAGACGCAATCTCGCGCCGGTCCTCTGGATCGCCAGCTTCACCGCGGTCTTAACTGCACTCGCATTGCTGATTGCCACGCATAATATGGCGCCGTTCATTGCGGCAATTCTCATCATGGCCGTGGTCAGCGAATTCGCAGCTGGTCGCAAGCGCTGGCTGCGTCTCCGCTTCCTGATGGCGCCGGCGGCGGACTTTGCCGTTTGGATTCCGATCTATATCTATTCACTGCCGGAAAGTGCCCGCGTCGACTACGCTCCCCTCCAGAGCGCGGTTTTGCTGACGCTTCCATCTGTTTTGTTTCTGATTTATGGGGCCGGCATCACCTTTCGGACTACGTGGTTGCGCCAGCGGATCACCATCTTCGAGATCGCGCAGACCGTCATCACGTTCCTGCTGGCGGCCTTTAGCTGGTTCTGGTTCGAGCCTGCCGATCGCGTGGGCCTGGGGATTTTCTGCCTACTCTTTTCGGCCGTTTGTTACGTGGTAGCGTTTATCCGCTTCGACCGCTGGCAGGAACGTCGCAACTACTGGGTGTATTCCACCTGGAGTGCCTTACTCCTCCTGGCGGGCAGCTTCCTTTGCTTGCCGCCGGTGCTGTTGGTGTTGTTCTTGAGTGCGGGCGCAATTCTTGCCACCTTCATAGGCGTCCGGACAGGTCGCCTGACGCTTCAGTTCCACGGCTTGTTGTATATAGCTGCGGCAGCTCTTGCTTCTGGCCTGTTGGATTATGCGGTCCGGGCCCTGGCGGGAACGTTCCCCAGCGCGCCCGGTTGGATGGTCTGGCTGGTGGCCGCTTCCGTGCTTCTCTGCTACGCCGTTGGAGGGCGTTTCCTGGGAGAACTGTGGAAGCAGCGGCTGCTGCGATTGTTATCGGCAATTCTGGCGGCCAGCGCCGCCGCCACCCTGCTGGTCTCGGGCCTGGTCTGGCTGGCGGCGGTGGTCATGACTCCCGGCGCATCCCATATCGCCGTTATCCGCACCCTAATTACTTGCGCACTGGCGCTCACCCTAGCCTTTGGGGGCTCGCGCTGGCAGCGCATCGAACTCGTGTGGACCGCCTACGGCTCACTGGCCCTGGTCACGGCCAAGCTGCTGTTCGAAGACTTGCCCCATGGCCGCTCGGGATCCATCGCCATTTCGATCTTCCTCTACGCCGTGGCTCTGATCATCGTTCCCCGTATGGCGCGTCTGGGATCGCAACCGAGGGGAAGCGGGAGCCCGTCGAAAACCTGAGAGCCCGACGGCTAGTACCGTGACCGCATGGCGATTACGCGTGAAAAACGAGTAGCGCCGGCATCTTGCCGGCTGTCCCGAGGGCGTCTCGCCCTCGGCGCGGCGGGCGAGGACGCCCGCCGGACAGCCGCCGGGACGGCGGCGCTACTCTCAGTGGTGAAACGATATAAATCACGCGGTCTTGGTACTAGCCGGTGTAATCAATCTGGTGGGTTCAGCGGCTGGACCTTCGCGAAATATAAACAGGGCTTGCGGAATTAGTTGGTGTTGTGGACGACCAGGATCATGCCCGGACGCAGGGCTGCAACATTCCGGTTGTCATGCCTAAGAGCGGTAACGGTCGTGTTATAGGAGTTGGCAATCGAATACAGGGTTTCGCCGGGCTTGACTTTGTGACGGACCACTCCGCTGGCCGAGGCGGTTGAGGTTGTGGCATGGTGCTTCGACCGGCTCGAATGCTGGCTGGCGACCTGGGTTTCGCCTGCGCTGCGGGTGACGGGAAGGTGGAGGTACAGAACCTTTCTTCCCGCGAGGCTGCTGCCTTTGAGGTGATTCCAACCGCGAAGCATCTTCGCGGAAACGCCAAAATTCTCGGCGACCGACTCCACCGTATCGCCTTTGCGCACCTTGTAGTGGGTGGTGGCGCGGGCGTACGTGCTCGTATCGCTCTGTTTGCCGGGGGCGATGGGGATGATCAGACGGCTTTCGGGCTCGAGCGACTCGTCGTTCAGGTCGTTGGCTTCGGCGATGGTCTTCGAGGTTGTGTGAAAAGTTCGGGCGATCGAGGCCAGCGTTTCTCCACTCTGCACCTTGTGATAACGCCACCAGACGCGCTTGTCGGCTGGAATCGAAGCTACTGCGGTTTGAAACTTGTCGGCAGTTCCGGCAGGCAAGTGAAGCTCGAACTCCCGATTCTTTGGAGTGGTCAGCCGGAGCAGGCTCGGGTTCAGATCGAGCAAGTCGGAGGTGGTGGCATCTACACATTCGGCGGCGAGCCGGAGATCGATGGGATAGTCGATCTTGACCGTGTCGTAGGGGACCGGTTTTTCCTTCACCACCGTTTCCAGTCCGTATTGCGCTGGGTTCTTGGCCATAATGGTGACGGCCACGATGATGGGAACGTAGTTACGGGTTTCTTTCGGCAGCACGTTGCGGCGGTAGAGTTCCCAAAAATCGGCGTAGCCGGTGCGCTTGACCGCGCTCTGGACCGTGCCCGGTCCGGAGTTGTAAGCGGCCATGGCCAGGTACCAGTCTCCGAACTGGTTGTAGAGGTCTTTCAGGTGGTGAGCGGCGGCACGGGTCGCTTTTTCTGGATCCTGACGGTCATCGACCCACCAACTGCGTTCGAGTCCATAACCTTTGGCGCGGCTGCCCATGAACTGCCACATGCCGCGAGCGCCGGCACGAGAAACGGCTAGCGGATGGAATCCGGACTCAGCCTGGGCGAGGTAGATCAGATCCTGCGGTACTCCCTCTTCACTCAGGGTGCGGCGGATCATGTCTTCGTAGCGGCCGGAGCGTGCCAAAGCGCGCTCGACCGTACCACGGCCGCGGGTAGAGAAGTAATTGATGTACCCGGCGACCTGGTCGGTCATCATCAGGGGCAGATCGGAACGCGTGGATTTGATTTCGGCTTCGGCCTTGGCCTTGACGTTCTGGTCGACCGCAGGCGTGAGTTCGTTGGCTTCGTCAATCGGCGCCGGTTCCGATTTTTGCTCGGCAAAGCCGTCGCCCTGCTGCAAGGCGGCAAGTTCGAGGCCGTTGATGCCGTCGAGGATGCGGTCCAGCTCGCGCTCCAGCCGCTCGTCTGAGGGACGATCGGAGTGAACATCGGAGCGGAGATCGAATCCGCTGCCAAGAAGCAGGTTGAAAGCCGAGTCGAAATTCTGTTTGGCGGCTTCCAGGTGTCCGGCACGATAGTTAGCCTGCCCTGACAGGTATTCCTTTTCAACGCGAGCGATCAGGTCGGCTACAGGATCGACCGCCAGCGCCTGCGGAACCTGCGGCTTCGATTGGGGGGCAGTGTCGGCGGGTTTCTGCTTTTGCTGATCGGGCGGGTTACCGACCGAGACCAGCGCTGGGGCCTGAGCCTGAGCGGGAGGTGTAAAGGCCTTCTTCTGAGTGCTGCAAGCAAGGGTCGCCGCCAAGGTCGCCGACAATGCGGCGGAGATCGGAATCGCCAGATACGAGTGAGAAGAAAGCCTCATATTTTCAAAAACTTACCGCAACCGCTTTCGGGAAAGAGCGAACATTCTCTAGTATGAGATGGTACTATCGCAAAATTCGTTGGGTCAACGCCACAGAAGACACGTAAGCCCCGTTACTTTGGGAACCGGTCGGGGATGTTACCGCAGCCCGGCGTGAGGTGGCAAACGGGCACTGGCACCCCGGCGGAAGAGAAATCGACCCTTTTGCGAGGACTTTCTCCCGCGCGATCTCAAGCGAATCGGGTTGCCGCCGACGAATCTTACATCGTTCTGGATACATCGAAGCCAAATATGAAAGCCATACAGGTTAAGCGAACGGGTGGGCCGGAAGTCATGGAACTGGTGGACTTGCCGGTTCCGCAGCCGAAATCGAACGAAGCCGTGGTAAAGATCGAAGCGGCAGGCGTGAACTTCATTGACATCTACAACCGCGAAGGCCGTTACCCGGCGCCGCTGCCGTTGGTTTTGGGACAGGAAGCGGCGGGCGTGGTTTCCTCGGTCGGCAGCGAAGTACGCGCGGTTGCGGTCGGGGATCGCGTAGCTTACACCATGACGCTCGGGAGCTATGCCCAGTACGCCGCAGTGCCGGCTGACCGTCTGGTGAAGATTCCGGCCGGAGTCGGGGCTCGCGAAGCTGCGGCCGCCATCTTACAGGGGATGACGGCGCACTACCTTTCTCATGACACCTATGAGATCGAGAAAGGCGAGACGGCGCTGGTCCACGCCGCTGCCGGCGGAGTTGGGTTGCTCCTGGTGCAGATGGCGCACAACCTCGGGGCGCGTGTGATTGCAACGGTTTCGACCGAGGAAAAAGCCAAACTGGCGCGTGCGGCGGGAGCCGACGAGGTCATTCTGTACACGCAGGCCGATTTTGAGACGGAGACGAAACGGCTGACCGGTGGCAAGGGCGTGGACGTGGTGTATGACTCGGTGGGCAAGACGACGTTCGAAAAAGGTCTGAACCTGCTGCGTCCGCGCGGCATGATGGTGCTCTATGGAGCTTCCAGCGGACCGGTTGCGCCGCTTGATCCGTTGGCGCTTACGCAGAAGGGGTCGATGTTCCTGACGCGGCCTTCACTCGGGCATTACATTATCACCGCGCAGGAGTTGCAAGAACGTGCCGGAGCGGTCTTCGGCATGATTCGCGACGGCAAACTCAAGTTGCGGATCGAACACGTGTATCCGCTGTCCGAAGCGCAGCAGGCGCACCGCGACCTGGAAGGGCGGAAGACCACGGGGAAGCTGCTGCTGCTGCCGTAGAGCCGGGGCTGGACTGCGTCTGTTTGGGAACTTGTGTGGCGCGGACACTCCTGTCCGCGTGTCTGCAGCGAAGCAGCCGTCGGCGCGGACAAGAGTGTCCGCGCTACACGAATTTGGCTACGACTTTTTCTTGCGTGTGTAGTTCTTCAGATACGCGGGCAGTTCCTGTCGGCAGCGTTCCTCGGGAATCGCGGCGCCGGTCGTCATCTCCAGCGGAATCACTCCCGCCCAGGTCGGGAACGAGTAATCCTCAGCATCATCCACGGGCGGCCCGACGCGGACTTTCGCGGAAAACTCATTGATCGGAAGGCGCAGCACCGACGTTGCCTTCAGCTCTTTTTCCTTGGGCTGGCGCGAGTCGTCCCAGCGCTGTGGCAGAATGTGCTCGCTCAGCGCACGCAGGGCGGCGAGCTTTTCTGCCGGGTCGGCGACCAGCGTTGCCGTGCCCAGAACAACCACCGAGCGGTAATTCATCGAGTGATTGAAGACGGAACGGGCGAGTACTAACCCATCCACCAGAGTGACCGTGATGCAGACGGGGACGCCCTGCTCAAGATTGCGCACCATGCGGCTGGCGGTCGAGCCGTGGATGTAGAGCATGTCTCCGTCGCGTCCGTAAGACATGGGGATGACGAAGGGCTGTCCGTCGGCAACGAAGCCGACGTGGCAGAGGAGAGCTTCGTCGAGAATCTGGTTGACGGCGTCGCGGTCGTACACCGCCCGCTGCGGTTCGCGCACGACGCGCGTGCGTGGAGTGGGATTACTAGACATGGAAATGACTTCCTAGGCAGGCGCCAAGAGTGGTGAAAGAGTAGTTTAGCAGCTCGAATCCCCCCGGGTCGCAATCCTCGCTTGCTGCTACAGCAGGCCGCCGGTCTGGATCGCGAGGATGTTGAGCGCCATCTCGAGCTTCGTGATGGCCTCGCCAAGTTCGGGATGGTTCCCGACCTTCTGCTGCAGTTCCTTCAGTATCTGGTGAGCACTGGCGACGTGCTCTGCGGCCTGGGTTGGATTTTGCTCGGGCTTCGGTTCGCTTGGTGTTGGCATGATCGTCGCTCCCCGTGAATTTCAATTCTACAGTCGGACCGTGGGTCGGTGAAGCGACGGGCGTCTCGCCCGTCTGCCGGGCGGGGACGCCCGGCTCTCCACTCGCGCGATCACTTGCGGCGCTTTTTCACCGACGACTTTGGCTGCTCTTCGATCACCGCGAATTGTATCTTTTTTTCTACCGGATCGACGCGGTCCACCAGCACGCGCACGCGGTCTCCCAGGCCGTAGGTCTTGCGCGAGCGCTGGCCGATGATCTGGCGCGTGTCTTCGTGGTAGGTGTAGCGGTCATAGTTACTATTAGCGTTACTATTAGCGCCGAGCGTGTTGAGGGGGACCAGGCCTTCGACGAAGAGGTCGGTGAGTTCCACGAAGAAGCCAAACTTCGTCACGCTGATGATGAGGCCGTCGAAGTCTTCTCCGATGCGGCGCTCCATGAATTTTACTTTCTTCCATTCCATCAGGCCGCGCTCGGCTTCGTCGGCGCGGCGTTCGGACTGGCTGGATTCTTCGGCAATGTTGTGGAGCTCTTCGAGCGCGATGGGACCGCCGAGAGGTTCGAGCGCGTGCTGATGGGCGTCGCGGTCACGGCGCTTGGACCACGGGGATGGCGGCGGGCCCTCGGGGGCTAAAGCCCCAGCTTTCTTTGGCCGGCTGTCGGCACGACTCGAAGTCGTGCCCTTCCCGGTGCTTCTCCTTTCGACGGTGCGCGCGAGGTTCCCACCGGTACTTCTTCATCCATGTTTTCGGCCGATTTTCGCAGCACTTCTTTCAGGATGCGGTGCACGATCAGGTCAGGGTAGCGGCGGATAGGTGAGGTGAAATGGGTGTAGGTAGTGGCGGCTAAGGCAAAGTGTCCGCGATTTTCCTCCGAATAGCGGGCCTGTTTGAGCGACCGCAGCATCAGGAAACTCAGGATTCTTTCTTCCGGCTTGCCCGCGATCTTCTCGGTGAGTTTCTGATACATGCGGGGAGTGATGTGGACCTCTTGGGGAACTTCGATTTCGCGGACGCGCTTGCCGGTGCCGCGGGCGTCGCTGCGGTCGGCTTTGAGTTGCACGCGCTGAATGGGCAGCGCGCCTACTCCCAGCGAGTATCCGAAAGTGGCGGCGATAACTTCGAAGTCATACACGCGTTTGGCGTCGGGCTTTTCGTGGATGCGGTAGAGCGAGGCGATGCGTTTGTTTTCGAGATAGTGCGCGACGCACTCGTTCGCCGACAGCATGAATTCTTCGATGAGACGATGGGCGATATTGCGCTCCGAGCGGGTGATGCTCTTCATCATGCCAAATTCGTCGAATTCGATGACCGGCTCGGGGAGATCGAAGTCGATCGATCCGCGGCGCTTGCGTTTGCGGTTCAGGATCATCGCCAGATCGCGCATGCGTTCGAAGTGTTCGACTTGGGCAGTGTATTCACGGCGCGCGTCGGCGTCCGCTTCGATGACGGCATTCACGGCGGTGTAAGTCATGCGATTGGCGGACCGGATCACGCCTTCGTTGATTTCATAGCCAGTGATTTCGCCTTGGTGATCGATCTCCATGGTGCAGGAGAGGACCAGACGGTCGACCCCGGGGCGCAGGCTGCAAATGTCGGTTGAGAGCTCCAGCGGCAGCATGGGGACGGCGCGGTCCGGAAAATAGACGCTGGTGCCGCGCAGGCGGGCTTCCTGATCGAGCGGAGAATTTGGCGTCACGTAGTGGGCTACGTCGGCGATGTGGACTTGCAGTTCGTAGTTGCCACTTTCCATCTGCCGGACGTGAACGGCGTCGTCGAAATCGCGCGCGGTCTCGCCATCGATAGTGACAATGGGAAGCTGGCGGTAGTCGCGGCGATGCCGCAATGCTTCGGCGGGGATGTCGGATGCGATGGCTTGCGCTTCTTCCGCTACTTCGGGCGGAAATCGGTGAGGCAGGTGAAACTTGCGAATCATGATTTCGACGTCGACGCCGAAGTCGTTTTCATCGCCGAGAATTTCGATGACCCGGCCGCGCGGGTTCTGGGTGGCGCTTGGCCAGTCGGTGATTTCCACATCGACTACTACGCCGTCTAGATCCTGCCGGTCGATGTTGGTTTTAGCTTCGTTGCCGATTACGCGATCTCTTGATTTCTTCCACACGGGCGTTTCCGGTTGATTCGGAGAAATCTTAACCACCGGGGGCACAGAGGACACAGGGGATTGGGGGTTCTCCATCCCCGGCGGGATGACGATTTCCTGCGTAACTTTTTCGTCGATGGGCTTGACGTAGTTGTGGCGGTGTCCGTAGTGGAAGACGCCGACCACGGTCGGATGGGCGCGCGAGAGGGAGCGGACAATGCGGCCTTCGGCGCGGCCATCGGTGCGCACAGCCGAGACTTCGACCAGAACGCGGTCGCCGTGCATGGACGATCCGATGGCGTGCGGAGGAATAAAGACATCGCCGGCGAGGCGGGCTTTCAGATCGGAACCGAGCGACGCAGCTTCGGGAATGACGAAGCCGAAGCCGTCGCGATGCATGGTCAGGCGGCCAACGAGCAGGTTGCGTCCGTTGGACATCAGCTCTCGGATCCCCGCAGGTACTTCTCTTCCAGAATTTTCCGATGATGCAGTTCGTGTCCGGCGATGGTAAAGGCCAGGGCGCGGACCGTCACTTCGTTCTTGTTGGCGACGCCGCGGCGAGTCCAGGCGGCTTCGTCGAGATTGCGAAACAAAGAGATGGAGGCGCGGCGCACGGCGATGTAGTCTTCGATCAAGTCGGACAACGGGCGCCGTGCGAACGGACCGTTGCGGACGTAGTCGTCCTGCTCGTAGCCTTCGATGGGAGTCGCGTCGCCGCGCGAAATGCGCAGGGCACGGTAGCTCAGGATGCGCTCGCCATCGTTGACGTGTCCGAGGACTTCTTTCAGGCTCCACTTGTCGGGCGCGTAGCGGATCTCGCCATCGGCTTCGGTGCGACCAGAGAGCAGGAGAAGCATCTGGCGGCGCTGTTCGTCGAGCGCGGCCAGAACGTCGTTGCCCGGGACCAGAGAGATGTAGCGCTCGTAGTAGGGAGCGTATTCTCCGGGCTCAGGCCGGAGGCAAGCGATCGCAGTTGAAGTCGTCCCAGTTAAAGTCATGGCGTCCTCGTCGGGGATGGCACACGATCTAGTCGTACCCGACGGCTCCATAGTATCGGATAGACGTATCGGATAGAGGGATCGCGATAGAAGAATTACCGCAGGCTGGGCAGGCCTTACACGACGCAGGCGTGGACGGGCATAAGGGGCTGCCGGGGGAACCACGAGGGAAACTATGAAAATTGGTTCGAAAAGCTGGATTTCCACAAGGCAGGGCGTTTACTGAGGAGTACAATTCGGTTTGGCCCCAGAAATGCGGCGCTGATTCCAGAATTTGTATATAACGAAAGGATTTCGACGACAATGTGGAAGCCCACGAATCAACCTGCAACCCCTGGCCGGCCGGCAGAGCCGGAGCGTCCGAGCACGAGCGCTGCGACGACGGCCCCGAGCATGAGCATAAGTGAAGCCCCTGCGGTACCGCGCCCGGTCGCAACCGCCACTTCGGACCAAGCCACCATTGGCAAGTCGCTGGTGATCAAAGGTGAAGTAAGCGGATCCGAGTCTTTATATATTGACGGCCGAGTGGAGGGATCGATCAACCTCTCGGGCAATCGCGTGACCATTGGACGCAATGGAGTGGTCGCAGCCAACATCAACGCGCGAGAGATCGTGGTGCTCGGTAAGGTGCGGGGCAACCTGACCGCGAGCGACCGGGTCGATATCCGCAGTGACGGATCGCTGACGGGCGACGTGGTGGCGGCGCGCATCTCGATTGAAGATGGCGCGTTCTTCAAGGGTGGCATCGACATTCGCAAGGCGGGATCGAAGCCGGACTCGAAGATCGAAGAAGTGAAGAGCGTTTCGACGGCGACGGCGGAACCGGCGATTGCGGCCAGAGCGTAAGTCGGCGCTTGGTCTTCGGCTGGTGTACCAAGTTTAACGAAAGGGCATCTTCGTTTTGAGGGTGCTTTTTTGTTTTTGGGAGATGTCCCCCGGGGAAGACCTCGGTGTAGAGACGCGGCTTGCCGTGTCTCCTCTGCGCCGAGTGTTGCCGCTGCCAGCGGAGACGGGGCGAGCCGCGTCTCTACGGATCGTTTCGTTCTAAGACCCCTAGGGTTCCCTCCCCGTGGCCATCGTTTCCGCTGCCCCGCCTTCGGCAACTTTTGGAAACGATAACGGTTTTTTCCGGCGAAGATCTGCCGGCAATTCCGAACGCAGCAACCAAAGTCCGGCGGCGACGGCTGCGGCCCAGGTTAAGGAGCCGAGCGCGAGAGCGAGGAGATCGGCGCGGCGGCTGCCATCGAGCTGCACGCTGCGCATGACTTCGTAACTCACCCCGCCGGAAACGGCGCCTACCAGGGCAGCCTTCGACAGTTCTTTCCAATTCATGCCGCCGAGCGGCACCATGCCTCGAATATGAAGGAGCAGCGCGATGGCAATGGCATTGGCGGTGATGCCGACGTCGGACGCGATGGCCAGTCCGGTAACCGACAGCGTTCGAAAAAACAGCGCGTAGATGGGTAGGGACGCGAGCGTGATGAGGCTGGTAGCGACCA
>CAWABC010000071.1:0-19551 GCA_963780105.1 uncultured Acidobacteriaceae bacterium
AGGAGCCGAGCGCGAGAGCGAGGAGATCGGCGCGGCGGCTGCCATCGAGCTGCACGCTGCGCATGACTTCGTAACTCACCCCGCCGGAAACGGAGCCTACCAGGGCAGCCTTCGACAATTCTTTCCAATTCATGCCGCCCAGCGGCACCATGCCGCGAACATGCAGGAGCAGCGCGATGGCGATGGCATTGGCGGTGATGCCGACGTCGGACGCGATGGCCAGTCCGGTAACCGACAGCGTTCGAAAAAACAGCGCGTACATGGGTAGGGACGCGAGCGTGATGAGGCTCGTCGCTACCATTGGGGTCAGGGTGTTGCCTGAGGCGTAAAACGCGCGTGCGTACAGCGCCTGACTGGACCACAAAGCCAAGGAGAGTGAAAACCAGAAGAAATAGATGGCGGTGGATTCGGAATCGGCGAGCGTGAAGCGGCCGCGGCGATAAACCAAATCGATGAGTGGAACAGCAATCGCCATCATCCAGCCGGTCATGAGCAGGGAAGCCGCGGTGATGCGATAGACCGAAGCATTGACGGTGGCGGCGAATTCATCGAATTTCTTTTCTCCGAAGAGGCGTGAGAAAAAGGGGAGGGACGCCTGGCCGACAGCCTGTCCGAGAATGGCGATGGGAACGGCGAAGAGCCGCTTGGCATAGTTCAGCCGCGCGATGTCGCCGATTCCGCTCGAGGCGAAGTAGCGGAGGATCCAGTCGTCGGCGGTGACCAGCGAGACGCCCAGCATCAGCGGAATGGAGAGCCGCACCCATTCACGGAAGGCCGGATTCTTCACCTCGAACGAGGGCCGGTATCCGGTGCCGATTTTAGCCGCCCCTAGCACGTTGATCAGGAAGGGCCCGGCAATCATGCCGGCGAGGGCGCCGTAGGCCAGGGACGCGATCCCCATCCGGTGGCCGCCGACGACTCCACCGGCGATGATGCACACGTTGTAGATCAGCGGTCCTAACGCTGGGAAAAGGAAGAGGCGGTGTGAGAGCAGAACTGCCGAAACCACCCCGCCAACATAAAAGAAGATCTGCGCCGGCAGCAAGATGCGCGTCAGGTGAACGCAGAGTCGCATTTGTTCGGGCGTGAAGCCGTGGAACATCCAGCCGGCGAACTGCGGCGTGAAGATCTCGGCCAGGATAGTGCCCGCGATGAGCACGGTGGTCATCACGGTGATGATGATGGAGAAAGTTTTCTGCGCGTCCTGCTCGCGCTTCTCCGCCAGAAACCGCGTATAGATGGAGATGAATGTGATGGAGGCGGTGCCACCGGCGACGATGTAGTTGAGCCAGTCGGGCAGGGTGAAGGCGGCGACGTAGGCGTCCGTCTGTTGTCCGGCGCCGAAGGCGTATGCGATGTAGGCCTCGCGGATGTATCCGATCACGCGCGAGAGCGTGATGGTCGTCATCAGCAGCAGCGTCGCCGAAAACGCCGTGTGCTGGTGCGATGGCCGTAAGAAGCGGAGCAGACGCATCGTTTGCAGATTAACGCATCTTGCGGGGAGGAGGAGGATTATCGTCGGGATGGAATCGGGAATGTCACTTAGTCTTCCTCCGTGCTCCTCTGTGTACACTGTGGTTCAGGCCTTTGATTTCTTAACCACTGATTTCTTAACCACAGAGTACACAGAGAAGCACGGAGGAAGGTGGACTCACTGCTTTTGACACATCTGTCTACTGAACCTCATAATCCGCCTGTGACCGAATCTATTTTGGCTCAGCAACAACTTGGCACTCCTGTGATGCGCCGTTCGTTTCGTAAGCCTTATCCCCTCGCGGTGCGGGGCGAAGGTGTCTATGTCTGGGATGCCGACGGCAATCGCTACCTGGATTTCTCGGGGTCGGCGGCGGTGAACTTTATTGGGCATGGCGTGCGCGAAATTTCGGATGCCATGGCGGAGCAGGCTCGGCAGTTGGAGTTTGTCCATACCAGCCAGTTCACCACTCCGGTTGCCGAAGAATTTGCGCAGGAACTGCTTGATTTTGCCGGAAAGAACTTCGCTGGTGGAGCCGTCTACTTTACCTGCGGCGGGTCGGAGTCGGTCGAGACGGCGCTAAAGCTGGCGCGCCAGTACCAGGTGGAGATCGGCCAGAGCAATCGGCATCGGATTCTGAGCCGCCAGCAGAGCTATCACGGCGCGACTTTGGGCGCGCTTGCGGTTTCCGGCAACCGGAAGCGGCGCGAGATCTACCTGCCGATGGTGCGCGAGTTTGAGCACGTCGGCATTCCTTACTGCTATCGCTGCGCTTTCGACTGCACCGACAGTTGCTTCAACTGCGGACAGCAGTATGCCGCCGAGTTGGAGCGCGCGATCCAGGCGACGAAGGGCGCCGCAGTGCAGACTGACGTGGCGGGCTTCATCTTTGAGCCCATGAGCGGCGCCACATTGGGTGCAGTCACGCCTCCACCAGGATACTTGCAGGCCGTTGCGGAAATTTGCCAGCGCCATGGGGTGCTGCTGATTGCCGATGAAGTGATGACTGGCATGGGACGCACTGGGCGCAATTTTGCGATTCAGCATTTTGCGGCTGAGCATTCTTTAGTTGAACCCAGGGGAATCGCGCCCGACATCCTGGTCACCGCCAAGGGCCTTTCGTCGGGATACGCTCCGCTGGGGGCGGTGATTGCGAGCAAGAAAGTTGTCGATGCGATCGCCGCCGGCTCGGGAGCTTTTCTGCACGGCTTTACTTACAACGCGCACCCGGTTTCTCTGGCTGCCGGACGCGCGGTGCTGCGACGCGTTCGGTCGTTGAATCTGGTGCATGCCGCCGAATCCGATGCGGCGGGAACGGCCGGCTCTGCTTTGAAGAAAGCACTGGAGAGTTTGCGCGATCTGGAAGCGGTTGGAGATGTTCGCGGGCTGGGCCTGTTGTGGGGCGTCGAATTCGTGGCTGACAAGAAGACAAAGGCTCCCTTCCCGCCGGAGAAGAATTTCGCCGGACTAATGGGGCAGGCATGTCTCCGGCGAGGACTGCTCGTTTATCCCATGCAGGGATGCGTGGACGGTGTGGCGGGCGACCACCTGCTGATTGCTCCTCCAGCAGTGATTACGGCGGAGCAGATTGGGTGGGCGGCGGAGCAGCTGTGTGCGGCAGTCAAAGAGTCCACCTAATTGCCAACGCCCACTTCACCTTTACCGACACTTCATAGTCGGGGCGCGATGGTGATTGGAATGGCGAGATTACGCATGTCGCCCTGCGGTGGCTTCCCAAAATGCAATTAGTAAATGGCGAAAGGCACGGATTTGCACCCTCTATGCTCAGCAAAATAAGGGATGTGGACTTGCACTGATTCCTTTGCAACTGTCACTTCGACGGTGAAGCGCACGTTGACGTAGTACCCATGATAATAGGCTGGCGTGAATCTCCATTCACGTAGTGCAGCACTCGCTGTTTCTGTTTCCTGCGCGCCGTAGCTCGATTTTATAACGGCCAGTTCCGCCACCTTGCCGTCAGATCCGACCACCATGCCGACCTCAAGCGTGCCGGGTACCCACGTTGGCACCGGTGTTTGCAGTGGTTCGGGCGAGCAGATCTCCGGGCGTTTGTCGGACGCTGCAACTGCAGCTGGATACTTGTGACTGGTTGTCTGACAAAGCGCGGTACAAGCGAATACGATCAGAGCAACGATGAAGGTGCACATCTTGATCATGGATCATCGTACCTCGTCGGCGAGGATCGCTATTGTAAACAGATTACACGCATAACGCGGACAATGAGCGCTGTCGGAGAACAAGAGCTGTATCGCTTGTCCAGTTGATGTTCCCCGTCATCCTGTTGTTAACAAGTCAGATATCTCTTGATCTACGTTTTACCCGCTATGTATTGTCCTCCCGCTCGGCCCCCGCGATAGTGCCTCCAGAACGGAGGCACCTATGGCTACCTCATTTGCAGAGTTTGCCGAGCAGGCCAATCCTAAGACCCTGGCCGAGGCTCGCCGCGCCAACTTCCGGCAGGCGACGCGGATCCACGGAAGTTTCCTGGCAGCTGCCGAAAAACGGGCTCTCGTCTGGATGGCCGAGCGCATGCCCGCATGGGTGAATTCCGACCATCTGACCATCCTCGGCTTTGCCGCCCAAATCGCGACCGGAATTTGCTATGCCCTCGCCGTTCATGATCGCCGCATGTTGCTTGCCGCCGTTGTTTGTCTCGCGGTGAACTGGTTTGGCGACTCGCTCGACGGAACTCTGGCGCGCGTGCGGCAGAAGCAGCGTCCACGTTACGGCTTTTATGTCGACCACATCATCGATTCCATCGGCGCGGTGGCGATGATGGGCGGGCTGGCGCTTTCCGGCTATATGGATCCCGTGATTGCGATTGGCCTGCTGATTGCCTTTCTGTTGCTCTCCATTCAGTCGTATCTGGCAACTTATACGCTTGGCGAGTTTCATCTTTCGTTGTGGCACTTCGGACCGACCGAGTTGCGCGTTCTGCTGGTGGCGGGCAACCTGGCCGCGCTCCGTTGGGCGTGGGTGATTCACGGACGCTACCGTCTGTTTGATATTGGCGGCGCGATTGGATTGGCCGTGATGCTGCCGATGCTGCTGGTGGTCAGTGTGAAGAATACAGTGCGGCTTTATCGGGAAGAGAGGATTGGATGAATAGCTCGTGTAGGGACGGGCGTCCTCGCCCGTCCAGGCCGAGCGAAGCTCGGCAGCGCTTTTTCCGCTGGCTGAAATTCAACGCTGTCGGTGGAATCGGCATCGGCGTGCAACTGGCGGCGCTGGCGCTTTTTCGCGCCTGGCTGAAGCTCGACTATCTGTTGGCAACGGCCCTGGCGGTCGAGATCGCGGTGATTCACAACTTCTTGTGGCACGAGCGCTTCACCTGGGCGGACCGACCGGCTGCGCGGCCGGTGCAGTCGCTGGTGCGGCTGGTTAAGTTCAATGCCAGCAATGGGGCGGTTTCCATCGTCGGGAACCTGGTGCTAATGCGACTGCTCGTTGGCGAGCTGAAGCTCGACTATGTCGCATCGAATCTTATTGCGATCGGCGTGTGTTCGCTGGTGAATTTCGTGCTTGGCGATCGGTTCGTTTTCGAGGCTGCCGCAAAGCCAGCTGCGATCTCGACCTAGCGCGGGCCGACCTTCGCTCGGCTGGACGACCGAGGCGGCCGTCCCTACGTAATTCTTGGTGATTCGATGACTTTTGGGCGCCTCTTAACGCGCACTTTAGGGGGTTACGCGGCGATCGAACCTGCGATATAATGTTAACAGTTGCGATGCGCTCGAACAGCTACAATTCGCTCCTCCAAGAGTGCTGGATCAAGGGACGCGCTTGTCCCCGCCGGTACCTTTCCGTGCTGCCGTCGCACGTGCGCGCCAATCTCTTCGGCAGCGACTAATTTTCCCTTCTCTGTGTTGCTTCGCTAATCGCTCTTAGCCTCTAGCTTTTAGCTCCTAGCCCAAGCAGCTACGCTGCTCGCACCCCGGCCTAATAACTCTGAGAACTGAGAACCAAGAACCGAGAACTACTGGAGGACTCCATGACTACCAAGACTTTGATTGCCGGTCCCAAGCTCAAGACCGCGATTCCCGGACCGAATGCCAAGCGCATTCTGGCGGGCGATGAGCAATATATTTCCCCTTCCTACACGCGCTCGTATCCGATGGTTGCCAAGCGCGGCCGCGGCATTGTGGTCGAAGACGTGGATGGCAATGAGTTCTTCGATTTTTCCGCTGGCATTGCCGTGGTTTCGACTGGCCATTGTCATCCGGAAGTGGTCGCCGCCATTCAGAAACAGGCGGGCGAACTGATCCACATGTCGGGCACCGACTTCTACTACGAGGGCATGGTGACGCTGGCCGAGCGGCTCTCAAAGATCGCGCCCATGCCGGGGCCGCACAAGATTTATTACGGAAACTCCGGAGCGGAGGCCATCGAGTGCGCTTTGAAACTCGCGCGCTATCACACCAAGCGGCAGCACATCATCGCCTTCCTTGGCGCTTTCCACGGACGGACTATGGGCGCGCTCTCGCTGACGGCGTCGAAGCCGCAGCAGAAACGCCGTTTCTCGCCGCTGGTGCCTGGAGTTACGCACGTGCGCTATCCCGATGTGTACCGGGGCTGCGTGGGCGGCGCGCAGGATGCCGAGAGATTCGCGCTTGGCTGCGCGCGCTACATCGAAGACAAACTTTTCAAGACCGTTCTTGCGCCCGAAGAAGTCGCGGCCATTTTTGTCGAACCGATCCAGGGCGAAGGCGGATACGTAATCGCCCCGACGGTCTTCATGCAGGAACTGCGCCGCATCTGCGACAAGTACGGCATCCTGCTGGTGGTGGACGAAGTGCAAAGTGGCATCGGCCGCACCGGCAAATGGTTTGCCGTCGAACACACGGGCGTGCAACCCGACATCGTTTGCATGGCGAAGGGCATTGCTTCTGGGATGCCGCTCGGCGTGACCATGAGCAAGGCCGACATCATGGACTGGGTGCCGGGTTCGCACGCGTCGACTTTCGGTGGTAATCCCGTCTGCATCGCCGCCGCGCTGGCCACGCTTGATGTGATCGAGCGAGAAGGGCTGCTGCGGAATTCGCAGGAAGTTGGCGACCACATGCTGAAGCGCATGACGGCTTGGCCGAAGAAGCACCGGATCGTTGGCGACGTTCGCGGACGCGGCCTGATGATCGGGGTCGACATCGTGAAAGACCAGGCGACTCGCGAGTACGGCAACGCCGAGCGCGATCGCGTTGTGCAGGCGGCGTTCGAGCGTGGCATTCTGTTTTTAGGCTGCGGCCCGAGCACGGTTCGCATCGCGCCGCCGCTGGTCGTTACCAAGGACGAAGCCGACGTTGCCATGGATGCGCTGGAAGAGTCGATCGCGATGGTTGAAGCTTAGATCGTCGAAGTTAGATCATTGAAGCCGAAAAGAACGCGCAATCGGCGGAGGCTCGCGATGTGGAACGGAACTGTGGAGTCGATTCACATCGCCTCCACTGCCCAAGGGCAGATGCAAGCTCTTGCTCAGGTGGTGGCGATTCCGGGCGCGGGGCTTGAGGGTGACCGATACGCGCTCAAGGTGGGCACGTTCTACAAGCCCCAGCCGGATTACGAACTCACGCTGATTGAAGCGGAGGCGATTGAAGCGCTGCGGCGCGACTATAACGTCGAGCTCCCTGCGGGTGAAGCTCGCCGCAACATCGTGACGCGCAACGTACCGCTGAATCACCTGGTAGGCAAGGAATTTGCCATCGGCGACGTGCGCATTCGCGGCGTCCGCCTGTGCGAGCCTTGCGACTACCTGGAGAAAGTAACGGGCAAGCCGGTGATCAAGGGTCTGCTGCATCGCGGAGGTCTGCGGGCGCAGATTCTGACGCCCGGCACGATTCGGGTCGGGGATGCGGTTACCTTAACGTAGAGACGCGGCTTGCCGCGTCTCCGCAACCGAGACGATGCAAGCCCTGTCTCTACGTATATTCCACCTACTGGAGAAAGGATGGAACTTGTGGGCGACACCACACTGCGCGAACTCGTTTACGGCAAAGGCGCCCATGTAGATCCGGTCGCCTGTGTCGAGGATGTCTCGGCTGAACTGGCGGCACGGACCGCGGCGGGCTATCCGCACTCCATTTGGCAGATCGTGGAGCACATGAACTACTGGATGGACTACGATCTCGGCAAAGTCGCGGGAGAGAACCGTCCCTATCCGGACATAGCGATCGAAAGCTGGCCGGTGCATCCGAATCCAGCCGCCGACGGCCAGGCAGCGGATGAGGCGTGGCAGGCCACCACTCGCCGCTTCACCGATTTGCTGGCCCGGCTGTCACGGCTCTCGGAATCCGATGCGGCGGAGCTGGCGCGAAAAGTACGGAACGTGGGCTCGCCAAAGTCTCCGCGTGAGTCCACCGTGCATGCGATGCTGTGGCAAATTGCGGTGCATAACAGTTATCACGCCGGCCAGATTGCCTTGCTCCGCCGGCAGTTTGGTGCCTGGCCTCCTGAACGAGGCGGCGATACCTGGTGAGCCGGACCTGGTAGAGCCGCGATCCTGAAGCAGCCACTCTGCATCCATAGAAATTCACGACCTAAATTCTTATTGGAAGGAGGCCCTCGATGCCACGCTTTACATCTCGCACTCTGGTCGCTCTGGCGTTCACTCTGGTTATCTGGGCCTCTGCCTTTGCCGGAATTCGCGCCGGCCTTCGCGCTTACTCGCCCGCGAATCTCGCCGTCTTGCGTTTTCTGGTTGCGTCCCTGGTGCTCGCTATCTACGCTGGGATCGCGCACTTTCGCCGTCCGGAATTACGCGACCTTCCTGGGTTGGCCGTGACCGGCCTGATCGGGATCACCTTTTACAACCTGGCCCTGAATTACGGAGAGACTCGGGTGACCGCGGGGGCGGCCAGCCTGTTGATTGCCTCCGTGCCCATCTGGACCGCGCTGGCGGCCCGATTCTGGCTGCATGAGAAACTGACTGCCATCGGATGGTGTGGAGTGTTCGTGAGCTTCGCGGGAGTCGCGCTGATTTCGAGCGGAGAGGGCGAGGGCATCCGCCTCTCGCCGCAAGCTCTGATTATTCTTGCCGCCGCTGTTACGTCCGCGCTCTACATGATTCTGCAGAAGCACTATCTGGGCCGGTACAGCGCGCTGGAATTTACGGCGTACTCGATCTGGTTCGGAACCGCGATGATGCTGCCCTTCGCCAGCGGCCTGACGCACACGCTGCGCGCCGCTCCTGCTGCGGCGACGCTGGCGGTTGTTTATCTGGGCATCTTTCCGGGAGCGCTCGCTTATGTGGCGTGGGCCTACGTGCTTTCACACGGCGCTGCCGGACGCACGACGACGCTGCTCTACGTGATTCCGATTGTGGCCATCGGCATTGCCTGGATCTGGCTGGGCGAGGTGCCGAAATTGATCTCTCTGATCGGCGGTGCGATCGCCCTCGGCGGCGTGGTGCTGGTGAATACGGTCGGGAAGAAGAGCGCGGACAGTCGCAGGCCGGTCGAACCCGTACCAAGTCGTGGCGTTTCCACGAACTGAATTGCGATGAGCCTGCGCAAGGCTCTTTTCCCGTGCCTCGTTAGGCTTATTTCGCGAGATTCCCCAAAAACCAATCCACCACCCGGCCAAAGACCGCTTCCAAGCCTTCGGGCACCTTCTGATTGGGAAGGTCCAGGGCGTGGTCGGCACCCTCGATTCGCTCAAACACGGCGTATCGCTGCTTTGCGGCCAACTCGGCACGCAGGACGTCAAACCCGGTGATCGAGTTCTGCGTATCGGCGGTACCATGGGCGAAATATAGGAGCGCGTGCGATTTGAGGGCCTCCGCGATGATGGAGGTCTTCATGAAACTGGACCACTGGCGGTAGGTCTGCCCCCAACAGAACTTGGTATCGCTGTCCGGATCCTTCAGGATTTCGCTCCAACACGCGTAAACTTCCTTTTCTGCATCCAAGTGTTGATTGCGCATAAACTCGGCCAAATGGAACAAATAGACTGGTCCGCCTCCCGACAAAGATGCGACGTGTGTCACCAGTGGCGATACGTTCGAGACCCTCATCGCTACAATGCCGCCCTCTGAAACTCCGATCACGAGTGTTTTCGAAGGGTCGACGCCAGGCAACTTCTGCGCCGCCCGGATTGCATCCGCAATGGTTGCAGCCCACCGATCAAGCGTGTACTCGGCTAGAAACTCTGGGCGGCAAGTGCGAGCGTTGCTGTCGTCAGGCGGATAGTCCAGAAACTCGACACCCGGCTTTTCGACCGCCAGGATGCGGGCCCGTCCGCGGGCCAATGAATATAGAACGCCCTGCAGTCCGCCGCTCATGCGCTTACCGTCGCTGACAAACTGAGATGAGCAGCCTGTGCCTTGGACCCAGACGATCAGGGGGACGGGATGACTGGATGCTTGCTGAGTTGAGAGATAGAAAGTGATGCGCTCGCCATTGCTGCCGTCTGCGACGTAGCGGCGGAACGGCTTATCTCCCACGGGATAGTCTTCCGCTGCAACCAGCATGGAACAGAAAAGAAGACTGAGAACGAGAATCGAGCAGGCTTTGAACATAATGGAACATAGCATAGACGCACTAGGGCGGCGCCGCCATATCGTGGCACCGCACGACAAACCCAAAGGGTGCTGAAGTTGGGCAAGATACTGGCACGAACCCGATTCGAACGGCTGGAATCACACGGGATGCATCCTTGTCGCTCTTGGAGAATTGTCAGCGGGACGCAGCGGTGAATTGTACCGGATGAGCGGTGATGAGGGTCACATCAGGCGCGATGCGGTCCAAGCTAGGGTGAAGATGGAGTTCTCCCATGTTCGCCGGACGCCTGACTCAAGCCACAATCCGCGCATTGGATTGGCTGGCAGCCCGCGCGCTCCCGCCCGAGGATGCGCCACCGCACCAGCGCACCGGCCGGCGCGGTGAGGAGGACGCTTATTTTTACCTTCGCCGGCGGGGCTACACCATCATCGCCCGCAACTACCGCTCGCCGCATCATCGCGGCGAACTCGATCTGGTGGGCTGGGAGCGGGACGTCCTGTGTTTTATCGAAGTGAAGTCCCGGACGACGCGCGACGTCAAGCCTGCGGAAGCGGCTGTGGATCGGGACAAGCAACGGGAGTTGTCGCTCGTCGCCCGCGACTTCCTGCGCCAGATGCCCCCTTCGTGCCAACGGGGCCCCCAGCCCGAGCCCCTTTCGCGGGATGGGGTGGAGTGGCGGTTCGATGTGCTCGCCGTATACTATGAGCGTGGCCACAGTTGGCCCTCATTCGAGTTGTTTCAAAATGCGTTTCCCGTATCGTACAATCGTAAATTCGGCAATCGCGGCTTTGCGGATTCTTATTGAAAGGATTTAGTACGTGCCTGAATTAAGAAAAGACCCCATCGTGGGCCGGTGGGTGATTATTTCCACGGATCGCGCCCGGCGCCCTACCGACTTTGTGCGCGAGCCGGTGAAGATCAAGGGCGGATTCTGCCCCTTCTGCTATGGCAATGAAAGCAAGACCCCGCCCGAGATTCTCGCCTATCGCCCAAGTTCCAACGGCGGTCCTGCTCAGAAAGACAGTCCGGGTTGGACGGTCAGGGTCGTTCCGAACAAGTTCCCGGCGCTCGGCATCGAAGGCAATTTGAACAAGCAGGCCGAGGGCATGTTTGACAAGATGAATGGCATCGGCGCCCACGAAGTCGTCATCGAAACGCCCGACCACAATGCCACCCTGGCCTCGCTGCCCTCGAAAAGAATCGAAGACGTGCTGTGGGCCTTTCGCGATCGCATACTCGATCTCAAGAAAGACCGGCGCTTCAAATACATTCTGCTCTTCAAGAACCACGGAGAAGCCGCTGGCGCCTCGCTTGAGCATGCTCACTCGCAGCTAATCGCGTTGCCGATTCTTCCCATTTACGTGGCGGAGGAACTGGAGGGCGCCAAGCAGTATTACATCTACAAAGAGCGCTGTGTCTTCTGCGACGCCATCCGCCAGGACATCGACAATGGCACCCGAGTCGTGGCTGAGAACCAAGATTTTCTGACTCTCGCCCCTTATGCTCCGCGGTTTCCGTTTGAAACCTGGATCCTCCCCAAGCGACACGAATCCGCCTTCGAGAACTCGTCCTCGCAATTGTTTGAGAATCTGGCGAGAGCTCTCAAGCTGCTGTTGATGAAAGCGGACCGCGTGCTCGACAACCCACCCTACAACCTGGTCGTCCACACGTCGCCGGTGCAGGAACCGACCAACGAGTATTACCACTGGCACATTGAATTCATGCCGAAGCTGACTAAGACGGCGGGATTCGAATGGGGAACGGGTTTCTACATCAATCCCACACCGCCCGAAGAAGCTGCGAAATTTCTGCGCGAGGCGAGCGTGGAGGATGCGGCCCCCAGCGCGGCGGCGGTGCGCTAGGTCTATCCCTGGGTCCGATCCAAGACTTCCGCATGCCACGCCATCTGGATCGCTTCCAGCTTGGCTTCGTTCGACTTCGAGGGATCGTCTTTGAAGCCGGGGAGCGCGATCACATATTTGTGCAGGTCGGTGAAACGAACCGCCAGCGGGTCGAGTTCGGGATGGGTTTCAGAGAGCAGAATCCCAATGTCCTCAGAATCGCTCCAGGTGAGTTCTTTAGGCATGAAGCAATGCTCCTCGTAATCGTTCACCCTCAACTGTCGCTCGCTCCAACCAGCCCCGATCACGGTTTAGCTGAGAGCTGACAGCTGACGGCTGAAAGCTGCTCTTCTAATGCTCTTCCGAAATGTAATTCCGGTTCCACGCCGGGATCTCCACGACCACTTTGCCCGGTTTCTTGATTACGGTTTGGCATCCGAGGCGCGAGTTTAGCTGAAGATCGGCGGCCATGTCGAGCTTGTCCGCCTCGTCATCTTCCATCTCCGAAATCAGGTCCGCGCCTTCTTTCACCCAGACGTGGCAGGTGGTGCAGGCGCAGTTTCCGCCGCAAGCGTGATCGAGATGAATGCCGAAGTTCAACGCGACATCGAGCAGCGACTCCTCTTTGCCATGGTCTTTGTAAGGCAGCTTGCCGTGTTCGAAGGTCACCGTTTTGCCTTCGGGAAGGAAGGTGACTTCCACCGTATTTTCGCTGGGAACATCCACTGTGGCCGCTCCGCTTCCGTGCGTTTTCTCTTCAGACATGTAAGAACCCCATAAGAACTCAGGTTTCAAAGTTTCAGGGTTTCAGAGTTTCAAAGTTTGCAAGCGCGGGTTTCACATTGAAACCTTGAAACTCTGAAACCTGCACTTATTCAAATTCCGCCTTCGCCACCGGATGTCCGGCCCGCGGGCCTTCCTCGAGATCGGTGTCGTCCATGGCCTTGCCTTTGAGCGCGGTCGAAACAGCGGTATCCATCATTAGTTCAGCCAAACGCATGGTGGCCTCGTTCAGCGCGTCAATGCCTCCGCGGATCGCGTGATAGTCTTCGCCATCCTTTACCGCAACCAGAGTCTTCTCCAGCGTCTCAACCTTGCGGCGTTCCTCGGTCGTGAGCTCCTGCCATGCCAGATTCTTCTTTCCTTTTGCGAGCGCGGCCAGGATCGTGTCGGCTTCGCGCCGCGCTTCAATGACTTGTCGCTGCCGGAAATCTTCTTCGGCGTAGTCGAACGATTCGAGCAGCATGTTCTCGACCTGCTCGTCGGTGAGGCCGTACGTGGGCTGGACGTCGATCTGCGCCTCTTTCCCGCTGCGTTGCTCGCGCGCCGAGACGCGCAAAATGCCGTTGGCGTCGATCAGAAACTTTACTTCAATGCGCGGCATACCGGCGGGCATGGGTGGAATGCCCTTCAGATCGAAGCGCGCCAGCGACCGGCAATCCCGCGCCAGTTCGCGCTCGCCTTGCAGTACGTGAATCGCGACATTGGCTTGGCCATCGACCTGGGTGGTGTAGTACTGCGTTGCCGAAGCCGGTATCGTCGAGTTGCGCAGGATGACTTTATCGGTCACGCCGCCCGCAACCTCAATTCCCAGAGACAGCGGGGTTACGTCTAGCAGCAGCATTTCTTTGGTGATTTCGGAGCCGCCGCCCAGAATGTTTGCCTGCACAGCCGCGCCCAGGGCAACCACTTCGTCGGGATTCAAATCCGTGTGCGGCACGCGTTGGAACAAATCCTGCACCAGCCGCCGCACCTTTGGAATGCGCGTCGAGCCTCCGACCAGCACGACCTCGTCGATTTGTTCGGGCTTCAGGCCAGCGTCTTTGAGCGCCTGTTTGCAGGGGCCGACAGTGCGGTCAATGATGGGCTGGATCATCTGCTCGAGCATCTCGAGCGAAATTTCACGTCGATACTTCTTTCCACCGGGCAAATCAACGTCGAGTTTTGCCACGGGCTGCGACGAAAGCGCGATCTTGGCCTCAATCACAGACCTGCGGATACGGGCTACGGCTTCGCCGTTCCGCCGGGCGTCGCGCCGAAAATCAAGTCCCAAATCGCCGCGAATGTCGTCGATCGCGATCGCGATCAGCAGATTGTCGATGTCGTCTCCGCCGAGATGCGTGTCGCCGTTGGTCGAAATCACCTCAAAAATACCGTCGTGCAGCTTGAGAATCGAGATGTCGAAGGTACCGCCGCCCAGATCGTAGACCACCACAATGCCGTGCTTCTTCTTGTCCAGACCGTAAGCGAGCGATGCCGCCGTTGGTTCGTTGACCAGCCGCAAAACATTCAGCCCGGCGATTCGTCCGGCGTCTTTCGTCGCCTGCCGCTGCGCGTCATTGAAATATGCGGGGACGGTGATGACCGCCTGGCTGACGGGCGCTCCGAAAAAGCGCTCGGCATTGCGCTTCAGTTGGCGCAGCACCAGCGCCGAGATCTCAGGCGGGGTGTAGGTTCGCTCGCCAATCTTGATGCGCAGAACCTCGCCCTGCTGAAGATCTTCCGCTAACTGAAAGGGAAATAACTTCAGCTCTTCTTGGATATCCTCGACGCCGCGCCCCATCAGGCGTTTGACCGAGTAAACCGCCCGTTCCGGGGTTTCGATCAGATACCTGCGCGCAGCGTTACCGACGATGATCTGGTTATTCTCGTCGAGCGCCACCACTGAGGGCACAAGGTTCAGCCCGTCTTCTCCGGGGATCACGACAGGAGAATCCCCCTGCATGTAAGCCACGAGCGAGTTCGTGGTGCCGAGATCGATGCCGACGATGTAGTCAGAAGACATTTGTAATTTCTGATTTGCAATTTGTGATTTGGATTGCCGATGATGTGTTGCTCTTAAATCACAAACTACAAATCACAAATTACCAATTACTTCATTCACGTCCCGCACCAGGTTCCGGACATAGTTTCTGCGGTTCAGCACATCCAGCATCGCGTCGAGGATCTTCCGGTGGTCGCCTTCGGTTCTGCCGTCCACAAATTTGTCCCACTTGTTCCACTCCGCTTTTAGCTCGATGAAGAGCGCATCGTATTTTTCTTCCAGCGAGAGCTTGGCCTTGCCGATTTCCTCCAGCAATGCGGGATCGTCTTCGCCCATCTTCTTCTGCATTCGCAATTCTTCCAGGTGCAGGTTGAGTTCGAAGACTTCCTCCAAAAGATCGGGGGCCACGACCTGCTTCTTCAATCGCCCGGTAGCGCGAGCTTTTTCCGTCGCTTGTTTCGACTGCTCTTCCAGTTCGACGCCCTCCAGGCGCAACAGGTATTCGGTGCGCTTGATCGGATCTTTCAGCGTGCGGTACGCGTCGTTGAGCATGGAGCTTTGTTCCAGGCTCCAGGCGCGCTCCCGCGGATCAGCCTGCCCGAACCCATCGGGATGGAGGCGGCGACTCAAGGCGTAGAACTCTTTCTCCAGGGCGGCCGTGTCGAGGTTGAGCTTGCGCGGAAATCCGAAAAAAGTGAAATAGTCGACCGGGACCGGCGGCTGTACCTTGCCGCATGAACTGCAGAAGTGCACCGCGCGCATGGTGCCGCACGACCAGCAACTTGCGGTTGCTTCGTCGGGCGCTTGGCCGGGCATGATCAACGACGATTTGAATTCCGTATTTGCCATAACAAAATTTAGGGCGAGCGCGCGGCCCGCCCAGTTGGACGGGCGAGACGCCCGTCTCTCCACTTAGGTCTCTGCTACGAGAAAGAACTGCCGCAGCCGCAGGACTTGGTCGAGTTCGGATTCACGAACACGAATCCTTGCTGCATCAGGGTCTCCTGGTAATCGAGAGTCAGTCCGTGCAGATAGATAAAGGATTTCGGGTCCACAAAAACCCGCACATCTCCGAACTGAAACACCCGGTCGCGCTCGCGCGGTTGCGCATCGAACCGTATGTTGTAAGTCAGGCCCGAGCATCCGCCGCCCTGCACACCTAAACGAAGCCCGCCCTGCTCCGGCGAAACGTTTTCTTTCACCATGGCGGAGCGAATCTTCTTGAGCGCGTTTTCGGTCACCTGGATGCCCTTAGCCGGAGCCGTGGGCGGAGCGAGAGTTTTGAGTACGTCTTCCATAAGTCGGCTTCTAGCTACTAGCCACTAGCTTGCTAGTACTAGAGGCTAGCAGCGATTTTACTGCGCCTGCATCTCTGCCGGCTTGGTCGCGTCCTGCTTCTTTTTCCAGTCGCCGATCGCGGCTCGGATGGCATCCTCGGCCAGCACCGAGCAGTGAATCTTTACCGGCGGCAGCGCCAGTTCCTTCACGATCTCGGTGTTCTTGATCTCGAGGGCCTGGTCGACCGTCTTGCCCTTGACCCACTCGGTTGCGAGCGAGGACGACGCAATCGCCGAGCCGCAGCCGAAAGTCTTGAACTTGGCGTCCTCGATGACGTTGGTCTGCGGGTTGACCTTGATCTGCAGCTTCATGACGTCGCCGCACTCCGGCGCGCCCACCAGACCGGTGCCGACGTCGGCGTCCTTCTTGTCCATGGAGCCAACGTTGCGTGGATGGTTGTAGTGGTCGATCACTTTATCGCTGTATGACATTTTCCCTCACTTGAAAATCTGAAATTCTGAAACTTTGCAACCTTGAAAACCTGGCCTCACCCCGCCCACTTCACACTCTTCAAGTCCACACCCTCTTTCGCCATCTCGTAGAGTGGCGACAGTTCGCGCAGACGCAACACGGTTTCGACCACACGGTCGCCCACGTAATCAATCTCGGCTTCGGTGTTGAATCGCCCGATGCCGAAGCGGATCGAACTGTGCGCCAGATCGTCGCCGGTGCCGAGAGCTTTCAGAACATAAGACGGCTCCAGCGTCGCCGAGGTACACGCCGATCCGCTCGAAACCGCGATATCGTTGATGCCCATCAGCAGCGACTCGCCTTCCACGTAGGCAAAGCTGATGTTCAGATTGCCGGGCAGCCGATGTTCCACGGAGCCGTTGATATACACCTCGTCAAGCCGGCTCATGATGCTGTCTTTCAGGCGGTTGCGCAGGCCAGCAATATGGCAGGACTCCTGCGGCATCTCTTCCTGCGCGATGGCGCAAGCCTTGCCCAGGCCGACGATGCCGGGGACATTGAGCGTGCCGGAGCGCATGCCGCGCTCGTGCCCGCCGCCGTCAATCTGCGCCACCAGTTGCACGCGCGGATTCTTGCGGCGCACATAGAGCGCGCCCGCGCCTTTCGGCCCGTACAGCTTGTGTCCGGTGATGGACACGACATCGAGGTTCATCTTGTTCACGTCGATCGGAATTTTGCCGATCGCCTGCACCGCGTCGGAATGAAAAATCACGCCGCGCTCACGGCACAGCTTGCCGATTTCCTCAAGCGGTTGCAGCACGCCGATCTCGTTGTTGGCCGCCATGATCGTGACCAGAATCGTCTTGTCGTCGATGGCGCGCTTCAGGTCGTCGAGATCGATCAGCCCATCCTTCCGCAACGGTAGATAGGTCACGCGAAAACCAAGTTTTTCCAAATGCTTGCAGGTGTCGAGCACCGCTTTATGTTCGGTGGGCGCCGTGATGATGTGGTTGCCCTTCTCGCGGTACATCTCCGCCACGCCCTTGATGGCAAGGTTGTCGCTCTCGGTGGCGCCCGATGTGAAGATGATCTCTTTCGAGGACGCGCCGATCAGCTTGGCAATACGCTCGCGCGACAACTCGACCGCCTCCTCCGCCACCCATCCAAAGGGGTGATTGCGGCTGGCGGCGTTGCCGAACTTTTCCATGAAGTAGGGCAGCATTTCTTCAAGAACCCGCGGATCCATGGGCGTGGTCGCGTGATTGTCCATGTAGATGGGAAGCTTGATCCCAGCGGGGACTGCTTGTGGTCCGGAACTGGTTGAGGTCGCGTGGTTGCCGTTCGTGCTCATGATTGCCTTTTCTCCTTGAAAGCCTTAACTCACGGGTAACAATGCCGCCGTTACGAAATCGTTATCAACTCTGCCGGACTCTTCGTCTCCAGTTTCTTGACCTGCAGGACTTCCGGTTCTTCCTTCATTTCGGAAATCATGATGTTCTTCAGCACCTGCTCGATGCTCTGGTTCACCTTGCGCAGCGGCTCGCGAATCGTACAGCGATTGCTCTGGCCGCATTCGCCGCGCACGGTCACGCACGACGTAATGAACAGCGGCCCGTCAATCGCCTTGATCACTTCGAACGCGGAAATCGTCTTCGGATCGCGCGTCAGCGTGTAACCGCCGTTTATGCCATGCTGCGACCGGATCAATCCAACCTTGGCCAGCCGTTGCAGGATCTTCGCCAGCGCTTCCTGTGGGATGCCGTAGGCCTCGGCCACATCCTTGGCGCTGCATGATCCCCGGTCGGCGTGCTCGGCCAGATGCTTCATGGCCATAAGGCCGTAGTCCGCTTTCTTGGTCAGTTTGAGCATGGGGCCGAATGCCGACCTTTATAATCGGATTAAATGCCGACTGTTTCGGTCGCACTTTAATCTTAACCGTGGCGGCCATTTTGCGCAAGTCCGACCAGCCGTCTGTCGAATTTTATGAGCGAACGGTAAGTTTCAGCAGGTAAACGGGTTAGGGGATGGGGACGATGCGTGTGCGCGTGAGAGTTCGCTTTCGAGCAACCCGGTGGAGCGAAACGAGGGAGAATTCATCCCCGCACGAGAACTTAGCCCCGGAGGGGCGACCGAGCTTAGCCCAGCCCTTCATCGCTGGGAAAAGCTTTAATCCCCAGACTGGAGGCCGATGTCCGTCATGTGATGGCGTAGTGCGACCAACCACGGTGGGTGACCTTAGAATGCCAACGGCTGGCCAAGCGCTCGACCAATTCCGGGGTTATCAGCGCTATGCCGATTTAACACCAACAACCCACCGGAGATCGCCACCGCCCCCCACCCGACACCAGTGGGCTTGAATAAGGTTTTCCGCTTACTTTCGTACTCTTGCCCGGAAGTCTTGGGGAACATGACCATCAGATTTAGGGTGGAGTCTAAATCCAGTATGGCCACATTAGTAAGGAGTGCGATGGGAATCATCGGCCCGGAAGTCTCGTTAAAGTTCCAGCCGGAACTGATGGTGGGAGAGAGCTTGCTCTGGACGGGCAGGCCAAATCCTCGCGTGATCTTTCATTCAGAAGATTTGTACATAATTCCGTTAAACCTGCTGTTGGGCGGGTCCATGATTTTTTCGGAAATGAGCGAGCTCGGTTATTGGAGCAACAGTCCAAGAAACGGAACGCCCAACTCCGTCTTCGATGCGCCCTGGGCCATCCTATTATTTCTGTTCACACAATACATGATATGGGGACGTTTTATTTATTACGGCTGGTTGAAGAGGCGTACATATTATGCAGTAACAAATCGGCGCGTTTTGGTTGCACGGGAAGGATGGAGCCGAAAGACAAGTTGGATGTACGCCAGTGATATCCCGACGATTACGCGAGAAGGTTCGATGATCGGAACGCTGTGGTTTGGACCGAAGTACCCGTTATATAGGGGGCCCGGAGAAAAGAGGCGCGGCAGGAGCCGCTTCAGGATCGAGGATGTGCCCGTTTTTGTGGATATCGACGATCCGGATTCGGTGTACCGCATGGTGATGGATCTGCGGGCACAAATTGCGAAGACACCCGTTGCAGAGCACTGGCACTGATTGGTGATGCGATGTGCTGGAAGGGGAAAACACCGAACAGTCACAGGCTAAGTTTTTCGTAGAGATAGCTCTCGATAGTTTCTTAGATTGTGAGCAGCATCGACAGTCTGCATTTTAGAGGG
>CAWABC010000072.1:0-29766 GCA_963780105.1 uncultured Acidobacteriaceae bacterium
CTCGAGTCTCGACTCCGTCGGTGTGAATTGGAAAATCGACAAGTTGTGGACCAACACTCCCTCCACCGTCGCACAGACTCTCAACCCTCAACTCTCCGCTTTCGTTGACGCCGACTCTTGACTCTTGACTCTCGACTCTCAACGTTATGCACAGCACCTTTTCGCCAAGCCGCCGAAATACCGGACCCCTGCGCACCGATGCTAAGTCCATAAGCAGCAGGAACTTGCCAAAAACGGCCAGCGGCCCTTTCGCAATTTTGCATAGCTCCCTCCAACGGGTTGCGTCGACCGCACAATGCAACCCCTTGTGTCCCAGAGACTTACGGCCGCCAATCCATCAGCGCACAATTCGCGCGCCCCGGGGGTCGTGTGCACAATTCATCGCAACCCCTACGGCGCAAGCTGAGAAAGGGTGTCACAGCCAACGGCACTTCAACCTTCATGGAGACCCTTGCCGGAAAAGGCCGGAAAACGGGACAGGCACTCTTTTTTGCTCGTCCGTCGCCTCTGTGCGCGCTGCATGACGAAGGCGCGCCGAAAAATGAGCCAGTCCCCCGGGCCGAAAGGGGACAGGCACCGTTTTCGCCAGTGGCGGTTCCTGACTCTGGTATGGCAAAGCGGCGAAAACGGAGCCAGTCCCCAGTCAGGCCGGAGCAGGGGGACAGTCCCATTTTTTCGGCCGACCATGCCGCGCATGGTACCCGCCGCGAAAATTTGGGACAGTCCCCCCTGAACCGTTACTGGCGAACTGGCACCGGGAGGCTTTAGTTTCGCGTCCAAGGGTGGTAGCATAGTGGAAAGCCTGCCCTGGCGACAACCATCTGACACAAAGGGGAACCACATGAAACGCTCCTGCACTCTTACAACCCTCGCAATCCTGTTCTGCGTTGCCGCCGCTCGGGCGGAGCAGCCGCTCTATAAAGCGGAACTCGTCTTTCCGCTCCATGACAAGCACAACCATGCCGCCGGGATCGTGGAGTGTCCGAACGGCGACTTGCTGGTCTCCTGGTACCGCGGCTCGGGAGAACGCTCGGCCGACGACGTGGCCGTCTACGGCGCCCGCTGCCGCAAGGGCCCGACCGCTGGAGCGAGCCTTTTCTGATGGCCGACCACCCCGACTTTCCCGATTGCAACACGTGCATGATGATCGACAAGCAGAACCGGCTGTGGCTGTTCTGGCCGATCATTCTCGACAACCATTGGGAGTCGTGCCTGACGAACTACAAGGTCTCGTCGAACTATGACGGGCGACGGGTGTCCCCGCTGGGACCGCGAAGGCGTGATGTTCCTGAAGCCGGCCGATTTCTTCAAAGACTGATCGCTCACGTCGAAAAGGAGCTCGGCCGATTCTGCCACGACTCAAGTCGGAGCTGGGCCAGAAAATGCTCGACGGAGTTCAAGAAGCGGGCCGGCGACAAGCTCTATCAGCGATTGGGCTGGCAGCCCCGCTGCAAGCCGACGGTCCTGCCGAGCGGCCGGATCCTGCTGCCGTTGTACAGCGACACCTTCTCGATCGGCATCATGGCGGTCAGCGACGACGGCGGCAACCATTGGTACGCCAGCAAGCCGTTGATCGGCGTGGGGGCGATCCAGCCGACGCGTGCTCCGCCGCAACGACGGCACGCTGGTGGCCTACATGCGCGAAAACGGCCCGCAAGAAACACATCCGCGTCAGCGAGTCCAAGGACGACGGGATCAGTTGGGGGCCCGTCGGCGTGATCGACTTGCCAAATCCCGGGGCCGGCATCGACGGCGTCCGCCTGGCCAACGGCCACTGGCTGCTGGTCTACAACGACACGGCCCGCGGCCGCAACAGCCTGGCCGTGTCGATCTCCGACGACGAGGGACGCACCTGGAAATGGACGCGGCATTTGGAGAAACACAAATCGGGGTCGTATCATTATCCGGCCGTCATCCAGGGGGCCGACGGCACGATCCATTTCGCATATAGCTACTATGTCCTGCAGACGTCGCCGGAGGGAAAACGCAGAGAAGGGCAGAGCATCAAACACGTCGCCACCAATGAAGCCTGGATCCAGGCGGGCGACGAGAAATATTGACTCGCGCGTTGATTGTGGAACACTTCCATGCCTTTTTGACCGGGAAACCGGGCTCCCGTTGGTCGCCCTCGTTCTACAAGCAATGCAGGATCCATTTGAACCGATGCGCAGAACCGTTATGGCCTGGCTCCCTGCGGCGCATATCCGTGATCTTGGCACTCGGGCGATTGGATTCCGCTGAAACGATGCTGCTTCTGGACCGTCCTGGCAATTATCCTTTATGACGCCCTGTTCCGACTTGCGGGGATCGGGATGCGAGGGCTCGAGGGGCTTTTGACTCGCCAGCAACTTTGGTCGGCCGAGTATTGGTTCGCGCTTTTCGATGGCGGGGTGAAGGCGGTTGTCGTTGCGTTTGTTACCGGCGTGATCATCGCCCGGCAAAAGCGGGTGTTTCGGCCAACGCTTACGGTTCCCCTCGGGATTGTCGCCTATATGCTCGGCATAGCACAGTTTTACGCCAGGGGTGAAAATGCTCCACCCTGGTTTCGTGCGTACGGTTTGCTTGCGACTGCCATGCTGCTGGGCCTGGTGTGGGTGGCGCGATGGGGATGCCGCATTGCCGCAAGAGAATCGTATGCCGGGCCCGCGACCATCGGGGGACCAATCGCGGCGCTCGGCAGACGTGTCCTTGCGAAGGGGCTGGAAGTGGGGGTGGATGATTGTGCTGGTTGCCTTGCTACTGGCCCACGCCAGTTCGTACCTGCCCTTTCTCATCGATGACGCCCTCATCTCGCTGCGCTATGCCGAACGGCTGCTTGCCGGCAAAGGTCTGACGTGGACCGACGGCCCGCCGGTCGAGGGTTATTCGAACTTTCTGTGGGTTCTTGCGGACGCTTTTCTGGGCTTCTTGGGCGTCGATCTGATCACTGCGGTGCAGATCCTCGGCTACACTTGCATGGCGGCCGTGGTTGTCGCAGCGGTGATGTTCTATGCGCGGCGACCGCACGTCGACCGGTTCGATGTCGTCGCCGGCTTGCTATTCTTTGCATGCTCGGGCCCGATCGCCGTGTGGACCATCGGCGGGCTGGAGCAACCATTGATTGCTGCCGCCCTGGCCGGGGCCGTCCTTGCCTACTGGTCGGCTTTAGAAAGCAATTTCGAGAATCGCACGGCTGCCGTTTTGGCGGGGACTTTCTTGGGCGTTCTATGTCTGACCCGTCCCGACGGCCCATTGTTCACGGCGGCTTTGGCCGCGGCCTTTGTGGCCGGGGTGGTGCTGAAGTGTCACCGCTGGTCTTGGCCGTTCCTGCTCACGTTTGCCTTGATCCCGATCGCCTGTTTCCTCGGACAACTGGCGTTCCGACTTGCGTATTATCACGATTGGGTGCCGAACACCGCGTACGCTAAAGTGGCTTTTTCGTGGCGCCATCTGCGAGACGGTTGGGAGTACGTGCGAAAAGCGCATCGTTGCTTGCTGCCGCTGTCGTTGATTGCGGTGGTCTGTTTGCTGCTCGGGCTTGCCGATCGCCGACGCCGCGGCCGGTTCATTCCCTTAGCCGCGATGCTTGCCGCATGGATCGGATATCTCGCTTTCATTGGCGGCGATATCTTTCCCGCGTACCGGCATTATGTCGCGGTGATCGTCCTCCTCGCCTTCGCGCTTATCGAAGGGGGCCCTGTCCTGTGGAACGCGATCCGGGCCGAATTGGCGGTGCCCCGCTGGGTGCTCTGGCTCGGCCTAGTAGTGCTTTGTGGGTTCTTCTTGGAATTCCAATATGAAGACGGCGACAACCACATGGCGATGATAAACCGCGCGGAATGGGATGGACGCCTGTTCGCGCTCGATTTGAAACAGGTCTTCTCGGAAAAGCAGCCGCTGACGGCCGTGACGGCCGCGGGTTGTATCCCTTATTGGTCACAGTTGCCCTGCCTGGATATGCTCGGACTGAATGATTATTATCTCGCCCGCCATCCGCCGGCAGACCTTGGCAAAGGACTGATTGGGCACGAGCTCGGCAATGGCGCTTACGTTTTGAGAATGAAACCCGACATCATGTTGTTTGATCTCGGCGAGACGGAGACTCCGACCTTCGTCACCGGAAGGGAGTTGTCCGACAATCCGGAATTCGCACGTGACTACTCGCAGATCGTCATGACGGCGCGGCGAATCCAAGGCTCCCGAGAACCGCCGACGGCGTATCTCTGGCTCCGCCGCGATAGCGAAAAGATCGGCATTCGCCGCACCCGCGAGAGCATCACCATTCCCGCCTATTTCTTCAACGCGAACAAGGCTACGAGGGCCTTTCCCCGAGGCGATCACCTGGTCATTGCCGTCGATTCCGAACGCCCCGCGGGCATCTGCTTGGATCGTCTTCGTGCCGCCGATTGGACGCCGGAAGTTCATGGGCAGGGTCCCGGCGCCGTCCAATGCCGCGTTGAACCCTGCAACGACGGCCTGCAAATTAGGTTGACGACCCCAGCCACGGGCCCAACGATCGTGGACGAGGTAGTTTTAAGATGCGCACATCGTGGGAAGGCGGCGTAAGGATGCGGCGGCGGCGCGTTTGCGTCAGGGCGATCCGCGCAACTGCGCAACGTCGCGAACAGGCAACTGCGCGACTTGACGGGGCCGGCCGCTGACACTAGGATTGAAACCAATTGGCCCGTGTGCGCAGGACAACTCGCTGCCGCGGAGCCTGGGAACTTTGGGAAAAGCAGGGCGATTAGCTCAGTTGGTTAGAGCACCAGCTCGACAAGCTGGGGGTCACTGGTTCGAGCCCAGTATCGCCCACTCGAAGCAACCCGTTGACAGCCGTTGTCAGCGGGTTGTTTTTGTTTGACCACGGGTTTCGCAGCCGATAGTGTGGGCCATCCACGGCCTGTTGACCCATGCGGCGAGACACCGCAAGAGAGAACACTGTAAACTCCAAAAATATAGATTGACATATCGAGATATTACGATATAGTATGAGTATGAAAGCACAACAGATCTCCAACCGCCGATGGACGCGGTGGTTCGCTCGAACGGCACTCCTGCTCGGCTTCGGCACGGGCGTGGTCGCGCTGATGCTTGGCCTTGCCGGCACGTTTCGCGCGAAGGTGCCCGTGGACAACACAATCGCCCCGCCGCAAGGATTGGAGGTCGACGAGCACCTGGCGGCGGTACGTCGAATCCGGCTGCCGCTCTACGAGTCGGCTGTGGGGAGTATCCGTGCCGTCCATGAAACGAGCATTGGCTCGAAGCTGCTGGCGCGGGTCGTCGAGGCCAACCTCAGGGCCGGCCAGGAAGTCAAGCAAGGCGACGTTTGGTGCGATTGGACGACACCGACCTCCGCGCCAAGCTCCTGCAGGCCAAGGCAGCCGTGACCGCCGCGGAGGCGATCCGTAACCAGGCTGCGACTGACGAGGGCCGCTATAGCCAGTTGGTCCAGTCGCGGGCGGTGAGCCGAGAGCAATATGACCAGAAGGTCACCGCGCGAGGTCCGCCGAGGCGAGCCTCGTGGGGGCCAAAGAGGCGGCCAACGAAGTGCAGGCTGCCTTGGATTGGGCCACCGTCCGCTCGCCCATCGACGGAACCGTGATCGACAAGAAGATCAGCGCCGGCGACATGGTCACGCCAGGCCAACCGTTAGTCACGCTCTTCGACCCAAAACACATGCAACTGGTGGCCAGCGTGCGCTTAGTTGATGCTAAAGTGAGTATAGATCTTAAAAGAATTTTGAGAATGCCCACTTCCCTGCATTCTAAGGTAAGTATGCGTTGTATGGAAGTAAAAAATATAGAAACTTTTGATCCTTTAAAAGAAACCGTTCCTAAGTTTGTTAGTGAAAGAAAAGTAAAAAAACGAAGTTGAATATAATTGAATTTATTAAATAATAATTAATGAATTAATACTTTATAAAAAAACTATCAAAAATAAGTAAATTTAAAATTTATCTCCATAAATTCTTTCCAGGATTTAAGAAATCATCCAGAAACTCCAAAATCTCGAAACGCGTGACGTGGAGTGGCGACACCCTGTCGGGCCAGAGCGATCTCGTGGCGAATGATGAGTACGACATCTATCTCACGGAACCCGCCGGGTTCCGGTTCGCCGGCGTCACCGCGGCGGGAGCCCGGCTGGTCGGCAACTCGCGCACGGGATCGGTGCGGGTCGTCCGGCTGCTTCTCGGCCACCAACGCCGGCGTATCGTGGACCGTACGCTATATGCCGTAGCCCCAACCGCAGCCCGCCGCCCGCCGCAGGTCAGAAGTCATCGTCCCGTCCCCGGGGTGCCCCCGACTTGTCGGATGTCGGAACGCCCTGCATGATGGTCGCGCCACCCTCGCCCCACTTCCGGAGTTCCCCATGCGTCGTTCTCCCATTCCGGCGGCCGTTCTCTCCGTCGTCGTGGCGCTCGCCGTGCTGCCGCCGCACCCGCCCGCGCGCAGGCGCCGGCCGGTGCGCGTGTGGCGGCCGCCGCTCCATCGTCCTCCGACCTCAAGATTCTGAACGTCGAGGATTACGGCCGCTGGAAGCGCGTGACGTCTGCCGATCTGTCGCCGGACGGAACGTGGATGACCTATGCCTATGCGCCGAATACCGGCGACGATACCCTGTTCGTGAAGCAGTCCGACACCGGCAAGCTGTACTCGATTCCCGTGGGCTCTGCGCCGGCATTCTCCGATTCGAGATCAAGGTGAACCGCTTTAGGCCGGAGAGAACCCGCTTCGTCCACAAGGGGTGCCGTGGCTCGAAGGGTGACCAGCCCGCCAAGGATGCGGATGCCGTTCCCGCGCGTTTTCTGTTGGCCTGCCGCAATGGTCACCTGGATGATTTCCCTTGGCATTACTTCGTTCATGGCGGCAATAGCTCGTGCAAGGGCACGCTGCGCTTCTTCGAGAGCGGTGCGTCCTTGCAGACGGAGAACCTGTGGGTGAAGTGTGATTCCTGCGCTGCGTCAAGGAGCATGGCTCACGCTTTCGGCAAGGCAGGAAAAGAAAATTTACCAGCCTGCCGAGGGCGCCATCCACACTTGGATCAATTCGATGACGAATGCGATGAAGAGGCTCGGGCGGTCCTTTTGGGTGCCACGAATAGCTGGTTCCCGATCGCGCTCTCGGCTCTCGCGATCCCGCCCCAGAAAGGCTCTCCTTTGCAGCAGTTGGTAGTCGACTACTGGGCCGATTTTGCAGATGTCGAGGACATTTCCGAATTGAAGGGAACAATCAAAGCACTAAAGAAACGGGGCGAGGCACAAGGTATCGAAAAGCATGACCCGGAAGTCGTCTGGGCGGCTATCCAAACGCATCGAACAGGGGGTGATCAGGAAGATGTGATGGAAGCCGACATCAAGGGCCCGGAATGGGAAGTTTTGACGGAGGCCAACCCGCCCACCGACTACCCGCATTTCATGAGCAAGAAAGTCGGCACGCCGACTGGTTTCGAAACGCGTATCAGTAGAGTCCTGCTCCTGGAGCGACTCCGCGAAGTCAATGCACTGTTGGGCTTCACCCGTGTCGAAGCACCAGAGGAATCTGCCGATCCCGAAGAGCGGCCACAGATGGCCAACCTCTCGCGTGGCAAACCTGATTGGGTGCCCGCGAACCAAGTTCATGGCGAAGGTATCTTCATCCAGTTCGACGAACAGGCCCTCGTCGCGTGGGAAAGCTTGGCCGCTGTCAAGAAAATCGATCAGATGTTGCGTGGTGGTCACAAAGGGTGGCGCAACTCGCGTCATCTCGATCCGAACGATGGCTATCCCGGTATTCGGTACGCCATGCTCCACACACTCTCGCACCTTCTGATTCGAGAGCTGGCTCTGGAGTGCGGTTACAACGCGGCGAGCATTCGTGAACGAATCTACGCGGACACATCTGACGAAAAAGCTCAGGCGGGCATCCTCATCTACACCGCAGCAGCAGACTCTGATGGGACTCTCGGCGGCCTCGTCGATCTTGGTAAGCCAGAAAATCTCGGGCGTTTGCTGGTACAAGCACTGAATCGTTCGAAGATATGCTCATCCGATCCGCTCTGTTCAGAGCACGACCCAGAGAAAGATCGCTCCCTGCATGGCGCGGCTTGCCATGCTTGCAGCCTAGTCGCCGAGACATCGTGCGAGCGGGGTAACCGCTACCTGGACCGATCATTGCTGGTGCCATCCCTCGACTGCGCCGACGCAGCTTTCTTCAAAGACATATGACATGAAGAAATTGTTAGACGCTGTCGCAGCCGTGGTCTTTCTCGTCTCGCCAGACAAAGTCGATGCCATCGCGTCGCGTGTACGCGGATCGATGCAAGCAAAGCCATCTCAGCGCTCAGGGGGGTAGTTGTGGAGAGCTTCCTTGGGGATCGCCAGTTCATGGGGCTTTTCAAACAGGCGCCCGCTGCCAAGAACTTCCACCACAGCTATGTCGGCGGGCTTCTTGAGCACACCCTCTCGGTCTGTGAAATGACGCGAATGGTAGTGAATCATTACCCTCGATTGGACGGCGATCTTTTGCTCGCCGGCGCTTTTCTCCATGACATCGGAAAGGTACGGGAGCTGAGATGGGATCGACTGATCGACTACACGGATGAGGGAAGGTTGATCGGTCATCTTACCCTGGGCGTGACCATGATGGATGGAGAGACTGGCAGGCGGTGATTTGCCGGAAGAAATCGGCCTGCGGTTGAAGCATCTCATTCTAAGCCATCATGGGGAATACGAATTCGGCTCGCCGAAAGGCCGAAATTTTTGGAAGCCTTTGCCCTCCATTTGATTGACGACCTGGACGCCAAGATAAACGGGTTGAACCGGTTTATCGAAAAGGACAGGCAGGAGGGGAAGTGGACAGATTTCAATCGACTCTTTGAACGGTATTTCCTCAAGGGCAAGATTGAGCTCGAGGAGAGCATGGACGCAGGTTTCGAAGACAGACAGAAGGGGCTCTTTTCCCCGTGACGCTGATGGGGTCTCCTATTCAGATCCTCGGGGATCCTCCTTGTGACAGACGCATTCATATTGCTCGCCACAAACGTCACAAATATAGGGTATCGGGCGGTTCTTCGATTTTCCGTGTTTGGAGGAAGACAAAATACGCTCCCAGGGCAGCGCCGATGATGATGAGAACGATCAAAAACCACATGACAAATTCCCCAGAAATAGTTCAAATAGAATACAGAAATAGAAATACCGTATAAAGGGTAACTGTAAAAGGGACAAGGTACAAGGAAAAAAACAACCATAAGCCACTCTCTAAGGGCTCACTTTCCAAGAAGATGGCGCGTTATATTCACGAAGTCTCCGTTGATTTGCCCTCTCTGATGTAGCGTCTGTCCAACAATCGGTCACCGGCACGGCGGTTGCGACAAAAATCGCCGCTTCTGCAGAGTGCGAGATAGATCGACAAAATCGCCCCGAGTTCTCCAGTCATTGTACCTCGATTAATAAAACGGTTATGTCATCGATAGAGCCTTTGCGGAACGCCTTCTGGACAAGTGCTTTGGCAGCTAGCCCGATATCGTTATGCTCTTTGACAAACTCGGCGGCTTCCAAGGGGTGAATGACTTTGGTGACGCCGTCCGTGAGAAGAAGAACCCTGTCCAGTTCCTCGATCGGGAAGTTGCCGCGTTCGAGTTGAAGGATTGGTCCCAGACCAAAATATCGATAAATAGCTCCGTTTTCAGTCTGGTGATCCCGCGTGAGTTTTAGCGCATTTCCCCTGTTCTGGATCAGCACTGCACAGGTATCACCAGCGTGAAAAATATAGAGATCCTCTTGATATATCCAGGCCACCGTTCCTGCACAGCCCCCTTGGGGAACGTCCGTCTCGCCGATGAACTCCCCACCCGTGAACGGTTTCATTACTCTGCAGAAGGAGCTCCTCAAGTCCCTCTGATGTGGGTTTATAGCTGTTCGGCTCCGAATAAAACTTCAATAGCCAGTCCGCCATCTCCTGGGCTGCCGCTCGCCCTTTGGGAGCGCTGCCAATGCCGTCGAAGACCGCGAAGATCTCCCCTCGACCCTGATCGCGAACGAGTGGGATGTCCGAGGAGAGAATTCGATACCGGTCTTCGTAGAACTTGTGCTTCGTACCCTTGAGCCATGCTACGGAAGCCGTTCCCCTGCTCTCCAAAGCAACATTCATTGATATCAATTTCCCTCCTTGTTGATCATTCTGTGTTCATCCTTCTAGGATTAGACGATGCTTCCGTCAACAGATTACAACTTATTCCCGCGCTCGATGCAATATAAGGAGATCCGTCAGAGACCGCCATTGGCTTTGCGGATTTTTTGGTCGGTGAAAAGTGGGGCGGACTCTGGCAACTTCTTCTATTCGATTCCCACAAATCTGCTCTGAGAAAAGGCCAAAAGCCATTGCCGGGAACTTATCTAGCAAGAATGGTGCTGTGATATTTCTAGTTCTATTTCGAAGTGAATCTGGGCAATTTGCTGCAATTCATGAACTGACTTCGAACCCAGATGCTGAATCTTTAACAACTGAAAAGGATACATCATGAGGACGGTGTCCAGGGTTATGATGCCAGCCCTTTTCAGACAGCCTGCGGTTCTCACTGAAAGCCCAATTGATTCAGCGTCTACTTCGTTTAGACGGTATTTTTTCACGATATGGTGCAGGGCAACTGGATCATGCGGCCGTCTTCCAAATAGCGGAAAACGCTCCGCTGCCTTCCGCTCGTGGGGAGTTCCGAAAATCCCTGCTGCCACCCATTTGGGAACCCCATTCACCACGTATTGAAAGCTCTTACCAATTTTTTCAATCCCCATGCCACCCCTCTCGCTATGGTCCAGTGGTTTCGTCATTTCTCCTATTTTCTCCAAAAGGAACGCCTCTTGAGAATCCGATCATCAATTATTTTGATGTCAGTGCCGTACTTTCGATTTGAAAGCCCGCGTAAGCTGGAAGCCGCTTCAGCATCATGGTGAGCTGGATCTTTGCGTATTCTGAAACTGTTGATTAAGGCGTTCTCTCTCAACTTCATCCGTGCCGTTTCTGTCTTCCTAATCATCTTCCGCAGATTTGGCCGCGAGTTTGTAGGCTGAACGCCGCTCCACAATCCTTGAGTCAATAAGTGCTGAGTCATTTCCGTACTTGAACTTGGCAATCTCACGCACTTCTTTCGGCGATTTGCCTGTCCCACTTTGTCCTGTCTTTTACTGTTTGGAAGCTGAGGGGTACAGTCTCCCCCTGGTTGGAACCGCGTATATCCATGGAAGTTCGAAAGACCGATGATGTCAGCTGCCGAGAAGTTGGGATAAAGGACCGGGGACAGCCTAACAGCATCCTCCTGTCCCACTCTGAAAACCATGATTGTCCCCACATTGCCGAAGATGGCCGATAATAAGCTGGATCCATTTCCGCCTTCCTGCTGAAGAAGCGCCGTGTACTGAGTCTGAAAAACAAGGCCTAATTTGTATTTCCTGGCCTCAGAAAGCAACTCGCAGAAGTTCTCCATGGGAAGGTTGTGACATTCGTCCACGTAAAGGAAGAAGTTCGATCTCTCCTCAGGCCTTAGTTCCCCTCTTTTCATCGCTGCGAGCTTGAAACGGCTGACCAACTGGTTGGCCAGAAAGGCGCTGGTTACAGTGCCGAAGCGCCCCTTGCCTAGGTTGACAAGAAAGATCTTTTTTTGATTGATGACGGTGTCGAGGTCAAAAGCTCGTTCTGTCTTGCCCTACAATCCTTCTGAGCCTGCGGTCGTGGATAAACCGTCCGAACTTTGAAGTCACATAGGTCTCGTCGCCAGTCCCTCGGCGATCAACTGTTGAGGATATTCCTCATCGGCGGAAAAGAAGACGTCGAACGGCGCACCGTTCCGTATCTGATTGGCCAGATTGCCGGACGAGCCGAATGAAAGCTTCACCGTTTGCCCAGTCTGTTTCGTGTAGGCGCCGACGAGTTCTGGAAGGACAGCGCTCATATCGGCCGCCGCCGCGACGACAATCTCCTGCGCAGTAGCGAAAGTTCCTGCGAACAGGAGTAGCAGCAGTAATCTCTTCGCCGTGGATTTGTCGGGCATCTCTTAAAAGGCAACTCATTTCCTGTAGAGAGGCGGCTTGCCGCGTCTCCTGCTACGTCCACAGGAGACGGGGCAAGCCCCGTCTCTACGGGAGCAAGAAACAGGCCACCTACGCCAGTTTCGTCTTCGACAGCGGCAACTCCCGTACCCGCTTGCCCGTGGCCGCAAACACCGCGTTACACAGGGCGGGCGCAAAAGGCGGCACTCCGGGCTCCCCCACTCCGGCCGGTGGCGCGTCGCTCTCCACAATGTGCACCTCGACGTGCCGTGGAGCGCGGTTCATGCGCGCGATCGGATAATTGTGGAAGTTGCTCTGGTGGATGGCGCCGTCGGTCACGGTAATCTCGCCGAACAACGCCAGACTCGCGGCAAACACCGCGGCGCCTTCGAACTGGTAGCGCACATTGTCTGGGCTGACGACCGTCCCCGCATCCACAGCCGTCCACACATTCGGGATATGTACTTGCCCCTTGTTGTCCACCTCGACTTCAACCACGGTCGCAACATAGGTCAAAAAGCAGCGGTGCGCGGCAATCCCCAGCCCGCGTCCTTTGCCCATGTCCATCGACCGCTTGCCCCAGCCGGATTTTTCCGCCGCAATTTCGATCACCCGCCGCAGTCGCGCCGTGTCATAAGGAAATTGATCGAGCGATGCGCCGTAGTTCTGGTACTTGGTACCGCTGAAGTCGATCTTTCGGTCCGGACCCAGCAACGCCAGCTGGTACTGAACCGGATCTTTCTTGGCGGCGTGCGCCAGTTCATCGGCAAACGATTGCACCCCGAAGGCATGAAATATATTGGTTACGCTGCGCACCCATCCGATACGGACGTTGGCCCGCGCCGGCCCGCTCTCGGCGCGGTGGTTCGGAATGTCGAACGGAACGTCAGTCCAGCCGTTGTCGATTTCGTCCTGGCCGGGGTAGAGGACTTCCGTATCCGTCATCGACGCGCTTCCCTGAAACACCGAGCGCTGCAGCCACGCCGAAGGTTTGCCGTTGCGGCCGACCGCGGCCTTGAGGTACATCGCCGCCGAAGGATGGTAGTAGCAGAAGCGAATGTCATCTTCGCGGCTCCAGACGATCTTCACCGGCTTATGCAATTTCTGAGAAAGTACCGCAGCCTCGGCGATGAAATCCTGAAACGATTTGCGCCCGAACCCCCCGCCCAGCAAAGTGACATGGCAGATGACGTCTTCCGGCTTGATCCCAAGAAGATCGGCGAGTGTCTTCTGAACCTGTTGCGGATCTTGCGTCGGAGCCCAGCAGTATGCCTTTCCCTCCCGGACATCGACCACCGCGACCGGCGGTTCCATCGGCGCATGCGCGAGATGCGGAGTGTAATACTCGGCCTCAAGAATGGTTCCGCCGTTTCGAAAGGCAGCGTCCACGTCTCCGATGTTCCGGATCACTTGCCCAGGCTTTCTCGCGGTCTCGGTAGCAACCTTGCGGAACTGTTCGGAGTCGTACCCCACGTGCGAGCCGTTGTCCCATTCGACCCTCAGCTTCTTCCGGCCCCGGAACGCGGCCCAGGTGTTGTCGGCGATGACCGCCACCCCGCCCATGGGCTGATGGCCATGAGGAGGTTTGAAGGTTTCGAGGACGACGGTTTGTTGGACGCCGGGAACCTTGAGCGCGTCCTTATCGTCGTGCGATTTGACGCTGGCGCCCAGCACCGCCGGACGCTCGACCGCGGCATACACCATTCCCGCAATCGTCTGATCGATTCCATACCGCGCTTTGCCGTTGATCATGTCGGGCAGATCGTAAAGATGGTGATTCTCTTTGCCGATGTATCGCCAGGCGCTCCGCGGATTGAGCTTTAATTCTTCCCGGCCGGGAACCGGCAGTTTGGCGGCCGACTCTGCCAACTCGCCGAAGCTCATTCTGCGGCCGCTGGAGCGATGCCGAACAAAGTGCGGCTCTCGGGTGTTACACTCGGCGGCGGGAACGCCCCAATGCGCAGCGGCGGCGCGGATCAGCATCAAACGCCCCGCAGCCCCGGTTTGCCGCATCACATCGAAAAAATCGCGCACCGAGTGCGACGTATCCGTTTCCTGGTCCCCATACTTTGGATCGCCAAGCGCTTGCTCCACCTTGACCCGCCTCCAGTCGGCGCCAAGTTCATCCGCCAGAACGATCGGGAGTGAAGTCCGGATTCCGTTTCCCATCTCGGTGCGATGGGCGACGATAGTGACCGTGCCGTCGGAAGCAATCGACATCCACAAACTGGGTTGAAGAGGTGTGGGAGCCGCTTCTCCTTCCGAAGCCCAAACCGGTTCCGGAATCAATCGGGCGCCGAGTATGAAGACTCCGGTGGCCAGAGTGCCCTCAAGGAATCCGCGACGGCTGACATTCTCAATCACCTTCATGGCGTCTCCTTAGCAGCCTCATGCTTAGCAGCCTGATGCTTCGCCGCCTGATGTTTCGCTGCTTGATGGATGGCCGCTCGAATCCGCAGATACGTGCCGCAGCGGCAGAGATTCCCCGACATGGCCGTGTCAACCTCCTGGTCGCTGGGATTCTTGTTCTCTTTCAGAAGCGCAATGGCCTGCATAATCTGGCCCGGCTGGCAATAGCCGCATTGCGGCACCCGAATCTCCATCCAAGCCGCCTGCACCGGATGCATGGCCGCGATGCCTTCAATCGTAGTGATCTCGGCCCCACTGACCGCCCTCATGGGAGTGGAGCAAGAGCGAATAGCCGCGCCATTCCGGTGCACCGTACACGCGCCGCACAGCGCCATGCCGCACCCATACTTCGTTCCCGTGAGCCCGGCCACGTCGCGCAAATACCAGAGCAGCGGCATGTCAGGATCGCCGTCAAACGTCTTCTCTTTCCCGTTCACCTTAAAGCGGATCATTCGTCCCTCGGCCAAACACCGATGCAGCAAAATTGATTTCCATATCCTAGTCGTAGAGTGCGAAATGTGGAAGGGTGGAAGCGGTGATGGCACTGAGCCGTGTGGGTTTCCCCCGTGTTCCCCAGTGTCCTCTGTGGTTAAAGGTTTCCGTCGGTGTCGTCATATAATCGTCTGTCATTCGTGGAGGAATCTTGGCCTACGACGATCTGCGCGACTGGATCCAAGCGCTCGACCGCGCCGGAGAACTCAAGCGTATCCGCACCGAAGCGGACCCAATTCTGGAAGTTACGGAAATTGCCGATCGGGTTTCGAAAAGTCGCGATCCACAGGGAGCTGTCGGCGGCAAGGCTCTGCTGTTCGAGAATCTGAAGGGTTACGCCGGCAAGCAACTTCTCATCAACCAGTTCGGCTCTGCCCGCCGGATGAGACTAGCGCTCGAAGTCGATGCGCTAGACCAAATCGCCGATCGCATCCGCGCCTTTATGGACGTGAAGTCCCCGCAAGGCTTCCTGGACAAAGTGAAGATGTTGCCCATGCTTGCCGAGATGGGCAAGTTCTTTCCGAAGGATGTCTCCACCGGCCCATGCAAAGAAGTAATCCAGCGCGACCATTTCTCGCTGCTGGATTTCCCCATCCTGCAATGCTGGCCCAAAGATGGCGGACGCTTCATCACTCTGCCCTGCGTAATCACCCGCGATCCAAAAACCGGCAAGCGCAATGTGGGCATGTATCGCATGCAGATCTACGACGAGCGCGCCACCGGAATGCACTGGCAAAGGCAGAAAGTAGCTGCCGAACATTACCGCGATCACCTGCGAAATACTTTTGCAGATAATGGAGCGACGGGTGTCCCCGCCCGTCCCCAAGGGAATGCCGCCGCGGTAGACATCATGGCTCGCTCTTCCGGAGGTTCACTGCTAGCCGCAGGCGATCGCCCCTCCGGCAAGATGGAAGTAGCCGTGGCCATAGGCACCGAGCCCGCCCTGACCTTCTCCGCCATTGTCCCTGCGCCGCCCGACGTAGAAGAGTTCATCATCGCCGGATTCCTACGCCAGAAACCGGTCGAACTAGTAAAGTGCGAAACCGTAGACCTCGAAGTCCCAGCCAACGCCGAGATCATCCTGGAAGGCTACGTGAGCCTGGACGAGCTCCGCACCGAAGGCCCCTTCGGCGATCACACCGGCTTCTACTCGCTGGAAGACGAGTACCCGGTCTTCCACGTAACCTGCGTGACCCACAGAAAAAATCCCATCTACGCAACCACGGTAGTAGGCAAGCCCCCGCAAGAAGATGCCTGGATGGGCAAAGCAGTCGAGCGCATCTTCCTCCCGCTGATGAAGCTAACCATCCCGGAACTGGTCGACATCAATCTGCCCATCGAAGGCGTGTTCCACAACCTGATGCTAGTCTCCATCCGCAAGTCCTATCCCGGACAAGCCCGCAAAGTAATGAACGCCATCTGGTCGCTCGGCCAAGCCATGTTCACGAAGTGCATCATCGTGGTCGATGAAGACGTGGACGTGCAGGACATAGCCGACGTCACCTTGAAAGTGCTGAACCACATCGATCCCGAGCGCGACATCCAGTTCACCATGGGCCCAGTAGATTCGCTAGACCACGCCGCGCGCCTGGCAAACTACGGATCAAAGATGGGCATCGACGCGACGCGCAAGTGGTCGACCGAAGGCTTCGCCCGTCCGTGGCCGGACGAGATCGTGATGGATGCAAAGACCCGTGCGCTCGTAGATAGCAAGTGGAAGGCGCTGGCGAAAGAGTTGGGGATTGAGTAGGCAAGCGCACCCTGAGGTCAATCAGTTCGCGGAAGTTGCCCGTCGCTATTGCGCATGGGGGGAGAGCGAGACAAAAGACTCGATTAACCTCATGACGGAGCGCCGATTTCTCGCCGAGTTGCAGTTGGCCGTGCTCGGTCTGCCAGATCCCGATAGCGGTGAACACCAGAAGATCTACAAGCCAGCGCCAGAATTGAAGCAAAGAGTTCTCCAACGAGTGTCCTCAGTTCCGTTCAGGCACTACTGGATTACATTTAACCCATTGAAGGAAAATGAGGAGCCGGTATGCGGCGACCTTGCGGATGACTTGGCCGACATCTGGTTAGACTTGTGGAAGGGGCTGTATCTCTTCGACGCGGGCTACAACCTGGAGGCGAACTTGCACTGGCGAGTTCTCTACGATTCTCATTGGGGACAGCACGTTCTTGAGGCGCAGCGCGCAATCTATGCGTTTCTGACCAAGTAATGTGCCCTCGGGCTTGTAGCCTCGCAGGGCATTCGGTAGCATAGCCAAGAAGGTTTAGCGATGGCACTGGACTGGTCACGATGTGTGGCGTTGGAAAGCGTACCCGGCAAAGTCAGCGGGGCATGGGTCTTCCGTGGCACGCGTATACCGGCGTCGGCCGTTTTCGAAAACCTCGAAGATGGTTTCACGATTGACCAAATCGTACAGATGTTTGATGGACTAACCCGCGAACAGGTGAGAGCCGTTCTGGACTTTGCCGCCCACAGCCTCGAGGCTGCGGCGCGCGCCCGCTGATGCTTATCCTATTTGACCAAGGAACACCGCTTGGCATTCGAGAACAGAGCGCCGGCGGAGAACCGACCGGCGCAGAGTAGCGGCGCCACACCGGCCTCGACTTGAGCGTCCACCCAACTTGTGTTCTCATATCCTATTAGCGCGGGCCGTGGGGGCTCGCGTGCGCGTCTCAAACTCAACCCTTAACCTCATCCTCGAGGAGAAAATTATGAACGAAATTCACTATGTTCCCAAGGGCTACAATTCCATCACACCCTACCTGATCATCAAAGGTGCGGCGAAAGCGATCGACTACTACAAGAACGTTTTCGGAGCGACCGAAATCATGCGTATGCCTGGTCCCGACGGCCGGATCGGCCACGCCGAGCTGCAGATCGGCGACTCGCGCATCATGCTGGCCGACGAATTTCCAGCGATGGGCCACCTCAGTGCCGAGAGCATCGGTGCGTCTCCGGTGAGCCTGCTTGTGTACCTCCCCGATTGCGACCAAGTCGTCGCCAAAGCAGTTGCCGAGGGAGCGAAAATCCTGAAGCCGGTCGAGGACCAGTTCTACGGAGATCGCTCCGGTTTTATCCGCGACCCGTTTGGACATCTCTGGGGCATCGCGACGCACAAGGAAGACGTGTCGCCACAAGAGTTGGAGGAACGTGCCAGGAAGATGATGAAAGCCGCATAAGAACAGGTCAGAGGTGAGAGGTCAGATTGCAGAGGTAAAAACTGTTAGTTAACGGGTTTTTACCTCTGCAATCTGACCTCTTACCTCTGACCTCCCATTGAGAGCGTTAACCTAGAAAGGACACTTCCATGCTTTCCGCAGGCAATCCGTTTCCGAACTTCTCGCTTCCCAATCAGGACGGCAAGACCGTCAAGCTTTCCGACTTCACCGGGCACTGGCTGGTCGTCTATTTCTATCCGAAAGACGACACGCCGGGCTGCACCATCCAGGGCAAGTCGTTTACCGCAACCAAAGCCGATTTCGACGCTGCCGGGATTGGTGTCATCGGCGTCAGCGCCGACGACGTGGCCTCGCACAAGAACTTCTGCAACAAGTTCGCCTTTACGATCGATTTGCTCGCCGACACCGATGCTCGCCTGATGAAGTCGCTCGGGATCGGCCAGGCGGAATGGAAAGGGATGAAGTTCTGGGAGCGCACCAGCTTCGTGGTCGATCCCAAAGGCGTGATCCGCAGGGTGTACGAAAAGGTAAGCCCCGAAGGCCACGAGAGAGTGCTGCTCGCCGACATCGAGAACCTGAAGGAGAAGGCGGCCTAGAGTAGAGACGCGGCAAGCCGCGTCTCTAACGATCGAGATGGCAAAACACCAGCAGCGGCGACACTCCGCCGCCGTGCTTGCGAAGTCCTCCCCGAACCGGGGGTTGCCAAGGATTCCCGCGGAGGCGCCGGCTTCGCCGTTACTGCAGCCGGGTGGCGCCGTTCAACCCCTGATAGATGAATAACCCCGCAATCACCAGGATCATCGCCCCCGACAAGGCGCCGAGCACCTTGACGATCGGTGTGATCTTTTGCATCTTGGAGATAACTTCCGTTTGATCTTTGTGCATCTGGGATTCGGTTTCATGGAGGAAGATTGAATCGTCCTCGTGCATGGTGAGGGTGCTGCGATAGATCAGGAGGATAATGAGGATCCCGGTCAGAATACCCCACGCGACAAGCAGCCCGAACATAGGAGACATACGCCACCTCGGAGCTGAGATCGAGCCCATTCCCCGAAGTTGCCGTCTTCCAGCCCCAGCGAAAACTGCCCTGCCATCGCTGGCGTTCGGGTACAGGCCCCTTACTGCGCACGATTATAGACCCATTGGCAAGAGGGAGTGCGACTTCTTGCGTGTGCAAAGCATCTAAATTGCAGGTTCGGGAATTAGGATCAACGCCAGAGAAAGCCTTGCCGAGCCGGTTTCGGCCTTTGTTATAATAGGCCATTACTTAAGGAGATAACAGAATGGCGACCACCTCCGCACCCGATGTACAACCCACAACCAAACCAGTTCTGACCCCCAGCGCGATTGCCAAGGTCAAAGAGATCATGGCGGCGCAGACGCCGGTCCCGTCGGGATTGCGGTTGTCCGTAGTCGGCGGCGGCTGCTCGGGGTTTCAGTATTCCATGGCCTTTGAGAACGGCGCGGGCATGATGGACAAGGTTTTCGACTTTGACGGTTTGAAGGTTTACGTCGACGCTACTTCGCTGATGTATCTGGGCGGAGCGCATGTCGATTACGTCGAGACCCTCGAAGGCGCCGGCTTCAAGTTCGACAACCCGAACGTGAAAAGCACCTGCGGCTGTGGCTCCTCGTTTAATGTCTAAGCTGTGGCGTTTCAGTAGTTCCAATTTCACGTCAAGCCCCGCGTTCGATGCGGGGCTTTTCTGTTGCTGGGATATTTCTGGGAACGCGAAGGCTACTGGCTGGGCGGCGTCGGCGCTGGGTTTTGAGGAGTTGGGTTCAAAAAGCCTTGAGGCTGGCTTGGGTTCGTTCCCAGTCCTGGTTGCGCTGGGCCGCCAGTTGGGGGCGAATTCAGGTTGCCACCGTTCAAGTTCGGAGTAGGCATGCCAGGATTCACCGGCCCGGTCAGCAGGCCGCCTTGGTCGGCCATCGGTACGTAGATGAAGAGCCAGTCCTTGTAGTGGCTCTTGTTGTAGAAAACGCGAATGGACTTTTCTTTGCTCGTGCTGGCAACGCCGACAATCGGCCCTCCGCCGAACGTCGGCCCGCTGAAGCCTAAGCCGGAATTGGAACCTGTATTGGAATTCGGCGATGACGATCCCGGCGAATTCGGATTCCCCTGCGCATCCGAGGGGTTACCGGAAGAAGGGTTGCCCGAATCACCGCTCGCGGCAGTCAGCGCCCCCGCGCTGCTTGCCGGTTGCAGCCCGCCCGGTTGCGTCCCGCTGGGTACTTGACCCAATACCGGCCCGTTGTTCAGGTTGATATCGGTCAGATGCAGGAACTTGAAGTCTCTCTCTTTGCCCGTGGCTGGGTCCCGGTTCATCGGATCGGTATAGCGCTTGCGGAGGAAACGGATGTTGTTGGTATTTTCCAGCTGCTCGACGCTCAAGGGATAGCTGCCCAACTTCTTGTAGTAATGTTGAATCGCGCGCATGTAGGCCGTGCCCCGATGGCGCATCTCCTCTTCGCGATCGCGTTTGATTTGCTGCTTGATCTCGGGAAGCACGGTGAGCCACGCGATGGTGATGAGCGCAAGGGCCAGCATCAGCGTGATCATCATGTAGCCGCGCTGGGGAATTTGCGATTTGTGATTTGTAATTTGGTAATTTGGCGATCTCAAACCACGATGTCGCATAACCGCTCACTCACCTTCAAATCACAAATGCCAAATCGGCTGTGGCCTTCATCCTTGCGTCAACGGCAGGCTCTGCCGGTTGTTGTTGAGTACGTCTTCGACGTCCACCGAGGCCGGCGAAATGCGCAAGACGCGATAGCGCCGGTCGACGATGTCGCCCTCGGCGGCGATAAAGATGTCTTCGCCCTGGGACAAAAACACCTTCTTCGTCTCCCCGGGCCGGTTGGCAAAACCGAAAAACTTGAGCGTGATGGGCGGCGGCGGCGGAATGGGCGGAGGCTGGTGAAGAGCAACCGGTTGATCCGTGGTACCGTTCTTCTTCGGCGTTTCGATGGGTACAGATCCAGCGACGAAGATATTTCTTCCGTTGCCCGCGTACTTGATCTCCTCGCTTTGGCGGAGCAGCTTCAGGTCCAGCGTGGGATCCAACCGCGGCTCCACCACCGGCACGATCTTCCCCGAAGACGTGCGCCGTACCCCAGGCTTGGCTGCGGCCGAAGTCGAAGTCGCTAATGCCGCTGCCGGGGCCTCGGGTGACGAGGGCCAGAACTCGCGGCCCAGCATCAGCAGCGCGACGCCGCCCAGCGCCGCCAGCCAGATGACTTGCTTCCGGTTTTCGATTCCCAGTTTCACTCAGGCACCCGCCCGCAGATAACTGTGCATCGTGATTTCCAGCTTGACCGGTCCCGCGCTTTCGCCCGCCAATTCCACTCCATCCACCGTAAAAAACAGCTTCGACCGTTCCAGCGTATTGATGAACCGCACCAATTGCAGGTAGTCTCCGGAAAAACTGCCCTGGATTTCAACCGGAATCACGCCGGAGCTCTCCGCGTCATCTTCCTTGTAGCGCGCCTTCTGAATCCGGATCCCATTCTCCGCCGCCAGCTTTCCCAGTTCATTGGCCAGATCGGAATCCTTCGCGGCAAAGCGGTCTTTGTAGAAGCCACCGATCTGATCTTTGGCCAGCACGATCTTCTTGTCCATGCCGCGCAGCGGTTCCACCTCGCGGGTCTTCTTTTGCAGTTCGATTCTCAGTTTGTTCAGTTGCAGCTTCCGCGATTCGGACGAGCCCACGAGCGGCGAGAACAGAACCGCGACCGCTACCACGTCGGCAGCCAGCATCGCCCCAATCGCAACTTTCAGCTTGCGCCGCGAATTCCCCAAGTCCGGCATTACTTTCCGCTCCTGTCGGTTGCGTCGGGAACATAGATGGAGACCACCGAAGCGGCTACGCCCAATCCGGTTTCCGCACTCTGCCCCTCCTCGACCAGTTGCGCTCCCTGAAAGTGCTTCGATCCTTCCATGCGATGGACCAGTTCCACGGCGGCGGCGCGCGTGTCGCAAGCCACCTTCATTTCCAGTTGCATCTGATTTTGATCGTTCAATTCCGGCTTCAGCGAGACCACGTGCAGGTTCGGGGGCGTGACCCGCTCCAGCTCTTCGAAGACGCGCGTCCACGAAAATGACTTGCGCTGAATCAGTCCGTTCAAGAACTGCGATTGATCGCGCGTGCTGCGGTTGACGGCCATGTCCAGGACAGCCTGATCGTCCGCCCGTTCCTTGTCGCGCTCCGCGATCTGCTCCTGCAGTCGCGCGATCTCATGGCGATCTCTTCCCGCGTCGGTCCAGCCGCGCATCGCCACACCCAGCAGAACCAGAGTCAGCACACCGAGCAGGCCCACGCCCAATCCCCAGCGCACCCAGAATTCACGGGCATCTTCATAGGGCCGGGTCGCGAGATTGATATCGAGTCGCATATTTGTGCAACTTAGCTCTTGGCTCTTAGCCTTTGGCCCTTAGCTGAGAGCCAAAGGCTAAGAGCTAAGAGCGATCTAAGAAATCAAAGCACCAACTACTCCCGCCATGCGCCAGCGCGGGACCGTCCCCGTGGTGGAGCCGATCTGGGACGCCGCCACCAGTTCCTGCACCGTTGCGCCAGACTGGTTCTTCAACGCCGGCGCGGCGATCCCCGCTTCCGGCAGTCCCGCCACATACACACGCTCAATATTCATCTTGTAGGTATCTTGGAAAAACACCACCGAGGGATAGACCTCTTCCGCCAGTTGATCGCCGGTGATAGTCACGCCGCGTACATTTTCGAGCGTCCGGAACAGCAGCAACTGCTCCTGATCGAGAATCGCGATGCTGATCGTGTGCGCATCCACTTTGACCACCAGGGTTGGCCGTTCCGCGTCCGCCGCCCCGAGCGCGGCCAGCATCGACGGCATCACCATGCCCGGGTTGTAGCCCGCGTCGCGAAACGCCGATTCATATTCCTCGAGCACCGTGTTCAGCACCACCGCCGCCACCGCCCGCACACCTTTGCCGGTTGACTGCGCGTGATACGAGATGCGGGCATCGGCAGGATCAAAGGGCAGCGATTTCTTCAGCCGGAAGCGGACTACCGCCTCGGCCTCGTCCCGCTTCGAGGGGAGGGTTTCGAAATCCAGGAGCACGACGCGCGCCGAGGTGTCGGGAAGAATGGCGATCACGTCGCGGGACCGCCCGCCGACGCTGCCGAGCGCGCTTGCAATCGCTTCCCGGACCGAGGTGCCGTCAAGCAGATTCGCTTCCATCAAATCGGGTACCACCGTGCCCGGCGCCAGTTCCCGAGCCGACGACATTTCCACCATCCGGCCCGTATCGGCGGCGCGGCCCGCCAGCACACGGTCGGCTGCAATTTCGCAGGCGAGCATCGGGCGGCGCGCGTGTTTGGACGTGGAAGTCATCGTTGATCCAGTTGCCTCGAACGGTGGAGCGCCGGGCGTCCCCGCCCTGCAGGACGGGCGAGACGCCCGTCCTTCCATCGACTCCAAGACTTGATGATATCCCGCAATTTCATAATGAGAATAGTTACCTCCGGCGATGCCGGGACTGGACTGCCGGCTATGCAGGGGTGGCTGGCCTCAGCGCATGGTCTCGATAAAGGTGACCTTGTTGATCTCCTTCAGAGTGGTGAAGCCGGCGCGCACCTTGTCCAGCGCCGATTCGCGCAGGAAGCGCATGCCCTCTTCGCGGGCAGCTTTCCGTATCTCCGATGTCGGCCTCCGCTCCAGAATCATCTCGCGGATGCGGTCGGTCAAATCCAGAAGTTCATGAATTGCTGTCCGCCCCCGGAACCCCGTACCCGCGCATTCGATGCACCCCTGCCCCTCGTACAGAGGAACCTGCGACCACACTTGCGGGTCAAGGCCGCTGGCTTCGAGTACCTCGTTCGGATAATGCACCGCCGTCCGGCAGGAATCGCAGATGACCCGCACCAACCGCTGCGCCAGAATGCAGTTCAGCGCCGAGACGAAGTTGTACGGTTCGACGCCCATATTCAGGAAGCGCCCCAGCACGTCGACCACGTTGTTGGCGTGGACGGTGGTGAACACGAGGTGGCCGGTAAGCGCCGATTGAATGGCGATCTGCGCGGTTTCGTTATCGCGAATTTCGCCCACCATGATCTTGTCTGGATCGTGGCGCAGGATGGAGCGCAGACCGCGGGCGAAGGTTAGTCCCTTTTTTTCGTTGACCGGAATCTGGGTGATGCCGCGTATTTGATACTCGACCGGGTCTTCAATGGTGATGATCTTGTCTTCGTCGGTCTTGATCTCGTTGACGGCGGCGTAGAGCGTCGTGGTTTTGCCGCTGCCCGTCGGTCCCGTGACCAGCACCATTCCGTAGGGCTCCTTGATGTAGCGGCGAAAGCGGCGCAGATCGTCTTCCTCGAACCCAACCACGTCGAGCGTGAGCTTCTTGAACTTCTCGCTCATCGACTCCTTGTCGAGCACGCGAAGCACGGCGTCTTCGCCGTGGATCGAGGGCATGATGGAAACGCGGAAGTCGATGGCGCGTCCGCTGTACTTCACGCGGAAGCGGCCGTCCTGGGGCACGCGGCGCTCGGAAATATCGAGTTCGCTCATGACCTTGATACGCGAAATGATGGTCGAGTGGTGCTCCCGGCTGATGGGCGGCATGGCATTGGTGAGCACACCGTCGATGCGAAACTTGATGCATACCGAGTCGTCCCGCGTCTCGATGTGGATGTCGCTCGCCCGCCGCTGCAACGCGGTGAAAATCGTGGTATCGACCAGACGGATGATCGGGCTCATGTCGGTGCCCGCCGTCGCCGTCAACTTGTCGATGGAGATGGTTTCGTCGTTTCCGGCTTCGTCCTCGCGGATTACGTCGAGCGTGAATCCCTCGCTCGCGTCCTCCAGCACGCGCTTGGACTGCTCGGTCTTCTGCAGGATGTCGGAGATCTGTTTGAGGGTGGAAACCTTGGTGACGATCCGCTTGCCCAGCAGCAGGCTGATCTCGTCGATCATCATCAACTGGCTGGGATCGGCAATGGCGATCGCCAGCCGTCCGTCTTCGGTTTCGGCCAAGGGCACGAATTTATAGCGGAACATCAGGTGCACCGGGATCTTTTCGAACAGATCGTGGTGCAACTGGAAGTCGCTGAGATCGACGAATTCGCAACGGTAGCGCCGCGCGATATCCCGCGCCCGCTCCAGTTCGTCGGGAATTGCCGCCGGTTCCGGCGCCAACTTCCCGCCGTTGCCGCCGTTGACCACTGCTGTCTTCTTGTCCGCCATGCCCATTCCAGTTTACAGCCTCGTCTGGCCCCTAGTGGATGCTCGATCCCAAGGTAAAGATCGGCATATACAGAGAGATCAGGATCCCGCCAACAAAGACCGCCATGATGACCAGGATCATCGGCTCAATCAGTGCCATGGCGGCGCCCAGAGCCGTCTGCACATCCTCTTCGTAAAACTCCGCCACCGAACTGAGCATCGCCGGCAGCGCGCCGGTCGATTCGCCCACCTCCAGCATTTCCACCGCCAGGTCGGGAAATATTTTTTGCGCTTCCAGGCTGTGTGCCAGGCTCTGCCCCTCTTTCACCCGCTCGGCAGCGGCGGTGATCCCGTTTAACATCTGCCGGCTGCTCAAGGATTCACCGGCCGTTTCCATAGCCGGTACCAAAGGCAGTCCGCCTTGCAACAGCGTCGCCAGAATGCGCGAGAAATTTGCCACCTGGTACTTCAGCCGGATTTCCCCGATCAGCGGCAGCGAAAGCAGAAACCGGTCAATGCGTTCGGCCCCGCGGTCGCTCTGCCTCCACTGCAACAACAAAACCGCCGCCAGCGCAGCCACCAGCGCCACCACCCACGCATATTTCTGCGCGTGCAGACCCACCGACAGCATGAACACCGTGATCGCCGGCAATTGGCCTCCCAGGTTGTCAAACAGGTCGGCAAACTTGGGCACCACGTAGGTGATCAGGAAAATCAACATCACCGTCACCACCGAAATCAGCATCGCCGGATAGACCAGCGACACCAGCAGCTTCTTGCGGAACGTCTGCACCATGCGCTGATACGCGATGTAGCGGCCCAGAACTTCTTCCATGCTGCCGCTCTTCTCTCCGGCCATCAGCGTGGTCGTGTACATCTTTGGAAACACCTGCTGGGCAGCGAAAGCATCCGACAGCAACTCGCCGCCTTTGACCCGCTCGCGTACTTGTTCGAGCAGCTTTAGCAGAGACTTGTCACGCTGCCGCTTGATCAGAAGATCGAGCGCCGTCAGGATCGGCAGTCCCGCCTTAATCAACGTCAGAAACTGCTGGTTAAAGATCAGAAACGTTGACCGGCGGAGCTTGCCGCTGCGCTGTCCGAACTGGCCCCCGCCCGTGCTGAGGATGGTCCGGGGTTTGACCCAGTACACCAGGTATCCCTGCTGCGCGAACCGGTCGTGGACCTCGGCTTCGGAATGGCCGTGCTCCACCTGCTGCCGCAGATGGCCCTGTTCGTCGGCGACTTTAACCAGAAATTGTGGCATTCAATCTCGTCTGGTGCTGAGGGTCTGGCTTCGGGCGCTTGCTGCCGAGCTTCTTAGGCCAAGTGTAACATTCTGTTCCCAAAGAGGTTACCGCAGCCCTCCATCGGCGCGGTACGCAAGTAACGGCTCAAACGCCGCGTTACGAGCGGTTCAGTGGGGCGACGGGCGTCTCGCCCGTCCAGCCTGGCGGGGACGCTCGGCGCTCCACCAGCCAAGGCGACCAGGCCCCGAACTACCGCACTAACCCTCCCTCCACCGTCTCCACCCCTGGCGGCGGAGTGAATTGAAACCGGCTGTCGTTCAACTCCGGATTCTCCTTCCAGCCCGCAAAGCGGAACTCCGTCGTCGCGCCATCCGGCTCCAGTACTACGATGCGGACAATCTGGTCGGAGGGAGTGATCTCCAACTGCACCTCACTCGCCGCGCCCGCCATGCTCTGCGGAGCGACGCCCTTCGGAACCCCTCGCAACAGAGTGTTCCCGGCGCCCATCGGCGCTTGATCCACAACCTTGGAAAGTCCCCGTAATTCATTTTCCAGCTTGGTCTTACCCAGCAAAAATGCCAGCGGCGACCGCCAGTCGTCCAGCTTCCGGAGCGTCGTTTTTCGGAGTTGCCGCTCCGCCGGCAGGTAGAACCACACCGCCCGGCCGTCGCTGATGAACAGCTTCTCTTTCGGAGAACGGTATTCCCACCGCATCTTGCGCGGCTTTTTCAACCACAACGTGCCCGATTCCACTCGTTCCAGGCCATCGCCCCGGTAGATCTCGGTAAAGTCCGATTGCAGACTGCGCAGGTGGTTGTAATGGTCGTCGACTGCCCGGGCGAGCTGATGGATGTCCTCGGCTGGCGCGGGGACGGTAATCGCGATCAGGAACAGCAAACAAGAAAAGAAGCGGCTATTCAACGTCCGGTTTCCCCTTCCCCATTCTACTTCGCCGGGTTCTGGCCCGCTGTTACTCACACATGAATGTTCTGCCGGGTTGACCTGAATTCGATTGTGGAAAAGGGGAGAGGCTTGAGTCGGGTTTGCCTGACGCGCGAAGTTCTCCGCAAATATGGTGGCCAGGGACGGAGTTGAACCGCCGACGCCAGCCTTTTCAGAACTGTGAGTACACCAGCCGCCTGCCCCGAGCCGTCAGCGAGTGTGGCAGGAAGTCGTCCACAGCCACAGCACGGCACAACCGTGAAAAATCCGCAAACGATGTGTTCGCGGAAAGACAAACCACCGACAAGACGGAGAACGTTCGTCCTGAAGCTCTTACCCGCCGAAAAAGTTCTTGACAAAGTTCTTGACAAGGAGTGGCCGGGACTCTATAAGGGCTAGTTGTCTAGACAACTGGAGGACGCGTTGAACCTCCCCGTGCTCGACCGTCAGAGTGCCGTCCCGCTTTACTATCAGATTCAGCAGCATCTGCTCGGCCTAATTCGTTCCGGCAAGCTCAAGTCTGGCGCCCCCATCCCTTCGGAGCAGGAGATCTCGGTTCGATTGCGGATCAGCCGCATGACGGCGCGGCAAGCCCTGAAGTCCTTGTGCGACCTGGGAGTCACTTACAGCCAGAGAGGCAAGGGCACATTTGTTTCCGGAATCAAACTGGAAAAGAACGTTCGTCAGGTGCTCTCCTTCAGCCAGGAAACGCAGGCGGGAGGATTCCGGCCGACATCCAAGGTACTTTCTTTTGAAGTCATCGCCGCCGGTGATGACGTCGCTGAGGCGCTCCGCCTTTCACTAGGGGAGCCAGTGATCAGCCTCCGCCGGGTGCGGATGGCCGGAGCTTCACCCATGGGAATTGAATGGAGCCGTCTTCCCAAGAGGTTGTGTCCAGACCTGCTGCGGACGTTCAAGCCATCCACATCTCTCTACAAGACTCTAGCGGAGCACTACGGAATCGAGATCGCGGTAGCTGACGAGGTCGTGGAGGTAGGCCTAGCGGGTCCCGACGAGAGGCGGTTGCTGCGGATGAACAAAGGGAGCCCAATCTTTCTTTTTACGCGTACTTCGTACGTTCAGACGGGCCAGCCGGTCGAATATGTCAAGTCGATCTATCGAGGCGACCGTTACCGGCTGGTGAGCCGTTCGACGCCACCGGAACGACGAATCACAAAGGCAAACTAATGCGCGGGAAAACGCTGGTAGTAGTCGCCGGAGCGGAAAACGACCCGCAGCTGAGAGTGAGATTCGACGTAGACCGTCGTTCGTTACCAGGCGGACGAAAAGCCAGATTCTGTGGGCCACGAGCAACTGCCGGGAGAAAGTCCCGGGCAGCATTTTGGGAAGCCAGGAGGATTTATGAAGCGTGGAGTCCAATTTCGGCGGTGCTGGTTCGGCTCTCGGACCGTTGGGGGCGATCCGGATGAAAATTGTTTCACAATGTCGCGAACAGAAGAAATGGGCGTACAACGGCCGCTGTTTTCGAGGCCAATAAGGAAATTCCGGCTCAGTCAACCACCACCGTTCCCAGCGTCGGGCGCAGTCGCGCTCGGCTCGGAGCCACGCGAGAAACGAGGAAAGGTCATGATGCAAAAAGTTCTGCTGTTGGCCGTGTTGATCTTAGCGGTAGCGTCCGCCTGGGCGCAGGAAACGACGGGTTCGATCTCGGGTACCGTGAAAGATACGACAGGGGCGGTCATCACCAACGCCCAAGTCACTCTCAGGGATACCGACAAAAACATCGATGTGCGCACCGCCGAAACCGGGAGTAGCGGAGAGTTCTCACTGGCCCAGCTTCCCGTCAGTCATTATTCGCTGGCGGTGGAAGCCAAAGGCTTTCAGAAATTCGTGGTGACCGGCATTTCCCTGCACGTCAATGACAAGCTGACGTTCTTCCCCACCCTGCAGGTCGGAGCCGCGTCGCAGCAGGTCACCGTGGAAGCCGCTGCCCAGCAGGTGGATATGGAGGATGCGGTTGCCGTCGGAGTGGTGAACGGCACCCAAGTTCGCGAACTAGCCATGAATAATCGCGTCTGGACGCAACTCGTCACGCTGGTGCCCGGGGTGAGTGACAGCAACAGTACGGATCAGTACTACGTCGGCGCCACCAATCCGATGAGCCCCACCGCCACCAATGTGACCGGGTTTCAGGTCAACGGCGGACGCCGGGAAGAGAACAACTTTGTGGTGGATGGCATGGACAACGTGGATCGCGGCAGCAACCTGACGCTGCTCTCGTTTCCCAGCGTGGATTCGATCTCGGAGTTTCGCATCGTGCGCGGA
>CAWABC010000073.1:0-58008 GCA_963780105.1 uncultured Acidobacteriaceae bacterium
GGCAGGATTCCCACGAACCCATCGAGCCGACAAGATTCACGTTGCGTGATTCCATCTGGCGCATCATCAAGTCGAGCCAGCCGTGCGCCTTGATCGTCGTGTGCGTGTTCAAAAAGCAAACGTAGTCCGAAGAAATGCCGAGCGCCACGTAGCGGTAGTGCAGAAGGTCTTGGCCTTCCCGCGCGTGATGCACGATGAGCGAGTGCATTCGTCCCGCGTGGTGCAGCATGTAGGAATTGAAAAACTCCCACATCGGCTTCTGGGCTTCGCAGTTGAACGCGAGATACACCACGGCGATGTTGTTCACGGGCGCCCGCCCTCGGAGAAGTAATAGTTCTCGTATGCGCCTTGCGCTTTACGACGCAGCAGGTGTCGTCAACTCTCAGAATTTCGAAGTGATGATATTTCGCTTCCCACAGATTCACCACTTTCTGAACATCCTCGGAGTAAGGTTCGGGATTCCCGTAATCGTGGTTACAGATGTACCCGCCATCCATCACGTAAGGAAGAAAACGCGCAAAGTCCGAAACCAGAAATGGCGCGGAGTGGTTTCCGTCGATGTGCAAGAAAGCGCATAGGTCCGAAGTTGTACGGAACCTGGTGGGAATACCCGCGCAGAAACGCGAAGTTCAAGTCCAGCCCTACCAAGCATCCCGAACGTGTGCGCGGCGACTCCCTGCACCTTCCGCCCCCGAGAGGTGTTTCACGAACGGGTCGTATGCACACGAGATACTGGCGCTTGCGATCCTTGGCGACCTGCGCGATGAGAGAAGTGGACCGCCCGTACTCGCATGCCAATCTCGACGAAGTTTCCAACAGGCGGAGCCGCCACTGCCGCGTCGTAGAGCGCGCGCAGCGCCACATTCGAGTACACCCCTTCGCAGTTCACTGTCTCCGTCAGCCGCATCGCTTCTTCGAAGCTGATCACGTTACCTCCCAATGAAAACAAATTTCCCAGAACTTCCTTTTGTATTTGTATAATCAGAATCGAAGTAAAATCCATCCTTGACTTCGCAGGTGGAAGCCTCGACACATCTCAGGAGCCGAGTACCCATTAACGTCGAATTCCACTGCAACAGGAAGGTCGAGAGGAAGGTCTAGTAATTTCTTTATCAAATCGGATACTCTCATCGCTTCCTCGCCAGAACCAGCGAACTGTGGCAGGGATGATTCGGCCCCGGCAAGTCGTGCGTCATCGCCACGAACACGTCGCAGTTGAGCTTCGTCAGATACTCCGAAAGCTCCTCCGGCCGCCAGCCAGGATGAACGTGGTCGGCGTTTCCGCCCTTGTAGAGTTCTCTGGATGCGGGACGTACAGACCAATCGTTCCTCCGGGACGCACCACGCGCAACCATTCCGTCAGAACAGCCTCAGTATCAGGTAAATCCTCCAGGCAGTGCGAACTCCAGAGCCAGTCAAATTCCGAATCAGCGAAAGGCAATTTGCGAGCGTCACCCACATGCGTCACCTCCGGGAAAGAATTTTTGTCGAACGCCACGCAGTCGCTCGTGATTGGGTCGCGCTGGCAGCCCACGTCGATACCCTTTGCCCTGTAAGTGAGGCAGCACCAGCGCGCGCACCTTGCTCGTTTCGAGATACATTTTTCTTTTCTCCAGAACGAAGTCGATGGCCCTGAACACGTCGTCGGGCCGGACTTTCTTCATGCAGCGGTTGAAATTGTCTCCGGTGCGAATGCACTGGCTCGTCAGCATCGGCGGGGCGTAGGTATGATGGCAGCCAAGACACCCGCAGTCCTCGGGCCATGCCGAGACGCCGTGCAGGAATGGAACTCCGGGGACAAGGCGGTAGAACGGATTCACCGCGCCGAAGATGCCCACGGTCGGCACCATCGCCGCTTGCGCCAGGTGCATCGGGCCGGAGTCGGCGCCGACAAAAAGTGATGCCTGCTCGATGACCGCGGCAAGACGCTCAAATGGAACTACGCCGTCGATTACGAAAAGGGTGTAGCCTCTGTCTGTGACATTTCGTGCAACCTGATTGAAAAGTTCGTCTGTGACTCCTCTGCCTTCCACTAGCCTGCCATCCGGCCAGCGTGGTCCTTGATGAATCACGGCGTACTTGTCCATCGGCAAACATTCGCCGGACAAACTCACGCTCCGGCGCGGAAACATAGACTCGCGGAAAGTAATCCTGCACCTTCACGCCGCCGCTTCCGCATAGACTGTCGACGATGTGGCGGTTCGGCGTTCTCTCGTAACATCCTTCAAGATTGATCAAACGGTGCGTGTTCTGAATTTCCGTCGGATAATAGTTCGCCGCAGAAGCCACATCGGGATTGTTTTTGAAAATCTCCGGGTAATCCGTCCAGACATGGATTTCCGCTTCGGCGTTTTCTTCCTTGAGTTTCCTGATAACCGGAGTCGTGAGCAGCACGTCGCCCATCGCCATCGAGCGGCGAATCAAAATCTTTTCCTTGAAACTGCGCGTCTTGAGATACGTTCCCCACCTGCGCCGCAGCGTGACGTGGTTGATGGCGTGATAGCCTTCGATGTCCCGCGGCTGAATGCCCATCGAAGCGTTGTGGATGTGCGTCACTCCTTGCATCGGAACGTGCGCGATGTGGTAGCCAAGTTTCCTGAGTCGCAGCGACAGGTCCGAATCCTCGCAGTAGGCGAAACGGTACGCGGGATCGAACAGGCCGTGCTTCCGCACAAGGTCCGTGCTGCACCATCATAATCGCGCCTTCGATGTAGTCCGGCGTGCCGTCTTCTATCGTTCCGTCGCCCATGCCCGCTTCGTTCAAGTAGCAGGGATGCTCGCGGCAGCCGACTTGCGCCATCTTCGGGTCGTCCAGGAACTTCCGCCTCATGCGGGCGAGCCAGTCGCCGGTGACGACGACATCGTTATTGAGCGTCACGAGATACGGAGCGCGAGCAATCGAGACGGCGTGATTGTACGCTTGAATCCCCACGTTCTTGTCGCACAGCACCGCCGTCACCGGGAGCGGGCACTCCGAGAGCCACTCTCGCGTTCCATCCGTCGAGAAATTGTCAACGATGATAACTTCCGCGCGGTCAGCGTCAGCCGAACTAAATATGCTCTCGACGCACTTCTTCGTGAGGTCCAGCCGGTTGAAGCACAGCACGGCAATCGAATAGAGCGGTTTCAACGTTTCCTCTTTTTCGGAATGTGTCTTGCGGCCCTGCCGAGCGCGGCGTTCTTGCGGGATGCGGCGGCTTTCTTCTTCGAGCGAATCTTTCCGAGCGCGCGCATCCGGTCGGAAAGCCTTTGGCGCTCCGCTTCGCGGAATTGCGCTTCAAGTTCGAGCCGCTCTTCTTCCGTGATGGTCATTGGCCGACAGGCTACTCCTCTCTAACGGCGTTGTAAAGAGGAGTGTTGACATTTCCCTGATACAAAACCATACTCCACGCGATGAGCATAAGACCGCCAACTTCCGCCGAGATGCGCGAGAAGGTCCGGGCGGACAGGAAACAAGCGAAACAGGAAGCCTTTGAACGACGATGGAAAGCGCGTCAACTCATTTTCGGCAAGAGCGGCGGCAACCAGAAGAAACTAACCTTCTCCGAAAACGCTTTTGTGCGGCGCGTGAAGCACGAAGCGTATCTCAACTATTTGCAGGAGTTCTCCACCGGGAAGTCGCAGTGGGGAGTCGGCAAAACATGGAACCGCAAACTCCGAAGAAAATGGGCCACAACGCCAATGAGATTCCAGAAGTGGATTCGCAAGTGGTACGGCTCGCAGAAAGCCCGCTGGATTCATTTCGATGTGCCGCGCATGATGCGCATGAAACTGGAGGCGTTTAGAGATGGCCGACATTCCGCTGTGCGCGAACTCGGTGAAGGGGAACTGCCGGAATTACGAAATGAAGCTGGTGAACGAAACGGACGAGGGCTGGGTGTTCCAGTGCCAGAACCCCCTGTGCAAGTGCATTCAAGTCGTCAGCAAGGACGGCGTGCGCGAACGGTCGAAGTTCGAGAACGCAAGAAAGCGACAGGAAGAGGAAGTGCGCAGACAGAAACTCATTAATTCGAGGAGAAAGATATTTGCGTAAAACGAAAGCAGCACCAGAACGCCGCGGCAATCCTGCCCTGAAGTTCAACGCCAAAGTAGCCGAAGCCTTCGGCATCCAGCCGGGCGCCGACCCGCCAAGAGAAACCGTGCAAGTCGGCGCCCTCCCTGACCCTCCCGAAGTTATTCTGCCCGGCCCTCGCGCTCCGCAACGAGTGGAACCCTTGAACATCGAAGAGAGCGTGCAAAATATCTTGCGGGAAGAGTCCGAAGAGATCGGCATTCGTCTGAAAAGATTCGGAGTGGCGTTTACTCCGGCCATGCAGCAGGAACTCGTCGATCACGTCTTCGCCATGCTCGCGCTCAACGCGCAGGGCATGGCCGTTGGAGGAGGGGCCATTGCGAGCAGGTAACGCAGCAAAGAAAATATCGGAACTCCGCCGCGAGGCAGTGATGTCGCGGCTGATGCAGGCCTTCTATCAGAAGATCGGCTTGCACGCCATCTGGGAGCGGCACCGCCCGCGCTACGCGGAATTGACGGAGATCTTTCACGATCCGCTCGCCAAGATGACGTTCGACACCGAGATCTATCTGAAGATGCCTTCCGCAGGCTACTTGGGACGCCAGTTCACCGTCTATCTCGATGCCATGGGCGCACCCAGCCAGACCAACGCGCGCAACTACGCGTCAGATTATTACGTGGTAATTTCGCCGAGCTCGGGCACCGCGATCAAGTTGCAGCAGATTCGGCATACCTATTTGCATTACATTCTGGATCCGCTGGCGATGAAGAGCGGAGGTTCGTTCAAACGCCTCGAACCGTTGCTCGGCGACGTGAAGATGGCGCCCATGGATGAAGCCTTCAAGAGCAACATTTCGCTGCTCGTGACCGAATGCTTGATCCGGGCGATTGAAGAACGCCTGAGCAAGATTCCCGAGGCGGAGCGGGCCCAGGCGATCGACGAAGCCGACAAGGAAGGGTATGTCCTGACGCGGTATTTTTACGACGTGCTGGCCAAGTTTGAAAAGGATCCCGTCGGCATGCGCGATGCGTATCCAGCCCTGGTCGGTTCGATTGATGTGGGCAAGGAAATGAAACGGGCATCGCTAGTCCAGTTCTCGGGCGAGGCGGCGCCGGAACTCCTGCACTTGGCGGGCCGGCACGATGAGCACTTGTTACTTAACGCCGAGCGGCGTCTCGCGGCGGGGGATCCGGAGACGGCGCAGAAACTGGCGCAGCAGGCCCTCGATCAGCAGGAAGAGGATGCGGGACGTGCGCTCTTCATTTTGGCGGAAATCGCGACCGCCAATCGGGACATGGAAGGTGCGCGCAAATACTTCGAACAAGCTCTGCAGACCGCCCATGAACCCAAGGTGATTGCCTGGTCGCATATCTACCTGGGGCGCATTTACGATTTGAAAGAGGACCGGTTTGCCGCGCTGGACCAGTATCGGGCAGCGCTCGACACGGCCGGCGGAGGGCTTCCCGAAGCGAAGCTGGCAGCGCAAAAGGGCCTGGATCAGCCTTATGAGCCGCCGGTAGCGAAGCAGCCGGAATGAATCTCTGGTAGAGACGCGGCTTGCCGCGTCTCCGGGGACGGGAACGGGCCAAGCCCCGTCTCTACGGACATGAACAGACCTTAGGTTTGAAATCTTGCAATATGGGAGACAGCATGAAGCGAGCAGCAGTCATTCTAGGAATTCTGAGTCTAGGAATAGGGATACAGACGGTCGCGGTTGGGGCCAAGGCTCAGACCAGCGGACAACCAGCGAAGCAGACCCCCCCGCCAGCGGGCCAGGCGGCGACGGCGCCAGCGGGAAAGCGTCCTCCCCAAGCCAAGACCCAGCCGGAGTTCGATGCCTGGAAGCTGGCGGCGGCAAACACCGACGGGGCCGCACTAGAGAAGGCGGCTGACGATTTTGCCACCAAATTCCCCGACAGCGAACTTCGTATTCTGCTGTACAAGAACGCGATGCGTATCTACCAGAGCACCAACAACGCCGAGAGAACCGAGATCATGGGCCGCAAAGTGCTCAGCCTTGACGGGGACGATCCCGAAGCTCTGGTGATCGTCGCCGAGGTAATCGCCGAGAGAACGCGCGACTCGGATATCGACAAGGATCAACGTTTCGGCGAAGCCATCTCGATGGCGCAGAAGGCCACGCAAACAGTGGACACCGACGTTCAAGTGCCGGCGGGCACGCCCCAGGACAAGATCGACGCCTACAAATCGCTGCTGCGCTCGAACGCGTATTCGGTGATGGGAACGATTGAGTTCAAGAAAGAGAATTACCCGGCAGCGCAGGAAGGTCTACAGAAATCCATCGACGCGTTTCCCAGCAACCCGGATCCGGTGGTCGTTCTGCGTCTGGCGCTGTCGCTCGATAAACAGCAAAAATATCCGGAGGCACTCAAAGTGGCCAGCCGCGCCGTGGAATTGACGCAGGACAACACCGTGATTGGAACCCCTGCGCGCCGGGAACGCGACCGCCTGCAGCAGCTCACCGGAGGCGCGGCCCCAGCCCAACCGCAGACTCCGCCGAAGAACTAACCGCCGCTCCCGGAGAGACGAGGCTGGCCTCGTCTCCGGCGGCAACGAACTGCGGAAAAAACCCGGGTTTTGAGTTTGGTTTGAAGGGGCGCGGCTTCTGACGCGCTGTAGGTGCCGCCCGACAGTCGGCGGCTTCAGCTGCTGGAAGCCGCGTCTCTACCCCATGAAATCACGCGAAAGCGAAATTATTGCGCTGGAAGAAAGCCTGGGTCACCAGTTCCGGCGCCCGGAACTGCTCGAACAGGCGCTTACCCACAGTTCGCAAGCGCGCGAGATGGAAGCTCTGGCCGCAGCTAGCGGTTCGTCCAGCGGCAGTACGCCTGGCGGCGATAACGAGATGCTAGAGTTTCTCGGAGACGCCGTGCTCGGCCTGGTCACCAGCGAGACCTTGTTCCACCGCTTCCCTGAATTCCAGGAAGGACAACTGTCGAAGCTCCGCGCACATCTGGTAGGGCAACGGCACCTGCTGCGCATAGCCGAGCGACTGCAGATTGGACATTACGTGCGTCTCGGCCGCGGCGAAGAAAAAAGTGGCGGCCGCAACAAGGCGAGCCTGCAAGTCGACGCACTGGAAGCGATCTTGGCGGCGCTTTATCTCGATGGTGGGTGGCCGGTGGCGCGAGATTTCATTGTGCGCGTCATAGTGGAACCGGAATTGGCCCAAATGAACCTGGAAACCAGTGCCATGCCGGTGATGGATTTCAAGTCCGCGTTGCAGGAGGCGCTGCAAGCCAGAGGCGGCCCGCAGCCGGTGTACGCCCTCGTCAAAGAGGAAGGCCCCGAACACAAGAAGACCTTTACGGTCGAGGTGAGACTACCGGAGACTGAGATGGGGCAGTTCGTCGGACGGGCACAGGGCGCAACCAAGAAACGGGCAGAACAGGAAGCGGCCCGGCAGGCTCTCGAGCACTTGGCTGCGTTGCCCGGGACGCGGCAGTCAAATGCTGGGAAGAACGGCGGGACGGAGTAGAGATGGGAGTTGCGCAGCCCCTAAAGGGGCATCCAACTCGTAGAGGGTTCGGCATCACTAAAGCGATGCCCTGATACGAAACTGGAGTTCTCCGCAGCCTGTCAGGTTATGTCGTAGTCATGTCTTTGAGTGAAAAGATTTCCGTGGGCGAATGGCCCGCGACCATCCAGTCGGTCGCGGGAACGGTGGTGATTGCCGTTTTTGTGGTTACCTTCCTCTTGCAGGCGTTCACCATCCCTTCGGAGTCCATGGAGCAGACGCTGCTCATCGGCGACTACCTGCTGGTGGACAAGTTTTGCTATGGCGGTGACGCGGGTTGGAACCGTCTGCTGCCTTACCGCAATCTCCGGCACGGTGACATCATCGTCTTTCATTATCCCGTGAATCCTGCACAGGACTTTGTGAAGCGAGTGGTAGCCTTGCCCGGAGATCGCCTGCGCCTCATCAACAAGCGCGTCTACATCAACGGCGCTCCGGTCGAGGAGCCCTATGTGCAGCACACCACCACTCTGCGCAATTATTATCGCGATGACTTTCCGCGCACTGACGCCCCCGACTACGGGGTGGATGCGAAATGGTGGAAAGAAATGCCGAAGCTGGTGGAAGACCACCAGTTGATCATCCCTCAGGGCTACTATTTTGTGCTGGGCGACAATCGCGACGACAGCCAGGACAGCCGCTACTGGGGATTCGTACCGCGCGCAAATATCATCGGTCGGCCGCTCTTGATTTACTGGTCGTCGGGCAATATGAATAACGATCTGCCCGGATCGCCAACCGTGGGTGATAGACTTTATCACCTCGCCTACGCGGTGACTCACGTGTTCCAGATTACGCGCTGGGAACGCACTTTCAGGCGAGTGCGTTGATGCTGGTTCGATGACGAAGATCGCTGAGAAGAAATCCTCTTGAACGGATACCGAACGTGCCGAAAAAAGAAAAAGAAGTCATAGACAGCCGAAAGCCGGTGGACGAAAAGCCGCGCGAGACGACGGTGGAATTCCTGGCTTCGCTGGCGGGAGTGCTGGTCACCGGACTGTTCATCATCACCTTTGTGCTGCAGGCGTTTGAGATTCCCTCCAGTTCCATGGAGGACACTCTGCTCATCGGCGACCACGTATTCGTGAACCGGGAACAGTTCGCCGCGCCGACACGTTGGATGGGGCCGCTGATGCCGTATCGCGATATCCACCGCAACGACATTGTTGTGTTCCTGTCGCCGGAGGAGCAAGGCCTGTTTGTGGTGAAACGGATCATGGGCGTGCCCGGAGATCGCATCCACTTGCGCGATGGCGTCGTCTATCGCAATGGCCAGAAGCTCGACGAGAAGTACGCCCAACACAAACTCGGGGATTACAACCCTTACCGTGACAATTTCCCGGCCGTGCCGCCTTCGGAAATGTATGGCGTGAGAAACGAAAAATGGGCGCAGGAACTGCCCTCGCATCTGGAGGGCGGAGACATCGTCGTGCCTCCGAACAGCTACTTTGCCATGGGCGACAACCGCGACGTGAGCTACGACAGTCGTTACTGGGGATTTATTCCGCGGAGGAATGTGATCGGCCGCCCCATGTTCGTGTACTGGTCGTTCATCACTCCAGCGGACCAGTACCAGATGCGCAGCGCGGGCGACCGGCTTGGGTTTCTGGCCCACATCGTCATTCATTTCTTTGACGAAACGCGCTGGTCGCGCACCCTCAGGATCGTGCGGTGAAATTTCCGCGGGTCACCTTTCTGCGATCCAGGCGTGGCGTGGCTGCGATCGTGGCTCTTGTACTGATCCTGTTTTTGTTCCGGCCGGCCGTGTACAGGTTGCGAAACCGGATTGCGAATTCCATCGGCAGCGCTCTCGGACGCCGGGTCGAAATCGACAGCGTGCGTTTGCGCGTTCTGCCGCGGCCGGGCTTTGATCTTGAGGGTTTCGTCATCTACGACGATCCCGCATTTAGCGCGGAGCCGATGATCCGCGCGCAGGAAGTTTCCGCCGCCATCCGCTTACGTTCCCTGCTCCGCGGGCGGCTCGAGATTGCCACCCTCAGCGCCAACGAGCCCAGCATCAACCTGGTTCGAACAGATGGGGGCCGCTGGAACCTGGCCAGCCTGCTCGAACGCAACGCGCAGATTCCTGTAGCTTCGACCGGGAAGCCCGCTTCCGAGCGCCGCCCGGCATTCCCTTACCTCGAAGCCAGCGGTGCTCGCATCAATTTCAAGCTGGGACAAACCAAGAAATCCTACGCGCTTACCGATGCCGACGTGGCGCTTTGGCAGGATTCGGAAAATTCCTGGAGCGCGCGCATCAAGGCTGAGCCGGTGCGCACCGATTTCAACCTTACCGATACCGGTCTGCTCCAGATCAACGCCGCGTGGCAGCGCGCTGCTAACTTGCGGCTGACCCCGCTGCAGATCACCGCGCAATGGCAGAATGGGCAGCTCGGACAGATCACGACGCTCCTGACCGGAAAGGACCGAGGATGGCGCGGCGCAGTCAATTTCACGGCGAACCTATCGGGCACTCCGGAAGCGCTGCGGATCGAGAGCCAGACCGCGATCGAAGGTTTCCGTCGCTACGACATTGTCGGCAGCGAGAACGTGCGCCTGGCCGCCAGTTGCTCGGCACGGTACAACACGGTCACCAACACACTTGCCGGCCTGTTGTGCCAATCGCCGGTGGGCGGCGGGACCGTCCGCCTGCGCGGAAGCGTGGCGGTTGTCGCACAAGCGTCCACCTACGATCTGACGCTCGAAGCCGAGAAGGTACCGCTGACCTCCCTGGCGCGCCTGCTACGGCAGGCGAAAAAGCAGATCCCCAGCGATCTCACGGCGAGCGGTCTGCTGAATGCGGAGTTCCATGCCACTAGCAACGTTGCCGGCCTTCTTAAGGACGGTGGAGCGACGGGCGTCTCGCCCGTCTCCCCGGGCGGGAACGCCCAGCTCTCCGCCGTGCGGCACGGAATGATGACGCAATGGCGAGGCAGCGGAGCGGCAACGGACGTACGCTTCTCTGCAAACGCTGGAAACGATGAGGTTGCCTTCGACACGATTCCTCTGACCTTAGTCGCGCCCGATTCGCCGAGAACCAGGGTGGCTCATCCGAGGTCAAAAGAAAAAGAGCAGGAGCCCGCGGAACCTCACCTGCGGGTTGGGCCGGTCACACTGGCGATGAGCACCTCCGCACCAATGAACGCCGGCGGGTGGATGTCCGCTGCCGGTTATCGTTTTTTTCTCCGCGGGGACATGGAACTGAAAGACCTGTTTCGCCTGGAGAACGTTCTGGGCTTGCCGATGGCGCGGCCGGCGGCGGAAGGTGCGGCCAGACTCGATGTGAGCGTCTCCGGGCTCTGGCAGGGATTTGCCGCTCCCGCCGCCCTTGGAACCGCTCAACTGCGAAACGTGCGCGCCGAGATGCGCGGCCTGAACACGCCGATTGAGATTGGCTCGGCAACCATGTCTCTTACTCCGGATGCGGTAAGAGTGGATAAGATTTCCGCTCGCACCGGAAGCACTCACTGGAGCGGCGGGGTTACGGCGCCACGGCCTTGCGCCGTTCCGACTTGCATTTTTCAGTTCGATCTTACCGCCGACCAGTTTTCGGCCGGAGATCTCGCCGAATGGTTCACACCGCATCCCGCCAAACGCCCTTGGTACCGCATCTTGAATTCCAATTCTAATGAGCTGACCGGCCCCTCACCACTACTCGCGATTCAGGCGCACGGTAGCTTGCGTGTGGACCGGTTCGGGTTGAAGAAGTTGCTCGCCACCGGGATTACGGCGCAAGTGGACGTGGATCGAGGCAAGATCACATTGACGGCTCTGCGCGGGCAACTGCTGCAGGGCTCGCATCGGGGGAACTGGACGATTGATGTTTCGAATCGTGATGCATCGGCTCACGACCCGAGTCCTCCGCTGCGCTACCACGGCACGGGGGCGTTACAGAACATTTCACTGGCGCAGTTAAGCACATTGATGAACGATGCCTGGATTACCGGAACGGCCGATGGGAATTTCGAGTTGGAAGGATCCGAAGACGGTTTTCGTGACCTGCTGGCGCGTTCCAACGGCAAATTGCAGTTCGTGATGCGGAACGGCAGTCTGCCCCACCTTGAAATTCCGGGATCGCCCACGCCTCTGCCGGTGCACCGGTTCTTCGGTAACCTGCGTCTGAAACAAGGCGTCTGGGAGCTCTCTGCCGGCAGACTGGAATCGCGCGACGGCATTTATCAATTACGAGGAACCGCGTCCCCGGCAAGCGGTTTTGACTTCGTCTTGACGCGCGGCGACGAGCGGTCGTGGGCGATCGCGGGAACGCTCGCAAAACCACGCGTCGTCAGTCGGACAGAAAGCCATCGGACCGCAGCCAGTGCAAAGACTGTCAAACCGTAAATGAATTGTCATCCAATGAATTTGTAGATGACAGTTGGGAATTGCGCCGCGAAATTGCGCCCCCGACGCTACGGCACGTAGCCCGCTCCCCGCAGTACTTTTCCGGGCAACGCGCCGGTCATCTTTCCCTCCTCGATCACGGGAACTCCGTTGACGAGCACGTACTCCATGCCTTCCGACAGCCGGTTGGGATCGTCGAACGTCGCCACATCGCGCACCGTCTTAGGATCGAACACCACCACATCGGCCCACATCCCCTGCTTCAGCACGCCACGATCGGTGAGCCGCATGCGCTGGGCAGGCAACGCCGAGAACTTGCGGATCGCCTCCTCCAGCGCCAGCTTTTTTTCTTCGCGAACATACTTTCGCAGGATGCGCGGAAATGTGCCGTAGGCCCGGGGGTGAGCGTGCTCCTCGCCGAGAATGCCTTCGGGCGACATGCCGGGATAGTCGTTGTCGATGGAAACCCACGGCTGCTGCAGCGCCAGCGCCACGTCGGGCTCTGACATACCGAAAACGGCGCATCCGGTAAACGCTTCATCTTCGATGAGCAGATCGAACAGTGTGTCCATCGGATCTTTATTCAGTGCCTTGGCAATCTCAGAGAGCCGCTTGCCCTGAAACTTTTTCAGCGCCGCATTTTGAACCGCGGTGATCATCACATCCTCTGGACCGCGGATCTCCTGCCACTCGTTATCCCAGTCTTTGGAAGGCGTCTCCATGTCTTTGCGGATGCGCGCGCGGGTTGTGGCATCCTTGAGCCGCTCGATCAACTTGGCATCGCCGCCATCATGCGCCCACGCCGGAACGAAGGCCGACATGCCGTTCGCCCATGCGGTATAGGCGTAGGTGTCGGCTTCGACGTCAACCCCTTCGCCGCGCGCCCGGTTGACGTGGGCGATAACTTCGGGCATGCGTCCCCAGTTGGCTTTACCCGCCACTTTGAAATGCCATATCTCCACCGGAATCCGCGCCTCGCGCCCGATACGAACGGCTTCGTCGAACGCTTCCAGAACGCTGTCGCTCTCGTTCCGCATGTGCGTGGCATAGATTCCGCCGAACTTCGAAGCCTCCGAAGCCAGCGCAATAATTTCTTCCGTCTTCGCGTAAGGCGCGGGCGCATACTCCAGCGAAGTCGAGACTCCGACAGCGCCGTCGCGCATCGCGTCCCGAACCAAAGCTTTCATCTTTTCGAGTTGCTCGGGCGTGGGCTGCACATCAGCGTCACCCAGCACCATGCGCCGCACCTCGGTCGCGCCCACGTAGCTGGCAAGATTGATGCCCATGCCTTGCTTTTCCAAGCGCGAGAAATACTGACGGAACGTCCGCCAGTCGGGGTTGATCTTGTAATGTTCGTAGCCGGCGCGATCCGCCTCGATGATGGCATCGTTGAGCGGAGCGGCCGATCCACCCTCTCCAGTAATCTCGGTGGTAATGCCCTGATAGATCTTCGAAGGCAGACGCGGATCGACCAGAATCGTCATTTCCGACTGGCCGAGCATGTCGATGAAGCCGGGAGCGACGACTCTGCCTTTGGCGTCAACCGTACGCTTGCGCGCGGCGGCGGAAAGATTGCCGATAGCGGCGATCCGTCCATCGCGGATCCCAATGTCGCCCGAGTACCACGGAGAGCCGGTACCGTCCACGATGTGTCCATTGGTGATGACGAGGTCGAAGGGCGAGCCGGCGGCGCGATCGGCTGCCAGGCAGAAGGTGGAGACGATCAGCATGAATACCACGGCGATGCGGCAGGTTGCGGTCATGAGTTTCTCCCTAGTCAGATTTTCCGGCGGCAAGCTGTGTGCCGCGCGGGTGGCCGATCGACGCGCCAAGGATAATCCAAAGTCCGAGCACCAGCCACTCCCAGCCGGAAAAATGGCCGGGCACAAACGGCGCGAACTTCATCAACACCATCGCCAGAGCAACCAATGCTCCGAGCACAGCGATCAGGCGTTCGGCGACCCGGGGCCTCATCTCGAGTTTCATACACAGATAGGCGGCGCACACCGCGAACCATCCGGCAGCGGCAGCGACCGATCCGACTTCGGAGATCGGAACCAGAATCGCAGTGCCCAGAAACATGCACGAAGCCGTGGCGACGCCAACACACACGACAGCCGTGGCAGGCGTTTGATTCCGTGGATGCACGCTGGCCAGTCTCGCATCCACCAACCCACGCCGCCCCATTGCAAACAACAAGCGGCTGGCGGCGATAAAATTTCCATTGAATACCTTGAAGAGCGAAAGCAACGCTGCACCCAGAATGACGCTCACGATCCAGCGCGAGCCGACGGCATGCTCGAAAGCGACCGCCGTCATGAAGGGTGTGCCGGCGAGCGAACGCCACGGCGCCACGAACCCCACCGCCGCGATCACAATGATATAGAACACGGCGCCGACGATGATCGCGGCAAAGATGGCACAAGAGAATCCCTGCGCGCGAAACTCGGGATTGGCTTCCTCGGCAGCCTTGGTCACCGATTCAAATCCCGTCATGAAGTAAGGAACGATTTGCAGCACCAGCAAAATGGAGACGAACGAAGTATGCGTAAACACAGGCGGGAAATTCGCGGCTGATCCACGCGTGACGCCGACCCCGACGAAGATCACGAAGAGCGCGAGCGTACCGAACGTGCTCCAGTTTTGGAACGTGGCGCTGAGCCGGACGCCGCGATAGTTCACCATCGTCACCAGAGCCGTAAGCGCGAGCCCGATCGCCAGGTGCGGCAGGTAAACCGGCCTCCCCGCAACGCGGTATAACTCTATGGAATCGAGCGCGGGAAAGATATAGCCGGCAATGCGGCCGACGGCTACCGCCTCCCAGGGACAGACGATGAAGTAGGCGAGCATCATCATCCATCCGGTGTAGAAGCTGACCGGCCGCGGAAAAACTTTCGCCGTATAGGCCACCTCGCCCGATGCGTCGGGCATGGCCATCACCAGCTTGCCATACACGTAGCCGATCGGCAGAAGAAGAACGCCGCCAATCGCAAAACCAAGAATGCCGCCGAGCGGACCGCCGCGCAGCAGCCAATCGTCCATGACCACCAGCCAGCCAACGCCGACCATTGTTCCCCAGCCAAGGGAGAAGTAATCGGTGACACGCAATTTGCGGGCGAGTTGGGTCATCAGGCGGGATCGAGAGCTTCGAGTGTAGGAAGAAGCGGCTGCAGAAGTGTTGCCGATACAAAACTCAGCTGACAGGCCCGAGACCTAACACCTTGGACCTGACAGCTGAGGTTGGGCTTCACGGAGGCCAATTATAAAGCAACGCGCCGGCGAGTCGGGTTATTCAGGCAACGGCGAAGCGCGGGGGCGGGCAGTCCTTCGATCGCAAAATGAAAATTGCTTCCGTCAGGGAAGAAACTTCAAACACCGATGCGAGATGCGTCGCCTCCAGGATTCTGCGGAAGAAAACTGGCGGGTTCACCAGCTTCAACTTCGCCGACTTCTGCATCGCCCAGCGGCGCACCAGGAGCAGGGTTCCCAAACCGCCTGCATCCAGTTGCTCGACTTCCGAAAGATCAAGCACCAGCACGCGAACACGTTCGAGTTGCTCGATTCGCCGCCGGAACTCGTCGAGCGCCGCGCCGCGCACCATGCGTCCCGAGCAGTTGACGACCGCCACATCCTGCAAGCATTCGACTTGAAATCTGAGTTCCATATGTCTATTCATACGGACCACCTTGACGTCTATTGATACGAATCAACCCTGAAGAAAGTTCCCCAACCTCGTGTCACTGTATTGGACGCGGAAAAGCGAGAATAGTAATCAGCGGAAAATCAGTTTGCGGTCATCAAATCTCTGAATGTTATAGATTATGTAAATTCCCTCACAAAGTTTGTCATCCTGAGCGAAGCGAAGGATCTGCTTTCTTGTCATTGCGCGAGACAGCAGATCCTTCGCTTCGCTCAGGATGACAATACGGCTTTGCGGAATTACAACCCCGCCTCGATGCGGGATCTTGGGTCGAGAAGATCGCGCAACGCATCGCCGATAAAGTTGAAGGCGAGGACCGCGAACATCACCGTCACCGCCGGGAAGAGCACCAGATGAGGAGCATCGAAGAGGTGGGAGCGGGCGTCGTTCAACATCGATCCCCAACTCGCGGTGGGCGGCGGCACGCCTAATCCCAAAAAGCTCATCGTCGCTTCGGCCAGAACCGCGCCTGCCATGCCGATGGCCGCCTGCACAATGACCGGCTGAATAATGTTGGGTAGAATGTGCCTGACAATAATGTGGAGATCTCCCGCGCCCAGCGCTCGCGCCGCTTCTACAAATTCGCGTTCGCGCACGGCCAGCACCTGCCCGCGCACCAGGCGGGCGTAGCCGACCCATCCTCCAAGCGACAGGGCAAGAACCAAGTTGAAAATGCCGGGACCGCGGAAAGCCACGAAGGCGATGGCGATGAGAATGCCCGGGAACGAAAGGAACGCATTCATCAGCACGACGTTGACAAAGCGGTCGATGCCTCCGCCGTAGTATCCAGCAAGGCTGCCGATGATGAGGCCGAGCAGAAGCGAACACGTTACCACGCTGCTGCCGACAAAGAGCGAAATTCGCGCGCCCCAGATCAAGCGGGAGAGGATGTCGCGTCCTAGTTCGTCGGTGCCGCACCAATGCTGCGCCGAGGGCGTCTGCAAGCGGTTCGGGAGATCGATGTGCGCGGGATCTTGGGGGGCGATCCAGGGCGCAGAGATCGCGGAGAATGCGAAGAGGGTCACCAGCACGACTCCCACAGCCGCCAAGGGATTGTGGCGGGCTATGCGCGGGAGCGAGATGGCGAGGGTGGACATGGTTAGCTCCCCTTACCTCCACGGCTCTGGAGCAGCACGTAGGCTCCGATGCCCATCCATACCACGTTCAGGGCCGCCGAAGGATAGGCGCCGTTCCAACCGCTATTCACGACAAAGCCGGCCGAACCGATCACATTCATCCACTGGTATACAGCAGAGCGGCCATGCAGCTTTCCCAGCGACAGAAGCGCGTAGGCAGCCAGGATCAGCACCGCGCCGCTCCATCCGACAATCTCCACAAAGTAGTGCATCGACGCTCCGTTTCGCAGAACGGCGACGTTTACCGATCTGCGGCCTCACTCACCGGAAACCAGACGCCCCAACTGGTCGCCTAACTGATGGAATGGCGTGTTTACTGCACGGGGGGGACAGCTGCGGCTGCCTTGCAGTCCTTCTTCTCCTTCGCGCCGCACAACGTTGGCGCGTTCGTTAGTGCCCGCATCAGATTGTCCTTGGCTACCGGATCGGCGGCCCCGATTGCTTCTTGTTGCAGTAACGTGACACCCTTGACTGGCTCATATTTGTAGATTTCCATCCAAACCGCGACAGCGTTTTCCCGTCCCTTGGCGGAAGTGGAGGACTTGATCGCGTCCAGAACTGCAGGTAAGGCCTTCTTCCCAAATTCCTCCAGCGCTCCCGCTGCCGGGTACATAAATCCCAAAATTAGGGTCCCCCCTGGTGGGGGACCTTTTCGTCAAGCGGGCGGCGAAAATCCAGCAACTTCACGAAAGCGGGGATGGCAGGCTCAAAGCGCTGCAGCCTAAGGTTATCGATTGCAACAGTGATGCACTCCGCATTCCCCTGATTGGGCAGAGTTGTGTCGAGGTACGCGACCAGCGTAATCGGAGTGGCGTGCTGCAGGCTCGGGCACTCTTGAGCTGCGACACTGCCACCTAAGAGACAAAGTATCCAAATAACTGCGGCGATCTTAGTTTCTCTCACAAAACCCCTCCATCCCCAACAGGACTATTGTCTAATTCTCGGGTTCACCGCCGAGTACAGCAAGTCGGTCAGAAAGTTCACCGCGACGTAGGTCAACCCAATCGCCAGAATGCATCCCTGCACCAGGTAGTAGTCGCGGTTGGCGATGGCTTGAATCGTCAGCCGTCCGATCCCGGGCCAGGAGAAGATGGTTTCGGTGACAATCGTACCTGCGAGCAGTGCGCCGAATTGTAATCCTAGGACGGTTAGGATCGGGATCATGGCGTTGCGCAGGGCGTGACGATAGACGACGGTGCGCTCGGGCAGTCCTTTGGCGCGGGCGGTTCTTATGTAGTCTTGGCCTAACTCTTCCAGCATTGAGGTTCGCACCATGCGGGTCAGGATCGCGGCTAGCGCTCCGCCCATGGTGATGGCGGGAAGCACTAGATGGGCTAGGGTGCCGGAACCGCTGACGGGGAGCCATCCCAGTTTGACGGCGAAAAACAAGATCAGCACCGGGCCTAACGCGAAGTTGGGAAACGAGAGTCCGAAGAGGCTGACTACACTTAGGGCGCGGTCATCCCAATGATTGCGACGCTGGGCCGAGCGTACTCCCGCTGGAATGGCCAGCAGAATCGCCACGAACAAGGACGCCAGTGTCAGTTGCAGGGTGAAGGGATAGCGCTGGGCAATCAATCTAGTAACTCCCTGATTGAAGCGCAGCGACTTGCCTAGATCTCCGTGGAGGACGCCTCGCCAGTAATTCAGGTATTGCTCGCCTAGCGGGACGTCGAGGCCGTAGGCGTGTCTGGCGGCTTGGATGTCTCCGGCGGCGGCGCCTTCGCCCAGCATCTGCTGGATGGGGTCGCCGGGGACGAAGTGGATTAGGAGGAAGACGGCGGAGACTACCAGCCAGATGACTGGCAGGGTGTAGAGGAGCCGCCTGAAGATTTGACGGAGCATAACGACAGCTATTCTCTCAATTCGAGCGGCCAGAGAAGTTCCGATTAAGTATCCGGCAAAAAGCGTAAACCACAGGGTACACAGGGGTGCACGGGGGACCCCAGGGACTTAATCGGAACCTCCCTAGATCAAAGCCTGCTGCATTAAGGTTGCAGTCGCGGCAATTGGGATCGTATCATCCCTCGTCGTATCATCCATCAATGACGTGCTTCGGGGAATGCACATGCACACCGCGACGGTTTCAATTGTCCTCGCTGGCTTTTTCTTTGCCGCTCTCACTTACGGTCAGACTAGCGGCGGCGCTCCCGTCGAGTATCAGCCTAAGGGATCGATTCGGGAGTACTTTTTGGGGGCCTGGAAGCTGGTTGCGACAGAATACAAGTATTCCGACGGCCACACGACGCCCTATCCCGACCTGGGGCGAGACGCAACGGGGTTCCTCATGTACACTCCCTCCGGCCACATGTGCGCCCAGTTGATGAAACCCGGGCGGCCTCGCTGGTCGGAAGCAAACACGCCAACCGCGCCGGAAGCTGCTTCTGCCCTCGATGGATTCATCTCCTACTGCGGAGCCTTCGAGATACGCGAAAACGAGCACATCATGATTCATCGTCCGGAAACCGCGTGGTCGCCCAACTATCCAGGAACAACTCAGGAGCGGCCGTATCACCTGGTGAACCAGGACCGCTTTTTCTTTCGCGGTACGGGCACAGAAAAGCAGAAGGACGGAACAGAAGTTCCCGTGATTTGGACGATCACTTGGGAACGGTTGAAGTAGTCAAATCTCCAGCTGGTTGGGCTGAGGCTGCGGGCACGGGCTCGATCCGGACGGTTGCGACGCGATGGCCGTCCATCTTTTCTACTACAAAACGCCTTCCCTCATAGTCGAACGCCTCGCCGCCGGCGGGCATCTTCTGCAAGCGTGAAAGCAGGAAGCCGGCTAGAGTCTCGTAGCCTTCGTCCTGGGGAAGTTTCAGGTCGTATTGGGCTTCCAGGTCGCGGATGTTGATGGTTCCGTCGAGCACTAGAGGCGCATTCGCGTCGGTCACCGCCGGTTGGGTGGTCGCTACGTCGAATTCGTCTTCCAGTTCGCCTACCAGTTGCTCCAGCACGTCTTCCACGCTGATCACTCCGGCGGTCGAGCCGAATTCGTCGACCACAACTGCCAGATGCCGCTTGCGCTGCTGGAATTCACCCAGCAACTCCAGCAACGACTTGGTTTCGGGCACCACCAGCACATCGTGCATGACTTGGCTGATCTTCATCTGGGAAATGCGCGCGGCGGCGGCCACCGCGGACGGATCGGCGCTGTGGCCGAGGCGGAGCCGGGTCCAACGCATCAAGTCCTTGGCGTACAGCACGCCGACAATATGTTCGGGACCGCGCAGCGGATCGTAGACTGGGACGCGCGAGTGCTGATCGTCGACCACCTTCGCCAGGGCTTCGTCCAGATTGAGGTCGGAGGGCAAGGAAAAGATTCTGGTGCGCGGCACCATCACATGACGCGCGGCAATGTCGTCGAGTTCGAGCGCATTCAGCAGCATTTCTTCCTGCGCGGTGGAGAGCTGGCCGGAGTGGTGGGCGGCGGTGACGATGAGCTTGAGTTCGTCGGGAGAATGTACTGAGCCGTGGCGGATTTCGCGAGTTCCGAAAGCGCGCAGGACAAAACCAGCGGCTCGGCTCATGACCAGGGTCAGGGGGGCGGTGACGGTGAGAAAAACGTCCATGGGGGCGGCGACCGCCAGCGCGATTTGCTCGGCCCGTTGCAACGCTAGCGATTTGGGAACCAGTTCGCCCAGGGTTACGTGCAGGCTGGTGATCATGACAAACGCCACCGCCACGGCGATGGCATGAGCGTAGATCAACGCATAGGGCACGCTTCCGATCCAAGCCTCGAACAGCCGCGCCAGAACCGGCTCGCCCAGCCAGCCCAGGGTGAGGCTGGCAACCGTGATCCCCAGTTGCACGCCGTTGACGACGCGGCTGAGTTGCTGGTGAAGTTTTAGGACGGTGCGGGCGCCCACGCGGTGGGCTTCGATCAACTGCTGGATGCGGGTCTCGCGCACGCTGACCAGCGCAAACTCGGCTGCGGCGAAGAAGGCATTGGCCGCCACCAGCAGCAGGATGACGAACACCCGCAGCAGCACGTATGCAATCATGGAACTCTAATTCTAACATTCCAAAGGGATAATGGTTCGGGGCTATTAGGATTCTAGAATAGGATTCGCGGGTCTTGGAACTCGCGGGCGGTTCCCTCAGAATCGACCTTAATTGCTAACGCAACTGATCGCTTTCTTTTTCGTGGGCCAGCGGTCTAAGTATGGAGACGGGGGCAAGCCCCGTCTCTACCGGCGGACGAAGGCGATGCCGGATAGGGAACCAATTTTTGAGGAACTATTGCGATGGTTCTCGCGTAACAACAGGTGAATGCCAGTTCTGAGATCTTGATTTTCAGCAGGAGGCGGTCGTGGAAGGCAACGGTAATGGCAAGAAAAAGCGGCGTAAGCGAATCATCATCTGGAGCTCGATAGCGGCAGCCGTTGTAGTCCTGGTGGTTGCTGGCGCGCTGATCGCATCCAGCAGGGGGACCAAGATCGATCCCTCGAAGCTGGCCAAGGTCGAAAAGGGTGACCTGGCGAAGAGCGTGGTGGCCACGGGCAAGATCTGGCCCATCACGCAGGTCGAAGTCAAGTCCAAGGCCACCGGCATTGTGAAAAAGCTCTACGTCGAATACGGCGACAAGGTGAGGAAGGGACAACTACTCGCCGAGCTCGATCGGGACGAGATGCAGGCCCAGGTTGACCAGGCGCGGGCGCAATTGGAGGCCTCCATCGCCAGCCTGAACAGCACGCGCGCCGACCTGGTGCGCGCCAAAGTGGACGCCGAGGGCCCCGACGTGCCGCTGCTGAAGCGCGCCTACGACCGCGCCCAGGGCATGGCGAACGATGGCGTGGTTTCCGCTTCCGCGCTCGACGACGCCGAGAAAAATTACGAGATGTCGCTGAACAAACAAAACGTGGCCAAGGCGCAGTTGCAGGTTTTGCAGGCCAAGATCGGCCAGGCCCAGGGACAGTTGGCGCGGGACCGAGCCAACCTGAAACAACTGGAAGAGCAGCTCGGCTATACCACGATTGAGTCTCCGCTTGACGGGATTGTTCTTTCCCGCGACGTGGAAATTGGCGACGCGGTCAGCTCCATCCTGGTGCTGGGTTCGTCGGCCACGCTGGTGATGACGCTGGGCGATACGAGCGAGGTTTACGTCAAAGGAAAAGTGGACGAGAGCGATATCGGCAAGGTTTATCTGGGACAACCCGCCCGCATCAAAGTCGAGTCGTTCAAGGACAAGACCTTCACCGGCAAAGTGACGAAAATTTCTCCCATGGGCGTCGAAAAAGACAATGTCACGACCTTCGAGGTGCGCGTCTCGATCAACAACCCCGAAGGCGTTCTGAAAGCCATGATGACGGCCAACGCCGAGATCATTCTGGAAGAACACAAAAACGTGCTGCAGATCCCGGAAGGCTCGATCCTCTACGACAAGGATAAGAACGCCTCGGTCGAAGTGCCCGACCCGAAAGCCAAGGACGGCAAGCGTAAACTCGCCGTCAACATCGGAATATCGAATGGCGCGAAGACGGAGTTGCTGAAAGGGCTGAAGGAAGGCGACCAGGTGGTGCTGCAGTGAGAACAGCTATTAGCTATTAGCTCTTGGCTCTTAGCTGCTAGCTCTTGGGAAAAACGCGCTGACCTGACACCCAACACGTGCTTATGGAGTTGGACCGCAATGACTAACTTATTGATTCGCACTCGATTCATCCGCACGCTGGTATTTATTTTGGCTGCTTCGCTGGCCGGCTTTGCGTCGGTCATCGGGACCTTTGACCGGTCGTTTCAGGTCAGTGGCCCGGTCGGCCTCGAAGTGCTGACTCGCTCGGGCGACATCACGGTCCACAACGGCGCCGCAGGCACGGTCTCGATTCATGCCAAGATTCACTCGGGCAATTCCTGGTTCGGCGGCGACCACAAGGCAGAGGTGCAGGAGTTGCAGACGAATCCTCCCATTCGCCAGAACGGCAACAGCATCCGAATCGACTACGTGAACCTCAATAACATTTCCATCGACTACGAAATCACCGTCCCCGAGAACACCGCGATTCGCGCCCACACCGGCAGCGGCGATCAGACGGTCGAAGGTCTCAAAGGCAACATCGAACTCGAGAGCGGGTCAGGCGACCTGCGCCTGGCGCGTCTCACCGGCGAAATGCGTTTCCAGACGGGCTCGGGAAACGTGCGCGGACGCGAGCTTTCGGGTCCAGCGAAAATCAAAGCGGGCAGCGGCGACATTGAAGTCGAGGAAATGGGAGCGGGTGATGTGGACATCCGCACCGGCTCCGGCAACATCACCGTAAACGGCATCAATGGTGGATTTCATGCTGAAGCAGGCAGCGGCGACATTCACGGCAACGGCTCGCCCAAGAACATGTGGAGCGTCCGCACCGGCTCCGGAAACGTGACCCTGCGCGTTCCCTCCGACGCCGCCTTTGATGTCGACATCTCTTCGAACTCCGGAAGCGTCACGCTGGGCCATCCGGTGAGTACGACCGTCCAGGGCCGCATCCAGGAGTCGCGGAAGAGCGTGATTGGCAAGGTGCGTGGCGGCGGGCCAGTGGTTTCGGTTCATACCGGCTCCGGCGATGTGCAAGTCGACTAGAAGCGTGACCCGCGTGACGAATCATAGTGGAGGGACGGGCGTCGCGTTCGTCCTGCCGGGCAGGGACGCCCGGCGCTCCACCAACAACTTGCCTTGACGTGCCCTCGTGCAACGTCCGATACTTCGTTGGGGTCACTGAAACTTTCAGGTTTCACGAGGTAACGGATTGGCACGCACTGCGATCATCACGCTCACCACCGATTTCGGACTCAACGATCATTTCATCGGCGCCATGAAGGGGGTCATCCTGGAGATCGCCCCCGAGGCGCAGATCATCGACATCAGCCATGCGGTGCAGCCGTTTGACATTCTGGATGGCGCGCTGACCATCTCGCAGGCCTACTCCTACTACCCTTCCGGCACTGTGCACATGGTGATCGTCGATCCCGGGGTGGGGACGGCGCGGCGGCCCATAATCCTTACGGGCGACCGCCACCTGTTTGTGGCTCCCGACAACGGCGTGCTTTCTCTGATCTACGACCGCGAGGAGCGGCTTTCGGTCCGCCATGTCACGGCCGAGCATTATTTTCTGCAACCCCGCAGCAACACCTTCCACGCCCGCGATATTTTCTCGCCGGTCGCGGCATTTCTCGCCAAGGGAATCGAACCCAGCCGCTTCGGCGACGAGATCACCGATTATGTCCGCTTTGGTGCGCCCCGCCCCAAGCCGGTGGACGAGCGCACGCTGCGAGGAGTGGTGCTGAAGGTCGATCGTTTCGGAAATCTCATCACCAACATCACGCCGCAGGATGCGCCCCAGCTTTTCGAGGCCACGCCGCCCGCCTTCAAGATCGCGATTGGAACCAAGGCGCAGGCGACGCGCATGTGCACAAGCTACGCCGAGGGCGCTCCCGGCGAAGTTTTCGGCATTTTGGGCAGCATGGGGTTTTTGGAGGTCGCCGCCAACCGCGGGTCGGCCTACCAACTGCTGGGCGCGGGCAAAGGCAGCGAAGTGAATGTGGTGATGGGTTGAAACCGTGTTCACTTCTAGGTCAGCAGTTTGAACGCATGTTTCCAGTCGTTGCGAAGAAAACCTGGGATGCACCAGAGCATGCGCAGGGGCTCAATGGCGCGCCCAGCCTGGAGCGCTGCGTCACCGAAGATCAAATGCGACGCTGACTTTTTGCGCAGTTCGCTACGATTGGCGGGGCTTCGCCCCGCAGGACAGCCGAGGGCGGCTGTCCCTACGTATGCTTCGCCCCGGGATGGACGTAGCGGTCCATCTCCGCTGTCCACTTCAGAAACCGCCACAGGCTGCCTCGTTCGGTCCACAAGAATTCCCAGAATTCCAAGAATCCAATCTGGGTCATTTTGACGCCGGTGTAGGTTTCGATGCGCCATAGAAGATAGGGACTGCGCCAGGGGGCAATCCGGTGCCCACGAGTGGAGTTCCAAAGAAAGCGCAGCATCGGCCGCATCGCGTTCCAGTATAGCGCCGGGACATGATTCCCCGTAGAGACGCGGCTTGCCGCGTCTCTCGCCGCATCCAAAGGAGACGGGGCCAGCCCCGTCTGTACAGACGCATCAAATTAATTTCTTACTTTGTAATCTCGACGCTGGCGCGGGTATTTTCCCACTCCATGCGCATTGTGCATTTACTGCCTGCCTCGTCGAACGCGATGGTGAAATTCTCCACCGGCGCCGGCGTTTTCGAAACCTGCATGTCAACTCGGGCCAACTCGTCGGCTTCGTACTTGTACGGAATGCCCCACTCGGCGGTCTTCTTGTTGATAATCAGCGTCCACTTGTCCGCCTTAGGGAGCGTGAACATGGTGTAGCTGCCCGCCGGCACAGCCTTGCCACCCACCATCAAGTTGGCATCGCTAACGAACGTGGTCGCCTTATTCGCGCCCGTACGCCAGATCTCCCCGTACGGCACCAGCGCCTTCTCACTGGCCTCGCCAAAGATCTTTCGCCCTCTTACGCGCGGACTGGAATAGTCCACCTTGATGGTCTTGCCATCGGAAAACTTGCACGCCGCGCTGGCCGGCGGACTGAGCGGCGCCTTGGATTTGTCCTGCCCCATGCCCATTTGCGCCGAGGCAAGAGCTGCTACTGCGAACAGCGACGCTGCGATTAAAGCGAACTTCCTCATGACTTGTTCCTCCTGAAATAGCATTTAGCATTCAGCACTTAGCATTTAGCCAACCCCATTCGCTTGGGATCTGCTTGTTTTGCGCTGACGGCTAAGTGCTAAATGCTAATTGCTGAATTATACCCACATCCCCGCTACAATCTGTCCATGGCCGTCTTCAACGAAAAGCGGGAAGAACTTGAGCACCACGAACTGCGCATGGGCGTGCCCCGCGGACGCCTCGCGGTCACCCTGGACCTGGTCACCGACGCCATGGCCCTGGTCGGACAGCACGCGGTCTACTGCCAGAGCCAGCGCTGGCCGGGCAAGCCGGTCATGGATGTGCAGCTCATCATGAAAAATCTTACCGACGCCAAAGAGTTGATTCAGAGTGTGATGGAAGAACTCCGGCCCAAAACCTGATTTCAGCCCAGGATCACAAGGGACGGAAAAGACTTACAATCCAGAATATGGAGCGCAGGATTTTCTGGATTTCCTTCGTCGTGCTCGGGGTCGCCGCCGATTTCGTTCTGCCGCTCTGGTGGGCGCTGGGCGCGACTATTCCCATCGCGTACATCTCGTGGTGGGTGGCATACCGCAGCGGTTGGTTTGAGTAAGCCGCTCAAGGAGTAACTCCCTCGAAGAGCTGTGGCCTGCGCTCTCACCTCCGATTGATATTGCCGCTGCAACTGATGTAACATACCGCGGGTCGTTTTCCAGAAAGACCGGGCCAATCTTCCCCTAATTCAGCCGTAAAGGATGTGGCCATGAGTGAACCCGCAAGACTCGCGCTAGTGCAACCGCCTCTTTCGCCCGAGCAGAAGGCTCTGCTGTCCGAAACCGTCGACCAAATCTTCGATACCGGCGTCTCGGATCCGGAGAGCGCGCTCGTCATCGTTCAACAACACTTGGATAGTCTCGACTCCAGCGCCGCCGCGGCCAGCGTAATCCAGGTCGTGTTGGAATCCGCAGGCCGGTACTTTCAAGCTTTTATCAAGATTACCCGTGAAGTCAGCTTTGGCGAGGCTCGAGATTTGTTGCAGCAGGCCGCTTCCGGTTTCAACTCCGCCGGTTTCGACGAGCAGCGCGATCTCTCCGTTGGCATTGGCGTCTATGCCGCCGCCGTGTGTGAGATCCAGAGCCTCAATCTGGCCCGGGCTTCCGAGCTCATGGAGCAGGTGAAGGGATATCTGGACCACGCCGGAAAGTTCGGCGCCAAGTTCCAGCCGCTCATTGACAGCTTCGAGCCAGGCCATCTCTATGTGGCCGCGCTTCCCCTCCTGCTGCAGTTAAACTTCGATGCCGCCGCTCCATTGATTGAAAAGGCATCCGCTGCCGCGGAAAAGTTTGCCGCGACCTACTGCCAGGAGGGCGACGAAGGGTGCAACCTTTACCTGGGGATGGCCCACTATTATCGAGCGATTTACCGGCTGATTAAGTCTTCCAACGACTTCAACCAGTTGAATTACGGCGCTCTGACTTCTCAGCAGGACCTGGACTCGGAAGCAATTCAGGCCGAGGATCTCCTCGCCAAGACCGACCCAAAAAACGAAGGGCTGCGTGACCTGCGGTACTGCTCGATCACCATCCGGAACCTTCAAGGCTCGCTGATCGTCCTCGCTGGGCTGATGCAGAAAGTGTTCCTCTCTACCTTCAAGAGCGGGACGCCCGCGCTGCAAGAGGCCAAGAACAAGGCGCAGGCGGCTGCGGCGGCAGCCAGCAAAGCAGGGCAAGCCGCCGAGGTCATGGTTCGTCTGTGTAATCAGACACTGAATCAGATCACCAATCTGGAGAACTATGCCAAACCGACCAAGAAGGACTTCGGCGTCCTCTCCGGCCTGGTTTCCTGCGCGCTGTTCCTGCCTCTGTTCTTGCTGGTGGTGTGGGCCAACAGCGCTTTTCAGGTTGGACTGGGAGGCGCGACCTTGATATCCTCCTGCATGATTCTCGCCTTGATCGGCGGGTTTGGCTTCGGGGCGCTGCGTTTCCGGGGCTGGATCCCATGGTTCTCAGGAGCAGCGCCCAAGGATGAGGCGGGAGAAGCGGGGTCTTAGTGGGGGTGGGGAGCGGCTAAAGGAGCAACGGGCGTCTCGCCCGGCCGGGCGGGGACGCCCGGCTCTCCACCAACAGCTTTGTCACAATCACGCGGTCACGGACGCGCCTGATTGTTGACCACAGCGGCGCGCTGCCTATGCCAGCCGGTACTTCCCGGCCTCGATCGTCTTCTGCGCGATCTGCTGGCGCAGGGCAATCGTGTTGAACGGTTCGTGCTTGGACAAGCGCCGCACAATCGCCAACTGCGTCCGGAGCATGTCGCCTTCGGCCACGTCGGCAATGACTTTCTTGGCCGCCGACTCGACTTTTTCGAACCCCTGCGTCAGATACACTCGCGTCATCGCAATCGCCAGTGCCGCCGACGCTTCTCCTTTTTGTTCGACCATCTTCTGCGCGCGCAGCACGGCCGATTCCATGGCGTAGATTTCGATCGTCATATCGGCAATCGCACCCATGACTTCCTGCTGGTCCGCGATCGCCTGCATATATTTCTGCGTGGCCGATCCGGCAATAAACAGGCCAAGCTTCTTCGCCTGCGCGACCAGTTGGCGCTCTTCCGCCAGTGGACCCTCGATCTCTTCGCCGACGGACGGCCCGCTCAGCACTTCGTCCATCAACTTCTTGATCGCCGGCATCAGCGGCAACTGGCCGCTCATCGCCCGCTTCAGCAGGAATCCGGTAATGATCAGCCGGTTGATTTCGTTCGTGCCTTCGAAAATACGGTTGATGCGGGCATCGCGGTAGGCGCGCTCCGCCGGATACTCTTCCACGAAGCCATAGCCGCCATGGATCTGCACGGCTTCGTCGACGACGTAATCGATCATCTCCGAGCCCCAGACCTTGAGGATCGAGCACTCCACGGCGTATTCCTCGATTGCTTTGCGCCGCTCTTTTGCTACGGTGGCGGCATCGGCGCTCGCGGAATCGATTTCCGAGAGCAACGCGTCCATCATCCCGACCGTGCGATAGACGAGCGACTCGCCGACATAGATCAGCGTCGCCATGTTCGCGATTTTTTCCCGTACCAGCCCGAACTCGCTGATCGTCTTGCCGAACGCCTTGCGCTGCTTGGCGTAGGCCACGGCACTCTCAATCGAAACCCGCGCCCCGCCCACGGACATCGCGCCGAGTTTGAAACGTCCGATGTTCAGAATATTGAAGGCGATGATATGCCCCTTGCCAACCTCACCGAGCAAGTTCTCGACCGGCACCTGGCAGTCATTCAGAATGATGGGGCAGGTGGATGATCCGCGGATGCCCATTTTGTGCTCTTCGGCGCCGACGGAAAATCCCGGAAAAGTTCTTTCGACCACGAATGCCGAAAATTTCTCGCCATCAATTTTCGCGAATACCGTGAACAGGTCGGCGAAGCCCGCGTTGGTGATCCACATCTTCTCGCCGTTCAGGATGTAGTGCTTGCCGTCCGGGGAAAGCACGGCACGGGCGCGGCAATTGAGCGCGTCGGACCCGGAAGTCGCTTCCGATAAAGCATACGCGCCGACAATTTCTCCCGTGGCTAGTCGCGGCAGATATTTTTTCTTCTGCTCTTCGGTGCCGAAATAAACGATGGGCAACAAGCCGATGCCGCTGTGCGCGCCCCAGGTGGTAGCAAATCCGCCGTACTTAGCGATGTGGTCAGCGATGATGGCGGCGGTGACTTTGTCCATTTCGAGGCCGCCGTAGGCCTCGGGAATCTCCACCCCGCTGAGGCCGAGGTCGCCAGCCTTTTTCAGCAGATCGCGCGAGATCGAGTAGTCCTTGTGCTCGATCTTCTCCGCCTGGGGCAGAATTTCGTTGAGGGCAAACTCTTCGGTCGTCTGCGCGATCATCTGGTGCTGCTCGGAGAAATCTTCCGGGGTGAACACATCGGCAGTCTGCCGTTCTTCGAGCAGGAAGCTGCCGCCGGAAATCTTGGTTCTAGGAATTGCAGTCGTCGCCATTTCAAGCCCCTTGGAGTGGAATCCGGCAAATAGGCCGAGTAGGTTAAGATCAATAATTACGGGTTAGGATCAACCATAGAAGTTTATGAGAAGTTCGTGCGGGCGTCCACTGAGAATCGGCGAAGGCCACCTCGGAAAATACTGCCACTGCAGATTTCACAACAACTCCCGTCAATGACCTATATTAATATCGAAAAGGGGCCATCATGACCGCTTCGAACTCGGCCTTTCGCTGGACGCAGCATTACAGTGTGAACATCGCGGCCCTCGATGCTCAGCATCAAGGCCTGTTCGCAACCATCGATGAACTCAACGAAGCCCTCGCCAGAGGCAGAGGCGCAAGAGTCACCGAACCGGTTCTGAAGAAACTGGTCGAGTACGCACAGACCCACTTCGCGACCGAAGAAGCGCTGATGACCGAGTACAAATTCCCCGGACTCGAAGCCCACCGCATGGAACACCAGCGGTTTGGCAAGAAGGTCGAAAAGTTCTTGGAAGACTACCGCGCCGGCAAGCAGGGAGTTCCCGTCTCGCTCCTGATGTTCCTGCAGACCTGGTTGAAGGAGCACATCCTGACCGCCGACAAGGCCTACAGCAGTTTTCTCAATGCCCGGGGAGTGCATTAAGTCTTAGGGCAGTCAATCACTGGCATGGGGCCCCGCGCTCAATTCAAATTTTCGAAGATCCCCGCCGCGCCCATCCCGCCGCCAACGCACATCGTGACCATGCCATAGCGGGCCTTGCGGCGCTTCAACTCGCGGATGACGGTAGCAGTCAGCTTCGCGCCCGTACATCCCAGCGGATGCCCCAGCGCGATCGCTCCGCCGTTCGGATTCACGCGCTCCATATCAAGTCCAGCTTCCCGAATCACCGCCAGCGACTGCGCCGCAAACGCTTCGTTCAGTTCGATCACCTCGATATCCGAGAGCTTCAATCCAGCCAGCTTCAGCGCCTTCGGGATGGCAAACACCGGCCCCAGGCCCATCTCTTCCGGCTTGTATCCGGCGGTAGCAAATGCGACATAGCGCGCCAGCGGAGCGATGCCCAGAGCCTTCGCCCGCTCGGCCGACATCACCACGGCAGCCGCCGCGCCATCCGACATCTGCGAGGAATTTCCCGCCGTGGTCACACCCTTCACGTGAAACGCGGGCTTGAGCGCCCCCAGAGCCTCAAGAGAAGTGTCGGCGCGCGGACCTTCGTCCACTTTGAAAGAAATTTCCTGCCGCTTGGGTTTCGATCCATTCGGAGTCGTAAAGCTAACCGGCACGGCGACAATCTCATCCTCAAACTTGCCCGCCGCGATCGCCGCAATCGCCTTCTGATGGCTGAGCAGAGAAAACTCATCGCACTGCGCCCGCGTGATGCCAAAGCGCGCCGCCACCCGCTCCGCCGTCAGTCCCATCGAAAGATAGGCATCCGGATAATGATCCACCAACCAAGGGTTCAGCGAAATCTTGTTCCCGCCCATCGGGACCAGCGACATCGATTCCGTCCCGCCCGCCACCATCACCTCGGCGCCGTCCGTCATGATGCGCTCGGCCGCCATGGCAATCGCCTGCAAGCCGGACGAGCAGAACCGATTGATAGTCACCGCCGACACCTCGACCGGAAGCCCCGCGCGCAGCGAAGCAATGCGGGCCACGTTCATCCCCTGCTCAGCCTCAGGCATGGCGCAGCCCAGGATGACGTCTTCAATTTCTTTAGGATCAAGTTGCGGCACGCGATCGAGCGCGCCCTTGATCGCGACGGCAGCCAGTTCATCAGGACGCGTAGCCCGCAGCGTACCCTTATACGCGCGGCCCACAGGAGTGCGAACGGAAGAAACCACAACGACTTCTCGCATGGGCTCAATTCTAACTCGCAGAAGCCCTGAGGGAAACGTCGCATCGCACCGAAAGCCACGCCCGACTCATCGAATGAGAAGACTTGAAAATCGTGGCCCGTTTCATTGGGCCACATCAGGAGAAGACAGTCATCATGATAGGAGTAAGTGTTGGTAGCGAATTGAAGCAAGACATCCTGCATTGCATCGGCAACACGTCTTTATTGCCCTTGCGCAACATTGTGCCCGAGAACGGCTCCCGCATCCTGCTGAAGCTGGAAAACGAGAACCCCACCGGCAGCATGAAGGACCGCATGGCGCTGGCCATGATCGAAGCGGCCGAGGCCGACGGACGCCTCACGGCGGATGGTTCCGTCGTCGAATATACCGGCGGCAGCACCGGCGTCTCCCTGTCTCTAGTCTGCGCGGTGAAGGGATATCCCCTGCATATCGTAACGTCGGATGCCTTCGCCCGGGAAAAACTCGAGCACATGAAAATTCTCGGGGCCAAGCTTCAAATCATCCGCAGCGAGAGCGGAGGCATGACCGAAAAGCTAACCCGCGACATGGTCGAAGCCGCCCGCATCATCGCGGAAAAAACTGGAAGCTTCTGGACCGATCAGCTGAACAATACAGACCAGCTGGCGGCCTATCACAAAATGGCGGAGGAGATCTGGCGTCAGACCGGCGGCGAGATCGATGGCTTTGTCCAGAGCGTGGGCACCGCGGCGTCACTTCGCGGAACCGCGGAAGCCTTGCGCCGCCACAACCAACAGATCAAAATCGTTGCCGTGGAGCCCTCCGAATCCCCGGTTCTGTCGGGCGGCCAGTCGGGCGCTCATAAGATCGATGGGATCGGAGCGGGTTTTGTAGTGCCGCTCTGGCGGCAGGACATCGCCGATCGGATTGAACAGGTTTCCACCGAAGAGGCGGTGGCCATGGTCCATCGGCTGGCCCGGGAGGAAGGCCTTTTTGCCGGAACTTCCACGGGCTGCAATGTCATCGCCGCTTTGCGCTTAGCCGAACAACTGGGACCTGGACGCGACCGTGGTCACCGTCATGTGCGATACCGGGATGAAATATCTCAGCAAAGGATAGGAATTTGAATACCTCGTCTGATCGCGGTTGTGCGACAAAGGCGGGCAACCCACATCTCGACGGGAAGCATACGCAGTCGTGCGCCGTCCGAAACGTCAAAACCCCCACCCTTGCGACAAAAAGAGAAGAAGTAGTCCAAAGGGGTGCATATGGCTTAGCTACAACGAAGTTTAAGTGAGGCTTGACTATCGTTGGCGCACCTGCCACGCTCTTCCCAGCGTAAACCGTAATCGTGGAAGCCCTATCAAATCCCGCGTTGCTCACCTGGGCTCGGGAGTCGGCGAGTCTGACGCAAGATGCGGTTGCGAAGAAGGTTGGTGTTAAGCTAGATCGCATCCGCGCCTGGGAGGCTGGCCAAGAGCGGCCTTCGGTCGCTCAGCTTCGCAATTTCGCAGCTGCTACAAAGAGACCGCTGGCGGTTTTTTATCTCTCGGAACCTCCCCACACGTTCGATGCTCTTCACGACTTCCGCGCTGCGACTGGCAGCGACGGGCCACCTCCTATGACGCCCGAACTCGCGTTCGAGATCAGGAAAGCCTACGACCGCAGAGAATGGGCGCTTGAGCTCATAGGCGATCTGCAGGTTACTCCGCCGTCTTTCGATGTCCGGGTTCGCCTAAGCGATGATCCGGAAACCGCCGCCAGTAATATCCGCGATGCCCTCGGTGTTCGAACTGAGATGCAAAACCAGTGGCGTGTCGACAATGAGGCCTTTCGTGAGTGGCGTACTCTTCTCGAGCGCATAGGCATCCTGACGTTTCAAGCTACTGGGCTGGAAGTCGACGAGGCACGCGGATTTTCCATCTCTCTCAAACCACTGCCGGCCGTCGTCGTCAATATCAAGGATGCGTATCGGGGGCGCATCTTCACATTGCTCCACGAGACGACGCACATCGCCCTAAATGAGGGCGGAATATGCGACCTCGACGACAATCTGCGACGAAATGCGAGTGCTCAAATCGAAACCTTCTGCAACCGAGTTGCAGGAGCCGTTCTGTTTCCCAGAAAAGATCTTTTGGCTACGAACGAGCTTCGCAGTCACCACTCAGCGGATATGACTTGGTCTGATGCGGAAATCCAGTCGCTATCGCGAAAATTTGGAGGCAGCAGAGAAGCACTACTCGTTCGATTGCTCTCGCTAGGTCGCACCAATGAGAAGTTCTATTACAAGAAGCGCGATGATTACAGAATCGAATATGCCAAATGGAAGGACCAGCGGAAAGGAGGATTTGCGCCACCGCACGTTATCTCCTTGTCCAGCGCTGGGCCTTTCTTTACTACTCTGGTCATAGAAAACTTCAACCGCGAGCACATCACGGCCAGTGACGTATCGGACTATCTGAGGGTCAGGGTTAAACATCTGCCAGAAATCCAGCGCGACTATGCGCGACCCGAACTGATGGGCCAAGGAGAATAGTGGCCTATAGCATCGATTCGAGCGGCGTTCTCGACGTGTTTCGCTACTATCCGCCCGACGTGTTTCCGACGATCTGGAGGCAAATGGATGCTGCAGCGTTGGGCGGCACTATTCTTGCAGTCGATGAAGTCTTTAGGGAACTCGAAAAGAAGGATGACGCCGCGTTCCAATGGCTGAAAGCTCGCCGCGGAATGGTTGTGGCGCTCGACACGGAGATTCAGCAAAGAGTCGCTGCAATACTCTCCGTTCATCCGAGGCTGATTGACACTAGGCGGAACAGATCCTCTGGCGACCCTTTTGTCATTGCACTTGCCCAAACGCGAGGAGGCAGCGTTGTCACCGGAGAAAAGCCCTCCGGTGTAATCGCAAAACCGAATATTCCCGACGTGTGTGCTGTACTCAAAATACCCTGTATCAATGTGCTCACGATGTTCCGAAATGAAGGGTGGAAGGCTTGAATGCCGCTCGATGTGCTTCAGCCAAGAAAGTCTGACACCAAACTTGGTGCCGGTCGGCGGTTGACCCGCCGAAGAAAGAACCAAGAATGCCGTCTAGCCTTTTGTAAGGGCATCAGGCAACGGACATCGCAGAAACTCTCCGGTCTCTCACCGCGACCCCGGCGTCTTAAGAATCCATCCCACCACTACCCACTCCCCTTCTTCAACTCCTGCTTCCACCCCAGCACCCGCGCCTTGTTCCCTTCCGCCTCGGCCTCGGGAACCATTCCCTTTTTCTGATACAGGATGGAGAGGCTGGTGTGCGCCAGAATGTCGTCGGGATCGATCTCCGAGATTTGTTGGGCAACCTCTATCGCTTCGTCGAGGCGGTTCAGGTCCTGCAGCGCCCGGCTCAGTCCATGCAGGGCATCGGTAAACTTCGGATCGGCCGCCAGCGCCTGACGGTACTCTTCGACCGCTTGCTCGTGGTGGCCTTCGAGAACTAAGTCAAGCGCGGCGTAGTAATGATGCTCGGCCAGTTGGCGGGCAGTTGCGGAGCTGGCCGGATCGTCGGGCATAGGATTGGGCTTAGGTGATTTTAGCAAGACGGCCGCACACGCCGTCAGGGGCCGCAGCCAACTCGGCGTGCTGGAACCACAGGCGACTGCCGAGCTGCGCTCGGCTTGGACGGGCGGGGACGCCCGTCCCTCCATAAGCTAAGCTTCCGGCCTCCAGCGCAGAACTGGCTTGCGCGCCGCCAAGGTATCGTCCAGACGGGAAATGCGCGCGTTGTGCGGAGCATCGAGCACGAACTGCGGATCTTCTTCCACTTCTTCCGCGATCGACTTCATGGCTTCGATGAATAGATCCAGTTCTTCTTTCGGCTCGCTCTCGGTCGGCTCGATCATCAGGGCGCCATGAACGATCAGCGGGAACGCCATGGTGTAGGGATGGAATCCGTAATCGATCAGGCGTTTGGCAATGTCGACGGTCTTCACGCCCTTTTTCGCCTGCAGCCTGTCGCTGAACACTACTTCATGCATCGACGGCGTCGAGTAGGGCAGGTCGTAAACTCCTTCGAGTCCTTTGCGAATGTAGTTCGCATTGAGCACCGCGTCTTCCGTGGTTTGGCGCAGGCCGTCGGGGCCGTTGGCGAAAATGTAGGCGAGGGCGCGGATGAACATGCCGAAATTTCCGTAGAACGCGCGCACGCGGCCGACCGACTGTGGACGGTTGTATTCGAAGCCCAGCGTGCCATCCGGCTTGGTGATGACAACGGGCGTCGGCAGGAACGGCTCTAGAATCTTCTTTACCGCCACCGGACCCGAGCCCGGACCGCCTCCGCCGTGCGGCGTGGAAAAGGTTTTGTGCAGGTTCATGTGCATGACATCAACGCCAAAGTCGCCCGGCCGGGCCTTCGCGACGAGCGCGTTCATGTTGGCGCCATCCATATAGAGGAGGCCGCCCTTGGCGTGCATGAGTTCGGCGATCTTGTGAATTTCCTGCTCGAAAACGCCGAGCGTATTCGGATTGGTCAGCATCAGCGCCGCGACGTCTTCATTCATCTGCGCCGCCAGCGCCGTCACGTCGACCATTCCGCGGTCGTTGGATTTCAAATTCTCGACGGCGTAGCCGACCGTTGCCGCGGTCGCCGGATTGGTTCCATGCGCCGAGTCGGGAATTAGAATCTTTTTGCGCGGGTTGCCTTGGGACTGCTGATAGGCGCGAACCAGCAGCATTCCGGTCAGTTCGCCGTGCGCGCCGGCGGCCGGTTGGAGCGTGATCGCGTCCATGGCAGTAATTTCTAGCAGGCAGTCGCTCAGCGTCTTCATGATGCGCAAAGCGCCTTGTGAAATTCTCTCCGGCTGGTACGGATGCCCGTTGGCAAGGCCTTCGATCCGCGAGACAAACTCGTTGACGCGCGGGTTGTACTTCATGGTGCAAGAGCCTAGCGGAAACATCCCGAGATCAATGGCGTAGTTCCACGTCGAGAGGCGCGTGAAGTGACGGATGATTTCGATCTCGCTGACTTCGGGCATGTTGCCAAGATCCTTGCGCTCCTGTTTGCCGAGCAGCTTCGCCGTGTCGACCTCAGGGACATCGAGCGGCGGCAACTTCCAGGCCGCTTTGCCGGGAGAAGACTTCTCGAAGATCAGGCCTTCGTTCTGGCTGATGTGACGCGTCGCTTTGCGGGTCATGTGTTTCGTCGTCATCTCGCGACCTCGTGTTCTTCTGTCTCTTTCATGCTTCGATCCGAGCGTTCGGGCTCGGCGACGGGGCCGACTGCCGTATCGATTGCTTTATCGATCATCGACCGGGTCGTCAATTCCGTGCAGCACCAGAGAGCCGCATTCTTCAACTCGGGATAGAACTTCTTCAGCGGAAATCCGCCGACGATCTTCTGTCCCAGCAGACGCGAGTTGATGGCGTAAGGATCTTCGCCGGTCTGGACGACGAACTCGTTGAATCGCGGCGCACCGGCAAACAGCACTTTGGCGTGTTTACTGAACTGATCGGCCGCGTAGGCAGTCTTGGCCAGATTCTGCTTCGCCAACTCTCTCAGCCCGACCTTGCCGTACACGGTCATGAAGATGTTCACCATGAGTGCGACTAGCGCCTGGTTGGTGCAGATATTCGAAGTAGCTTTCTCGCGGCGAATATGCTGCTCGCGGGTTGCAAGCGTCAGCACGAAGCCGCGCTTGCCGTTCTTGTCCACGGTCTGACCGGCGAGGCGGCCTGGCATCTGCCTTACGAACTTCTCTTTGGTGGCGAGCACGCCGCAGTACGGACCGCCGAATCCTAGCGGCACTCCGAACGATTGCGCTTCCATGGCCACAATGTCGGCGGCGCGCGGCGGCTCCACGATGCCTAGCGACACTGCTTCGGCGATCGAGACAATCAGCAGCGCTCCGCGTTTGTGTGCGATCTCGGCGATGGCCTCGACATCTTCAATCGTCCCGAAGAAATTCGGCGACTGAATCAGGACGCACGCCGTATCGTCGCCCACCGTGTTCTCTAGTTCCTTCAGATCAATTTGTCCCGCGCCGGTGAACGAGACCGTCTTCAGCGGAATCGCCTGGTGGGTCGCGTAGGTGTTGAGGACTTCGCGATACTCGGGATGCAGGCTGCGCGCAATCACCGCGGAATGCTTCCCGGTGATGCGGACCGCCATCATCACCGCCTCGGCCGCACCTGTCGAGCCGTCGTACATCGAGGCGTTCGCCAGATCCATGCCGGTGAGTTCCGCGATCATCGTCTGGAACTCGAAAATGGCTTGGAGTGTGCCTTGCGCAAACTCCGCCTGGTAGGGGGTGTAGGAGGTCAGGAACTCGCCGCGTTGAACGAGAGCGTCGATGACCACCGGCCGGTAGTGAGAGTAAGCTCCGGCCCCGAGGAAGTTGGTGTAGCCTTCGCCGTTGTCTTTCGCCCGTTGCTTGAACCAGTCGACGATTTCCGATTCGGCCATTTGCCGCGGAATGGCGAGATCGTGCGTCAGCCGAAGCTCCGCCGGAATCGGCGAGAAAAGATCATCGATGGAGCGAATCCCGATCGCCTGCAGCATGGCGGCGCGATCCGCGGGAGATTTAGGCAGATATCTCATAAAAGCCTTTGATTGGATGTAAAACAGCCGTCGATACGATTGCAGAGGTTAGAGGTCAGATTGCAGAGGTAAAACCCTCGGCCTTCGGCAGCCATCAGTGGGGCCAAGCTTTTCACCTCTGCAATCTGACTTCTGCACTGCTCTTAATGTGCCGCCTCTTCGCTGACAAACTTTTCGTAGTCCGCGGCCGAAAGCAGAGCATTCATCTCCGCCGGATTTTTCATCTTGATCTTGACCATCCAGGCGGCGTGGGCATCTTTGTTCACTTGCTCTGGGGCGGTAGCCAGAGCTTCATTCACGGCCGTCACTGTCCCGGAAGCGGGAGCGTACAAATCGGAGACAGCTTTCACCGACTCTACCGTGCCGAAGGGCTTGCCCACGGTGAGTTCCGTCCCCACCTTGGGCAGTTCTACGAATACGATGTCGCCGAGCGAGTCCTGGGCGTGGTGCGTTATGCCGACGGTGCCGTCGGCGGTGATCCACTCATGTTCTTTTGTATATCTGCGGTCGGATGGGTAGGACATATCAGCTCTTGGCTCCTGGCTTTTGGCTCTTAGCTTCTAACTTGTAGCGCCGGCATCCTGCGGCTGTCCCGAGGGCATCCTGCCTCGGCGCGGCAGGCGAGGACGCCTGCCGGACAGCCGCCGGGACGGCGGCGCTACGGCTTCTTCGGACGCTTGTAAAAAGGCGTCGGTATCACTTGCGCTTTCACGCCCTGTCCGCGGATATCGACTTTGACGCTGGTCCCTACCGCGGCTTGGGCGGGTGGGACGTAGGCCAGGGCTATATTCTTCTTCAGGAACGGTGCCGGAGAACCGCTGGTTACATAGCCAATCTCGCGCCCGGCTTCGTCCAGAATCTTGTATCCGTCGCGGGCGATGCCGCGCTCTACCATCTCCAGTCCAACCAGCGTTTTCTTCACGCCTGCCGCTTTCGCCTTTTCGAGTGCGCCGTGTCCAATAAACTCCGGCTTTTCCATCTTGCAGAAACGATCCAGTCCCGCTTCCCACACGTTGATCGTGTCCGTGATTTCGTGGCCGTAGAGGGGCAGCTTGCCTTCGAGCCGCAGCGTGTTGCGCGCGCCCAGGCCGCAGGGAACCACGCCAAACTCTTTTCCAGCTGCCAGAATTTCGTACCACACCCGCGCGCTGGTCTTCTCGTCTGGCGGAATGTAAATCTCGAATCCGTCCTCGGCGGTATAACCGGTGCGGCCCATCAAGATATTCTTCAGGCCGCATACCGTCCCGCGGGTCAGCCAGTAGAACTTCACTGCGCTGAGGTCCGAATCGGTCAGCTTTTGCAGCAGGTCCACGCCCTTTGGCCCCTGAATCGCAATTTGCGTGAAGTCGTCGGAGAGATGCTCGACCTTGCAATCGAACTGACGGGTATTATCGCGAACCCAGTTGAAATCCTTTTCGCGCGTGCCGGCATTGATCACGAGCAGGTAATCGTCCTCGGCAAGACGGTGAACGATGACGTCATCCACAAACGTGCCTTGGGGATAGAGCAGGGCCGAGTATTGCGCCTGCCCAACGGCGAGCCGCGACGCGTCGTTCATCGAGATATGCTGCACGGCGGCCAGGGCTTCACGGCCGGCCAAACGGATGTCCCCCATGTGGCTGACGTCAAAAATTCCGACGCCCGTACGCACCGCCATGTGCTCAGCAATAACGCCGCAGCCGATCGACGCAGGATATTCGACCGGCATGTCCCAGCCGTTAAACTCCACCATCTTCGCGCCCATCTGGCGATGGACAGCGTTCAAGGCGGTCTTGCGAACTGTGGGAGTTGCTCCGACGGACAAGGCGACCCTCGGTCAGAATCTGGAACTGATTAAGTTACCACCAGGGCGGGACGAGCGGCAAACTAAAAGCTCAGGTCTCAGGAAAACCAAAACCCAGACCAGTTCGGCATGAAAGCAGGCTTGCTTTTCCTGAGACCTGAGACCTAACACCTGAGACCTGCTCTTCGATGACTTCCGTTACGTTCCTTCGCTGCCGTGGTCGGACTAAACTTCGACTATGTCCTCGAAACCGGGTCTAAGCCGCATCGTTTGCGCTCAATGCGATCGGCCTGAAGCGAGTTGTTTCTGCGAAAAGTACTGCGTGTACTGCCAGTCCCAGCTTGACGTGCGCCTCTGCACCGACGGCCTCCTGTACTGCGAAGCCTGCCGCAGCGCATGCGACTATAAACCGGCAAACTGAAGTTCCTGCTTGGCCGGGACTTGGCATGGCTCGAGCGCTGTCCCGAAACGAGTCGGGCGTCTTTCCGCAGCCGGTTGAGCGGGGCGCCGCTGGGTGCCGGTCGTGCTACTCTTCCCTGAACGTGTCCCCAAAGCTCACCGAAATTCTTCACGAAGCCTATCGCGAACTTCGCCCTCGCACGCCCGCGCCGCCTCTGCACGTTCGGTTTTATCCGTTTGTCTCCATCAACAACACCATCCGGCTGCGTCAGGGAGAGCTTCACATCCGACTCTCCGACCTGCTGGAAGGCGCTCCTGACGCCGTGCTGCACTCGATCGCTCACATCCTGCTGGCCAAGCTCTATCGCCAGCCGGTGGATCGCGTGCACAACGCCCGTTATCGCCGCTATGCCACCGGGCACGATGTGGCTGCTAAGGCGCGCCTTGTCCGGCAGATGCGTGGACGCAAGCACATCCGCTCCGCCCGCGGACACCACTACCATCTGGAAGAAATTTTCGATGACCTCAACCGCCGCTTCTTCCACGGACTCATGGGACGTCCGCAACTTACCTGGAGCCAGAACCACGCCCGCCGCAGCCTTGGCCACTACGACCCGGCACACAACGCTATCGTCATCAGCCGCGTCTTCGACCATCCGCGCGTGCCGCGCTATGCGGTCGAATACATTTTGTTTCATGAGATGCTGCATTTGAAGCACCCGGTCAGGTTGCGGGGGAGCCGAAGATGCGTGCACTCGCGGGAGTTTCTGGCGGAAGAAGAAGTGTTCCCGGAATTGGAGCAGGCGCGCAGATTCCTGCGCATCGTGTAGTGGAGCGACGAGCGTCTTGCCCGTCGGCCGGGCGGGGACGCCCGGCGCTTCATCGGGAAGTGCTTCGAGAACGCTAAACGCCCGTTCCATGCCCGGTTTCCCCGTGTGATGCAAATCACTACTATCGGTGATGGACTCCGTTGACCGGGCGCGGTTCGAACCCGTATCCTATTGATATTGAAAGTGAATTTCATTTTCAATTAGAAGGCGGTCCGTTTTTTCATGCTCCAGGCATTCATCATCACGCTCCGCGAAGGCGTCGAAGCGGCGCTTATTGTCGGCATCACTTTGGCCTATCTTGCCAAGATCGGGCGCAACGATCTGCGGAAATCGGTTTACGCCGCTCTGGCAGCCGCCTTTGCGGGATCAATCGGCGTGACCGTCGTGCTCTCCCGCTTCAAGTTGAATGAGGACATCTTCGAAGGCTGGGTCATGCTGGTGGCCGCGGTTTTTGTCGTCACCATGATCGTCTTCATGATGAAGACCGGGCGCAAGCTCAAAGGTCAGATCGAAACCAAGATCGGGTTGTTCGCCCGGGGCGACGCCTGGATCGGCCTCTTTACTTTTGTCTTTCTCATGGTGCTGCGCGAAGGCGCGGAAACGGTTCTGATCCTCTCGGCGGTCACGCTGAATTCGAGCGAGCTGATGAGCTTCATCGGCACCGTGATGGGCGTGGTGGTCGCCATCTTGTTCGGGGTGATGTTCGTCAAGGGCAGCGTCAAGATCAATCTGCAAAAGTTCTTTCGGGTAACGACCGCGATTCTTTTCCTGGTGGCCGGGCAACTGGTGATCTCCGGGCTGCACGAGCTTTCCGAGAACGGGGTGCTTCCCTCTTCCCGGCAGGAGATGGCGATTATCGGTCCCATCGTGAGCAACGATTTTTTCTTTTTTGTCACTATCCTCGCGCTGGCCGCGCTGATGGTGCTGTTTGAAATGAAGAGCCGGCAGCCGGTCGAACTGCCAGCGGCCGGCGCCGCCCGCCGCAAAGCGCTTTGGATGGCGCGCCGCGAGCGTCTGTGGATGGCATCGATTTACGTCTTCTCGTTCGTGTTCATCGTGATGATTACCGCCAGCTTCATCTATGAGAAGAGCGCCAGCGCGCTCTCGCCGGCCACGGAAGTCACGTTCGTCGACGGCAAGGTTTCCATCCCGCTGAAGCAGGTTGCCGACGGCGAACTGCACCGCTTCGAGGCGAAAGAAGGCGGGGTCGAAGTGCGGTTCTGGCTTTATCAGAAGCCGGACGGAAAAGTTGCGACCGTGTTAGACGCCTGCGAGATTTGCGGCCCAGTCGGCTTCTACAAGAGCAAACAGGGGATCATCTGCAAGAACTGCGGCGCCCAAATGAACCCGCAGTCGGTCGGCATGGCGGGCGGCTGCAATCCGATTCCGTTGAAGGCGCAGGTCACCGACGACGCGGTAATCGTCGCTGAGGCTGACCTGGCGGCGGGCAGACACTACTTCGAGCAGAAATAATAATGTTTCCCCGCATCGTCTACGAGTCGTTCCGCCGCCAAGCACGCCGCAAGCTGCTGGCGGGCATCGCGATTACGCTGGGTGTAGCGGTCGCGACCGCAATGATTGCCGTGGCCACCGACATCGGCGACAAAATCAACCGCGAGCTGCGCAGCTATGGCGCCAACCTGGTGGTCACTCCACAGGAAGACACACTCGACGTGGAAGTCGGCGGCGTGAACCTCAAGCCTCCTAGCGACGGCGCGTTCCTCAACGAAGCCGACCTTCCGAAAATTCGCGGCACCTTCTGGCACCACAACATCGTCGGCTTCTCTCCCATGCTTCCGGTCACCGTAAAAGTCGGCGGCAGCGCAAAGGATGTCACGCTAGTCGGCACCTACTTCGATAAGCCGCTCCGCTTCGGCAAGGAAGACTTCACGACCGGCGTCAGGATTACGCATCCCTGGTGGAGAGTTTTGTGCGGGGACGGGAAAGAGTCTCCAAACTGCGTTTGGCCAGCGGACGACTCGCAGAATGTGCTGGTCGGCGAACGCTTGGCAACAAAGCTCAACAAGAAACCAGGCGATACACTCGAGGTCTCTAGGGATGGTTTCACAAATTCCTTCCCGCCCGGAAAGCGCCTCCCTCAGGGGCTGAAGCCCGCATCTTTCGAGGCACCAAACGGCACGGCTGAAGCCGTGCCCTACCCAAAACCTATTGATGAAACTGGCTCCGGCCGGCAATTGACCATCTCCGGCATACTCTCCACCGGCGCAGCCGAGGACGACCAGATCGTCGGGCCGCTTGCCCTCGCGCAGCAGATTCTTGGCAAACCCGGCGCTGTGCGCCGCGTCTACGTCAGCGCGCTGACCAAGCCTCAGGATGCGCTTGCCATCCGCGATCCTAAGACGATGACTCCCGAGGTTTACGACCGCTGGTACTGTTCGCCCTACGTGCAGTCGATTGCCTACCAACTGCAGGAAGTGATTCCGCATTCGCACGCGGAGCAGATACGCCAAGTCGCGCAAAACGAAGGTACCGTGCTCTCCCGCATCAAGGGACTGATGCTGCTGGTCACGCTGGCAGCCCTGTTCGCATCCGCGCTCGCCGTTTCCGCTGCCATGGCTACGGCTATCTACGAGCGCCGGGTCGAAGTTGGCCTGATGAAAGCGCTGGGCGCGGGCGATCTCGCAGTCTCCGCGCTCTTCTTTGCGGAGGCGCTGCTGCTGGCGCTGGCCGGCGGCATTGCCGGATTCTCCGCCGGAGCGCTGCTTGCCCGCGAGATCGGTCGGTCGATTTTCAACTCGCAGATCTCGATTGAGCCCGTGCTCTTCCCAATCATCATGACCATCGCCGTCTTTGTGACCTTCGCTGGAAGCGCTGCCGCGATTCGCCGCGCCGTAAAGTTCGATCCCGTGTTCGCACTGCGAGGCGAAGGATGAGCGCTCATCCCGGCACGCTCCACACTCCGAAGCAGGTCGCCGACCGCCGCGCTCAGTCGCCGCACGTTTCCATGTTTGCTCGGATGCTTCTCCGCGCCGCCGTGCTCCGCCGCCGGCGCGCCGCCTCCGCATTGCTGGCCATGATCGTTGCCGCCGCCGTCGCCACCGCGATGATGAACCTCTATGTCGACGTGCAAGCTAAGCTCCGTACGGAGTTTCGAAATTATGGCGCCAATGTTGTCATCGTTGCGAAGGACGGCCAGTCCTTGCCCGCCGATGCATTGGCCAGAGTCGAATCGGTTCTCGGCGCACAGACCCTGGCTGTTCCTTTTGCTTATGCCGTTGCACGCACCCGCGACGGACAATCTGTCGTCGTCGTCGGCACCGACTTCGCTCGCGCCCGCCAGTTGAATCCTTGGTGGAAGGTGAGCCATTGGCCGGAAGCGCAAAACGAAGCGCTGATCGGAATGCGCGCGGCCACCGTCGCCAGCCCTAATCGCCAGCCCTTCGAGCTCACTTTCCAGGGCAAAGCGATCCAACTCGCTCCCGCTGGCATGTTGCAGACTGGTGCCGGCGAAGACAGCCGGATTTATCTCGACCAATCTGAATTCCAGAACTGGACGGGCGTCGCGCCCTCCACCATTGAAGTCGCCGCCAACGGGACCGCGGCGGAAGTTGAAGCGTCGATTCGGCGGCTGGCCGAGCTTCTGCCCGCGGCTGAGATTCGTCCCGTCCGCCAGATCATGGAAGGCGAAGCGAACGTGCTGAACAAAACGCGCGCCACGCTCTACGCCTCCTCCACGCTGGTCGTGCTCACGGCAGCTCTCTGCGTGCTTGCGACTCTGATGGGGTGGGTCTTCGACCGGCGACGCGACTTTGCCATCATGAAAGCGCTGGGCGCATCCGAACGTCTGGTCAACGGATTCTTTGCGGCCGAAGCGGCGGCGCTGGGCGTAGTCGGCGGGATTGTCGGGTTCTTCATCGGCATTGGTGTGGCTGCCTGGATCGGACGCGTCAACTTCCATGCACCCGTGGTTCCGCGCTTCAGCGTTTTTCCGTACGTGCTCGCCGGCAGTGTTGCCGTGGCCCTCATCTCGGCCATCCTGCCCATCGGGCTGCTGCGCCGCGTGCAACCGGCGATTATTTTGAGGGGAGAGTAGTACCGTGACCGCATTAATAGTTATACGGTGGAGCGACGGGCGTCTCGCCCGTCCTGCCGCGAACTACGGTAAAGAGGCCGGGCGGGGACGCCCGGCGCTCCACAAGCGAGATGGGAGAAGTTAGAAGGGAAAGATCAGGATGATTGAACTCAAGAACGTCACCAAGAGTTATCCGGCGAGAGAAGAAGGGAATAATGGCGGCGTCGGCGTCATTAAGGCGCTCGACGAGATCTCGCTCTCCATCGCGCCCGGCGAGTGGGTCGCGATGATGGGGCCCTCCGGCTCCGGCAAGAGCACAATGGTGAATCTCATCGGATGCCTCGACCGCCCCACCAGCGGTGAAATCTGGCTGGACGGACAAAATGTCGCTCGCCTCAGCGCCTCGGAACTCAATCATGTCCGCGCCGAAACCATTGGATTCGTTTTTCAGCAATTCCACATGATCCCGTATCTCACTGCCGTCGAGAACGTCATGCTCGCCCAATACTTTCACAGCATGACCGACGAAAAGGAAGCTCTCGAAGCGCTCGACCGTGTCGGCCTGAAAGACCGCGCCGGACACCTGCCTTCGCAGCTTTCAGGAGGCGAACAGCAACGCGTCTGCATTGCCCGCGCCCTGATCAACGACCCTAAGATCGTGCTCGCCGACGAGCCCACTGGCAATCTCGACGCCATCAATGAAGAAATCGTTCTGCGCCTGCTGCGCGAACTTCATCAACAGGGACGCACCATAGTCATGGTGACGCACGATCCCGTAGTGGCGCGTCTGGCCGACCGGCGCGTTGAATTGCATCACGGCAAAATCGCCGCCCAGGAACTTTTTGCCATGGCCGACGAAGAGCAGTTTGACGAGGTGCTGGAAGAATTATTCGCTCTGGAAGAAAACGGCCAAATAGCCGAGATTGGCAGGATGGAAGTGCATGGCGCGCTGCCCGTATCCATCGCCGTGGAAAAAATGGCGGCCATGGGATTGGTGGCCACCCACCCGCATCCGCCCGGAACCCATGATCATAAAGCCTTCGTCAATCCCTGCCACGACGCGCTCAAACCGGCTGGCTTTTCGACTGGCGACGGCTCGGCGATCGTCGAACTCACCGCGCGTGGACATCAGCGAGCGGCCGATATCATTCGTCGCCACCGCCTGGCCGAGCGCCTGTTCACCGACTCGCTTGCCATGGACAGCGAAACTGAGATCGAGCAACAGGCCTGCAAGTTCGAGCACATCCTCTCACCTGAAGCCACCGACAAGATTTGCACCTTCCTCGGCCATCCGCCTACCTGTCCGCACGGCGCGCCGATTCCGCCCGGGCCCTGCTGCGGGCGGCGGGCGGAACCCAGGCAAGACTCTGACGCGGTATCGCAGCGACGCTAGTGGAGTGTAGAGACGGGCTTGCCTCGTCTTCTTGTCCGCGGGAGACGCGGCAAGCCGCGTCTCTACGGGAAATGTGCTTGCTACTTCTTGCCGAAAAACTTCCCAAACCCCAACCGCACTTGCACAGTATTGATCCCCGGATTCGGCGTGGTCAACCCGGCATTTGAAATGTGCATGTAGCGGACATCCACCGACCACGCGCGTTGCCCGAGAAAATGCAGCCCGAAGGCCGCGCCCGAGGTGAAATTTATCGCCGACGTTCCCGTTGGCACTTCGTGCGTCGTAAACAGCGTTCCGCCATTCAACTCGATGTAAGGAGCGATTTGGCCTCGGGTGGCGAAAATCCATTTCAGGGCCAGCGGATTCACTCCTGCCCCATAGGCGGTGTTCTTTGGTTGAAATACTACAAACGCCGGGACCGCATCCAGCGCATACTCGAAGCGTCCATTTAGAAAACCGGGGCCGTGCGGAGCGGTGAGGATCCATCCATAGCGGATTCCTGCGTTCCAGACGCTGGTATCTTTGGTCCCGCCTGGAACCGAGCGGCCGCCGCCAGTCCAAACCTGGAGTTCATGACCGCCCTCCTCCGGACGATCCTGGGCGGCAACAGAAAAGGCTAGGAACAGAGTCAGAACGAAGGGCAGAAGAAGTGAGACCACATGCGGAATGGATCGGGTCATAAGTAAGGTCAAGGTCGAAAAAAGGAACGATACGCGAACAGTGGCCAGGAAACAAATCGCTGGAGCCGCGGTAAGACTTCAATGTCCGGCTCGGCGCCTGACATAGCGCTGAAAGTATCTTGTAAGGCAGCGGCCTGACCACAGCAGCTAAGGCCGGCACCAAAAATGGGCTGGTTACCGCAGCGCTGAAGCACTGCGCCACCCAAAATCAGGGGTGTGAACGAGCCTGCTACAGGCCGAGCCCGCCATCCACCGCCAGCACTTGCCCGGTAATGAAGTGCGGAGCTGCGGCAAAGAACATCACCGCCGTCGCAATGTCCGCTGCGGTTCCGTTGCGCTGCATCGGCGTCTGTTTTGCCATCTTCTTCATGAACGACGTCGCCGACTCTTCTCCCAACGCAATCACACCCGGAGCCACCGCGTTTACTGCAATCTCCGGCGCCAACGCTTTCGCCAGCGCTTTGGTGAGCATGTGTACCGCCGCTTTCGACGAGCAATAGTGCACATGGGTGGCCCAGGGCCGCAGGCCGCCCAGCGAACCCATATTGACGATGCGTCCTCTGCGCTTTCTCAAATACGGCAGCGCTTCCCGCGATACCAGGAACGGTCCGCGCGCGTTGGAAGCAAAAATCGCATCCCACTGCGCCACGGTAATCTTCTCAAACTGGACGTCCTCATAATTGGCGGCGTTGTTCACCAGCACGTCGATGCCGCCCAGTTCCCCAGCTACTTCCTTCACCATCTCCCGAACGCTCATCTCATCCGTGACATCGCAGCGCACGGCCAGTGCCTCCACGCCATGCTGCGCCAGCTCTTCTATCAGCGTCCGCGCCTCGCGCGCCGACTCGCGATAAGTAATCGCCACGTCGGCGCCGTTTTCGGCTGCGGCCAAAGCAATCGCGCGCCCCAGCCGTTTTGCCGCCCCCGTCACCAGCAGCGTTCTGCCAGAAAGCGCCCTTGGGTTTGCCGTCATCCCACGCTTCATCATCATCTCGAAATTCTACCCCCTCTGCATCTTGGAGACCTGCACCGAAACTGCTACACTCCCTCGAATGACGCAGCCCCGCGAGGTCGTCGTTTATTCCCGCAAGGGCTGTCATCTCTGCGAAATCGTCAAGGAGAGCCTGGTCAAACTCCACAAGCGGGGCGGCTTCACCTGGCGGGAAATCGACGTCGACTCCGATGCCGAAATCCGCCGCCTCTATAACGACGAAGTGCCCGTGGTCTTCATCAACGGCCGCAAGGCTTTCAAGTACCACATGGACGAACAGGAATTCCTGCGCAAACTGAGCGCTTGAGGTTCGTTCCGCAGTCGGCTGCGGAAAGAGTATTTTCCACGTCGCAGTATCACCGCAGCGGCTAAAGCCGATTCTGAGAAGAGGCCACTTATCGCAGCGGTGAACCGCTGCGCCACCCAACATCAAGTACAAGGCCCGGTTTCCCGGAGCTTGTTAGAGTGTGTTTCATAAATCCTCTTCAGGTCGGACGGTGTGGCCCTCAGGGGCTAAAGCCCGCATTTTTCTTGGCCCTTAACGGCACGGCTGAAGCCGTGCCCTAGCCAAAAGCGATTTATGAAACACGCTCCAGGAAGATGTTATTGAACTTTTTTCCAAACCACATCCTCGTTATTTCTTCGGTCGATTAAAGTATCCATCTTCCCGCGATCGTCGCATCGAAACAGAATTCGCCCTTCTATACCCTTACGGAAGAATATGTCGGCAGCCTCTGGAATCAGCTGACCCTTGGGCTGATCGGCGCGCTGGCGATACAACTGGCCGCCATCGACGGAAATTGTCAGCCGGTTCGCTGGAGCTACCTCGTACGTTCCCGCATAATCAGCTAGCTTGGCGGGATCGAGCTTACCGGGCGCGGGGTCCTCGTAGTAGCGGAGCACCTGACCCGCGACAATTTGCCATTGGCCGTGATGCCGCATCCAGGTATCGGTTTCGTGATAGCGCGCTTTCTCAGTTTGGCCGAAGACGATTTCGGTTTCGTCCATGTCGTAGCTCAAGATCGCAACATTTCTTTCGATGTGGCTGTGGGCATTCACCACCTTGAGGCTGCCTGAATAACCAGTGGGCAAAGGAGTGATATCGGCCACCAGCGCTGCCTTGTTCATGTTCCTGCCCTTTTCGTCGAAGTACATGCAGTCATCGGCACAGTACTTTTTCCAGGGAGTCTGGTCGCCGCCAGCGACGCTGTCCATCAGCTCTTGAGTGCGACGTACGAGCTCGTCGTGCGTAATTGCGGCCCTCCCTTTGCAACCCGTCGAGCTTAGCGTTAGCAGGCCCACGGCCAACAAGCCGGCCAAGAAGAATGCGCCTGCAGCGATCCGCTTCCACATAATTTTCTCCCGCGTCGATGAACAATCGACAGAGTATACCGCCGCAATCTTGTGCTTACTTGCTTTTAACTTCTGCCGTCTCCCAATACAATCACCCCCGATGCTTCGTACCCAGCTCTGCGCCGACCCGGCCGGCCGTTTCGTCCACGATGTCGTCCTCCAGTGCTGCCAACACAACCACCGGAAGACAGCGCTGGTTGACACCTCCTGCGATCGCCGTTTCACTTTTGCCGAATATGGCAGCCTGGTCGAATCCCTTGCCCGCGGCCTGATCTCCGCCGGACTTGCTCCCGGAGAAGTGGTGGCTATTTTTCTCCCCAACTCCTGGGAATTCGCCATCACTTATCACGCCGCCACGCTTGCCGGATGCATTCCCACACTGCTCAATCCCTCCTACCGCGAGCGCGAGATCCGCTATCAACTGGAAAACTCCGGCGCCGCTTTCCTCATCACCGATGGCCCTCTTCTCGGAAACGTCAACCTCGCGGGACTTCCCTCGCTACGCCGCGTCTTCACTACCCGGCAAGAGCGCACTGGCTGCGAAGACTTTGCGAGTCTGCTGCGGCCCACATTCGCCAAATTCCCCGAACCAATTCAAGACTCGCAACAAACCATCGCCGCCCTGCCCTACTCCAGCGGCACCACCGGACTGCCCAAGGGCGTCATGCTCTCGCACTACAACCTGGTGGCCAACGTTTACCAATTACTCGGCAAGAACGGCACAGCGCTCACCGCGGATGACACGATGCTCTGCTTCCTGCCCCTCTGCCACATCTATGGACTGACGGTGGCGCTGACTCTCTCTCTGGCGCTCGGCTCCACGCTGGTTCTGATGCCGCGCTTCGATCTGGAGAAGCTGTGCGCGCTTCTGATTCAAGAAGACGTCACCATGATGCCCGTGGTCCCGCCCGCTATCAATGCTCTCTGCCAGGCCGCCGAAGCCGGGGCCTTCCCCAGGAACCACAAAGTCCGCTGGATCAAGAGCGGGGCGGCGCCGCTCGCTCCCGAACTGGCTCGTCGGATGACCGATCTCACCGGCATTCGCGTGGTCCAGGGATACGGCATGACCGAAGCCTCACCCGTCACCCACGTCGGTTACATCGCCCCGCCCGAAATGAACCGCCCCGCCTCCATCGGACAGCCGCTGGCCCTCACCGGCTGCCGCGTTCTGGACGTGAATGGGAGGGAGGTCGCCCAGGGCGAACCCGGCGAACTGGTCATGCGCGGTCCGCAGTTCATGCTCGGATACTGGAAGGATCCGCAGGCGAGCGCCGCCGTTCTTCGCGATGGCTGGTACTTCTCGGGCGACATTGTGCGTTCGGACCCCGAAGGCTTCTACTACGTACTCGACCGCAGCAAAGAAATGATCAAGTACAAAGGATTCGCGGTCGCCCCCGCCGAAGTCGAATCGCTGTTGCTCGAGCATCCCGCCGTGCGCGACTGCGGCGTGGTCGCCAAACCCGACTCTGCCGCCGGAGAAATTCCCTGCGCGTTTGTCGTGCTCCGGGAAGGCTTTGCGGCCTCGGACTCGCTCGCCACACAACTCCGCGAGTTCGTTGCCGACCGCTTGGCCCATCACAAGCAGCCGCGCGAAGTTCACTTCGTGGAAGTCGTTCCGCGGACACCATCGGGGAAGATTCTGCGCCGAGAGTTGCGCAAGATTCTTTCTTGAACCCAATGCGTTCGCCTGATTCGCCGTGGGGACGCGGCTTGCCGCGTTTCCGCCGCTCAGAGGAGACGGGGCAAGCCCCGTCTCTACAGACGGAAATCGCGGTGTAAAATATTCTCGTTCTCATGACCCTCTCCCGCTTCGTCGCCAAGTCCGCGTTTCGCAACAAGCGGCGCAGTCTGCTGACGGTCGCCAGCATCGCCTTTTCTCTGCTCCTGCTCTGCATCATGCTCTGCGTTTGGCGCAGCTTCTACATCGACAAGGGAGCGCCTGACTCCGCGCTTCGCATCATGACGCGGCACAAGGTGTCACTGGCTAACTTCCTTCCGATTTACTATCGCGACAAAATCCGCACCGTTCCCGGAGTGGTACATGTCGTCCCCATGACCTGGTTCGGCGGAAAATACAAAGACGACAAACCGGAGAACTTCTTCGCCCAGTTCGCCACCGACCCCGACGAGTACTTTGACGTCGCCGCCGACAAAGTCATGCCCGCCGACGAACTCGCCGCCTGGAAGCGCGACCGCACGGGCTGCGTCGTTGACGTTGAACTGGCCAAGAAACACCACTGGAAGATCGGCGACCACATCATCCTGCAAGGCACCATCTTCCCCGTCGATCTCGACTTGACCTTGCGTGGCATCTACACCATTGACCCGCCCAACAGCGCGCTCTACTTCCACACCAAGTACCTGGAAGAATCCGTCGACTGGTTCAAAGATACGGCGGGGTTTTACTTCACTCGCGTCGATACGGCTGAACACATGCCGCTCGCGGCTCACGCCATCGACGACATGTTCCACAGCACACCGGTTCCCACCAAGAGCGAGAGCGAACAGGCCTTCAAACTCGACTTCATCAACACTCTTGGCAGCGTCAAAGCGTTCATCCTTGGCATCTGCGGGGCGGTCTTGTTCACCACCCTCCTGGTCTGCGCCAACACCATGGCTATGTCGATCCGCGAACGCACGCGCGAAGTGGCCGTCCTGCGCACCGTCGGATTCACCCGTGGAAATATCCTCAAACTACTGCTAAGCGAATCGATCGCTATTTCCCTGATGGGCGGGGCAGCCGGGGTCGCGCTCGGGACGGTGATCATCAAGATGCTGGCCCGCCCTGGAATCGGCATGCCGGTGTCGATGCACATGACCCCGCTCACCGCGCTCGTCGTCATGCTGGTTGCGGCCCTGGTTGGACTGGTCAGCGGCCTTGTCCCTTCCTACCGCGCCTCCAACCTTGGCATTGTCGAAGCCCTGCGCTACATCGGCTGACGTAATCCGGACGTGCTTGAAAGTGCTAAACTCGCTTCGCATGCGGACGGACCTCCTGCCCCTTTGCGACCAGCACTACCGCACCATGGAGCCGGCATTAGCTCCCTACACCGCTGACTTTTCCATTGAGTTTTTTCGTTGTACCGACAAGTTCTGCCATCGCACGTTCGGCGAGCGCGTCGGCTACGCCACGCCGCGGCGTGGAGATGCGCCGGTTCTCACCCCCAACCAGCCCATCTGCGAGCGCCACGGACGCCCCATGTTCATCATCAGTCTCGACCGCCAGCGCAATCACGTCACCTACGCCTGCCCTGAATCCGATTGCTGCGAACGAGTGGTGCGGACGTAAACTCGGGGCACGCTGTTAGGACGAGAGTCGCTGGTGGTGCCTTCGGGAATCGTTCCTCCTTGCGAGGTCCGCGATCCAGATTTAATAATGGGGTGAGAATTCAAATGAATCTTTCTATCAAGAATAACTATTTCGTTTTCGCCGTTCCGGTTCTCGCTCTGATATCGGTTTCCGCCGTTCTTGCATGGCAGGCAAGCTCGATACCCGTTTCAGAACTGATCAACCCGGAAGAACTAATCAAAATCCTGCAATCGCCCAAGGGCGAAAAGCCGCTCCTGATCCAGGTGGGGTCGCACGTTCTTTACGAGCAGGCGCATATTCCCGGCTCCGAGTACATCGGCCCTGCTTCGTACGAGAGTGGCTTACAGCAACTGCGTCAACGTGTGCAGTCGCTGCCGCGAAGGAAATTCATCGTGATCTATTGCGGATGCTGTCCATGGAACCATTGCCCAACCGTCAAGCCTGCCAACGACGCATTACTCGCGCTGGGTTTTACCAACGTAAAAGTGCTTTATCTCCCTGACAATTTCGGCGCGAATTGGGTGTATAAGGGCTATCCCGTGGCCAAGGGAGAATAGGCAGGCGTGGCGCTTCGATCAAGGACAATGGATTGGGGAAAGAAGTTCCTGACCGGCATGGCGGCGATCTCCGTGGTGATCGCACTCTTTTTCCTGAATCCGCATCGCAGCGTGCCCGCGGATGATCGGGTCACCAATATCGCCAGACATCCGTTCGCACCGGAATTCTCGCTGCCCGCATTGACGGGACAAACGCTTGATCTTTCCGCCTACCGGGGCAAAGTGGTTCTCCTCGACTTCTGGGCAACGTGGTGTGACCCGTGCCGGGAGGAAATTCCGCACTTTGTGGAATTGCAAAACAAATACCGGGATCAGGGCTTCGAGATCATTGGCATTTCGATGGACGACGGGCCTGCCCCTGTCCGCGAGTTCTACCAGCAGTTCCACATGAACTACCCAGTGGCGATGGGCAACGCGAAGACTGGCGAACTTTACGGGGGAGTGCTCGGTTTGCCGATTGCTTTCCTTATCGACCGCGATGGCCGGATCGAAGCCAAACACATTGGCGCGACGGATCTATCGGTTTTTGAGCGGGAGATTAAAGTTCTTCTCAGTGGCGGAGCGTCAGGCGCCGCTGCTCAGCGGACGGGCGAGACTCCCGTCCCTCCACTGTAGAACTGGCGCCCACCGCTAGAAGCGGTGGACGACGCCGACACCCACGTAGTAGTTATGCTGCCGGGTTCTGTCGGTGGTAACGTTCAGGGCGGGAACTCCCGAGTAGAAATCGCGCGCTTCGAAGCGTGCGCCCCAACGGTGCCAGACCCAAACATCCAAGCCCGCTCCAAACTGGACTACGCCGGTATTGGTGCCAGTGGGCCCTGGGTTCGGCTCTTCGTAAAGTGTATGCGGGGCCTCTCGGAAGCGCCCATAGCCGCCGCCGACGCTCACCCACGGGCTGACTGAGTCGCCGGAAAAAAAGTTCAAGCGCACCGACGGAGTCACGAACAGCGCTCCAATGTCCTTGGGAGTGAGGTTGCCGAGGTTGTAGTTCACGTCCATGCGCGGATAGATGGCCACGGGCAACTCCGCGGACAGTCCAAAAATGCCATGGGTCTTGAGCAGGCGACTGTAATTGAACGCAACGCTTTCCTCGTTTCCGAAGTGAACCGGTAGATTAGTAATCGGTACCGTCTGCGTGCTGACGAAAGATCGCCCGGCCGTGATGGATAGCTCATTGACTTGCGCCCAAGCGCTGAAAACAAGGAATAAAACTGGCGCGACTAGAACAGCGAGGCGTTTAGCCAACATCTCTCCTCCGGAGTCTTGAGGAATGTAGTTTTCTTTGAACAAGCTTAGCACGGGCCGTCCAGAATGGCAGGAAACGCAACGTATCCTCCTTGGTGCTCGGGTTCGGGCGTCGGTCGGGATGCGGCGATTATCCGGTAACCATCGCTGGTGATGCCCGTTCCGCGCCGGGGGAACTCGACGCATCAAGCCAAATCTGCGCCGTCCATTGCCAGGTGATTTCGGTCACAGATTGACGTGACAGCGCCGATCAACCGCCTTGGGAATCCCGGCTGATGCGGCTTTTCTCCCTCTGTTCCACCGGCGGGGGAGATCTCCATATCATCCTCCTGCCTTGCTTGGGTCATTTCACCAGTTCCAGTGTGGGAGAAGGCCCATTCGAAACGCCCACAGCGTCTGACGCACTTCGCAACCGTTCACGCCCTTGCCAGTAACCCATTCCAGTTCAATCACTTATGAAAAACCATGAAATCTGGTTAATACCCGGAAGGTCGGCGACTCCCGTGCACCAGTACCAACCGGAGACTTAGGTGATCAGCCTTCCACAGTTTGGGAGCCAAGACCAGAACCAGGCCGCAGAACTGCACGGGAGTAACCGCTCCTTGGTGACCGGGATCACGTTTACCGGCCTGGTTCTGCGCCTGGCGCTGGCCCTGAGTTTCGCCGCCATCTGTATGCCGCTTGCTTTCAGCGCCGTACACCCGGTTCCGCTTGATCCGAAGACCGATGGCGCCAAGTGCATTGAGTGTCACGAAGACAAGACCAAGGGCGCGTCCGTGCACTCGGCCATCGCCACCGGCTGCCTGAGCTGCCACGAGATCCGAGTCACGAAAGACACCACCCGCGTAAAGCTGATCACGGCCACTGCCTACAAGCTCTGCATCTCCTGCCACGCCGACAAAGACGCCTCGCAGATCAAGGGACACGTCCACCCGCCGGCGGTTCGCGATTGCCTGACCTGTCATGATCCGCACACTTCAGCCAACAAGAACCAACTGCTGAAAGCGACCAGCGGCGATAAGAAAGACAATCTCTGCCTCACCTGCCATACGCAAGGCACGAATGTTCCCGCGAAGGGCAGCCGCCACGCGGCCCTCGACCTGGGCTGCGAGACCTGCCACGTGACCCACAAGGCCGGCGCCGACCTGACGACCGAAAACCAGTTTCACCTGACCAAAGCCGCCCCGGCACTCTGCGTGGATTGTCACGATCCGAAAGATGCCACGCTGCAGAAGGCACATCAGAACCAGCCGTTCGGCACGGCCAACTGCCTGAGCTGCCACGATCCGCACCAGTCGGCGGCGCCCCAGTTGATGGCGAAGGTCACGCATCCGCCGTTTGCCGGCGGGCAATGCGAAGTCTGCCACGCTCCGGCGAAGGACGGCAAAGTGGTCCTGACGCAAGCCAACGTGAAAGATCTCTGCGTCACCTGCCACGACGACAAGGCGAAGCTGATCGAGACCGCGAAGGTGCAGCATCCCGGAGCGGCCGGCGATTGCACCGATTGCCACAGCCCGCACGCCAGCGCCTACCCGGGGCTACCAAAAACGGATCCGGTGAATATTTGTCTGGGTTGCCACAGCGAACAGTCCGACGAGATGAAAAAGGCGCACCTTCATCAGCCCGCCTTCGTTCAGGGGTGCTCGACCTGTCACGAGGCACATGGCGGTAACAACGATCATTTGCTCCGCGCCGTGGGCAACGCTCTGTGCCTGGAGTGCCACGGCCCCGATGCGAAGCCGGTCCGGGACGAGAGCGCGCACCTGGTCACCATCTTCAACGGCAAAGTGAAGCTGCCCGAGAACTACTTCGGCAAGGTGACGCGGCTGCCGCTGAAGTACGGCATCGGGCATCCGACACAGAATCATCCGACCTCGGACCTGTTTGACCCGAGAGAGAACAAAGTCACAGTTAAGTTGAGCTGCCTATCTTGCCATCAGCCTCACGCTTCAGCAGAGGCCGGGCTGCTGGTGAAGGATCAAGCGAACAACCTGGCATTTTGTTCAACGTGCCACAAGGCTAGTGATTTCCTGAAGCCTGGTAGCGGAGTGCGTTGAGCGGAGTGGAGGACGAGATGTTTGAAGTTAGCCCGAAATCGATGTTCAGGAAAGCGGTCGCGGCGCTGGCGATGCTGATGCTGGCTCTGGCAATGTCGGGCCCCGCTTCGGCAAAGAAGAAGAAAGTGGCGCCAGCCCCCGCTCCGGCCCCCAAGCCGATCGACTATTCGAGGCTGCAATATCCGCCGGCTCCCGAAATCGCGCGGGTCAAGTACCTCGACGCACTCTATGGCGCGAAACTTGAACCTCCGCCGCCCAATACGAAGAAGAAGAGCTGGATGGATGCCCTGGCGGGCACGCAGGAAGACCAGCGCAAAGGTCAGCGCCACGTTCCCCCGCAACTGGTCTTCCCAATCGGCTTGGCCGTCGATTCCAAGGGCCTGCTCTATGTGAGCGACCAGAAGACTGGTGGGATTTTCATCTTCAACACCGAGACCAAGGATACAGAGTTTATCCGCAACGGCCGGGACGCGAACTTTAAGCTGGTCAATGGCATCGCCATTGACGACAACGACCGCCTGTTTGTCGCGGACGGCCAGTTGCACCACGTCCTGGTCTTCGACGCCCAGCACAAACCGGTGGACGAGGTCAGCGAGGGCATGCAGGATCCCGTGGGCCTGGCCATCGACACCGAAAACCGATTCTTGTATGTGGTTGATGAGGGTCTGGACCAGGTGCTGGTCTATGACGCGGATTCCCTCAAGTTGTTGCGCAAGATCGGAACCACGAGTCATAACCACGAACTCACCACCGAGGGAAACTTTGGCGCGCCTTTCGGCGCGGCCGTGGATAAAGACGGGAACCTCTACGTCACCGATATGCTGAACAACCGCATTGAGGTCTTCGACGCGGACGGCAGTTTCGTCCGGACCTGGGGCAAGATCGGGGACGGTGTCGGGGAATTCGGGCGGCCCAAGGGCATCTCGGTCGACAGCGACGGCCACATTTGGGTGGTGGACGACGCGCTCGACCGGGTCACGATTTTTGCCAATGACGGCACCGTGCTGCTGGCCTTTGGCACCCACGGAAAAATCGCCTCGCAGTTCAAGGGAGTGGTCGGGATCGCCATCGACAAAGCAAACCGGGTTTTCACCGTGGAGCAGTACCCGACTGGCAAGGTGCAGATCTTCCGTTACATCACGCAGGCGGAGGCGCAAGCCGAGTTTGAGCGCCGCCAGGCGGAACGGGAAAAGAAGACAACCGCACGATCCGGCGACAAGCCGGCGGATGCGCTGGTGCAGGCAACGAATGCGCCAGAGAAGGCGGCAGTTAAGGAGCCGCAATGAGTTTGGAGGCTTTAGGCCGACAAGCGGAGATCAGCAGATTATCTCCGGCAGCAGAAGCAACCAATAGCAACACAAACTAAATGGAGGAATATCGCAATGAAGAAAGTAATGTTAGTTTTGCTTGCTGTGATCTTCGCCGCGGGCATGGCCCTGGCGGCGCCTCCCAGCAATTATCAGTCGCCCGTTGACGTTCTAGGCGCGCACAAGAACCATGGGCGCGGCTGCACGGGCTGTCACATTCCACACAGCGGCCCCGCCGGCAACGGCGGCGTCGACCAAACCAACTTCGAGGGCAACAAGGCCCTATGGGGTGAGGCTCCCGGAGCACTGGCGGGCGCAACCCTCAACTTCGGCGACGCCGGC
>CAWABC010000074.1:0-46084 GCA_963780105.1 uncultured Acidobacteriaceae bacterium
TCCTGGTCTTTCACGATCTCGCTCAGCATCTTTTGCACGTAGGCCGCGTCTACCAGGAACTGTTGGCCCTTCTTTTCAGGCGCTTCGAAGCTGATCTCGTCGAGCACGCGCTCCATGATGGTGTGCAGACGGCGGGCTCCGATGTTTTCCGTGCCTTCGTTCACGCGGAAGGCGAAGCGCGCGACTTCTTCGAGCGAGTCGGGCGTGAACTCGAGTTTCACGCCCTCGGTTTCGAGCAGCGCGATGTACTGCCGGGTCAGCGAAGACTTCGGTTCGGTCAGGATGCGGACGAAGTCTTCCATGGTGAGCGACTGCAACTCCACGCGGATGGGAAAGCGGCCCTGCAGTTCGGGAATCAGGTCGCTCGGCTTCGAAACGTGGAACGCGCCCGCGGCTATGAACAGGATGTGGTCGGTGCGGACCATGCCGTAACGCGTGTTGACGGTGGTGCCTTCGACGATGGGCAGGATGTCGCGCTGCACGCCTTCGCGCGAAACGTCCGGCCCATGGCCGCTTTCACGGCCGGCGATCTTGTCGATTTCATCGAGGAAGATGATGCCGGAGTTTTCCACGCGATCGATGGCGGTGCGCGTGACTTGCTCCATATCGATCAGGCGCTGTTCTTCTTCCTGGATCAGGTACTCGAAGGCCTCGTTGACTTTCATCTTCCGCTTCTTGGTGCGCTGGCCGAAGATGTTGGGCAACATGTCCTTGAGATTGACGTCCATCTCTTCGACGCCCTGGTTGGAGATGATTTCGAAGGACGGGAAATTGCGCTCGCGAGTTTCGATTTCAACAGTACGGTCGTCGAGTTTGCCTTCGCGCAACTGCTGACGCAGTTTCTCGCGGGTGCGGCTGGAGGATTCGGTCAGGCTGGTGCTGCCGTCGATGACCACGCCGCCGGTGGAACTGGCGGCTGCGCTCGATTCCGCCGGACGGGGCGAGATCGGAGGCAGAAGAATATCGAGCAGCCTCTCTTCGGCGTTGAGCTCCGCTTTATCGGCGACGTCTTCGAGTTTCTCCTCGCGGATCATTTCGATGGCGATCTCGACCAGGTCGCGAATCATGGATTCGACATCGCGGCCCACGTAGCCGACTTCGGTGAACTTCGAAGCTTCAACTTTGAGAAACGGCGAGTTGGCGAGCTTGGCGAGGCGGCGCGCGATTTCGGTTTTTCCCACGCCAGTGGGGCCGATCATGATGATGTTCTTGGGGATGACCTCTTCGGCCATCTCGGGGGCGAGCTTCTGCCGGCGCATGCGGTTGCGCAGGGCGATGGCGACGGCGCGCTTCGCGTCTTTTTGTCCGACAACGTATTTGTCGAGCTCAGCGACGATTTCGCGTGGCGTCAGTTCGTCGAGCGTGACTTGTTCTTCTTCAGCGGTTCCGGGTAAGTAAATGGCCATATAAAAGTTCTCAGTTTCTCAGTTGTCAGTTCTCAGTAAAACCCAAGAACCAGCCGGCTCCCACTGAGAACTGAGAACCGGGAACTGAGACCTTCTTACAGTTCCTCAATCGTTACCTTGTCATTGGTATAGATGCACATCCGGCCCGCAATCTTCATTGCTTCTTCGGCAATTTCGCGTGGCGAGAGCTGGGTGTGATCGGCCAGGGCCTGGGCTGCGGCCTGGGCAAACGGGCCGCCGGAGCCGATTGCTGCAATGCCGGTATCGGGCTCGATCACGTCTCCCTGGCCGCTCAGCAGGAACGTGGTTTCCTTGTCGGTCACCAGCAGCAAGGCTTCGAGATGGCGCAGAAATTTGTCGGTGCGCCAGTCTTTGGCGAGTTCCACGGCGGCGCGGCCGAGGTTGCCGTGATACTGGTCGAGCTTGGCTTCGAACCGGCTGAACAGGGTGAAAGCGTCGGCGGTGGAGCCGGCAAATCCGGCGAGAATCTTGTCCTGATAGAGGCGGCGAATCTTCTTGGCGCCGTGTTTAATGATGGATTCGCCGAGCGTGACCTGTCCGTCTCCGGCCATGACAACCTTGTCATTGCGGCGCACGCAGAGGACGGTGGTGGAGCGGATTCTGCGCGGAGTGGATGCTTCGGCGGCGTTTTCGCTGGCCGTGGCTACTTGTCTGTTGTTCTTCATGAGCGCAATTTTTGATTATAGCAGCGAGGTGACGGCTGGATTCTCGCTCGCATATCCTCCGCACGCCGATTATTGGGGTCGGTGTGACAGGGATCGACGGGCCAGCCAATTTTAGGTTTGTTGGTTCGGCGTCCGGCGCACGCGGATTTTTTGATCGGTCACGACGACAAAGCATCCCGCCCACCCGCTGACCGCTTCCCCCTGAAATACCTCTTCCAAGCGTTCCACTAATCGCAACCGGCTGGGCGAGTGCAGTCGAACCAGCACGACACCATGATGGGTACCAGGGGTGAAGCGACGGCTGTCCGAGAAATCCAGGTCTTGTGTGATGAGGGTGCGGCCTTCTCGCTGGGCCTGTGCCCAAAGCTCGGAATCCTCGCAACCCGAAAGGTTCTCTTGTTGGGCCGTATGAACGTCGTGTCCAAGCTCCCGGAGACGAGTTGCGATCCGCAGCGGAAGGTTCTCGTCAAGCTTGGCTTTCATTGGACGTTGGGAACGGCCGGGACGGGAAGGTCTTCCTCGGCCGAGGCTGCCGCGAATGCGATGGCGGCCCGGACATCCTCGGCTTTGAGACTCGGGAAGTCGGCAAGAATGTCTTCCACCGCATCGCCAGCTGCAAGACTGGCGAGCACGGTCCGGAGCAGGACGCGTGTGCCCCTGAATACCGGCTCTCCACCGCAGATTTGGCGGTCCCGAACAATTCGGTCGCCGAAATGATGACGAGGTGCGACTGTCCCGCTCATAGGCGTATGCCTACTTGTATTTTATCACCGGCTTGTTAACCGACCACCCGCAATGCCTTCTCTCAATCCTGTAAAATTCACTCAGCGAATTTCGGAGCCATTCTCTCTTGTCGTTTCTGGACGATCTAAATCCGCAACAACGCGAAGCGGTCGAGACTACCGAGGGGCCGGTGCTGATCCTGGCCGGGGCGGGCAGCGGGAAGACTCGCGTCATCACGTACCGTATTGCTTACCTGATCGAGAAGCTGGGCGTGATGCCGGAGTCTATTCTTGCGGTCACGTTTACCAACAAGGCGTCGTCGGAGATGGCCGAGCGCGTGGAAAAGCTGGTCGGCGGGCTCAGCGTGGCCAAGCCGGTGATCTCTACTTTCCACTCGTTTTGCGTGCGCGTGCTGCGGCGGGACATTGAGGCTTTGCGGATTCCGGGAGCGGCGGGAGAGGACGCCCGCCGGACAGCCGGCGGGACGCCGGCGCTACTTGGGCTCACGAAAAATTTCGTCATCTACGACGAGAGCGATCAGCAGCAGGTGGTCAAAGGCGTTATGCGGAGGTTCGGCCTCGACGACAAGCAACTGACGCCGCGCAACGTGCTGTCGCGGATTTCCTGGGCCAAGAATCACATGCTCGATCCGCAGGAAATTTACCTGCAATCGGCGGATCCGAAGACCGAGCGCATCGCGCACATTTTTGAGGAGTATCGCAAGGAACTGCGCAAGGCGAACGCGATGGACTTCGACGATCTGCTGCTCGAAGCCATGCGCCTTCTCAAATCGGTGGCGGCGGTACGCGAGTATTACAACCGGCGGTTCCAGTATTTATTGGTCGATGAATATCAGGACACGAACCGCCCGCAGTACGAACTGATGCGATTGCTGGCGGGCGCCGGACACAACGTTTGCGCGGTGGGCGACGAAGATCAGTCGATCTATTCGTGGCGCGGGGCCGACATTCGCAACATTCTGGAGTTTGAGGCCGATTTTCCAGAGGCGAAGATCGTGCGGCTGGAGCAGAACTACCGCTCGACCGAGAACATTCTGGAAGCGGCGTCGGCAGTGGTTGGGAACAACGTCCGGCGCAAGGGCAAGAACCTGTGGACGGCGCGGCAGGGCGGGGCGAAGATCGGCTACTACGAGGCTCCGGATGGCGAGAACGAGGCTTTGTTTGCGGCCGATACGATCAACCGCTACGTGCGGCAGGCGGGCGAAAACGGCGAAACGGCGCGGGCGGCGGTGCTCTACCGGACGAATTCGCAATCGCGATTGTTTGAAGAAGCTATGCGCCGCTACGGGCTGAAGTATCACGTGGTCGGCGGCTTTTCGTTCTATGAGCGGGCTGAGATCAAGGATCTGATCTCGTACTTGAAGGTCATCCAGAACCCGGACGATTCGGTCTCGCTGCTGCGCGTGATCAATACGCCTGTGCGCGGGATTGGCAAGACGACGATCGAGATGATCGAGCGGCTGGCGCTTGAAACTGGCTTGTCGATGTGGGGCGCGGCTGGGGAGGCCGCGACGCGACAGTTATTGCCGGCGCGGGCGCTGGCGGCGTTGAAGAGCTTCCGTTCGCTGGTCGAGGATGGGCGCTCGATGCTGGCGGGGACGTTTGTGGAGCGGGCGGAGGAGACGGCTGGGGCAAAGGTGATCAGCGATACGGGGCGCGACGCTGCCGAGCTTCGCTCGGCCCGGACGGGCGAGGCGCCCGTCCCCACACTGGCCCATCCCACACAAGCTGCGGACGACACTGATTTTGATCCTGGGAACTTTAGTTTTGATTTCGCCGCCAGCGCTGGGACGGGCGAGGACGCCCGTCGCTCCACCGAGCAGGAAAGCGATGAGGCGGTCGAGGGCTTCCGCGCTCCGGGGGCGGCGGCCAATACTGCCGAGATTCTTAAATTCCTCATTGACCGCACTGGATATATCAAACAACTGGAGGAGGAAGACACTCCGGAAGCTTACTCGCGCATCGAGAACCTGCGCGAACTGGTGAACGCGGCCATGGACTCGCGCGATCGCGGGGAGACGCTCGATCAGTTCCTGGATCACGCCGCCCTGGTCAGCGATGCCGACCAGTACGACGAGCGCGCACAGATCACGCTGATGACGCTGCACGCGGCCAAGGGGCTGGAGTTTCCGCTGGTGGTGCTTGCCGGAATGGAAGAAGGGCTGTTTCCGCATTCGCGCACGCTGATCGAGCCGGATGACATCGAAGAAGAACGGCGCCTGTGCTACGTCGGCATGACGCGCGCCATGGACACGCTGATTTTGTCGCGCGCCGTGTATCGGCGGCGGTATGGGACGGATATGCCAGAGGCTAGCGTGCCTTCACGTTTCCTGGAAGAAGTTCCGCCGCAGTTGGTGGAGGAGATGGGCGGATCGCGGCGGCGTGGATCTTCTGCTGGTGCTTTTTCTTCTCCTACTGGCTTTTCGCGGGCGGGGGCGCCCGCGCCACATAAACATCGGGCTGAATCTACGCACTACTCTTACGAAGACGAGGATCAGAGCGCTGCTTGGGACCCCGCGCGGGTCAAGCCTAAGGCGCCGACTCCGCTGCGGAATTACAACTCCATCGACAACATTGCCGAATTTTTTGCGTCACGCGGCAAGAAGTTCCATGTTCCGAAAATGGTGCCTGAAGCGCCCCAAGGCAGACGCGGATTCCGTCCCGGGCAGAAGGTCAAGCATCCGAAATATGGGGAGGGCACGGTGTATCAGCGCGAAGGGGATGGGGAAGATGCCAAGATTACGGTACAATTTCCTCGCTTCGGTTTGAAGAAGCTGGTGGAGCGGTACGCGCAGCTGGAGAAGGCTTGAGCATGTTCGGAATACTGGACATCATTGTGTTGATTCTCGTCCGCCGGCGTCACTGCTCGCAATGCGACCGGGTATTTTGGGCTCCGCCCGTTTACAGCGGCGAGGACACGAGTATCGGGCGCGAATGTTACGTGTGTGTGTGTGGGAACAGGTATGAGACCGGCCGACGGGAGTGGACGCATCTGAGCCAAGACGAAAAACGGAAATGCCTCTGGTCGGGGCTTCTGATGATTCCGGTGGTCACCATGGCGTTGGGCGCCGTTGGCGGCTACCTTCTGAAATGGCACGAACCTTATTGGTTTATGTCTGCGTTCGTGGGATTTCTTGGGTTGTTGGGCGGCCTTATATGCTCTGCTGTGTTGTTGCTCGTAAGGGGGTTGCCTGTTATGACGTCACTTCGGCGTACCAGGCACAGAGAACTGATGCCGAGTAGCGCGGTTTCGTCACAGCGTTAGCAAGAACAGAGAGTGCATAAGTATCGCCAAGTGGCGTTAAGTACAATTTAACTTCATCAAAGGAAATTACTTCACTGATGGCAAATACAAAGAAGCTGACCAAAGAAGAGCGCAAGAAAACCAAGCGAGCCGCCCGCAAGAAGATCAAAGCCGAAAAGCCGAAGAAGCCCCGCGATTACGCCCGCGGGTCGAAAAAGCGCAAAGTGAGAAAACTCGCGCGCGGCCAGGCAAAACGGTAAGCGTTGGCCTGACCTGTGAAACATTTCCGGGCATGGGGCAGCCCCATGCCCGACTCCTAATGTGAGGAGATAGCGAAATCTTGCCGCCACCGTCTACCGAACCTCCCGCCGGCACCGTACGTACTTCCGATAGCCAACTTCTCTGTTGCAAATCCATCGACAAACTGATCTCGGAGTCGGAGAACCCGGAACACCGGCTCAGTAAGACGCTGGGCCCGTGGTCGCTGACGGCGCTTGGCATTGGGGCCATCATCGGTTCGGGAATTTTCGTGCTGACGGGAACGGCGGCTGCGGGAGAATATTTCCAGGCTCCTTCCCTGCTACATGCACAGGCGCTCGACGTGATCGTGAATTTTCTGCGCACCGGCAGTACCGCGGGAGCGCTGATGCATGGCCGTCCACCGGCCGGGCCTTCGATTGCAATTTCGTTCTTCCTGGTGGCGATTGCCTGCAGCTTTGCCGGATTGTGCTACGCCGAATTGGCGTCGATGATCCCCATCGCCGGCAGCGCCTACACCTATTCGTACGCGACGCTCGGCGAAATTTTTGCCTGGATCATTGGGTGGGACCTGATTCTCGAATATGTGGTCAGCAACGTAGCCGTGGCGGTGGGCTTCGCTGGGTATACGAAGGCGCAATTCGCGGCGTTCGGTGTCCACTTGCCCGACAAATGGGCGAGTCCTGTTTGGGCCTCGGGCCAGTGGACGGGCTCTTATTTCAATCTGCCCGGCTTCCTGATCGTTTTTATTCTTACGTTGCTGCTGGTGCGCGGAGTGAAGGAATCGGCCGAGACGAACAACATCATGGTCGCGATCAAGATTGGCGCGATTCTCACATTTCTAGTTGTTGGTGGAATGTTGGTAAAGCCCGCGAACTGGACGCCGTTCGCGCCTTCGGGCTTTGCCGGAATCGTCACGGGAGGGGCGATCGTTTTCTTTACCTACATCGGATTCGATTCGGTCTCGACTGCGGCGGAGGAATCGCGCAATCCGCAAAAAGACTTGCCGTTCGGCATCATCATGTCGCTGATTGTCTGCACTCTGCTTTATGTCGGCGTCGCTTTGGTGCTGCTCGGCATGATGAAATACACGACCTTTGTCTCCGGTGAAGCCGCCGAAGCCCCCGTCGCCTACGCCATGAAGTATCTGGGAGTGCACACGTTCTTCCGGTCGGTGATCGTGATCGGAGCGCTGACGGGGATGATCTCGTCGTTGCTGGTGTTTCAGTACGGGCAGGCGCGTATCTGGTACGCCATGTCGCGCGACGGCCTGTTGCCGAAGTTGTTCTCGGCCGTGCACCCGAAATATAAGACGCCGCATTGGTCCACGTGGATTGCCTGCTTTGCCGTGGGAATTCCCGCCGGGCTCGTGGATATTGGCGATGCCGCCGACCTCGCCAACATTGGGACGCTGTTTGCCTTTGTTCTGGTTTCGCTGGGAGTCATCTTTCTTCGACGCAGGCAACCCGATCGCAAACGCGCGTTCCGCGTACCGTTTGTGCCGTGGTTCCCGCTGATCTCCGTGATTCTGTGCGGCGGACTGATGTTCGGACTCACGCTCATTACCTGGCTGCGCTTTGTGATCTGGCTGGCACTGGGGCTGGTGATCTATGTTTTCTATAGCCGATATCACAGCGAGTTTCGCGGCGCAGCGGCTATGGCTATCTCTAAGCTCCTGTTTTCGTTCGAGGGCCGTATTACTCGTTCAGAATGGTGGTTGTCTTCGATTGCCTGCTCAGCCATCACTGCGTTCGTATCAGCTGTTGGACTGTGGTTGCGAAGGTTTCTCCCCCGCGATTATTCGCTTCTTGCTTTTGTGCTCCTAGTGTTCGTGATTTATTACCCCATCCTCGCGTTAGGAGTAAAGCGATGCCATGATCGGGGACGAAGCGGATGGTTTATGCTGGTCAGTCTTGTTCCACTCCTTAACTTCTGGTACCTGATCGAGATCGGGTTCCTTCGCGGCAGCGCGGGCACAAATCAGTATGGTCGCGATCCCCGCGAGGCCGCGTAAACCTACAATCGAAGGCGATGCAGGTAGACGCCACATCAAGCCGAAGTAGCTTCATTCACCTTCTCCCCAAGGCCGAGCTCCATCTGCATCTCGAAGGCTCGATCGAGCCGTCCACGTTGCTGGAACTGCGGCAGCGTCACGGGATGGAAGGGGCCTCGCTCGCCGAAGTCGAGCAACTCTACAACTTTAAGGACTTCGCGGGCTTCCTCTCGGCTTTCAAGGATGTTACTGGACACTTGCGCACTCCGGAAGACTACGAGTTGATTACTTACCGGCTGATGGAGCGGCTGAAATCGCAGAACGTTCTGCACGCCGAGGTTTTTATTTCGGTGGGCGTCTGCCTCTGGCGCAAGCAGGATTTCGCGCCGATTTTCGAGGGACTGGAACGTGGCCGCGAGCGCGGAGAGAAAGACTTCGGCCTATCGCTCTTGTGGATCTTCGATGCCATTCGGCAGTTCGGCGCGGAGAAAGCGCAGCGCGTGCTCGATCTCGCCATCCAGTTCCGCGAGCGCAACGTGGTGGCCTTCGGCATTGGCGGCGACGAGCGCGAGGGACCGGCGGAGTGGTTCACGGCGGTCTACGCCCGCGCCGCCGAGCACGGCCTTCATCTCACCGCTCACGCCGGTGAAAGCGCCGGGCCGGAATCCATTTGGGGAGCGCTGAATCTCAAGGCGGAACGCATCGGCCACGGCCTTACCGCCGCGCAGGATCCGGAATTGATCGAAGAACTGGCCGAGAGCCAGGTTCCGATTGAAATCTGCGTGACCAGCAATCTGCGGACGGGCTGCTGTGCCGAACTCGCGCAACATCCGGTGCGGCGCTACTTTGACCAGGGACTCATGCTGACCATCAACAGCGACGATCCAGCAATGTTTCGTACGTCGCTGGCCGGGGAGTACGGGCTGGTTCAGGAGGCGTTCGGCTTCACTGATGAGCACCTGCGGGAATTGGCGCGCAATTCGTTTGAAGCGTCGTTTCTGGCGCCGGAAAAGAAAATCGAATTTCTGAATCTGTTGGACTCGGCTGCCACGCGGGCGTAACAGGTAAGACCGTGGAGCGACGGGCGTCCCGCCGTCCCCGTTGCGCTCTTTGGAGAACCAGCGTCAGCAGCATTGCGGCCGGGCGGGGAGGCGCCCGGCTCTCCATTGCATTCTCACTCGCCTATAATGTCTCCCTATGAAACTTGACGAGAAAATTGCTGAACTGAAAAAGCGAGACCAGATGGCCCTGGAAGGCGGCGGGGCCAAGCGGCGCGAGCGCCAGCACAAAGAGGGCAAGATGTCGGCCCGCGAGCGCGTGGAGTTTCTGCTCGACGAGGGCACTTTCGAGGAAACCGATAAGCTGGTCACGCACCGCTGCCACGACTTCGGCATGGCCGAGCAGAAGTACTTCGGTGACGGTTTCATCACCGGCTACGGCCGCGTGGAAGGACGGCTGGTCTTCGTTTTTGCGCAAGACTTTACGGTGTTTGGCGGCTCGCTCTCCGAGGCCAACGCCTTGAAGATCGTCAAGGTGATGGATCTGGCGGCCAAGATGGGGGCTCCGGTTATCGGACTGAACGATTCCGGCGGCGCGCGCATTCAGGAAGGCGTGATGTCGCTGGCCGGCTACGCCGAAATCTTTTTGCGCAACACGCTTTATAGCGGAGTGGTGCCGCAGATCTCGGCCATCATGGGCCCGTGCGCGGGCGGCGCGGTGTATTCGCCCGCCATCACCGATTTCATTTTGATGGTGGACCAGACCTCCTACATGTTTATTACTGGACCCGATGTGATCAAAACAGTCACCCACGAAGAGGTCACCAAGGACCAGCTGGGCGGAGCGCGCACGCACAACGAAACTTCAGGCGTGGCGCACTTCATGTGCCGGGACGATGCCGAGTGTTTGTCGATGGTCCGCGAGCTGTTGAGTTTTGTTCCGTCGAACAATCTGGAAGACCCGCCGCGCAAGCCTTGCACCGACCCGATCGATCGCTTGGACGAGAAGCTCGACACGGTGATCCCCGATGAATCGAACGTGCCGTATGACATGAAAGACGTGATTCACACGGTGGTAGATGACGGCTACTTTTTTGAAGTTCACGAGCACTATGCCAAGAACATTGTTGTGGGCTTTGCGCGCTTCAACGGGAAGCCGGTCGGGATCGTGGCCAATCAGCCGGCGATGCTTGCTGGCACGCTCGATATCAATGCGTCGGTAAAAGGCGCGCGCTTCGTGCGATTCTGCGACTGCTTCAACATTCCGCTGGTGACGTTTGAAGATGTCCCCGGATTTTTGCCCGGCACCAACCAGGAGTATGGCGGAATCATCAAGCACGGCGCCAAGCTGCTGTATGCGTTTGCGGAGGCGACGGTGCCGAAAGTGACTGTGATTACGCGCAAGGCGTACGGCGGAGCGTATTGCGTCATGGCGTCCAAGCACATCCGCGCGGACGTGAACTACGCCTGGCCGAGCGCTGAAATCGCGGTGATGGGGCCGGAAGGCGCGGTGGATATCGTCTACAAGCGCGAACTGGATGGCGCTGAAGATCGCGAAGCGGTTCGGCAACAAAAGATCGAGGAATTCCGCGACCGGCTGGCGAATCCCTACGTGGCCGCCGACCGCGGATTCGTGGATGCTGTCATCCAGCCGCGCGAGACGCGCAAGAAGCTGATCCAGGCGCTGGAGATGCTGGAGACCAAGCGGGATAAGAACCCGCCTAAGAAGCATGGGAATATTCCGCTGTAGGTCGCTGTCAGCTCTCAGCCGTCAGGGAAACTCTGATTAAGTACCATCGAAGACCTTGAACCACAGGGTACACAGGGGCGCACGGAGGACTCCAGGGACTTAATCGGACTTTCCTTAGTGGATGGATCCGCGCTCTTCCGGGGCCACGACTTATAATAATCTGCTGGACCTGGCGCAGGCGGGTTTGGTGCGTGAAGCGGCCGTCGAGGGCCGCGACGCGCGATTCGATGCGAAAGGCATTTCGTATTTTTTGGCAGTCTTTTTGGGCTAGTTGGGAGGATGAACTCATGGAAAAGGAACTCGGCAAGCAGGAGCAAAACATGTCAACCGAATCCAAGTGCCCGGTAATGGGCGGCGCTAGCACACATACGGCCGTGACGAATGCGGACTGGTGGCCGAATCAGCTGAACCTGAGAATTCTGCACCAGCACTCCCCCCTGTCCGATCCTATGGACAAGGGGTTCGACTATGCGGAAGAATTCAAGAGCCTCGATCTGCACGCCGTGATCAAGGACCTACATGCCTTGATGACGGACTCGCAGGATTGGTGGCCGGCCGACTTTGGGCACTACGGGCCACTTTTCATTCGCATGGCGTGGCACAGCGCGGGTACCTACCGCATCGGCGACGGCCGCGGCGGGGCCGGAGCCGGTCAGCAACGCTTCGCGCCGCTCAATAGCTGGCCCGACAACGTGAATCTCGACAAGGCGCGCCGGCTGCTGTGGCCGATCAAGCAGAAATATGGGCGAAAAATCTCCTGGGCCGACCTCATGATTCTCGCCGGCAACGTCGCCCTCGAGTCGATGGGCTTTGAGACGTTCGGTTTTGGCGGCGGGCGCGAGGACGTCTGGGAGCCCGAAGAGGACATCTACTGGGGTCCTGAAGGCAAGTGGCTGGCGGACGAACGCTACAGCGGCGACCGTCAGCTCGACAATCCTTTCGGCGCGGTTCAGATGGGCCTGATTTACGTGAATCCGGAAGGGCCGAACCGCAACCCGGATCCCGTCGCGGCGGCCAAGGATATTCGGGAAACGTTTGCCCGCATGGCGATGAATGACGAGGAGACGGTTGCGCTCATTGCCGGCGGTCACACCTTCGGCAAGACCCACGGCGCTGGCGATGCGGCATTGGTGGGCCCGGAGCCGGAAGCCGCCGGCATCGAGGAGCAGGGCCTGGGCTGGAAGAGCAAATTCAAGACGGGCAAAGGCGGTGACGCGATCGGCAGCGGTCTGGAAGTCACTTGGACCACGACGCCAACGAAGTGGAGCAACAACTTCTTCTGGAACCTGTTCGGCTACGAATGGGAACTGACCAAGAGCCCGGCCGGTGCGCATCAGTGGAGACCAAAGGATGGCGCAGCCGCCGGTACCGTACCGGATGCGCACGATCCGTCAAAGCGCCACGCGCCCTCCATGCTGACCACCGACCTGTCCTTGCGGTTCGACCCTGCTTACGAAAAGATTTCACGGCGCTTCTACGAGCATCCAGATCAGTTCGCAGACGCGTTTGCGCGGGCGTGGTTCAAGCTCACGCACCGCGACATGGGACCGATCTCGCGGTATCTTGGCCCGCTTGTTCCGAAAGAGCCCCAGTTGTGGCAAGATCCTGTTCCCGCCGTGGATCATAAATTGATCGGGGAGAAGGAAATTGCCGCTCTGAAGGCGAAAATCCTCAAGTCCGGACTGTCGATCTCCCAACTGGTCACGACGGCCTGGGCGTCGGCGGCGTCGTTCCGCGGCTCCGACAAGCGCGGTGGGGCGAACGGGGCGCGCATCCGCCTCGCGCCACAAAGGGATTGGGAAGTGAACCAGCCGGCCGAATTGGCGAAGGTTCTCAAGAAGCTGGAGGCGATCCAAAAGGATTTCAACAGCTCCCAGTCCAACGGGAACAAGTCCAATGGAAAAAAAAGCAGCAACAAAGGAAAGAAGGTCTCGCTTGCCGACCTGATCGTTCTGGGCGGCTGCGCAGCCGTCGAGGAAGCTGCGAAAAAGGCTGGGCACAAAGTGAAGATTCCTTTTTCGCCAGGGCGCACGGATGCTTCGCAGAAGCAGACCGATGTGCACTCGTTCGCCGTACTGGAGCCGGCCGCGGACGGGTTCCGCAACTACCTCCGGAACGGACACAAAACGCCGGCGGAGGAGCTGCTGGTGGATCGGGCGCAGTTGCTGACGCTGACTGCCCCCGAGATGACCGTACTCATCGGTGGCCTGCGCGCCTTGAATGCTAACTTCGGGCATTCCAAACACGGAGTCTTCACCAACCGGCCCGAGACGCTGACGAATGATTTCTTCGTCAACCTGCTCGACATGAATACGAAGTGGGAGCCCTCCTCTGCATCCGAAGGCGTGTATGAGGGGCGCGATCGGGCGACGGGCAAAATCAAGTGGACCGGCACCCGTGTCGACCTGGTGTTCGGTTCGAACTCGCAGCTGCGGGCACTCGCGGAAGTCTATGGAAGTAACGACGCGAAGGGGGCGTTTGTGAAGGAGTTTGTGGCTGCGTGGAACAAAGTGATGAACCTTGATCGCTACGACCTTGCCTGAGCTCGGCGGAAGGAAGAGAGCTGTCCACTTGGTATTAACCGCCGTTATTTGGATCGGCAAAAACGGAGGTGGCGCTTTTCTTGGGCTCGCGCGGGCCGGATTGCGCCCCCTCTGATTCTGCCAGGGTCTTGGTCGCTGCGGTTGCCGAGCTTTGCTCGGCTTGGACGGGCGAGGGCGCCCCGTCCCCACACAATCTTAGAGCAGATCTCGACTGTCAAATTTTCTCCACCCTTGTCCTCACAGCATCTTTTGCGGGAAAATTAACATCTTAGAGAATGTTGTACTTCCGAGGAGACGCTTCTTGAAACTCTGCCACTCTCGACCTGCGCGCTGGGCGCTCTGTTTAAGGGCTGTCCTGTTTCTGGGCTTGTTGCTCAGCTTGGCGGCGAACCAGACGGCGATGGCGGCCGAGAAAACGCGGATGCGCGTGGACGACTACCAGATCGACGTCGAACTGCTGCCGCAAACGCATAAGCTCAGCGCGCGCGCGACGGTGAAGGTCACGGCGCTCGAAGACCTCAGCGTGGCCGTGTTTCAGTTGAACAACGCACTGCGGGTCACGAAGCTCACGGACGCGAACAACAAGCCACTCAATCCGGAGCGCAACACGCAGGATTCCACGGTGCGCTTCGCGCTCACTAGCGGCATCGCAAAAAACGCCAGCACCACCTTTTACTTCGAATACGAAGGGACGCTCGAAACGGCCGACGACAGCCCGGTGCAGGGATTGAAGCTCGCCTACGTCGGCCCTGACACCAGTTATCTGCTGTACTCCGGGCTGTGGTTTCCGGTGGCGGGATACGGCGTCAACCGCTTTACTTCGACCATCAACGTGACCGTCCCGGCACACATGGTGGTGATCGGCAGCGGCAAGGAACCGTCGGCGGCGGCTACGGCCGCGGCCAATGCCAAGAAGCCCGCCGCGATTGCAAACTCGAAGACCTTCAGCTTCACCTGGGACAAGCCTAGCTTCCCGGGCACGATCATTGCCGGTACGTTCCAGGAATTCAAGAGCGACGAAGCGGGCATCGACCTGCACGTGTTTTTCAAGCCCGATAAAAAGGACCTGGGCGCGGAATACGCAACGACGGCGGTCAAGGCGTTCACGTACTTCGTCACCCAGTATGGAGTCGCGCCCTCGACGCGGTTGAAGATCGTGGAGATCCCGGATGACACGGTGCCTTCCGCGTGGGCGCCCGAGATCGCAGCGGTTTCGAGCCGCGGCATCACGGAAAAGGTTAACTACCGCTTGCTGGCCAACACCATCGCGCATCAATGGTGGGGGGTTTCGGTGAGTCCGGCGTCGAAGGACGATTGGTGGATCAGCGACGGCTTCGCGCGCTATTCGGAAGCGCGCTACGTGGAGAGCGCGGCGGGCGAAGCGGGGCTGGAGGAAATGGTGAAGGACATGTCAGTGGGTGCGCTGGCTTATGACAGCGTGCCGCTTTCGAGCGCGGCCAAGCTCGACTATTTTTCTCCCGAGTTTCAGTCGCTGGTGACCGACAAGGGCGCCATGATTCTGCACATGCTGCGCTGGGTGGTGGGCGAACCCAAGTATCTGAAGATCATGCGCGATTTCGCCACGAAATATGCGGGCAAGTCCGCCAGCACCGACGATTTCCGCGAACTCTGCGACAAGGTGTACGGACAAAAACTCACCTGGTTCTACTCGCAGTGGATGGATTCCACCAGCGCCCCCGAGTTCAAAGCCAAGTACACGATCTACCGGCTGGGCAATAACAAGGGCTTCCGGATCGTGGGTGCGATCACGCAGGATCTCGATCTGTTCCGCATGCCGGTAAATCTAAGAATCGATACTGACGGAAAAACGGAAGAGAAACGCATTGAGGTAGTGGGCACGAATTCGCCGTTTTCGGTGGAGACTTTTGGGCGGCCGCGACGGATCTCGATCGATCCCGAAAACCGCGTGCTCACCAACTCGACCGACATCAAGCTGCGGTCGTCGATCGTGCGCGGACAGGGTCTGACCCAGCAAGGCGACCTGGCGGGAGCTCTAGCCGAGTTTAATAAGGCGCTCGAAGTCAACAAGAACAGTTCGCTGGCCCATTACCGGATTGCCGAGGTGTTTTTCCTGCAGAAAAATTATCAGGCGTCGGCAAACGCCTACCGCGAGTCGCTGAATGGCGACGGCGAGCCGCGCTGGACAGAGGTTTGGAGCCACCTGCAGCTGGGCAAGATTTTCGACGTCACCGGCCAGCGAGAACGCGCCGTCAATGAATACCGGCAGGCCATCCAGACCAACGACAATACCCAGGGCGCGATCGAGGAGTCCCGCCGCTACATGCAAAAGGCTTACGAGCGGGAAAAAGGGAGCTAAGCTGCGGGATGAATCCTGCGGTGGAGGGACTCGTCTCGTCAGTCCAGCCGGGCGGGACGCCCGGCGCTCCACCAGCTACGGCCGAGGGCGGCCGTTTCCTACGCGAGCTTGGCTAGAACCAGTTTTCCCCGCTCGCCGGGTTCCACATATCCCCAGGGCGTTTGATCATCGTGGGTGAACACGGTCAGCCATTTCTCCGGGATCGCCTGCGCATAGTACTTTTTGCGGCTCTCGATGGTCTCGAGAGGATAGAGGTCAAATGCCATTCCCCAAGTGAGATTGATGTGCGCGCTGGTTGCAATCAGGTCGGAGATGTAGCAGGCGGTCTTCTTTTCGTTGCCCGCGCCGCCACTTCTCACGATTACGGCTTGCATGTGGGCGGTGTGTCCGGGGAAGGTTTTCACTGAAATGCCGGGGACGAGTTCCTCGCCTCCGCTGAGCAGCTTCATCTGGCCGCTTTCGACCAGCGGGTCGTAGTTCTCGGAGATGAAACTGATGGCATCGCGTTCGCTGGGATGGCGGGCGTATTGCCATTCGCCTTCGGGCGCGTAGTAAGCCGCGTTGGGAAATGTCGCCACCACGCGATCGCCGCGGCGCACCGTATTCCATCCGCAGTGATCAAAATGCAGGTGGGTATTGATGACGATGTCGATATCTTCGGGAGCGACTCCGGCGGCTTGCAGGTTGTCGAGCAGCTTGGCCGGCTGGGTGTAGATCCGCACCATCTTGTCGGACAGCTTGTTGCCTATGCCAGTCTCGATCAGGATGTTCTTCTTGCCGGTGCGCACGAGCAGGGAATTGAGTCCCGCATCGAGGCGGTTCTGCTCGTCCGGGGTGACCTTCTTCGACCACATGGTCTTGGGAACGACGCCGAAAAAGGCTCCGGCGTCGAGGAAGTAAGTTCCGTCGGAGACAATCGTGAGTTCGAAATCGCCGAGAGTTGTGCGATGCATGAAAATCAGATTTCAGCCTTCAGCTCTCAGCCGTCAGCAAAATCTCACGGCCGCCGAGAACCGCAAACTGACGGCTGAAAGCTGACAGCTATTTCAATTCCTTATTCCAAAACTCTTCCATCATGTGGTACAAGTGCGCGCTCGCGGCCGGCCCGGCAATCCCATGCGTCTTGTTCGGATACACCATCAGCCGGAACTGTTTCCCGGCGCGGATCAGCGCGTCGATCATCTGGATCGTATTCTGGAAGTGCACATTGTCGTCACTGGTCCCGTGCACCTCCAGCAACGCCCCGTGCAGACTGCTGGCGGCGTTGACGATCGAATCGTCGTAGCCGCTGGGGTTATCCTTCGGCAGACCCAACCAGCGCTCGGTATAAATCGAATCGTAGTCGCGCCAGTTGGTGACCGGTGCAACCGCGATCCCGGCCTTGAAGCGGTCGGAGTGGGTCAGCGCGTAGAGCGTCATCGAGCCGCCGTTCGACCATCCCCAGATCGCGGTGCGGGTGCGGTCGAGTTGCGGGACCTGCGCGTACAACTGGTCGAGCGCCGTGAGCTGGTCTTTCATTTCGACTCCGCCAAACTGTCCGCGGACCGCGGCGGAGAATTTCTTGCCCCGATTTGGGGTGCCGCGATTGTCGACCGAGAAAATCGCGAATCCTTCGTTGGCCAGAAGCTGGTGGAACAGCGTCCTGGCTCCGCCCCATGAATCCTGTACGGTCTGGCCCGCCGGACCGCCATAGATGTACACGATCAGCGGGACCTTCTGGCTCGCATCCGCATGGCGCGGCAGAATCAGATAGCCATACAACACCGTGCCGTCATCGGCTTTGAGTTCCAGGGGCTGTGGCGCAATCGGGTCGTACGCCGCTAGGCCGCGCCCTTCCCAGATTTTCTGGCAGGCGCCGCCCGGCGCGCACACCGAAATTCGCGGCGGTGTGAGCGTCGCAGAATGCGTCTCCACGAAATGCTTGCCGTCGGCGGCGAACGTGGCGGCATAGTTACCGCTTCCCGAGGACATGCTCTCGATCCCCGAGCCGTCCAGCCTTACGGAAAAAAGCTTCTCCTGCCGCGGATCGCCTTTGTTGGCGGTAAAGAAAACCGTGGACGGTTGGTCGCGCGACGTTTCATCGACGCCGTTGATCGCGAGCACCTCGTAGTCTCCGCTTTCGAGTTGGCGTTCGAGTTTCGCATCGGAGGCCAACGGGTCCTGGGGGTTGAAGCTATAGAGATAAATATGAGTGCAGCCGTCACGCCAACTGGTCCACAGAAAGCGGTCGCCGGACTTCAGTATGCGAAAGTCGTCGTTTACGTTCACCCACGCATCGGGCGCCGATTCGGTCAACACTTTACGCGACTTGCCCGACTTGGTGTCGATGAAATAAAGGTCCAACGCGTCCTGCTTGCGATTCAGGACCTCGGCCCACGCCCAGCCTTCGCGAATCCATCCGAAACGCGGCAGGTAGGTGTCGTCGTCGTCGGTGAGTTTGATCCAGCGCCCTTTGCCGCCATTGCTGCCCACCACTCCCAGGCGCACGATGGGATTGGGATCCCCCGCCTTGGGATATTTTTCCTCCTCGACCCTTGGGTGCGTCAGGAGCCAATCGGTGATGGGATAAGGCGGTACCCGCGTCTCATCCATCTGCAGGAAAATGATTTCGTGTCCTTCCGGCGACCAGAAGAAGTTGCTGCGCACGGCCAGTTCTTCGGCGTACACCCAGTCCACTTCACCGTTCAGGATGTTGTCTCCTTTGTCTTTCTCCCCGTCCTTGTTTTTGTTTTTGTCTTTCTCTTTCTCGTCGCGGGCGAGCGGATGTTCGCCTTCCTCGCCTGACACCGGATGCACATAAAGATTGTGCTTTCGCACGTAGGCGAGCCGCTTGCCGTCCGGCGAAAACTTCGGGTCCTGGCTCGGGTCCGGAGACGACGTGAGCTGTACCGCCGTTCCGGTGTCCAGGCTGTAATACCAGAGCTGTCCCTGGGAATCGAAGAGCAGGTGCTTGGAATCGGGCGACCACGTATAGGCGGCGACGTGATAGCGGGTCACGCGTTCTTTCTCACGCTCGTCCTTGATTTTGCTCGCAGGGGGGGCAATCAGCGACAACTTAGTCTCGCTGGCCAGTATTTTTTTCTCGCCGGTGACCGCGTCCACATACCAGAGTTCGCCATGCTCTCCGGCGTCATCGCGCTGCACGAAAGAGACCTTGGTGCCGTCCGGACTCCACTGGATTGTTTCCGGAGCGCGTCCCGTGACGCCGCCTTCCGCGAAGATCTGGTCGATCGTGAGTTGCTTCGGTGCGGCGGGCGATGCGACGGTCTGGGCTTGCCCCGCGGCAAGTAGAACCAACAGGTTGATGGCGACGACGAAGAGAAGTTTTTTCACGAACGGACTCCGATTCTGCACGAGGTGTGACCCAGCACCGCGCTGGTGGTGAAAGTCAAAAGTGTACAACCTGGAGGGAGTTTGCGTCAGGAAGGAAAGGATAACGACTGGTTGGTCGGTTGTCTGCGGGCGGGCGAGGCGCCGTCTCTCTAACCGTCGAGGGTCATCCCGCCAGAATCGACTTCATCTCCACGCGCACTGGATGACTTGCTTCGTACGCTGCGATCTCCGCTTCATGTTGCAGCGTTAAACCAATATCGTCCAGCCCATTCAGCAGGCAGTGCCGCGAAAATTCATCCATCGTGAACGCCGCCGCGAATCCTCGTCCGTCTTCCACGCGCAGCGTTTCCAGATCGATGGTGAGCTGGTAGTTTTCGATCTCACGCGAACGTCGCATGACCTCCGCCACCTGCTCTTCGCTGAGCCGCACCGTGAGCAGGCCGTTCTTCAGGCTGTTGTTGGCGAAGATGTCGGCGAATGACGGCGCGATCACTACACGGAATCCATAGTCCGCCAGCGCCCAGACGGCATGTTCGCGCGAGGACCCGCAGCCGAAGTTTTTTCCGGCCACCAGGATCGAAGCCTTGGCGTAGCGCGGGGCGTCGAGCACAAAATCGCCGGACTTTCTTCTCAACTCTTTTCCGTCCCCCGAGAAGCGCCAGTCGTAGAACAGGAATTCGCCGAATCCCGTGCGCTCGATGCGCTTCAGAAATTGCTTGGGGATGATCTGATCGGTGTCCACATTCACCTTATCGAGCGGGACCACGATGCCGGTGTGCTTGCGAAACGGTTTCATAGTTGAGACCCTTCTACCCGCCGAGCCAGTGGATCGCCGGGCGTCCCCGTCCGGCCTCGCAGTGACTACTGAAATTTCCACTTCCTTATGTCGGTGAAATGGCCGGCAATCGCCGCTGCCGCCGCCATCATGGGACTGACCAGGTGCGTGCGACCTCCGCGGCCCTGGCGGCCTTCGAAGTTCCGGTTGCTGGTCGACGCGCAGCGCTCTCCCGGTTGCAGGATGTCGGGGTTCATGCCCAGACACATCGAGCATCCCGACTCGCGCCATTCAAAACCGGCGTCGAGAAATATGCGGTGCAAGCCCTCCTGCTCAGCAGCGCGCTTGATCGTCTGTGAGCCGGGCACGACCATCGCCCGAACCTTCGGATTCACGTGTTGCCCTTTCGCCACACGCGCTGCAGCCCGCAGATCTTCGAGGCGCGAGTTGGTGCACGATCCGATAAACACACGGTCTACGGCAATGGCTTCGATCGGCGTTCCGGGATCGAGGCCCATGTAGGCGAGCGCCTGTTCGGCGGCGCGCCGGTCGGCCTCCTGCGCAAAGCTCTTCAACTCTGGAACGCACGCGGTTACCGCGACCACCATTCCGGGATTTGTGCCCCAGGTCACGAAGGGCGCTAGCGATGCCGCGTCAATCTCAATCACCCGATCGAATTTTGCTCCGGGATCGCTGGCCAGAGTGCGCCAGTAGGCAACCGCTTCTTCCCAGTCTTTTCCTTTTGGAGCAAAGCGGCGGCCGCCGGCGTACGCGAACGTCGTTTCGTCGGGCGCGATCAGTCCGGCTCGCGCTCCCGCCTCGATGCTCATGTTGCAGAGCGTCATGCGGGCTTCCATCGACAATGCACGAACCGCATCGCCTGCGTATTCGATCACGTGTCCGGTGGCGCCATCGGTGCCGATGCGTCCAATGATTCCGAGCGCCAGATCTTTCGCCGTGACGCCCTCCGCCAGCTTCCCGCTAACATGAATCTGCATCGTCTTTGGCTTCTTCTGCGGCAGGCATTGCGTGGCCAGCACGTGTTCCACTTCCGAGGTTCCGATGCCAAAGGCAAGCGACCCGAACGCTCCATGGGTCGAGGTGTGGCTGTCGCCGCAGACGATCGTCATCCCCGGCAGCGTGATGCCCAGTTCCGGCCCGATGACGTGCACAATGCCCTGCTCGGCCGAGTCCATATCGAAGAATGGAACGCCAAACTCGTGGCAATTTTTCTGCAGTGCCTCAATCTGTTTCGCCGCAATCGGGTCAGTAATTGGAAGGCCGCGCGGAGTGGTTGGGATGTTGTGGTCGACGGTTGCCACGGTGCGTAAGGGCTGGCGCAGACGCCGTCCATTGGCGCGCAGCCCGTCGAAGGCCTGCGGCGACGTTACTTCATGCACCAGGTGCAAATCGATATAGAGAAGCGCTGAGCGCCCTTCGGGGGCCGCGACCACGTGGGCGTCCCAAACTTTCTCAAATAAAGTACGAGCGTGCATACTTTTAGTTTCGCCCATAGTTCGCCAACAGTTCAAGGCCGCGAATTCTGCGTGGTGGCAGGGGCCTTGCCCCGCCAGGATGGGGCGGAGCCCCCGTCTCCATACAGAAGCTTACAGGAGCCTGCCTTTCCGGTTATGATTCAGGCAGTCCTTCGAGGAAAACACTGCATGATTAACGGCAAACGCATTGCCGTTGTGTTACCCGCTTACAACGCGGAGAAAACGCTGGAAGCGACGGTACGGGAATTGCCCGACCTGGTCGACATTCGCATTCTGGTTGACGATCACAGTTCCGATCGCACCCTGGAAGTCGCTCACGGGCTCGGCGTGCAGTCCTTCGTTCACAACCGCAACTACGGCTATGGCCGCAATCAGCAGACCTGCTACCGCGAGGCTTTGGCTGCTGGCGCCGACGTCGTCATCATGGTGCATCCCGACTATCAGTACACGCCGCTGCTGGTGACCGCCATGGCGAGCATGATTGCTTACGGCGTTTACGACGTCGTTCTCGGCTCCCGCATCATCGGCGGCACGGCGCTGCGCGGAGGCATGCCGCTCTACAAATACATCTTCAACCGTCTGCTCACCGCTTTTGAGAACCTGTTCCTGCGGGTCAAGCTGTCCGAGTATCACACCGGCTATCGCGCTTTCAGCCGCGCGGTGCTCACTCGCCTGCCGCTGCGGGAGAACAGCGACGATTTCGTTTTCGACAACCAAATGCTTGCGCAATGCGTTTACTTCGGCTTCCGGATCGGCGAGGTTTCCTGCCCCACCAAGTATTTCGAGGAAGCTTCTTCCATCAATTTCCGCCGCAGCGTGCAATACGGGCTCGGAGTGCTGGGCACCACATTTCAGTTTGCGCTGCAGCGCGCCGGAATCATCCACAACCCCATCTTCAATGAAAAGGGAAAGACCCTGGAGACTGGTTCTGAGGCTTACTACGAGGGCGGAGTGCCCACCGCGTCCGAGCGGCATTGAGAAAACTCAGTCTACCCGGCAGACGCGTACAGCCGGATTCTGGTAAGGACATTCCATCCCGGTCGGGCCCGGTTGCTCCACCATCACCCAACTGACTCCATACTTCTGTCGCAGCCGTTCGAAATCTGCTTTGCCGAATTGCTTCCAATTTTCCTGGTCCTCGACCTGTTCCAGCCACTGAACCGAAAGCGGCGGAAACATCGAACACGCTCCTTTGTCTTTAACCAGGTCCGCCAACCGGCTGCGCTCGGCGCGAGCGCGAAATCCATCTTCGTCTTCACCCGGCAGCGCCATGTGCCCCGGATCGAGCGCAAATAGCGCGTCCACCGGGGTGTTTCCGCGAATCCACTCAAAAGCCTGGGCCCACGGGTTGCGCGGCTGCGCCCACGGCCACTCGATGTGAGCGCTGGCGGGAAACAACTGCCGTTGCGCAAGAAACATTCCCAGACTGAGCGGGACAAACAACACCAGCCAGCGCCCCACCTGACGTCGCAGCAGGTATTGCCCCGCCAATCCGCCGCCGATGACGATCAACAGCATGTAAGTCAGGGCAAGGCAACGCAAGGGCTCGAGCCGGGCGAGAGCCTCGAACCTCGGAGGGATCGACAGCACGATCGCCGCCGCCGTAGCCACCAGAACAAAGGGGACGACCGCTCGCGACACCAGCTCCAAGTTGTTCATCTTCCGGCGCCGCGCATAGCCAGCAAGCATCCAGAACAGAATCACCGGACCGATCACTCCCAGCCATTCGTACCAGTGCCAACGCTGGATGTAGAAATAGGGCTGGCGCAGCGCGATCTCGTGATAAGCCGCCGGCGGAGGGTCGAAAGTAAGACCGAAAGGAAGCGCGGCCGATGCGAAGAGGCGGGCGGCTCGCTCGTCCAGCCGGGCGGGGACGCCCGGCTCTCCACCGGCAAACCCCAAAGTTCGCGGACGAAATCTTCTCAGCAAGATGAGCCACACGCAAAATAAGATCGCAAAGCTGGCCATGAGCGGATGCACGACTGCGGCAAATACCAGCCATAGCAGCGCTCGCCCATGCTTGCGGTGCAGCACTTCCGCCATGGCAAACAGCCCCGCAAACGCCGCCAGGTTCCGAGGATTCAAGTACTGATCGAGGATGTAAAGCGCCGTCCCGGCAATGGGCAAGGTCAGCAAAGCGGCCATCAAAGCCACCGCAGCCCAGCGCGCGCACTCGTCTTCAAATAAAGCTGCCGCCAGCCGCCAGGTCGCCGCCAGCAACAGAAAGATCGAGATCAGATGCCAAGAGAAAGCCGCCCACGGCAACGGCAGATGCGTTGCCCGAACGGAAAAAGCGATCAGATTGGGATACAAGGTGTGACCGGCATGCTCGGCAAAGAACTCCGCATTCGCCGGAAACAAGTTGGGATGCAGGATCTTCAGAACGCCGGGAAGATAAATCTCCGCGTCTTCCGCATACGGATGATAGCCATGAATCAGAAGCGCGATGGCAGTCAACAGCAGTAAGCCCGATATACGTCCCACAATACGTTGGATGCTCAGAGTGTGTCGATCCATTTCTCGATTCAGGGAACAGACCCTGGACGCAGACAACCGTCCGCGGATTTGCCGCCCGCACGGAGAATTACATCAGAAAACAAGATTCGCATCCATCTACACCAGATCCTCCACCTTCAAATCTTCCGCGCCGCCTTTCCACGCCTTGCGAAACTCCCGCTCCACGAACCAGGCATCGGAATCTCGATTTTGCGCCTTCAAGGCGCGATGCAAACCAAACAGCGACCGCGGATTTCGAGGCGTCTTCGCCAGGTCCTCCCGGAACACCTGCTCCGCGCCCTTGGCATCGCCGTTCATCAGCAATACTCCGCCGAGCGACTCGCGCACCGGAAAGAACCAATCTGGAGGCTCTCCGTAGAACAGCGTGTCCTGCACGGCGACGGCGTCGCGCAGCATACCCACGGCAGCCGCGTTATTCTTCTTCGCCAGCGCCACCTGCGCCCCCAGCACGTTTTCCGCAATCTTCAGAATGTCTTTTGTCTTGTTGTTAATGGGCATTTGGAAAATCGCATCGGGCGGCGTCGCTTTCTCGGCATCGGCGACGATTTTGTATTCCGCTTCCGCTTCGCCGATCCTGCCCTTTCCCGCCAGCGCCATGCCGCGGGCAAAGTGCCAGAAACCAGTCGTGGTCTTCATCTCGGCATCGGGCGCCTTCATCGCGAGGATTGCATCCCACTTGTGGAAGCGCACATTCACCGCCATGGGGATGGTCATGAATCCTTCGAGCGGTGGCATGTCTCTCACGGACGGCCCCACATGAGCCGCGAGCATCTCCGCCGCCTTGCGCGCTTCCTCGTAGTCTCCCGTCATCGCCGAACACATGGCGATGAAATGCAGATTGTGGCTGTAGTACATCATCGGGTAAATGCCCTGCGCGCCGCTTCTCTGGATGTAGGCTCGATCGACCGCCGCCGCTTGCTCGTTGGTCTTCACCGCTGCCGCGTAATCTCCGGTGCGGATGTAAACGTGCGCCGGCATGTGCACGATGTGTCCCGCAGCCGGCGCGAGCGCGGCCAGGCGATTCGCCGCCGCCAACGCCCGTTCCGGAGAGTTCGATGCTTCAACGGTGTGAATGTAGTAATGGAGCGCGCCGAGATGGTCGGGGTCGCGCTTGATCACCGACTCGAGAGTCGCGACGATCTCCTCCGTGCCCTCCTGGGGCGTCCCGTCTTGATGCCACAGTCCCCAGGGATGAAGGTTCATCCCCGATTCCGCGAACAGCGTCGCCGCATCAGGATCGTCGGGATATTCCTTGGCTACTTCCCGCATCGCGTCCCGATAATCTTCCGCGGCCTTGCGCAGGTCGGACTTCGGGTCCGCCGGAAAGCGTTTTGCCATCGCCAAAATGTAGGCGCGCTCGGCGTCGGAGGCGTTGCCGCTCAGGTCCACCGCCTTCTGGATCGCTTGGTACGCCTGCTGGAAGCGGTCTGCGCTCGCCGGATCGTTGTAGTTCGGCCCCACGGCCTCGGCAATCCCCCAGTAGGCCATTGCCAGCTTCGGATCCAGTTCCGCCGCCTTCTGAAATGAGCGGGCCGCTTCGTCGTGGTTGAACGCGTATATCAGGCGGAGTCCCTGATCGAAGAACTCCTGCGCGCTTGCGTTCTTGGTCGAAACCGGGTGATGTAAGTCGCCGAGGCCCGTCATCATCGTGACCGGCTTCGCTGCTCCCATGGCGTGATCCTGAGCTGACGCAATGATGGTGAGACTAAGAAAAACCGCGAGACGCAGCGAGGCACGAGTAGCCGTCAGCAGTGTCATACAAACCTCCTGGAATGGTACCTACCGGACTTCAATCGTGAATAGGAGGAACGCCCCAGCACTTTGCGCGCAAGCTTAGTACAGACTTGGCCGCCGAGGCAACCGCCTGCTAACCTATCGCATCCGGGGAGGCTCGCACGCCTAAGAAACCACCATGCCCAAAAAAGATGCCGCGCCTTTTGTTCTCGCTGAGGCTCTACTCTCGGCCTTCGACACGAACGATCGCATCAACCAGGACCTTTTGGATACTCTGCCCGCCGAAGCCTGGCGCGCCGAGCCTCCCGGAAAAAAGGGCCGCGACGTCGCCGCCGTGGTCGCCCACATGCATAACGTCCGGGTGATGTGGTTGAAGGCCACAAAAGGCAAGGTTCCAGCGCAACTCGACCGGTTCACGGTCACGCCCGACCAGGCAAAAAAAGCGCTGGAATCGAGTCGCGCCGCGCTCCGGGAAGTTCTCCAGTCGTCCCTCGAGAGCGATGGCCGCATTAAAGGCTTTCGCCCGGATGTGGCCGGCTTCTTCGGCTATCTGATCGCGCACGACGCTCACCATCGCGGACAGATCGCCATGCTGGCCCGCCAGGCCGGGCACGCGATCCCACAGAAGGCGATGTTCGGCATGTGGGAGTGGGGCGTGCGCTAAACTCGAAGCAGAGCTAGCCGACTCATGCGCAAAGCCACCGTTCTGTTCAATCCCAACTCCGGCCGCCCCCGGCGCGACCGGGAATTGAACCATGCCATTGGCATCCTACAGTCGGCGGGCGTTCACACCGAACTTACGGTTTGCCGCTCCAGCCAGGAAGCGACCGACAACGCCCGCTGTGCCGTGGCCGCCGGCAGTGACACGGTTTTTGCCTGCGGGGGCGATGGCACGATCCACGATGTGATCCAGGGATTGGCGGGCACGCCCGTCGCGCTCGCCATTCTCCCGTTCGGCACAGCCAATGCTCTTGCCCACGACCTCAAGATCCCGTTCCGCCCCAGCGCCGCCGCTCGAGTTGCCGTAGCAGGCAAGGTCCGCCGCATCCCACTCGGTCGAATTGAATACGAGGATTTCGGCGGCAAGGCTTCAGCGCGCTACTTCACTGTGGCCGCTGGAATCGGCGTGGACGCGCACCTGTTCTACAAACTGACGGCAAAACTCAAGAACCGCTCCGGCATGACCGCTTACTACATAAAAGCCTGGCAGTTGTGGGCGACCTATAACATGCGCCGCTTCGAGGTCGAATATTCGAACGGAAGCGGCCACCGCCAGCGCGCCTCCCTGACCGAACTTTTGGCGGTAAGAATTCGTTTTTTCGGAAACATCCTGCGAGAACTGGTTCCCGGAGCGTCGCTCGACTGCGGCGATCTGCGAGCCGTCATGTGCCGCACCGCCAGCCGCAATGCCTACATACAGTATGTGGCCGGAGCGCTGATCGGCCGCCAATGGAAGATCGACGGCATCGACTTGGTCAGCTGCTCGGAGGTTGTCTGCCGCCTACCGGGAAACGCTGGCGAGGTTCGTAAGGACGACCGCGTCTATGTCGAGGCCGATGGAGAACTCCTCGGCCGACTCCCCGCGCGCATGACCATGGTTCCCGATGCTCTGTCGCTGGTGGTGCCCGCATGACAGAGGTTAGAGGTGAGAGGTCAGATTGCAGAGGTGAAAGCCTAAGGTTCTAACCTCTGCAATCTGACTTCTAACCTCTGACCTCCTATGGAACCCGTAACTCATTTCTTATTCGGCGCCGCCATGGGCCGCGCCGGACTCAACCGCAAGACGGCGCTCGCCACGGCCACCTTAACCCTGGCCGCTGAAGCTCCCGACCTTGACGTCTTCAGCCGTTTCGGCGGCTCCGCCTTCGCCTTAAATCATCATCGCGGCTTCACTCATTCTTTTCTGGGCGTGCCGCTGGTGGCCGCCGTGGTGGTGGGATTCGTCTATTTTCTTTGGCGCCTGCGTGGGCGCAAAACCCGCAATCCTAACCTCCCTCCGCGCTGGGGATTGCTCTTCGCCTATGCCTGCCTCGCCGGCCTCAGCCACATTCTTCTCGACTTCACCACCAGCTACGGAGTGCGTCCCTTCTGGCCCTTTTCCGAACGCTGGATTTCGTGGGACATCGTCTTCATCGTTGAGCCTGTGCTCCTGGTCGCGCTCATTCTGGGCCTGATATTGCCCGCATTGTTTTCGCTCATCAACGAAGAGATCGGAGGGCGCAATAAAAGCCCTTACGCCCAGCCACACGGAAGACTAGCCGCGACTCTGGCTCTGCTCGCCGTCTTCGCATACTGGGGACTCTGCGACTACCAGCATCGCCGCGCCATAGCGGCGCTCCAGTCGCGCAATTACCAGGGAGCCGATGCGGTCCGCGTTTCCGCCTATTCCTACATGACGAATCCGTTCCGCTGGCATGGCGTAGTAGAAACGCCCGCTTTCTTCGCCACCATGGACGTGGATTCGCTCGCGCCCGAGGTCGATCCCGAAGCCCAAATACAAATTCGCTACAAGCCCGAAGAAACGCCCGTCACACTAGCCGCCAAGAAGACGTATCTCGGGCGCGTTTATCTGAGCTGGGCCGAGTATCCCGTAGTCGAAACCGAACAGCTACCGAACGATCCGGCGGACAATCCCGTCGCGAGCGCCCGCGCCGCCTACGTAGTCCGCTTCCGCGATCTCCGCTACGGCTATCCCGGACGCAGCGGCCGTGCCACCCTCGGGGCGATGGTCTTCCTGACCCGCGATCTGCAAGTAGTCGACGAACGCTTTGGAATCAGGAGCAACGGTGCGAAAACGCGTTAGTGGAGGGACGGGCGTCTCGTTCGTCCAGCAGTTCGGCGGCCGGGCGGGGACGCCCGGCTCTCCACAACCTGGAACCGCTGAAGAATAGTTTCGCGAGACTGAATTTTTCGACTTCGCTTGACCGGCGGCATCCGCTCGCGCAACAATCCTAGTTGGCTCCTTGACGAGGTGATCATGCTGGCTTACGTGTTTGTGCTCTTCGCCGTCGCGGCGCGGTTCATGCCCCACCCACTGGCTTTTACTCCGGTAGCGGCAGCGCTGCTCTATTTTGGCGCGCGCGGTTCGCGACGCCAGTTGTGGGCGCCCTTTGCCCTGCTGGCCGCTTCTGACGTCATACTCACCAGGTTCGTGTACTCCTATCAATTCTCCTGGGACCATTTCGTGACTTGGGCGTGGTATGCGGCGATTCTGTGGCTGGGCACAGGTCTGCGCGAGAACACCGGCTGGCTGCGGGTTGGCGGAGCCGCGCTGGCCAGTTCCGTTTCTTTCTTCGTGGTCAGTAATTTCGCCGTGTGGGCGTGCTGGGCCATGTATCCCAGGACCCTGGCTGGATTGATGACCTGCTACGCCGCCGGACTGCCGTTCTTCCGGCGCGGAATCGCCGGCGACATGCTCTTCACCGCAGTCATGTTCGGGTTGCCCGCAGTTGTCGCCGTGGCTGCCCGTTCCATGCATAAACCGCAGGGGACTGCGGCCGCTTAGTTTTGGAGCGACGGGCGTCTCGCCCGTCCAGCAGTTCGGCGGCCGGGCGGGGACGCCCGGCTCTCCATAGGCAAGTTCGGTTCCCAGAATCGCTTAGCTGGTCAATCGAGTTTCTTCCGAGCGCAGCGTGGAATCTTTCCCCGCTGCGTTCTTAGTCTCCGGACTTTCCGGACTTCCTTCCGAACTTCTCTCCGGACTCTGCCGGCGCGTCCGCCGCCAGATCAGCCACCCGACCGCAAGCACTCCCACCGCCACCAGAATCCACACAAAGCGGTGGGCGAAAAGGTGGCCTGCCAGGGTCACGATCTCTGGACCGAACCAGAGCGTGAGCAGCGCTTCGATCAGAAAGCGCACGAACCGTCCCAAGAAAATCGCCAGCAGAAAATGCGCGAAGTTCATCTCAAACGCCGCCGCTGCCAGCACCACGATCTTGAAAGGCGCGGGCGGCGGCAACATGGCGGGAAACATCAGCGCCCAGAATTCATGTCGATCGAAGGATTCGTGAATTTTCTCGAACCGCTCCGCCGATAGCCGCTTGCGCAACAACACCTCGCCACCGGTGTATCCGATAACGTAGAGAATGATGCTTCCGAGCGCCGACCCCACTGAGCCCAGCAGCACATACATCAGGAAGCGTGCGCGGTCGTGGTAAACGTAGCCCACGAAAATCGCATCCAGCGGCAGGCCCATGAACGAGCCGTCCACCGCCGCAAACGCAAGCATTCCCCACGGACCTAGAGGCGCGAGAATGTGGGTGATCCACTTACCGTAAGCATGGACAAAATGTTTGAGCTTGTTCAAGTAGGTAAGACCAGTTTACGCGAGAAGCGGAAGTGCAGTCGTTGGTCGTTCGTCGTTCGTCGTTAGCAACCCCAGTTTGCAGAACCATGGTTTTGTTAACGACCATCGACCATCGACTAACGACCTTCATGTTCCGTCCTGCCCGCAATCAACTCCAGCGCATGGGGCAGCAAATCCACCACCGACTCCAGCGACTCGACCGCCCCCGCCGGACTGCCCGGCAGATTCAGGATCATGCTGGTTCCCCGAACGCCACACAGCGCGCGGCTCAGCGCCGCGAAGCGCGTTTTGCGCGCCCCCTGGATTCGCATCTGCTCCGCGATCCCTTCGACTAGACGGTCGCACACCGCGCTTGTTGCTTCGGGGGTCACGTCGCGCGGAGCGATTCCCGTTCCGCCCGTGGTCACTACCAGTCGGGCTGACCGGCACAACTCAATCAGTTTTTCCTGAATCGCGACGCGCTCGTCGGCAACTACGCTGCGCAGCACCACTCGAAAATTGCGCCGCTCAAGCGCTTCCGCCACGGCCGGACCGGAGAGGTCTTTTTTTCCACCGCGTTTTTCCCCGCGCGAACACGAATCGCTAACCGTCAGGACCGCCGCAGGCGTGGCATCCACCGATGGAGCGTCAGGTATCGAGGAGGACATCTTCACCCTCAGCCGCCGCGTCCCGCTGCGACTCATCCAGCAGCCGCAATCCTTCCATCAACAGGCCCTGCGTATTCAGAGTCGTCGTTTCCTGCGAAGACTTCGCGTTGAAATCGATCTGGAAGTTTCCTTCCGTCCAGCGCAGCACTTTGAAAACCGCCTCGTCTCCTGTAATCGGGCCATAGGCAGCGTGTTTGGCCTGCCCCTGGCTGAAATAAATCTCGCACTTGTCGTCGCCATTGGTCATGGTAAGCAGGCAACTCTTGCGCCCCATCTCCAGCGATTGCACCAGGTCGATCACGTTCATCTGCGACAGGCTGCCGCGCAGCACGCCATCGGTCGACGCCGCCTTGCTCAGCTTCTCCAGCGCGATCCGGTCCACCACGCGCTTGATCTTGTGCGTGGCATCTTTCAGAAAGAAAGGTTTCTCCAGATAATCTTCGATCGGATCCTGCATCGACAAGCGTTCGCTGATGTCGGCCTTCGTGGCCATCATGATCACCGCGATCCCAGCCGTTGCGGGCCTCGCCTTCAGTTTTTCCAGCAATTGCCGCCCATCCATGCCCGGCATGCGGTAGTCGCTGATCATCACATCCGGCAGATCGTCAACCGCCTTCAACAACGCGTCGGCGCCGTCGGTCGCGACCGTGACCACGCCCATCGCCGAGAGCGCCTGTTGCAGCATCCCCAGCACCATCGGGTTGTCGTCCACCAGCAGGATTTTGACGTCACTTGCCATAGATCAATTGAGAGCGGGTTTGGCGATGCTGCGGAGTGCGTACCCTCAGCGGCTAAAGCCGGAACCCGTCGCAACTCCTAATGGCACGGCTGAAGCCGCGCCCTACCCGTTCCCGGTTCCCTATAGGGTCCATCGGGAACTGCCTTAAGACAAGTCAATCTAACAATACTTTCTCTTCGCGCTTCTCCGGTAGTCTCCGCTCTTGCCGCCCGACTTCCGCTCCAGCACTACGTCCCGGATTTCGATGCCTTTATCGAGCGCCTTGCACATGTCGTACACGGTCAGCGCGGCCACGCTGGCAGCGACCAGCGCTTCCATCTCCACGCCCGTCTCCGCCGTCGTCTTAACTTTGGTGGCGATAGAAACGCCATTCTCGCACACGCGTAGGGTCACAGCAATGTGCGACAGCGGCACCGGATGGCACATCGGAATCAGCTCTGCGGTCCGCTTTGCCGCCATGATTCCTGCCGTCCGCGCTACCTCCAGCGGGTCGCCCTTGGGATTTTCCGGCAGTGCCCGCAACACCTCGGGCGTCATCACGACGAAGGCGCTGGCCTCGGCTTCTCGCGCGGTTCGCGCCTTGGAGGACACGTCTACCATGCGGACCTGGCCCTGCGCGTCGTAGTGGGATAGTTTCTTCGGCATCGCCAACAGGTTATCGTACACGCCCCTCCGCAGCCCCTGAAGGGGCGGTTTTGGTGACGGCTTTCGGCATCGCTAAGGCGATGCCCTGATACGAACCCAGAGTTGCGCCGTTTGTTGAGCCGCCGAGGGCCGCTTCCTCATCGCATCAGCAACGACACCCATTCTCCCGCGTCGAAGCGCTCGCGGTCAGGAGGAATTACAACATAGCAGTTCGCCCGCGCCAGAGCGGCGATGTCGCCCGATCCCTGCCACTGCGCCAGTTCCACCTCGTCATTTTCAAATTCTCCCGAGAGCACTGCTGGAAGAAATCGCTTCAAACCGGGCTTGGTCCGAATCTCCGACTTCAGCCGCGCGCGCAGAAAAATCAACCGCTGCGGCTTCATCCCCGCCAAAGCCTCAATCATCGGCCGCGCGAACAGTTCGAAAGTCACCATGGTCGAGACCGGATTCCCCGGCAGCCCAAAGAAATATTTCCTGTGTGGCGCGGGCGCCCTCGCCCGCGTGCCTGCAGCGACGTCGCCGCCATCGCGGGCGAGGGCGCCCGCGCCACACGAACCAAACACGACCGGCCGTCCCGGCTGAATCTCCGCTCCCGTAAAGTAAAACTCGGCTTTCAACTCGGCGAGAACCTGCTCCACCAGATCGTACTTTCCCATGGAGACGCCGCCGGTCAGCAACAGCAGATCGCAACCCAATCCTTCTTCGATCAAAGCCCGCAGCCGCTGAGGCTCATCCGGAGCGATCGCCAGACGCACCGGCTCCCCGCCCGCATTCTGCACCTGCGCCGCCAGCGAATACGAATTCGAATTCCGTATTTGCGCCGGCCCCGGCGTCGCGTCAATTTCCACTACCTCGTCGCCGGTCGAAAGCACGGCCACGCGCGGCTTGCGGAAGACCTGCACGCGGCTTTTGCCGGCTGAGGCCGCGAGCGCAATGCCCGCGTGATCTAGCCGACGTCCGCGATCGAGCAACAGTTGTCCCGCACGCGCTTCGGCTCCACGCGGAACAAAGTTCTCTCCGGGCTTCACGCTGAGTTGGATCTCGACCTCGACCGACTTCCCGGCCGTCTCCTCTGCCAACGACGTGTATTCCACCATCACCACCGCGTCCGCCCCCGCCGGCAGCGGAGCGCCCGTCATGATCCCCACCGCCTGCCCGCGCCCGACGGAGAGCACACCCGGCTCCGGCCAATCGCCCGCCTTTACCTCGCCAACGACTTCCAGTCGCGCGGGAACCTGGATCAAATCAGCCGCCCACACCGCATAGCCATCGCGAGTAGCCCGCGCAAAAGGAGGAGAGTCGCGGTCCGCCACGATCCCTTCTGCCAGCACCCGCCCCGACGCCGCCAGCAGATCCAGCGTCTCCACCTCTCCGGGTCGCACGCCGGCCGCGTGTTGCTCAACCAGGTGGCGAGCCCGTTCAAAGCTAACCACGCGAGTCAAAGGCATTGCGAAAGAAGGGTTGGAAGAAGACATGCACGAATCATACCCCGTTGGATCAGGGCGGAAGAAGACAGTGAGAAGGGTTGTTTCTGAGAACTGAGAACTACTTTACCGCGCCAACTCCTGGCCCAGCACCGTTGCATTGCTGGCGAAGCAGAGGCCGGTTTCCAGATCGACCAGGCCGGAGCGGACCAGTTTCGCGATCTCGCCATCGAAGTGCTGCATGCCTTCGTTCTCGCTGGCCTTGATGGCATCCAGCAGGGTGCGGCCCGGCCGTTCGCCCTGCTCGATGCAGTCGCGAGTGCGCGAGTTGGCTTTCAAGATTTCGACGACTGCGACGCGGTCCCCACCATCGGTGCGCGGTATCAGCCGTTGGGCAACGATGTAGCGGAAAGTTTTGGCGAGACGCTCTCGGACGGATTGCTGTTCGGCGGCAGTGAACGTGCCCACGATGCGCTCCACCGTCTTCGAGGTATCGATGGTATTCATGCTGGAAAGAACGATGTGGCCGTTTTCGGCGGCCTCGAGAAGAATCTCCAGCGTTTCCCGGTCGCGGATTTCGCCCACCATGATCACCCGCGGCGCCTGGCGCAGCGCCGCCCGCAGCGCCATGGTGAAATTCGGCGCATCGCTGTGCAACTCGCGCTGGTGCACCGTTGATTGCTTGTGATTGTGCAGAAACTCAATCGGATCTTCCACCGTCAGAACGTGGTAGCAATATTGGCTGTTGATGCGGTCAATCAAAGCGGCCAGCGTCGAAGACTTGCCCGACCCGGTCCCCCCCGTCACCAGGATGATCCCGTTGCGAACCTTCGCTGCCTCTTCCAATTGGGCCGGCAGATGAAGCGAACTGAACGTCGGAATGACGGTCGGGATGACGCGCATCACGATCGCGCAGCTTCCGCGCTGGATAAAGACGTTGACGCGGAACCGCGCCATGCCCGGCAATCCAAAGGAAACGTCGCAGGAACCCTGCTCGCGAAGCGTATTGATGGCCTGCTTGTTGCTGCCGATCAGATCGGCCGCAATGCGGCGCGTGTCATCCGCTGAAAGGGTGCCGCTGCCGGAAATTTCGACCGCCGTGAGCTGTCCGTGAATCTCCACCTGGGGCGGACGCCCGGGGGAGAAAATCAGATCGCTGACTTTCTCAGATGCGCGCAACATGCCAGCGAGAAGAACCGTCGTCGGGATCGATCCCGTTCCGCTGATGCCCTCAAAGGCAATCGCAATCGGGGAATTCCCCGGAGCCGCCATTCCACACACTCCCAGTTATCAGCGTTGACGCCACAGGGGGAGAAACGTCGCTGAGGAACCTATGTAATGAATGTAGCGCGGATGGGGGAAAGAGCGAAGGACAAGTAGGTCATAGACCTCGGTAACTGGAGGGCAGTTCCCAGTTCTCAGTTCTCAGAAGCACCAAGCGGCGTGTTAGCTGAGAACTGAGAACTGGTTTTACGCTATTTTTTTACCGGTTTCTTCTTCGTTGTTCCGAAGCCGGTTTCCACGGGCGCCCCGATGCTCGCCAGCATCGCCTTGGCCCCCTCAGCGAACGGACCATTAGGGTCGAGTTCCAGATACTTCTGAAAGGCCTCAGCGGTGCCTGGGGGCGCGACTGCCTTGCCGTCCGGTCCGATAGTTTCCTTGCCGATCAGGTTCACGCCCTTCTGATAGTAGGCTGCGGCTTTGGTCGGATCGGCGGCGATCACTTTGTCCCATATGGCAATCGCATCGTCCGCCCTGCCCGCATTGGTAAGGACAGCACCCTCGTTGAACAGGTACGTAGCGGAGTGCGCCGGATCCAGTTGGGCCGCCTTGTTATAGTTGGTCATGGACTCATCGATCTTGTGGGACTTCGAATAGGCTTCGGCCAGGTTGTTATAGTAGGCGGCCATTTTCACATTGTTGTCGGGATCTTTCTTTGCCGCATCAGAGGCGCTGCGCAGATCAATTGCCTTCTGGTAGCTGGTTGTGGCCAACTCGTAGCGCTTCTGTTTCACCTCGGGATCGGTTTGCTTGGGCCCCGACAGACGGTAGGCGTCGCCGAGTTTGAACCAGATTAGGTCGCGGGTGGCGTCGATCTGGTTGGCTTCATTCAGGGTGGCGATTGCCGTCTCGAAATCGCCGGCGTCGGAAGCCGCTTTGGCGGCGCTGAGTTTTTCATTGAGCGTACCCACGGTCTTCGTTTCGGCCGCGAGTTTGGCAGCAGCCTCCTTCGCCTTCGCAGCATCCTCCGCACTCAATCCCTGACCCTGGGCTTGGCTTGCCTGTTCCTTCTTCAGGTCGAAGTCCAGCGGCGATTCGTCCAGGCCTACGGCGACGTTATTGTAGTGAAAGATCTCCTTGCCGTCCTTGCTGAGCTTGACGTTGTACTTGCCGGGAACGATGCCGAGCGAGAAGTACTCGCCTTTGTTGTTGGTTTTGAGCTTGTAGGTATGGCCGGACTCGGTCCCCGTCCAATCCACTTCGGCCTGGGCGATCGGTTTCCCTTCGATGTCTTTACAAACTCCCTTCACGGTGCCCGTGGTTTGCGCGAACGCCAGCGGAGCGGAGATGCCCACGGCGAGGACGAGCAGCAGGGGAAGGATGAAATATTTCCTCATGATTTAGCCTCCCGGCAATGAATCTGAATTTTAAGACCGTTATGAAACCAGTGCTAGCGCAATCGGGCGGCGGCTTCCGCATACGGAATCGGGTCTTCCGCGCCCGCTTCGTGAAACGCGCGCCAGCGGAGCACACAACTATCGCAGACACCGCAGGCGCGATCTTCGCGCTGGTAGCATGACCACGTTAAATCGAACGGGGCACCGAGTTCAAGGCCCAGCGTCACAATCTCGTGTTTACGCATCGCGATGAGCGGCGTCACCACCCGGATCGACCCTGCCTTCGTGCCCGCCTTCACCACCTCATTAAACGCCCGATAATACTCCGGCCGGCAATCGGGATAGCCGGAACTGTCGGGCTCGACCGCTCCGATGTAAACCTTTTCGGCTCCCAGCACTTCCGCCCAACTGACGGCAACTGCGAGAAAATGCGCGTTGCGGAAAGGGACATAGGTCACGGGAATGGCGACGCCGACAGCAACTCCTACGGACGCGCTGGCGCCGGCGGGGTGCACTTCGGGAACGGCAATGGTGGGAACGGCAATACTCGGGTCGGTGAGGGCGGAGCCGCCAATCGAGCGCAGAGCTTCGTTGCGCACCAGCAGCCGGTCGCGAATTCCGAGCCGGTCACAGATGCTTTCGAAAGAACGCCTTTCGCGCTGTTCGGTGCGCTGTCCGTAGCTGACGTGGACGGCAGCGGCCTGGTGGTCGCGGGCCGCCAGAGCCGCGCACACGCAGGAATCCATACCGCCGCTCAGCAGGACCACGGCGCGGCTCCGGTTGCCGGTTGCGCTCGATGTTCGGTTCAAGACCATGACTTTTTCGTCGAAGCATCGCAAATCGCTTCCTTCCAATTTTATGCCAGTCGACGCCGTTTCACGGCAGCGCGGAGGGCGCTTCACAGGATGACATTATTTATCAGAGTTTCTCGGGGAAGACCGTTAGGTCGTGGGTGCGGATGGGCGGCTTCTCTCTACGGAATAGACGCAGTGGGAGAGGCCTCGCCAGTTCACTTCTTTCCAAACGGTCATGCCGTTGCGTTCGGCGACACGGCGTGAGGGCAGATTCTCGGGGCGAATCAGGGAAATCAGGCGCTTGGTCTTCAGGTTTGCGAAGGCCCAGTCGCGGCAGGCGATGGCGGCTTCGGTCGCGAGACCCTGGTGCCAGAAATCGCGGCGCAGGTGGTATCCGATTTCGTAGAGGGGCTCGCCTTCGACCTGCTGGAGGATGATGCCGCAGTCGCCAATTACTTCTTTGGGCTCCTTCAACTCCATGGCCCAGAGGCCTGCGCCGTCGTCCTGGTAGCGTTGGCGGTTGCGTTCGATCCACTGCTCGACTGCGGCGCGGTCGTAGGGCGCGGGGTAATAGCGCATGGTTTCGGGATCGGAGAGGACCAGGGCTAGGGCGTCGGCGTCTTCTGGAGCGAAGTCGCGTAGCAGGAGGCGGGGGGTTTCGAGGATCTTCATGGTTCAAATTCAACTACCGCGGATCTTCTATGGAACGCTGCGAGATTTTCTTGGCACTACCATTCAGGTCAACCTGATACTTGATAGTGAAACTGCGCGGGATATGGCGGGGAGGTGATTCGTCGAAGTGCCCGAACAAGACGACCAGCAATTCATGGGAATTGAGCCACCGCTTTGCCTGGAGGTATGAATGCCCCGCATTTAAGAACTGTGTCGCCTCTACATCGTCGTTCGCGATTATGACGCTAAGATCCGTAATCTTCAGGGTGGCGGGGTCCATCACGTAGGAACCTGACCCGTTACTACCGTAGTCATCGTCCACGAAGAATCGCCGGCTGTCAGGCGCCCAAGCGATAGCCAAACTTCGTTCGTAGTCCTTCACTAGTTTCCGCGCATGCGAACCGTTGTCCACAATCCACAGCTTTCTCGTCTTGGAATAGTCCGGGCATTCAAAAATCAATGTCCAGTGTCGATTGGGAGATGGAATTCGAGTCACTGCCCCTTGCGGGAGTACCACAACCGCTGTATTAACCGGTTTGACTTGACCCTCAGCAAAATGGGGGAGGTGCGCGAGGAGTGCAATCGTCAACAGGGTGCGCCAACGCATGTAGCTCGCCTCCGTTTTGAATCTACCACGCATCTGAGGCGAATAGCCGCAGCTCGGGGGTCACACCAACTCTCGAATGCAGTTTGGCAATCGGCGGAGTTAAACTCGGAGCATGTTGGAGATGGGGAGGATTTTGGTGGTGCTTGGCGTGGCCCTCGTGGTGATTGGGGGCCTCGTCATGCTGCTGGGGCGGGCGGGGGTGTCGCTGGGGCGGCTGCCGGGGGATATCCTGTATCGGGGCAAGAACACTACTTTCTATTTTCCGCTGGCGAGTTCGATTCTGATTAGTGTCGTGCTTTCGATTGTTCTCTTTCTGATTGGGCGGATGAAGCGGTAGTGTGCGTGTCCGCTAGTTTTCGCGAACACTGCGCCAACTGTGTTTAAGGGCCGAAGTGGGTGTAGCCCACTTGACGCACATTCCCACCAGTGTTATTCTTTCCCCATGCCGACCTCCGCCGTCATCAAAAACTCCGATTTCCGGTTGATCTCAGAGTTCGCGCAGCCCGACGCGAAGAAACGCCTGTCGCTGGGAGAAGCTGGCAGTGGCGTTACGGCCTACAACATCTACCGGAATGCCCTTGGTCAACTCATTCTCGATCCGGTAAAGGCCGTTCCCGCCTCTGAAATGTGGCTTTACGAGAACCCGCAGGCCCTCGCCAGCGTGAAACGAGGTTTGAGGGAGTCGGCGGAAGGGAAGAGCGTTTATCGCGGCTCGTTTGCCAAGCACGCCAAGGAGTAGGCGTGCAGCGGAAAATCAAATTCACGCCCACGGCAGACGAGCAGTACACGGCGCTCGAAAATGCGCCGTCGAAGGACGCGATCTTCGAGCAGGTTCGCAAGGCCATCGGTTACCTGGAAATAGACCCACACCATCCAAGCCTTAACACGCACGAGTTCACCTCCCTCGCTGGCGCAAATGGCGAGAAAGTATTCGAAGCGTACGCTCAAAACAACACCCCCGGCGCTTACCGCATCTTTTGGCACTACGGCCCCGATGAAACCAAGGGTAAGAAACGAACTCCCGTTATCACCATCGTTGCGATCACACGCCATCCGTAGCAAGTTCCGTTTCCCTGCCGCAACTCACGCCTTCGCCACCGAAGCCACCGCAAAGGACTTACGAAGCCGGAAATCGACAGACGCATGGGCATCTCAATATAGACTTACTCCACAAGGTAAACTGAAGCGTCATAACTGAGCATTCATGGAGATGGCCGACCAACTCGGGTTCCAGTTTCGGCCTCCGGAGCGGCGCGTCTGGACGGTGCAGGCGCTGGTCTCGGCGGTTCGGTCGCACATCGAACGCGAGTATTCGGATTGCTGGGTGGAAGGCGAGATTTCGAACCTTCGCATTCCCGATTCCGGCCACCTGTATTTCACCCTTAAGGAAGAATCGGCGCAGATTCGGGTGGTGATGTTTCGATCTTCGGCGAAACTGCTGCGGTTTCGTCCGGAGAACGGATTGCACGTCACGGTTCGCGGGCGCGTCACCGTGTATGAGGATCGCGGGGAACTGCAGATTTCCGCTGAATTCATGGAGCCGAAGGGCGCGGGCGCTCTGCAGTTGGCATTTGAACAATTGAAGGCGCGGTTGCAGGCCGAAGGATTGTTTGAGGCTTCGCGAAAGAAGGCGATTCCGCCGCTGCCGCAGCGAATTGGCATCATCACTTCACCGCAGGGGGCGGCGCTGCGGGACATTCTGAACATTCTGGCGCGGAGGCATCACTCGGCGAATGTGCTGATTTATCCGGCGCAGGTGCAGGGAGACTCGGCTGCGGGCGAAGTGATGGCCGGACTTCGACACTTTCATCTGGAACAGCAGCATCAAGACTTGCGCCGCAAGGGTGCGGTCGAGGTCATCATCATTGCTCGCGGCGGAGGCTCGGCCGAAGACCTGGCTTGTTTCAATCATGAGGGCCTGGCGCGAGCCGTCGCCGATTCCAAGATTCCGGTGATTTCGGCGATTGGGCACGAGACGGATTTCACGATCGTGGATTTTGTCGCCGATCTGCGGGCGCCTACTCCGTCGGCGGCGGCGGAACTGGTGATCCGGTCGCGGCAGGAGATCGAAGCGCAGGCGGAGGATTTGTACCGCCGGCTGGAGCATGCGGTGCGGTACCGGCTGCTGATGGCTCGTCAAAAACTGACCGAACACGCGCAGCACGGAGCGTTTGCGCGCATGATGGATGGCATCCATCGGCGGCAGCAGAAGCTGGATGAACAGCGCTTCCGGTTGGAAAAGGCGGAACGGCAGCTTTTGGAGCGCTGTCATCGGCGCTCGGAAAATGTTTCTTCGGCGGTCCGTCACTATGACGCGCGACGCCGTCTGGCGGCCGTGCGGCAGCAGCTGGAGGCGCAAGTTGCGAATCTGGCAGCCGCCGCGCGCAGGCGGTTGCTCGGAAGCCGCGGGGCGCTGGAACGCCGTGCTGCCAGCCTGGAGGCGCTTTCGCCGTTGGCGATTCTGAATCGCGGATATGCGCTGGTGTTCGATGCGAAAGGCCGGCTGGTGAAGGATGCGGCGCGGCTTGAAGCGGGTGATGAGTTGTCGGCGCGCCTGGCTCGGGGACGAGTTCGCGCCCGCGTGACTGCCAGCGAACCGGGCGAACCATAATTCGGCTGTAATCCTGCAATCAGCATTAGGCGTTCTGCATTAGACGCGGTGCATTAGAATGAAGGCCAATTCCACTTTTGACTCAACTATCTACGTGAGGGTGGCGTGACACCGGCGCAGGTCTGGTCGCACATCTCGGTCATTTCGATTCTGGACATCGTGCTGGTCGCGATCCTGATCTACCAGTTTCTGTCGCTGGTGCGGGGGACGCGGGCGGCGCCGATGCTGGTTGGAGTGGCGACGCTGGGGCTGGCCTTTTATTTCGCGCGGCTGGGAGAGTTGCGAACCCTGAACTGGCTGCTCAGCACGCTGCTGCCGTATGTGGTTTTTGCGCTGATTGTCGTTTTCCAGTCGGAGATCCGGCACGCCCTGGCAAATCTTGGGAGCCGCATTTCACTGATGCGGTCTTCGAGTTCGGTGGCTGACGTTTACGACGACATTGTTTTGGCATCCAATCTTTTCTCGCAAAATCAGACGGGCGCACTGATTGTGATCGAGCGCGAGATTGGGCTGCGCACCTACATCGAAAGCGGTGTGTCGCTCGATGCCAGGCTGTCGTACGACCTGCTGGCAACGATATTTCGTCCAAGCGCTCCTTTGCATGACGGCGCTGTGATTGTGCAGCGCGACCGCATCGCGGCCGCCGCTTGCTTCCTGCCGCTGTCGATGAACCCTGTGCTCTCGACCCAATTGGGAACGCGGCATCGCGCGGGGATTGGGATCACGGAAGAAACCGACGCGGTCGCCGTCATCATTTCGGAAGAGACGGGCACGATCAGCATGGCGGTCGGGGGGAGCATCGAGCGCGAGTTGACGGTGGAGCGTTTGCGGGAACGGCTGAGCTATCTGCTGCGCCGTTATGCTCCCGCACCGTCGCTGCCGAGTCCGATGGAAGAGAGCTTTATCGAAGAGGAGCCGCCCAGTTCGCGTCTCTCCCGCAGGCAGGATGCCGGAAGGGACGACTGACCATGCCGGGCTTTGTGCAGCGTAGCTTTTTCCAACGGATTTTCGTTCATAATTTCTGGCTCAAGCTGGTTTCCCTGTTCTTGGCCATCGGCCTGTGGCTGGTGGTGGCGCGCGATCCCATCGCCGAAGTCGAAATGAATGTTCCGATCGAGTTCCGTAATCTTTCCGACACTCTGGAGATCGATTCCGCCAGCAAAACCGAAGCACAGATTCGGGTAAGGGGGCCGGAGCGTGTGATTCATCGCTTGCGGGCGGCGGATTTGCATGCGGAAATCGATCTGGCCAGCGTCCAGCCTGGGGAACGGACTTTCGATTTGACCCGCCGGCAGGTTCATGGGCCGCAAGATGTGGAAGTGGTGCAAATTATCCCCGGTCAGTTTCACCTCTCCTTCGACAATCGCGAGACCCGCGTCGTCGAGGTGCGACCGCGTGTCATCGGAAGTTTCGCGAGCGGAGTGAAAGTGAAGCAGGTGATCGCCGATCCATCGACGGTCACGATCACCGGACCGCGACGCCGCGTCGAGGCGGTGGAGGCCGCCACCACGGATCCGGTGGACGTTAGCGGAACCATGACGCAGGCGACTTTTGTGACGCAGGCCTATGTCCCCGATCCTCTGATCCAAGTTAGGCACCCCATCCCGATTCGCGTGACCGTTATCATGGAAGGCGCGGGAGACGAGAAAAAGTAGGGTAGTCGGTAGTCGGCGGTCGATAGTCGTTCGCGAATTTTGATCGGACGACAAGCCACAAACACTAGCGACCACCGATTAACGACCGATTCATGACACAAACCAGACAACTCTTCGGTACGGACGGAATTCGTGGCGTGGCGGGGGAGTTTCCGCTGGCGCTCGACAGTGTTTATTGGATTGGGCGGGCGCTGGGGCATGATCTGGTGCGCGTGAAGGCCAAGGCGAGGGTGGTGATTGGACAGGATACGCGCGTCTCCAGCCGCTGGATTGCCGACCGATTTCTGCAAGGTCTGGCGTCAGTGGGCGTGGAAGCGCGCAGCGCCGGCGTGATCACCACGCCGGGCGTCGCGTACCTGGCGCGCTCGCAGGGGTTCGACGCCGGCATCGTGATTTCCGCTTCGCACAATCCGTGGACCGATAACGGGATCAAGATTTTCTCCGGCGACGGCTATAAACTGCCGGACGCGCGCGAACTGGCGATTGAAAAAGAAATTTTCGCGCTGCTGGATTCGGATGCGGTTCCGGCGCCGGATCCCAGGGCCGAAGTTTCGAGCGTTCCCGGCGAAGAGAGTTTGCGTCAGGCTTACGTTTGCTGGCTCGCGAGCGGCGTTTCGGCGGACTTGACGCGGCTGCGCGTGGCGGTCGATTGCGCCAACGGAGCGGCGGCGGAGGAAGCTCCCGAGTTGTTCCGCGCCCTCAAAATCAACGCCACCTTTCTGCACTCCGCGCCCGACGGACAAAACATCAACGAGAATTGCGGCGCGCTGCATCCGGAAGTGGTGGCGCGATTTGTCGCCGACAGCGTTGCCGCCGGGAAGGGGCGTTTCGACGCTGGCGTGACTTTCGATGGCGATGCGGATCGCGCGCTTTTTTGCGATGCCCATGGGCGAGTGGTCAACGGAGATGCGGTTCTGCTGCTGGCGGCGCGTGACATGCAGTCGCGCGGCGCGCTCGCCAATGCCACCGTGGTGGCGACGACCATGTCGAATATGGGACTGGAGTTGGCGCTCAAGCGATCCGGCATTCAGATGCTGCGCGCCAATGTCGGCGATAAGTACGTGCTCGAAGAAATGCAGCGCGTGGGAGCTACTCTGGGGGGCGAACAGTCGGGTCACATACTGTTTCGCGATGGCGAGGCGACCACCGGCGATGGACTGCTGACCGCTCTCCGGGTGCTGGAGATCATGGCCCGGACGGGCAAGCCGCTGGCCGATCTGGTGAGCGATCTGAAGGTATTTCCGCAGACGATCCGCAATGTGCGGGTCCGGAACAAGACCCCCTTCGCGCAGATTCCGGCGGTGCAAGCGGCGATTGCGGCGGCGGAGCGGGAACTCGACGGCAATGGCCGGGCGGTGGTGCGTTACTCCGGCACCGAAGCCCTGGCGCGCGTGATGATCGAGGCCGAGTCGAAAGAGCAGATCGATCGGCTGGCGGAGGCGATCGCCGAGCCGATTCGTGCGGCGCTGGGCGCGTAGATATGGGTGGGGGCAGGGCTGCGCCCGACATGCGCCAACTTAGAGCTCAATGCCTTCCAAGTGGACTCTGATTATGCCCGAAGTGTGCGGGCTAGCGTATCCTTTGCCCATGAATCCAGACTACCTGTGGCTGACAGGCGCAATGCAACTGCTGACCTTCTTCGTCGTCGGGCCAGTACTTGCCATTGCGATCGCGTATGCGGCATGGCGAGGAAAACCGCGGAACTTCAACCATCGGCGGTACGGGACGGTGTGCGTTGCGTCCAGCGTGACTGCTTGTCTGCTGTTCGGGTTCGCGAAGTGGATGAATGCCGATGTCAGAACCTCGCAGTATTTCTTGCAATTGACCTGTGTCCTGCTCAGCGGCCTGTTATTTGGCGTGGGTATGGGGTCCTTCTTCCCCGTACTTTTACATCTGTGGGGTTGGCACAAGACAACGCGACTAAGCGACCATAATTACACAGAACGATAACTGGTGAAAAATCCCGATAGCACTCATAATCCCAGAGTCGGCTGGTCACCGCCGAGTCGTAGACCGCGCGAATGCTATCGTCCAGCGATCCGCAGCGCCTCCGCAACCAAATACCGAACGCTGAGTCTTTGCCCAGGTAACTTAATTTGGACGGGGCGGTGCTCCGTCCCCACGGAAATGCATTTCTGTTCTTCCCTTTTCTCAAGTACGTCCCTTCGTACGGTCAGGTTATCTTGTGCGCCCCTGCGAGTAAGTCGAGAATGAGAATCGGTTCACAGTTAATCGACTTAGACGAAACTCATGAGAATTCTTATTGTGGAAGACGATACGGCGCTCGCCAGCTTTATCCGAAAAGGGCTGGAAGCGGAGCATCACGTGGTCGATGTGTCCAACGACGGGAACCATGGCCGCACGATGGCCATGGAAATTGACTACGATCTGGTGGTGCTTGACCTGAATCTGCCGGGGGTTGACGGGTTGTCAGTCCTGAAGAGTTTGCGGCAGCAGAAGGCGAGCTTGCCGGTGCTGATTCTGACCGCGCGCAGCCGGGTCGAAGACCGTGTGCAGTGCCTGGATTCGGGCGCGGACGACTATCTGGTCAAGCCGTTTTCCTATCTCGAATTGTCAGCGCGGGCGCGGGCGTTGTTGCGGCGCAGCCATCTGCCATCGGAATCGGTGCTCACCGTCCGCGACCTTTGTTTGGATCGCGTGGAGCGCAGAGTGGAGCGCGCCGGCCGGCACATTGAATTGACGACCAAGGAATTCGCGCTGCTGGAGTACCTGATGCGCAACGCCGGGCGTCGGCTGACTCGGGCCATGATCATCGAACACGTCTGGAACCTGACCTTCGACTCCACTACGAACGTGGTGGATGTGTACATCAACTATCTGCGGCGTAAGGTGGACGACGGCTTTACGCCAACCTTGATTCACACGGTTCGTGGGGTGGGATACCAGATGTGTCCGGAAAGAGCATCGGCATGAGCGCGAGCCCGCATTCCCTTACGAAGGTACCACGAGGTCCGGACGTGCTCGGCGAATTGCTGCACTCGTTAAGTCAGCCGCTGACTAGTTTGCGCTGTTCGCTCGAACTTTCGCTCGATCTTCCGCGCGAACTCTCGCCCGATGAAGTCGCGGAGCAGCAGCAGGAGAGTGTCGCAGTAGCGCTACAACAGACAGAAAAAGTCATCGGCATGATCCAGTTGATGCGGGAGTATCTGGATGCAGAGCAGCCCCGGCCAGAAGCTTCTTCGACCGCGCTGGCGCCGGCCCTGCGGAGTGTGATCGAAGAACTATCTTCGATCGCGGCGGTGCGCGGAGTCCGGTTGCGCCTGGTAGGCACCTGCACGGCGGCGCTGCCGGTGCCGGAGTCACGGCTGCGGCTGGCTTTGCAGTATCTCATTGCGTCTATGATCGAAGCGCAACCGGTGGGCGGTAAAGTTATGCTTCTGCTGGGGGAGGGTCCGGCGGGAGCGGTGTTGCGGGTGGAAGGCGAACGCGGCTTGCGTGGGCTGGAACAGGGCGCAACCAGCCCGCAGCCGAAGCGCGATGTGGCCGGGGCAACTTCAGCATCCGCGTCGACTTTGCGCAGGGTGCGGCTTG
>CAWABC010000075.1:0-81054 GCA_963780105.1 uncultured Acidobacteriaceae bacterium
CCACGTTGAGAAAAGTGCTCCGTGCCCGCTGTTCTGGATTGATTCTTTGCGCGGAGTACGCGGCATAGTAGTTACCGGTAATCGCAAGTACAGTCTTGCCGCTATAGGTGTCGAAGCGAATGGACGCTTGATCCGCGACTTGTTGCCGCGCTTCGTCCAGGTCGAGCTTGCGGCTGAGGTAGAACGGATAGTCGAAATGGGTTGACAGAATATCCGCGCCCGCCAGTCCCAAGTCGTCCATGTATTGTTGCTGCAGCGCGCGCAATGCCGGGTCTTTGATTTCCACCGGCGATACCACTTGAGCCACCGCGGCGTTGGTCACGATCACGCTAAGAAGGGTCAGACCAAGTACACATCGACCAAGGCCCACCAGACCGGCCCTACTTTTGTGCATAGACCATTCCGGCAGCATGATAGGGAGGATCGGAGATCAGGCGAATGTAAGAGACTAACGCCTCGATCTCCGTCTTGCTGAGAGTATAGCCGTACGGTGGCATCAATGCAGACTTGTTGAGCGCCGGTCCGCCGTGACCGATTATTGCGATCAGTTCCGCGTCGCTCATTTTGTTGAGCGTGTCGCCCTCGGTGAACGGGTGCGGCTTGACTTCAAGATTGTCGTAATTGGAAACCCGCTCCGGAGTTGACTCCGGATTGTGGCAGCGCGCGCAATACTTGTTGTCGAGCTGAAATCCAACTTGCTGCTGATATCCGAGCGCAATTTCTTCAATCTTCAGTTCGACGATCTTCAGGTCGACAGACTTCTGAGCTTTCGTCAATGTGTGCGCGATAAGTTGGTATCGGCCCGCCATGCTGCCCAGAGCGACGTTCGTGCTGAGCTGTCCGCTGGAATCGCTCAGGCCGCTCGGAGGATCAAAACTTACGCCCGCAGGTCCGCTGAACTCGACCAGCGCTCCGGTGACGGCATTCCCTTGATCGTCGTTAACCTGCACGACCAGAGGCTGCGCGAGCACCGTGCCAGTTGCGCCAATCTGCTTGCCGCCGCTCGACTCCACCAGTGCGGCGCCAAACCCTGTGGGCCTGAGGGCGGAGGCCGGTCCCGGCTTACGCGCGCATCCTGCGCCTACCAGGGCGAGGGAGACTGCGAAGAGTGTTCGCCAGTGTCTGAACATGTTATTTCTTCGCCCCCTGCTTGCTGGAGCCCTTCTGCATCATCAGGAATGCGGTCAGAGCGCGGGCGTCTTCGTCGCTCATGTTGCGGTTCGGTTCGATGACGCCGGGCCGCATGGCCTGCGGGTTCTTGAGCCAGTGGTAAATCCAGGGAGCGGTCAGGCGCGAGCCAACCTGCGTGAGGGTCGGTCCGATGTAGCCTTTATCCACCTTGGTATCGACGATGTGGCAAGACTGGCAGGCATACTTGGAATAGAAGAGCTGTTTCCCCTGCTCCACCTGTGCAGGCGGATAGCCGCCGGACGGCATCGAATCGCGGTCGAATGCCGGCGTCTGATAAACGGTCATGATGTAGTCGGTCAGTTCCTTCGCGTCGTCATCGGAAAGATTGAACCTCGGCATGCGGCGGATCAGCGCCGGACGCAGCGTGCCAGGGTTCTTCAAGAACGCCTGCAGCCACGGCCGCTGCACCGAACTGCCTTCCCAGGTCAGGTCGGGAGCAAGGTCGCCGCCGCGGCCGTTGATGGCGTGGCAAGTGAAGCAAGCCATGTCCGCCATGAGTTGTCCAGCCTTGCCCGCGGGCTGGTAATTCGAAGCCGGTTTCGCCGGAACGGTCAAGGCCAGCGGCAAGTCATGTGCCCGGTCGGTGAGCGCGAGCAGCGCCGTCGTCAAAGCATCAACTTGCGCGGTCGCGAGGTTGAACTGCGGCATCTTCAGCGCCGATCCGAATGCATGGGGCTGCCGAATCTTGGCCGCAATGTAATCCGGTATAGCGTGCGTCATCCCCGGCAGGAAAACAATTTGTGTGAGCGGCTTACTCCCGATGCGGGTCAATTCGGGAGCGAAGTTATCTGGCTTCTTGATGCCGTTGATCTCGTGGCATGAAGCGCAGCCGTACTCAGTGACCAGACGCTTGCCGTGCGCAATCTGTTCCGGTGTGGCGGCGTCGAGATGCACATTCGCCAGCAGATCGGAATCCGTCTTGTTTCCAAGGAAAGCAGTAAGCAGGGAAAGTTGCGGATCGGTGAAACGGTAGTGCGGCATGGCCGTCCCCGAATCGTAGATGCGCGGGTTGCGCAACCACGCCCGCAACCACTCGAGTTTGACTTTGGTACCGACGCGGGTCAACTCCGGACCGACATCCCCGCCCACCACGTTGCCGGCGGCGTTTTGCACGGCATGGCAAGAGGAGCAGAATGACTCGCCGTACAGGCTGGCTCCCTCCGTTGGATCGGGCGTCTTCTGACCTTTCGGCTGCTGGCGCCGCGTCTCCGGCAAGCGGCGTGCTGTCCGAGATCAGGAAAGCCGAAATATCGCGCGCGTCCGGATCGCTTAACTTGAAATTCGGCATTGTCGCGGTGACCGCGTACGCCTGGGGATCCTTCAACCAGGCATAAATCCATTCCCGCGTGGTCTTGTCGGCGATGTGCTCCAGGGAAGGCGGATCGTCGGTCGGCTGGATCGCGCTGCCGTCGGGCAGTTTGATGGTGTGGCAGTGCACGCAGCCATATCGCGTCAGCAAAGTGCGTCCCAGGTTCAGTTGCGGTGTACCGGTTAGAGGAGCGCGATGGCATTGTCCGCAGGAAGATTGGACGTAGCGCGCCGGCAAGATCGGCTGCTCCCAGGCCAGCGTGCTGCGATGGGCTTCCTCGACGGTGGTCGCCGGGCCCTTGCCCACGGTGACACATCACGCAGCCGAACTGGTCGAGCGTGTGCGGAATTACCGGATGCAGACGGAACGGCTGGGTGCTGACATCGGCCAGACTCGCCTCTTTCAATCCGACGTGGCAGGTGGTGCAGCGATCCACGACCCCAAGCTGCGGAAGCCATATCTGCTGGATGCCCTCGTGAAAGTGGCGCTGCAGCGTTACCGCCTCTCCCCGGCCCCGAATCAGCGCGAGATATTTGTTCTGGTAGCGGCGCCATTCACTGAAGTGATTCTTCGCCGGTGCAATGGCCAGCGATATCAACAGCAGCAGGCTGACCACGCCGAAGGCGCGCACCGGATGGCCGAACAACGTCTGCCACAGGGAAGACAATTTGTTCTTTGACGATTGCAAGTTAGCTTCTCCAGGGCAACACCCAGGACCAGCCCGGGCCGCGGAAAAAAGTGCCAACCGCCGTGAGCACGGCCAGTTCGAACAGAAACCAGGTCATGATCCAGTAGGAAAGTGGTTTGGCGGCAAGATAACGCCGGAACGCCGAAGTCGACTGCGGAGAACTTTGCGCCGCCAGTGCCATGAACCCGGCGACCATCAGCGTCGGCGCCAGCGCCACATACACATCGAACCATAGCAAGAACACCGAGAGGGCAGCGGCAACCACGTAGAAAATAAGGATGCGGCGCTTGCGGTCCTTTAGGAACACGCCCTCGGCCTCGATGTTGATGTTGAAATACGGAATCACAATCAGCGCCATCACCACCAGGCCCGGAACCAGCACACCCGCAACCACGGGAGGAAAGTAGTGCAGCATTTCCTGCAAGCCGAGGAAGTACCAGGGCGCCTTGGCGGGGTTGGGCGTAACCAAGGGATTGGCAATACCTTCCAGCGGTGCGTTGAACAGAAGCGACACGCCCACCAACGCGATCGTCAGCACCTCGATCGCGACCAGGGCGCGGAAGAGGACTTCCGGATACGTCTGCACCTGGTCTTCGTCCGTAACCTTGACCTGCGCCGAGGTTCGCCGGGTGACGAAGACAACCCGCGTCGGTGACTTGCGGGCATTCGAATCCATGCCGGCGACAAAATCTTTCGGGTCGGGCGCCTTCTCGCTCAATGCTATTGCCCTCCCTTCGCCGCCACCGGAACCGCTTGAGCCGCAACCGTTCTGGGCTCGCTTGGGTGGCTGTAGAGGCCGCCGTCTTTACGAATCCGCCAGAAATGAACGGCGACAAAAAGGATCGCGACCAGCGGCAGAATCATGCAGTGCAGCACGTAGAAACGCAACAGAGCATTGGCGTTCACCATATTTCCGCCGAGCATCAGGAAGTGAACCTTGTTGCCCATCACCGGCACAGCGGAAGCGATGTTAGAACCTACCGTAATCGCCCAAAAAGCCAATTGATCCCAGGGTAGTAAGTAGCCCGTGTAACTGAGCAGCAGCGTGATCAGCAGCAGGATAACTCCAATGACCCAATTGAACTCGCGCGGCGCCCGATAAGCTCCCCGGTAAAACACCTTGAACATGTGCGCGAACACAAGAAACACCATGGCGTGCGCGGACCAGCGGTGCAGGTTGCGTAGAAACAAACCGGAGCTGACTACAAACTGCAGATCCTTGGTGTCGGCATAGGCCTGCGGCACCGAGGGATGGTAGTAAAACATCAGGGGAATGCCCGTGGCTACCAGGATGAGAAAGGTCCCGAAGGTCAGCGTGCCCAGATACCAGGTGGCACTGAAGCTGAGCATGCGGGTCCGCACCTTGGTGGAGAACAGGTGCAGGAATACGTTCTGCTGCACCGCCAGCGCCCGGTGCAGAGTGCTCGATCCGGTCCCGCTGCGGAACACCGAACGCCAAACCCGCGTGGAGCGTAACTCCTCGAAATTGTTCGCGATATAGCCCGCGATTGTTTTCGCCACCTTCACACCCTCACAAACTGCATCGGATGAATTGTGATAGAACGGTCCACCATGAGATCACCCTCGTCGCTGATCCAGGTCTGCAACCAGGGCAGCGGCCGGGGCGCGGGCCCTTCAATCTTCTCTCCGGGCGTTTTCTGAGCTTGGAAAACATAAAATTTGCTCCCATGGCAAGGGCAAGCGATGATGCCCAACTCCGGTTTCCACGCGGTTATGCAGCCGAGGTGGGTACAGACGGCGCTCATAGCAAAAAAACCTTCCGGCGCGTGGATGAGATAAATTGCCGCGTTCACGTCCAGGGTCACCGAATTCACTTCATAATTTTCCGGCTTGCCCGCGTTAACGATGGGAGAGGGCTCGTACAGAACATTGGGCGAGAGAAACTGGTAGGAGAACGCCGCCGTACCCGCTGCGGCGATGCTCAACGATCCCAATCCCAGCTTCACAAAAAAAGCGCGGCGGTCGAACTCGTTGCCCGACTCAGCCGGCGTGATTTTTTTCTCTTTGGACATTCGTTTACCTGGGACGCTTACCTCGGGCCTCCAGCAGCAACTGGCGATTTGGGCCGGAGCGGTCCATCAATCGATTCAATCGAAATCAATCCGGTGCGCTCGGCGGAAGCCAGATTATATGACTCCATCGTGATGGTGCCAACGGGACAACGCGCCGCGCACAGTCCGCAGCGAATACAGCGAGTCTCGTCTTTCAGCATGGCGGAACCGGTCACGATGCCGAGTTCGTCGGCCGCCACTTCGTCGAGTTCCACGCCAAACAATTCCTGATGTTCTAAGATCTGCTGCACGGTTTCGGGCTCGAACTGGATGCGATCCAGCGATACAAGCTGCAGGCAGTTTTCCGGGCACACATCCACGCAACCGCCGCACAGGATGCACATGCTCCCATCTTCCGGGACGCCCTCGAAGATCGTGTTCACCCAGCAGTGCAGGCAACGCTGAGCTTCCTCCATCGCGGACTGAGCGTCGTAGCCGACCTCGACTTCGGTCACTCCGGTGCGGCGCTCCAGCGGCAGCATCGGAATCGCGGGTCGAACCAGATCCAGCAAATCCAGCGGCATGCTGTGGCGCTTGAAGACCTCGACTTCGACAATGGGCTCGGGATGCTTCTGGCCACGCAGGAACTCATCGATACCTACCGCGGCGCGCTTGCCGTCCGCCACGCTGTCGATGATCAACCGCGGACCGAACACGCAGTCCCCACCGGCAAAGATTCCGTTCGCCGAGGTCATCAGCGTTTGCGGGTTCACCGCGATCAGCCCGCGCGGAGATTTCTCCACGCCGTCTTCGGGTTTAAGAAAGTCCAGATTGGGCGCCTGGCCGACGGCCATGATGATGGTGTCGCACTCCAGCTGCGTTTCACTGCCCTCATAGAACGCAGGATTGAAGCGCCTGTTCTGATCGAAGACCCACTTCGTCTTCAGGGTCTCCAACGCCACCACTTTGCCGTCCCTGCCGATCATGCGCTTGGGACCGAGGCCGGGATGCATGACGATGCCTTCGGTTTCGGCCTCTTCAATTTCTTCCAGGGCCGCCGGCATCTCTTCGCGATTCTCCAGGCAGACAAGATGCACTTCCTGCGCGCCCAGGCGAAGTGCGGAGAGCGACACGTCCACCATCTCTTTCGTGGCCACGGCACTTACACTTTCGAGTGAAGGCTCCAGGTCTTCTACTCCCGCGACATGCTGCCGGACCACTTCGCGAGCCGCCGAGCGCGCCACATCCATGGCCACGTTGCCGCCGCCGATCACAATCACCTTCTTGCCGATGGTGAACTTGTAGCCAAGATTCACGTTGAGCAGAAAATCGATGCCCTTGTAAACGCCATCCAACTCAACCCCCGGAATGGTGAGATCGCGGCTGCGATGCGCGCCCACCGCGATCAGCACCGCATCGAAGCCCTGATGGCGCAGGTCGGAGACCGTGAAATCGCGTCCCGCTGCCTGATTGAGCTTCAGAGTAATGTCGCCGGTCGCGAGAATTTCTCGCACTTGCGCTTCCACCACGTCGCGAGGCAACCGATATTCGGGAATGCCGAGGTAAAGCATTCCGCCGGCCACAGGAGCAGCTTCATAAATCGTGACCGAGTAGCCCATGAGAGCGAGATCATGCGCCGCCGATAGACCGACGGGCCCGCCGCCCACCACGGCGACCTTGAAGGGCAGCCGGTTCTGGCCCCGTCCCGCATTGATGTCGACAGGACGCTTCGATTCCGGGCCGTGCCGCTCCGTCAGAAAACGCTTGAGAGCACGTATGGCGATGGGGCGATCGATGTCTCCGCGGCGACAGGCAGTTTCACATGGATGCGCGCAAACCCGGCCGCAGATGCTCGCCAGCGGATTAGGATCGCGGGCAAACTTGTAAGCTTCCTCAAATCGCCCTTCCGCAATGAGCGCGACGTAGCGGCCCGCGTTGGTGTGGGCCGGGCAAGCCATCATGCAGGGAAAGTTGGTGTTCAACCAGTCCCTGTCCACTTTTTTGTCTTTGAACCGCTTCAGCAAGACGGCAATCCCCCAGGTAAGTGGAGCGCCGGGCGTACCCGCCCGGCGGCACGGGCGAGACGCCCGTCGCTCCATTGCTTAGCTATTTGCTCAGTGTGAAGTCCGCTTTGCTGTCGCCCGCCACCTTCACCGGCTGGGATTTAGTCTTGGCGCCTTCATGCCACGCGGTCACGGTGTAGCTACCGTCGGGGACGTTCTCAATCTTGTATTCGCCTGACTTATCCGTGGTAGCAAAGTACGGGGTGGGCGACACCACGATATAGCCTGACATCTCCGGATGCACATTGCACAACAACGGCACTGCGCCAGGGTTGTCAAACTTGAACGGACGTTTTTCGCCCTTCGGCCACGTACCCAGGTTGTGGGTGAGTTTCCTGTTCCCGCCGACGGAAGGCCAGAACACGTTGTGGGCGACACTATCGCTGTTCAGGAACTCGACCGTCGTGCCCTGCTCCACCACCATCAGGTGGGGTTGGAACATCAGACCTTTCTGGTCCATGACCGGCTTCGCCGTCGGAGCTGGGAAAGTCTTTCCGGCAACGGCGTCAACGTAGACCACCGATTCGCCGGTCACGCCGGAAACTTTCCCGCTGATCGTGCCTGCGCTGGCAGCCAGGCTCATCAGCGTTATTACTACGATCACCATCACAAAAGTGTCTTTCATTTATTTTTCTCTCCTCTTTTCCTTTGCAAATCATTCGTCGTAAGAAGTCCCCTTACCTAGTAGACGAATTCTAACGCACCGGTAGCAGTGTTCGTACGGAACGGGTTCACCGCCTTCCCAGTTGTTGGATCGTACGAAAGGGCTTGTTGCGGACGGAACGCATACTCAAACGACGCCTTGATGTTGGCGTGAATCAGGAACTGGACCCCGGGTGTGACCCGGTCGCGCGTGCTGCCGAGCGGTGAAAAATAATTCCCTGAGGCAGCCCCGTTCAGGAAATCCGCCGTGGACTGGACGTGATCGTAACGCAAAATCGTCATCAGCCAGGGCAGCGCGAGATAATCGGCTTCGAGGAAGCCGCCGTTGAACTTGGCAGGGGTGCCAGTAAGGAATCCCGTAAAGTCGGAGTTCAACAGCAGATCGTTGTCGTGGCCGTACATGTAGAGACCGAACAGATTGAACGTACGGTAGTTAAAGCTGAAATCCCCGCCGACACGGTAGAAAGGTTCGCGCGCGGTCAGAATGTCAGTTGCGCCTCCGGTCGACCCGCTGAAGCGCTGTACCGACCGACCCTTGAAAAAGAACGCGCCCAAGCTCAGGTACGTGTGGTCGCGCGGCCCGGTGGCGCCGGCCGCCTGAATATCGTGGCGGCTCGCTGGGTCTCTCTCCAGATTGAAGCGGTAAGAAAACCGGCCGTAGATGTCTTTGTAGTTGGAATCCGAGAAAAAGGCCGATGGCGACGAGACATTGGGCGGGGATGCCGCTGCTCCTCCGCTGGTGTTCTGGTTCACAACCGCCAGCGAATAGTGGTAGCCGCCATATTGATGGCCTCCGCTGAATTCGATTCCTTGAGCCGCGTCCGCCATGGAAAACTGGTTGTTCACACTCGGCAGGCCGTTCGCTGGATTGGCCACGCCGATGTTCACCTCGGTGTAAATATCGTAGGGACTGATGTTGATCGAACGAGCCTGCGTGAATGGCAAGTCCAGTTCGAACTGGCCCACTCTCACCGTGAATGCGTCTTTTGGCAGCTTAAGGAAGCGCCCAAGATTTACGAAGCGCAGATAACCGTCGCCGAGAGCACCGTTGGCGTTGGCGCCCGACACACTCAGATCGTCATCGACCCAGAAGGCGATATCGCTGCCAAAATTCCCCGCCATGAAGATACTGAAGTAGCCTGCCTGAAAATCGGTACGTGGAATCGTGGGCGAGAGGGCCGACCCGGGCGACGTTCCTGGAGGAACCTGATAGTAGTTGTTAGCGTTACCGCTGGTGTACTGAAAAAACTGGTTGTATCGCAGGCCGATTTGCGGCAGCCCGGGAATCGTTCCCGGAAATACCGTGTGCGGCCACAATTCTTTCTGCGCCGGCGCTCCCAGCATTACGGGAGGGACCTTGATAAAGTCTTCATCGCCCTTCGGAAACTTGAATCCGGCGTCTTTGAAGGCCTTGCCAAAATCGTTGAGCTTGGGAAAGTCAATGTGGCAGGTGGTGCACGAAGTGCCGTACTGGCGCGAGAAAGCCGGAATCGCATAACTGCTTCCCGTCAGCAATACGACGGTCAGGACCAGAGTGAAAAACAGAGACACCCGACGCGGCATATCCATTGCATCGCCTCCTTAGCGGCAGAAGTTGTGGCTGATTCGCTCCAATTCTTGAGGACCCAAGTTGGCGGATAGTATCCGCGTCAAGGGTCACCGCCTACTGTAGCACCAGTCACTATTTCGTGTGATTGCAATCACACTCTCGTCGTTCTGAGATCAGCTTATGGAGCGAGGCCACGAGCTTTGTCGGCGGGGGTAAACAAATGGTCAAGAGATCGTATGCGGTGGTAGTGGTGCACTGAATCCGTCCGGCGCTTTCCTTGCGCCCTTCGCGTACTTTGCGTTCAAGATCTTTTTTGCCGCAGAGGGGCCAGTGATTGGAGTTTCACCCCGTTAAGAGCTTGCTCCCTCAAAATGCGCTTCGATTTCTTCCAGTGTCTTCCCCTTCGTCTCCGGCAGAAACACTGCGGCGGTGATGAAGTAAATGACCGTGCAGGCGGCAAAACCAAAAAACATGGTGGCGTAACCATGCTTGCCGACCATCGGCAGGAATACGGCGGCGATACTCGTCGAAACCGCCTGGTTGATTAGTAGCGCGATGCTCATCCCGTTCGAGCGAATCCGCGTCGGCATCAACTCCGAGAGCGCCAGCCACACACAGACTCCGGGGCCAATCGCGAAAAATGCCATGAATACGAAAAGCGTGATCGCGACCAACATTCCGCTGCGCGGGCTGGGAAGCGGGGTGATCAGTGCATTGTCGATTCTCAGCGGAGCCTGGCGCGCGGCATCGAGATTGCCAAAGGGATTCGAAAAGAAGGCCACCACCTTGTTGGCGGGCACCGAGCTTTCACGCGTGATCTGGATCGGGGTCGCGGCGGCATCGTCGGAACGTGCCGCCTTGGTTGCGGCGCGGAAGTCTCCATACGAATAGATGACGACCAACGAAGTAGGGCGCTTGCCGATTCGCTGGGCAGCGTCACCCGGTGTGCCGAGCGCTGCGCCCAGAAGCGTCTCCGCCAGCTTCTGGCTGTACGTGATTGTGACTTTCTGGTCGGCCGTAACCATGGACTGAACCGAACTCCGGGAATCCATGCGCAGGCGTTCCGTCCTGCGGAAGAGCAGGCCCGTCGAAACCAGCGACAGAATAATCCCGGCCGTTCCCACCGACAGCAGAAACTTGCGTCCCTTGCGGTCCACCAGCAGCACGCCGCCAATGGTCATCAGAAAATTCACGACCGTGAAAAGAACGTAGCCCCAATGCGCCTGGACGTCGGAAAGACCACTCTGCAAGAGGATATTCGTGTTATAGCCAATGATGGAATTGATACCAGTCGCTTGGTTGCAAGCGAGAATGACGCAGGCCAGGACAAACGGAACAACGTACTTGCGGCGCAAGAGCGATTCCTTCGCCTTGGCCCCGGTTGAGGTTTTAGCTTTTTCAGCCGCGGTGACTTGTTCCATCTCCGCCAGCTCAACGTCGGCTTGTTCGTTGCTGCGAGAACGCAGCAGCGCGGCGTAGGCCGCATCCCGTTTCCCGCGGAGAAACAGCCAGCGCGGAGACTCCGACACCATGAAGCTGCCGATCACGAACAAGATGCCGGGGGGCAGCGAAACCCAGAAAATGCTGCGCCAGGCCGTGTCTTTGAAGGCGAAGAGCCTCGCGGGATCGCCCAGCTTCGCCACCTCTTCGACGCGAATACTGAAGAACATGCCAACGATGGCTGCGGTCACAATGCCCAGCGTCAGCAGCCATTGGAAAATTCCCGTCCCCTTGCCGCGGCTCGCCGCCGCCAGGCACTCTGCCAGATACAGCGGGACCACGACACCGATCAGGCCGGCGCTGATGCCCTGTAACAAGCGGCCCAGCACCAGCGACTCATAGCCATGCGAGAGTGCAATGATGGGAATGCTGCAGACAAACAGCAGTCCGCTAAGCATCATCAGAGGCTTGCGCCCCATCCAGTCCGCCAGCGCGCCGGCAAACAAGGTCGAGATCACGCTGCCGAGGAGCACGGCCGCGACCACGATGGAAAGCTGGCCCGCATTCAACCCGGAGGTGGCCTCCAGATACGGCAAAGCCCCCGCAATGATGCCCACATCCACGCCGTAGAGCAGTCCGCCAAGTCCCGCTACCAGCAGGAGGAAGCGGTTGTAACCAGCCTTTTCGTCCTGAGACACAGTGCCAATCCTTTCGTCCTTTAGCAGCCGGAGCTAAGTATCAAATTGTCGTCCTGGCCCTAAGCGCACCCGCCGGGGAAGGACCTCTGCATTTGCCCTCGCGATGCAACCAAGCCAACGCTGGCGGTCTCGGCTAGATGACGCTGCTCAATGCCTGATACGCAGCCCCCAACATCGGCGCGTCTTCATTCACAACCACCGATATTGGAACGCGCGCCAGCACCGGCGCCAGTTTGCCCGCGCCGCAAAAGGACTTGAAGAACGTGCCATCCTGAAGCTTAGGCAGGATTTTCATCGCGATGCCGCCCGCGATGTAGACGCCACCAACCGCCATGGTCTGCAACGCGAAATTCCCCGTCACCGCACCATAGATTTCGGTCCAGAAATCCAGCGTCTCCTCGCAAACGGCGCAAGATTTCGCCAATCCCCGCTGCGTAATTTCGCTCGCGGCATTGCCCTCTGGTGACTCGAACGATGCGTGGCGCACCGCAGGGTTCAGAAATTCGTGAATCCTGCGAAAACCCCGTCCGGAGACAATCTCCTCGCACGAGACGTGCGGCAACTGCAACCTTAAATGGCGGAGCAGTTGCATCTCACGCTCCGTGCGTGGCGCAAAATCCGCTTGTCCTCCTTCGGCCGGCGCAACGTGATACTTTTCGCCATCCCAGAAAAGAAGAGCCTCTCCCAAGCCGGTTCCCGCCGCAATCACGCCTCTCGTCGCATGATGCCCGGGGATTCCTGGATTCAGCGTTACGAAGTCATTCGAGGACAGCCGCTCCAGACTCAAGGCGGTGGCTATGAGGTCGTTCAACAATCGTATGTTTTTCAGATTCAACTTCCGTGCAAGCGCCGAGGCGTCTAGTACCCAAGGCAGGTTTTCCGAGTAATGCCGCCCTTCCACGACCGCGCCTGCTACGGCGAACCCAGCGGCATCAATTGCCGGCCCACTCGCGTTCTCATCCGCTGTTGTCGCTTGTTGGAGAAAATCTTCGATCAGATCTTCGAATCCCGTGTAATCCCGGGTCGCGAGACGGCGCTGGAACGCGGGACGAAGGGCAAACCCTTCTTGCCGGAACAACCCAAGATTGCATTTTGTGCCGCCAATGTCCCCGGCCAGAATCATCGTCGTCCGATCAATCCCCGCTCCCGCACAATTCATCGGGCGAGCGGAAATGCATACCCGCCGCATGACGGGCGCTCGTAATAACAAATAAGAGGTGAATCTTATCAGAACGTTTATGGTCGTTAGGCCATGATCGCTGGACGATGACCGTTGAACTGGGGGCGGTTACAGGTCCAGATAATGCCGGGCCGGCACATCCCGCAGCCACAGCGCCGCGGTTTCGGCGGTGATGTCCCGCTGCGGCATGGCCAGCATCTCGTAACCAACCATGAATTTCTTGATCGTCGCCGAGCGCAGCAGGGGCGGATAGAAATGCGCGTGCAGGTGGAATTCAGGATAGTCCTCGCCATCGGTGGGCCGCTGATGAAAACCCATGGTGTAAGGAAACGAGGTGTGAAATAGATTGTCGTAACGAATGGTGGCCTGCCGGAGTATCTCGGCCAGAGCGGTGCGCTCCTCGTCCGTCAGTTCATCGAGAGCCGGCACGCATCTCCGGCTGATGAGCAGGGTCTCAAAGGGCCAGACCGCCCAGAACGGCACCAGCAGTACGAAATGGTCGTTGGCGCATACCAACCGTTCCTGTTTTTCCAGTTCCAGATTCAGGTAATCGTTCAGCAGGGTCGCGCCGTGCGACTTGCCGGTAGTCTCGAAATGCGGCGAGTTCCTTCGCCAATTCGTTGGGTAAAGTTTCGTTGGCCCAGATCTGCCCGTGGGGATGAGGATTGCTGCATCCCATCATCGCGCCGCGATTCTCGAAAATCTGAACCGACCGGATGTGCGGATCACTCCCGAGTTCCGAGAACTCTCGCACCCACGTATCGACCACGTGTCGCAGTTCGGGCAAGCTCATGCGGGCCATCGTGAGATCGTGTCGTGGCGAGAAGCACACCACCCGGCAGACGCCCGGCTTCGCTGCGGGCAAACAGCAATCCCTCTTCCTCAATTTCATCAGCGGGTGTGTCTGACTTCAGGGCCGCAAAATCATTGTCAAAAACAAACGTCTCCGTGTAGGCGGGGTTTTTCACTCCTGCAGCTCGGGCATTGCCGGGACAGAGATAGCAGTTGGGATCGTAAGTCGCCAGCGCTTCCGGCGAAACGGATTCGACCTGTCCCCGCCAAGGCCGCTCGGTGCGATGCGGCGACACCAGCACCCACTCCCGGGTCAACGGATTGAAGCGGCGATGCGGCTGCGATGCCAGTTCAGAAAAGTTCATGGGGTTGACGTTGACCGCCTGCCATTTTCATCTCGGGTATCCGTCGGGATGGGCTCGATGCCACTGCCACGCGCTTTCAATAATCGTTTTCAAATCCGGGAATTTCGGCTGCCAGCCCAAGTCGCACCGAATTTTTTCCGAGCTGGCAATTAACACGGCTGGGTCGCCCGCGCGACGAGGCGATTCGATCACCGGAATCGGATGCCCGGTGACTTTGCGCGCCACCTCGACTACCTGGCGCACGCTGAAGCCCTGTCCGTTGCCCAGGTTGTAGATCAATGGTTTGCGGATCAACGGAGCGGAATTCCCCGGCTCCAGCGCATCTTCCAACGCATGGAGGGCCAACAGGTGCGCGTGCGCCAGATCGCTGACGTGGATGTAATCGCGGATGCAGGTGCCGTCCGGCGTGGGATAGTCGGTCCCGAAAATGTTCACGTGTTCGGCGCGGCCGAGGGCGACTTCGAGGATTCGGGGAATCAGATGCGTCTCCGGCTGGTGCGCCTCGCCTTGGCCGGGACGGGACGCGCCGGCGGCATTGAAATATCGCAGGCTGGCATAGCGCAGGCCGTGGATCCGATGGAACCACGCCAGCATGCGTTCCACCAGCAGTTTCGATTCGCCGTACGCATTGGTTGGACGAAGCGGGATCGTCCTCCTCAATCGGAGTGCGATCGGGATCGCCGAACAGCGCCGCCGTCGACGAGAAAACGAGGCGCTTCACCCCGGCCGCGAGCATCGCTTCGAGCAGGGTCAGCGCGTTCGCGGTGTTGTTGCGGAAAAATTCCTCCGGAGCTTTCATCGACTCTCCCGCTTCGATGAGCGCTGCAAAATGCATGACCGCATCAATCGCGCGCAACCGGAACACTTGGTCAAGGTGAGGGCGATCCGCCAACTCGCCCACTATCAACTCAGCCTTTTTCGGCACCGCCTGGCGATGTCCGCGACTCAGGTTATCGAAAACGACTACCTGGTGTCCTGCTTGCAATAGGTCGTCGGCAACTACGCTGCCGATGTAGCCCGCTCCCCCTGTAACTAGAACCCTCATTCGCTTCGTGCCCATTTCTTGAACTACTTCACACCCAACCTTCTCATGTTATCCTGCCAACCCCATCGGCAGCGGCGCAGATGTAAATCTCCGGCTTGCGGCCGGTCGAGCGTTGATAGCCTTCCTGCACCGTCCGCTGGAACGCTTCGACGCAATCGGTCTTGACCAGCGCAATGGTACAACCGCCAAACCCGCCTCCCGTCATTCGCGTTCCGTAAACGCCTTTTGCTTGTCCGGCGAGTCCCACCATCAAGTCGAGTTCCGAGCAACTCACTGCAAAGTCGTCGCGCAGGCTTCGATGCGACTCCAGCATCAGATTCCCGAATGCCTGCAAGTCCCCACGCTCCAGCGCCGTCGCTGCCTTGAGGACACGCGCGTTTTCGCCGATGACGTGACGGCAGCGCCGCACAACGACATCGGGCAGATCGTGCCCGTACGCTTCCAGATTCTCCAGCGTTACATCTCGCAATGCCCGAACCCGCGGCAGAACCTTCGACAGAGCGCGCACCCCAGCCTCGCATTCGGCCCGGCGCTGGTTGTATTCACCTTTGGCGATGCTGTGTTTGACCATGGTGTTACAGATCGCCAGGGCCGTATCGCCAGGCAGTGGCAAGTGCCGGTATTCGAGAGACCGGCAGTCGAGCAGCAGAGCTTGACCGCGTTTCCCGTGGCTCGAAACAAATTGATCCATGATTCCGCAGCGCGCGCCGACAAACTCGTTTTCCGCCCGCTGGCAGAGCAACGCCAGATTCGTTCGATCAATCTTCGTTCGGTCGCTCTCGGTGCGATTAATCGCTGGCTCAGCGAGATCGAGCAAGGCGTAGCCAACCGCTACTTCAATCGAAGCGGAGGAACTCAATCCCGCGCCCTGAGGCACGTTTCCATCCACCAACAGGTTCGCTCCACCCAGCTTCTTGCCAGACCTCACCAGCATTTGCACAACGCCAATCACGTAATCGCTCCAGTGTCCGGCGTTCGTAGCTGGCAAACGATCGAGATCGAACTCAACCTGCTCGCAATAGTTTTCGGAACGAATCCCCAGCTTGCGGTCAGGGCGCGGCGCAATCGCGACTCGGGTATGGAAACCGATTGCTGCCGGCATGACGAAGCCATCGTTGTAATCGGTGTGCTCACCGATTAGATTGACTCGTCCTGGAGCCTGGTAAATGCGCGGAGACTCCCCAAAGAGCTGGACGAATCTCCGCTCCAAAGCAGGGACGCGATCTTCGACGGCTGGATTCGTGTTCGGCACGAGCATTTGCGGCAAGCCCAGATCCTAAATTGGCCGATCGGGATCAGCAAAGAAGAAAACGTCCCGGGGGAACATCCGGGACGTTTTTTGCTTCGGATTCGTGCGAAACGTCAGTGCGAAATGGCGGCAAACAGCGGCGAGTGCATCAACGACTGGAATTTCTGGTCGTCGCTCTTGAAATGGACTTGCAGGTTCGAACTGTCGGAATCGACGGTAGTGGCGTCAATGGCGGTCTGTTCGACTGGGCTGGCATTGAGCTTCTTGTAAAGCATCACGCCCTTGAACACGGTGGAAAGCGTGGCCGCTGTCATCGAATCGGAGGTGACCACGCTCAGATCGAAATTCACTCCGTTCTCGAAGTTCATGGTGTAGCGGGAAGCCAAAATGCGCTTTTTGACGCTTTCGTAGTCGCCAATTTTCGAGACGGCATCGCCCGCCACGGAAAACATCATGGCCTGGGTTCCCTTCTGGTCGAGGATGCTCCACAGCGGCGCGCCATCGACGGCGGACATCTGGTCCGTCATCACGGGATTGGAATCGAGTGACGGGCGCTTGCCGTCGCGGGTATCGAGCGCGCTGTGCAACGAGGCCACAGGCCCAAAGGCCAGCGTGTTGTCGTCAAGAAAAGTCATCACGAAACCGCCGTCCATGGGATAAATTCTGGTCGTGCCGTATTTAGTGGCCGCGATCTTCTTGAGCCTCAGCTTCTTCAGGACGGCTTTGGCCGAGAACGACCCCTGAGCGACGCACACGACCTGGATGCCCTTCTTCTCGGTGCGGAACGAAGCGAAGTCGAGCTGGTCGAGATCCTGCCCGGCGTCGATGCCAATGCCCTTCAGTGCCGCCTCGAATTCCTTCAGGTTCTCGGGCAACACCTGGTCTTTGAGCGCCTGCGCGGTGGGAGAATCCTTGAGCGCGCGGTAGTCGACGCCGATCAGTTGCTGAAGTTCAGAAGGCACCATGGAACGCGCCGACGATGCGATCGGCATGGCAAAACCAGCCGTTGCGCATAATAGCAAAACCACGCAAAACAAATTCTTCATAGAATTCCTCGAAACGAAGTCCTCAAAATCAGTCTGCAACGTTTAGATGCAAACCACAGACTGTACGTTGGTGATTTCGGGCAGTCGTCAAACTGTTGTACGGTCCATTTTAGTCCTGAATGCGCGCAACGGGCCGTAACTAAAGTGCGTCCTGCCGGCATGGTCTTAGAACGCTCGAACCTGGGTAGTTTTGCATAGAAACAGACGGCTCCAAAAGCGGAATGCCGACTAGCGATTTGATGGATTTGCGGGAGCGCTATCGTCTTTCGGAACTTCTTTCTCTGCTTCCTTCGCGACCTGCACTAAACGGAGCAACACATCTGCAGCCTTGAGCTGATCTTCAACTGAAGGCGAGGGTCTGGTCAATTTACCTTTCAGGTAGCCGTAGTTCTCAATCGGAGCCCCTGAAGCTTGGCTTACGTCGATGTCTACATAACTTTGGCCCAGAATGCCGGTTGTTTCGATTGCGGCTATTGCATCGTTGGGAACGCGAAGATCATAGGGAGTAGAAAGCGCCATTTCCACCTCAGCCGGGCAGTTCTTATTCTGCGGGTTGGCTCGAACAGAGCGAACGGTTCCGACATCCACTCCTGCGATATTCACCCCGGCCCCTTGCTTAAGTCCCTGGACGTCGCTAAAACAAGACTTTAGCTCCTGATGCGACAAGCGACCATTCCTGACAAACAAACCGCCGACGGCGGCGAGTCCGACGACAATCATCAGCACGAGGACCGATTTTCTGAGCAAAGCTACACCTTCAGAGCTAGCGCTCTCTTGCGCGTCTCACTCACGAAGCCCTCGTCCTTCAGCGAATCAAGGTTGATTTCGACGTTCGCGAGCGCGCCTTCGAGGGCGGCTCTTGCCAGAGCGATTGCGGTCGTGAGATCGGACTTCATATTCGGGTTGGTGATCGGCTTCAGCTTGGCGGCTATCTGCGCCACCTCGACTACTTTTTCGGCGACGCCTAAGGGGACGCTGGTCGCTTGTTTGAGGGCGGAGCTGATCGCGGCGTCGCCATCGGAAGATTCCTTCGCCGACTTATAGGCCTTCATGACGACGTTGTAGGACTCGGCGTCGGCGTCGATCGCAGACTTCAGCTCCTCGCGAAGCTGGCTGAGCCGGGCGATCGCTTCGCTGAGTTGCTTTTCATACTGCAGATAAGCTTTCTTGCCGCGCGACATGGACGCGACCATGCCCGCGAGTCCGGCGGCCATGGCTCCGCTGGCGGCGGCGGCGCTGCCTCCTCCGGGAGTCGCGGTGGGCGCGGCTAGTTGTTCGATGAAGGGCTCGACGCCGGCGCGCAGGCCGCCTACGGCCATCTTTCCGCTCATCACCGCGGCCAGGCGGTTTTCCAGGATGAGCGAGGAATCGAAATTTTCGACTTGCAGAAACCATTCCGCGGCCTGCTCTAACGCCTGCTTCGGAATCAGGCCTACGATCTCGCTGGAAACTGGGATGACGCCGTAGCGCGCGGCTTCGCGTTTCACGTATTCGAAGACGCGGTGGATGGGAGTCTGCTCGAAGTCGGTCAGGTTCATTGAAACCTGAGCCAGGCCGCGCACCAGGAATCCGGCTCCCTTAACAAAGCGCAGGCCGCCCGTCGAAAAGCGCACGGCTTTCGCGATTTTCTTTGCAATGCCTACGTCGGGCGTGTTCAGGAAGACGTTGTAGGCAATCAGAAACTTGCGCGCCCCGACTACCGTCGCTCCGGCCGTGGGATGCACGCGAGGCTCGCCGAAATCGGGCTTGCGGGCGGGATTGGTGGCAATGTCGTCGCGGATGCCTTCGAACTGGCCGCGGCGAATGTTCTCCAGGTTCTGCCGTTCGGGCGTGGCTGCGGCGGCTTCGTAGAGATAGACGGGGATCTGGAAGCGTTTCGAAATCTCGGCCCCAACGTGGCGCGCCATGGCAACGCAGTCTTCGATGGTCACGCCGTCAATCGGGATAAAAGGAATGACATCGGCTGCGCCCATGCGTGGGTGCGCGCCTTGGTGCTTGGTGAGGTCGATCAACTCGGCGGCTTTGCCTACTCCGCGAATCGCGGCTTCCTGAATGGCTTCCCGCTCGCCTACCAGGGTGATGACGCAGCGGTTGTGGTCGGAATCCATCTCCCTGTCGAGGAGATAGACGCCGGGGATCTTCATGGCTTCGATAATGGCATCGACTTTGGCCGGGTCGCGGCCTTCGGAAAAATTAGGAACACATTCAACCAGAGTGTTGGGCATGGCGAGAAGGATAACGGGCGGCGGTTGGGTCAGGCAACTGGCCGGGGCCTTTGATGTTTGTGTGGGGAACGGGCGCCCTCGTGAGCCTGCCCTGAGCGAAGTCGAAGGGTCCAAGCCGGGCGAAGCCCGGCAGTTGCCCATGTGTCAGTGCGAATGTATGTCGCACAATATGATTTCATCGCGCAGGCCGACCATTGGCGTGTTCGATTCCGGCGTAGGCGGACTCACCGTCTTACGCGCCTTGCTCGATCGCATTCCCGACGCCAGGTATCTCTACTTCGGAGACACGGCCCGCCTTCCCTACGGATCGAAGTCAGCCGCCACGGTAGCGCATTACGCGGTCGGGGCGGTGCACTATTTGCAGGATCAGGGCGCGGAGTTGCTGGTGATCGCCTGCAACACGGCGACCGCGCTGGCGCTCGACCAGATCAAAGCGGCGGCGGACGTGGAAGTGATCGGCGTCGTCGAACCGGGCGCCGAAGCCGCGGCGGCGGCCAGCCGGAAGCGGAAGGTAGTCGTCATCGGCACCGATGCCACCATCAGCAGTCATGCCTACCGGCGGGCGCTTGAAGCCCGAAAGGTCGCGGTGCGCGAGAAGGCTTGTCCTCTGTTCGTGCCGCTGGTCGAAGAGGGTTGGGTCGAACATCCGGTGACCGAGCAGGTGGCAAAGATTTATTTGTCGGAAGCTTTTTCAGACGACGCGCGGGATGCCGACGTGCTTGTGCTTGGTTGCACCCACTATCCGCTCATCAAGCCCCTGTTGCGGCGGGTGGCGCCGGAGCACATCGCGATCGTGGACTCGGCCGAGTCGACGGCCGAGGACGTGGCGCGTCACCTGGGGCGCGAACTTCAGCGGCTACCCAAGGCGGCGGCGAAAGGCATTCCCCAGCTCAAGTTCTTCGCGACCGATTCGGCGGAGAAATTCAGGAAGATGGGAACGCGCTTCCTGGGGCTTCCGGTGGAAGATGTGAGGCACGTGGATTTGAAGGAATAGGCGGAGCCGTGCTGCGCACGGCTCGGACGGGCGAGACGCCCGTCCCTCCACAAACAAAAACGGCCGCTCGCGCGGCCGCATTCTGGGCTCCCAAACTTTTTCGCTACAGCCAGCTTCAGTACAAGCGGAAACTGACTTCGGCGCTCACCTGCACGGCTACCGGCTTGCCATCTTTCATCGCCGGTTCAAAGCGCCAGTTCTTGACCGCCTCGACGGCCTTTTCATCCAGACCCAATCCTAAAGTGCGGTGCACCCGTATATCGCGCGGCTTGCCATCCGGACCGACAATGAACCAGACCACGCAAGTGCCTTGAAACTTGGCCTTGCGGGCTTCTTCCGAGAATTCGGGATCGGGTTGATAAATCACTTTCGGAGCCGAAACACCGCCGCCCACGCGGAACACTCCACCACCGGTGCCGCCGCCGCTGCCCGGGCCGTATCCGGGACCCGAGCCTGAGCCGACCCCGCCGCCGTTCCCAGAGCCAATCCCGCCGCCGTAGCCAATTCCATTCGATGGCACGGACGGCAGACGCGACATCGGATCGCCCAGGTCGGGCATGTTGGGCTGCGCCAGGTGAATGTCGGGAGGAACCACGAGCGTAGGTTCCATTGGCAGTTTCGGATCCGGGTTGCGCTTTACAGCCATGGGCGGAGTGAACTGCTGCATCGACTGCTTGGGCAAACGGCCCTGCGACGCCAGCAGTTTGTCGCGATCACCGCCACCTCCACCGCCGCCGCTCATAGTCTTCGAAGCTGGCAGAGCGGGAAGATCATCGGGTGCGATCAATATGACGGTTTCCGCCGGCTTGGCGACGGCGATGATTCTCCGGCCCAGGTAGGTCGCACCAATGATGACGGCCACGGCCAGCACGTGGATGACGGTCGAACCAGCGACTCCGCGTCCCTTGTAGTTGTAGAAGCCCCAGATGTCGCGCACCGGAATCGGCTTCGAGGTCAGGACCAACGGGGGAAGTTTCTTGGGAAAGAAGAAGTCGTCAATGTTGCGGAACAGGGATTTCCACAGAGGGTTATCCAGAGTCTCGTTCTTCAGGAGAAGATGCAGTTCGGGCTCTGGACCCAGCGCTGGTGGAATCTGCGGTGTTTCGAGTTCTGGCATAGTTTCCCGAACACTAACCCCAAGTTCACGGTACGGGCGGTCGCTGATTTAGATGCGAGAACGCTCCTCAGAGCTCACAAAAAAATCACTCGCCGAGCGGACGAACCTACCCGCGTCACGATTTCCCAGGCAGTTAGATGCGTGCAGGCTTCAATCTGGTAAAAATTGTACACGTTTTTTGCTAACGGGAAACAGTACTTTTCGAATTCGTTGCCGGTGCCACCGCCCGAATAGACGTGTCCTTCCGCGCTCCCTATATAATGAAAAGATTCAATCAGTTGGGAGAACCTTGCCAGTGCCGACGGACCTGAAATCCACCATCAATTTGCCCAAAACCGGCTTCCCCATGAAGGCGGACCTGCCCCGGAACGAGCCCAAAATACTGGCTCGGTGGGAGGAACAGCGGATCTACGACCGCATCCGCGAAGTCCGTAAGGGCGCGCCAACCTATGTGCTCCACGATGGACCTCCGTATGCGAACGGACCCATCCATCTGGGCACGGCCATGAATAAGTGCCTGAAGGACTTCATCGTCAAGTCGAAGAATATGGCCGGCTTCGATTCGCCCTATGTTCCGGGCTGGGACTGCCACGGGCTGCCCATCGAAATCAAAGTCGATCAAATGCTCGGCGGCAAGAAGCTGCAGATGGCTGCGGTCGACGTGCGCAGCGAATGCCGCAAGTACGCCGAAAAGTTTCTCGACCTGCAGCGCTCCCAGTTCAAGCGCATCGGGGTATTTGGCCGGTTTGACCGGCCTTATTCCACGATGACACCGCAATACGAAGCAGCGGTGCTCGACATTCTTTATCGTTTTCTGGAGAACGACTTCGTCTACAAAGGATTGCGTTCGGTGTACTGGTGCGTGTTCGACGAGACGGCTTTGGCAGAGGCCGAAGTCGAGTACGAAAACCACACCAGCCCAACGGTGTGGGTGAAGTATCCGTTCGCGGGCGACCCGGCTTCGCTCGACTTGGCGCTGAAGGGCAAGAAAGTTTTCACCATCATCTGGACCACGACTCCCTGGACGCTGCCTGCTTCGATGGCGGTCGCGTTTCATCCCGACGAAGAATACGTGGCGCTGGAGGCTGGGGACGATGTGTACATTGTCGCCGCCAGGCTCGCAGCGGTGACGCAAGAGAAAACTGGACTGCAATCGGCGCGGGAGATCGCACGCTTCCCCGGCCGCAAGCTGGAATATGCCGAGTTCCGGCATCCCTTTCTCGACCGCAAAGTTTTCGGCGTGCTGGCCGACTACGTCACCATGGATACGGGCACCGGCGTGGTGCACACCGCTCCCGCGCATGGAGCCGAAGACTTCATCACCGGCCAGAAATACAAGATCGATCCCACCTGCAACGTGGATAAAGCGGGCATCATGCGGCACGGGCTGCCGGAGTACGAAGGCAAACGGGTCTTCGACGCCAACGCTCCGATCGTCGAACTATTGAAGACGCGCGGGGTGCTGATGCACTCCGAAAAAATGGAGCATTCCTATCCCCATTGCTGGCGCTGTCACAACCCGATCATTTTCCGCGCGACCGAGCAGTGGTTCATCGGCATGGATACACCCATGAAAGAGTGGAGCGACCGGCGAAACCATGCGCAGCCGCACGCTGGCCGAGATCGCCAAAGTGAAGTGGGACCCGGCTTGGGGCGAAGATCGCATCTCCAATATGATCGCCACGCGTCCCGACTGGTGCATCTCGCGGCAACGGGTGTGGGGCGTGCCCATTGCGGTGTTTCTCTGCGACGGCTGCGGCAAGCCGGTCAACGATCCGCAAGTGAACCGGAAGGTGATGCAGTTCGTCGCGAAGAACGGAGCCGATGCCTGGTACACGCCCGAGGCCGACGTGATTCTTTCTTCCGGACACAAATGTGCCCACTGCGGCGGCGCCAAGTTCAAAAAAGAGACTGACATTCTCGACGTGTGGTTCGAGTCGGGATCGAGCCACGCCGCCGTGCTCGGGCACGAGCCGAACCTGCCTTGGCCCGCCGATCTTTATTTAGAAGGTGGCGACCAGCATCGGGGATGGTTCCACTCTTCCCTGCTCTGCGCCATGGGGTACCGAGGCAGCGCTCCCTATCGCATGGTGGCGACCAGCGGATGGACGCTCGACGAGCAGGGCCGCGCCATGTCGAAGTCGCTCGGCAACACGGTCGATCCGGTCGAGATCGCGGATACCCTCGGCGGCGAAATCGTGCGCCTGTGGGTCGCTTCGGTCGATTTCCGCGAGGATGTCGCCTGCTCACCGCAGATCATGCAGCGGGTCGCGGGAATCTATCGCGATATTCGCAACACGTTCCGGTTCATCCTTGGAAATCTCGATGGATTCGATCCTGCGAGAGATGCCGTCGCATTCGACGAGTTGCAACCGCTGGATCAATACATGCTGCGGCAGGCGGTGGAAGTGTCGGCCGAGGTGCAGCGCTCGTACGAAGAATTTGCGTTTCACAAGATCTATCACCGCATCAACAATTTCTGCGGCGTGGAACTAAGCGCTTTTTACTTCGACGTGCTGAAAGACCGGCTCTACACTTCGGCGCGCAAGTCCGTCTCGCGCCGCGCCGCACAAACCGCAATCTGGCGCATTGGCGAAGCGCTGGTGCGGTTGCTCGCGCCGATCATGAGCTTTACCTGCGAGGAAGTCTGGCGGTACTTGCCACCGGTCGAGGGCAGGCTGGAAAGCGTGCATCTGACCACCTTCCCGAAGGCGGGAGACGTGCTGGGCACGACTGAATTCGCAATCGCGGCCGATCCGAAACAGGCGGAAGACTGGAAGGTGGTGCGGGCCGTGCGCGAATCGGTGCTGAAAGCGCTGGAAGAAGCGCGCAACCAGAAGCTGATCGGGGGCAATCTGCAGGCACAGGTCACTTTGACCGCGGTTGATCCGGTGTTCTCCGTGCTGGAGCGGTTTAGCAACGATCTCCGCTACTTCTTTATTGTCTCGGCCGTCGAAGTAAAGAGGGGAGCGGGGAATGGAGACGCGCCAGTTTTGGTGCAGGTCAACAAAGCTCCGGGAGTGAAATGCGAGCGCTGTTGGAATTTCTCCACTCACGTAGGTGAAGACAAGAAGTATCCGACGGTGTGCGAGCGTTGCAGCGCCGTGCTTGAAGAAATTGAAGGAGCGTGACCGCGGCTTCCACAAACGCGATAAGCTGTAAATGAAGAAGTTTTTCGGTCATTTTGCTCTGCACATGTTTTTCTGCTCATGCGCAAATATCACTTTCTGATTGCGTTGTTCGTCGTCGCTCTCGATCGCGCCTCCAAGTGGACGATCGCGCACCGGCTTTCCTTGCACGACAGCATTCCAGTCATTCCTGGATTTTTCCGCATCATCCATGCCGAAAATCCGGGCGCCGCGTTTGGTATTTTTGCGGATTCTCCCTCACAATGGAAAGTCGGGCTGCTGATTGCGTTCTCCATAATTGCGCTGCTGATTGTCTCCCTGCTGCTCTGGAAAAACAGCCACAGCCTGACCTCCACGGGAATCGGGCTGGCGCTGATTCTGGGTGGCGCGGTTGGGAATTTGTGGGACCGCCTGGTCAGCCGGCACGTGGTGGATTTTCTCCTCTTCTATATAGGCCCACACCAGTGGCCGGCCTTCAATGTGGCCGACAGCGCGATTGTGGTCGGAGCGGCACTGCTGGTGTTTGAGATCCTGTTTACGAAGTCGCCCAGCCAGCAGTCGGCCTAGGTTTTGATCGTGTGGGGACGGGCGCCTCGCCCCCCAAACCGAGCGAAGCGCGGCCGCCTCCTCGACAAACTCCTGCGGTGGCGTCTTTGTCCTATGCCAGTTGCTCCCAGCTCACGTCGAGTGCAGCGCCCAACTTCTTCCAGGTGCTGACCGAACCGGCCTTGCGGTTGGTTTCAATCGCGGCGATCAGCGCGCGCGATACCTTCGACTTCTTCGCCAGCTGCTCTTGGGTAAGCTTCCGGTACTCACGCCAGATGCGTAGCGCGGGCTCTCCCCTCAGCCTGCGGTTGGTGATTTCCAGGGGAATGAGTTCGTCCTCTCCATCTTCCAGACGCGCCTTGGCAGCATCGTAGGCTTTCACGTCGGCCAGCATTTCCGAATCTTCCATCAGTTTCTGCAGGGTCTTCGCCGGAATCACGGCGAATTCCTTGCCTTTGCGGGTAATGGTTTCGATACGCATCAATAGATTCCTCCTCTTGCTCCGACCTCTAGAACCCACAATTCAAGACGGTCGTCATGCAACTCGTAAATGACACGCCAGTCGCCAATTCTCAGCCGGTAGCCATCGCGTCCCTGCAGCCTGGTGACATTGTTGTGCTGCGCATAGGGATCGCCCGCGATCTCTTTGATCTTCTCCACAATTCGCTTCTGCCAGTTCACCGGAAGCCGAGCAATCGCTTTCGCGAAGGATTTTGTGGTGACGACTGTGTACACCCGTCAATTGTTACTCTAAGTAACAATGGTTGTCAAGCGGGGGTGCGCAACCGAGACATGGTTATCCTCGACCGGCGGCAAACAGCAGGTCCTTCGCTTCGCTCAGGATAACAAGTTCATATTCAGATTCTTGACGAACGGTACCTTCGCGATCCGCTACGGCGTCCCGTACAGTTGCTGGTAAACATTTGCATTTCGCAAAATGGCCTGCACGTATTCGCGGGTTTCGGTGAAGGGGATGGACTCGACGAATTCTTGCGGATCGCGGTAATGACCCTGGCCTAGCCAGTCTCCTACGCGGTCGGTGCCGGCATTGTAGGCGGCTAGCGCGTATTCGAACTGTCCGTTGTACTTGTCGACCATCTCTTTGAAGTAGCGCGTGCCGAGTTGGAGGTTCACGGCTGGCGTGAAAAGTTGCGGCGCGCTGTATCCCTTGAGCTTGACTTGTTTGGCTACACTTTTGCCGGTCTTCGGTAGAAGCTGCATCAAGCCAACGGCGTTGGCGCGGGAGAGAGCGAGCGCGTTGAACTCGGACTCCTGCCTGATTAGCGACGCTACCAGATAGGGATCGAGGCCGTTCGCCACCGAGTATTTGCGCAGATCGGTCCAATAAGCTTTGGGAAAAAGCGCTTCCCAGTAGGGGCGGGGCAGGTCGGGAAGGTCGACCGCGAAATAATTGGGCGTAGTGCGCTTCATGATCTCGATGCCGCGATCGTAGCGTCCAATGTCCTGATAAACGCGCGCCATCTCGGGCGGGGCCCAGGTGCCGCCCTCCTGGGTGGCGGCGGCCTGTAACTCGCGCACCGCCATATCCGCCAGCCCGCCGTTGGAGAGCAGACGCGCCCGTTCTACGCGGAGGTTGTCGTCGGGAGGAGCGGCGGCGGCGATTTTTTCCGTGGTTGGAAGCGGAGAAATGCGGTCGAGCAAGGCGTAGCGCGGCAGATCTTCCTTCAGCGACGCGTCCTTGATCGGGCCCAGCCGGGTTCCGTCACCCGCTCCCTGCAAGGCTTTCAAGCGCTGGCGGCCGAACTCCGCGTAATAGTAGTTGTGAAAGCGATCAGAAAGCTTCTGATAAAACGCCCGCGCCATCGCCGGGTTGCCCTCTTCTTCGGCTAGACGCGCGCGCCAGTACAAGGCGTTAGGAATTTCCGCGGAATCGGGATAGAGCGCGATTTGCTGTTCGAACCCTTGCCGGGCCTCCTCGATTCGGAGTTGGCGGAAGCTCAGCCATGCGGCCTTCCAGTGCGCCGAGGATGCGTGCCCGCCATTTGGAAAGCGCTGTTGCAATTCGCGATAGTAGTCGATGGCACGATCATAGTCGCGCTTCAGCAGGCACGTGTTTCCGGCCGACAGCAGCGATTGTTCGAGCCACGGACTGGCCGGACCAAATTGCCGCAGTTCGTTCAGAGTGCGCTGGACGGCCTCTTCATCGTTGGTCGAATGCTGAGTCTCACTGAGCAGATAGAGTCGTTCGGCTTCGGCGTCGCCGGTTTGCGCTCCCATGGCAGTTAGAATTTTGCGGGCTTCTCTGCTATTGCTATTGCTGCCGCTCTTTTCGAGCGCTCCCGCCAGCGCCAACTGCACTTGCGAACGGTCCGCCGGACTCACTTCTTCGACGAGATCGCGGTAATCGTGGGCTGCATCGGCATAGTGCTTGGATTTGAACAACAGATCGGCGCGGGTGCGGCGCTCGGCAATGGTTCCGGAGATGCCTAGCTTGCGCAGTTCCGTTCCCGCCGCATCCGCCTCGATGCTGTTGGGAAGGTTGAAGTGGACGTTGCGGAAAGCGATTGCCGCCTTCTGCTTATCGCCGGCTGCTTCATAGGCGCGCCCGATGGCGAGTTCCAGATCGCTGCGCAGCGGAGCACGATCTTTTTCCAGCAGGGACGCTGCCTCCTGGGCGCGGCCTTCCTCCAGCAGCGCGTTGGCATAGACGAGGTGGGCGTCGCGGATCAGAAGTGAATCGGGAAAGTTCTTGCTGAAATCGGCTAGCGTGGAGAGCGCCTCGGCATCGTGCGCCGTTTTCAGGTAGGCGTCGCCCAGGTAGTAGGCAACGTAGTCTCCCAGTTCGCTGGCTCCGGCCTTGGCACGATTGAGCGGGTCGATGGCTTTGCCATAGTCGCGATCGAGCGTGCGGGCATAGCCGACTACGAGCCAGGCTAGGGCTCCGGCATCAGCATCGTCCTTGGCGTGACGGCGAGCGTAGGCTTCGACTCCGGCATAGGCAGTGGGAGTGCGGTCCTGCAACAACTGCTGCGCCATGAGACGAAGATTGGCGGAGGCGACAAAGGCTCGCCGCACCCGGCGCACGCGCGGAGAGATGGTTTTGCGCTTTTTCTTATTCTTGGCGCTGGTGGAAGCGACCGTCTTTTTTTTGACCGACGGGCTCTTGGCTGGAGCGCGCTTAGCTGGCGTGCTCTCAGGTGGATTCGTTGATTTGGACTGGGCTATTGCGAGCGGCAAAATGCCGAGCGAGAGGAAGAGAATTCCAGCGAAAACCACAACTGCAAAACGGCGCACTCAAACCCTACCTACTGCCGAAAGTTGGCACCCATGATGGAAAGATCGTCTTCTGCGAGACTTCGCACTATTTCATGTTGAAAGTAATTGCCGGAAGCTGCAACCGTGTTCCCGTAACGTTTCTGGTACGTGGCGCGGCTTTTCTCGATCGCTTCTTTCAGACGATCGTAGAGATCGTGGTTTTTCCGGCCTTCCGCGACCTTGGCCTGATTGTAGAGTTTGACCTCGTCGACCAGCAGGCGGGCAAAACGCTGGGCCTTGCGATGAACTTCTTGATCGTCGGTCGAGCTTGCGGTAGCCGGCGGCGTCTCAGGGGTTGCCTCCGTCTTCGCATGACCGATCGGGATCGGCTCGGCCAGAGTAGCCTCCGCAGAGCTCGCAACTGACGCCGAGGCTTCGCTGGCTGACGCCGCTGCCGCCATCACGTGGCCAGGCGCATGCGAGGCGAAGGGATCGTTGAAAACCGATACCGTGTGCACCGGCGCCTGGTGAATTGGAACCTGGTCGGGCGGCGCCGCGTCCGCCGCGACGCTGGAACCGTCGACATGCGCCGCCGGCTGTTCCTTCTGCGCTTGCTTGCGGAGCGAATTGACCTCGAGCCAGGCACTGGTCGAGAGCACCAGGAGTTCGAGCGCACCGGCGTCGAGCGTACCCTCCGCGCCGGTTCCGCTGTCGGCGTAAACCAGGGCGGCGACTTTCTCTTTCAAGATCAACGGAAGGATCCGGCCTTCGCCGCTGGCTGGTTTTCCAAACTCCTGCAGGAAACGCGAGTCCAAATCGGCAAGCGGAGCGCTCGCCACCACGCGATCGCCGATTGCGTGAGCAACGGCGCGGGTGTTTTCGTCGAGAGCGAAATCTTTCATCGCCTCGTTATTAGCGAAGCCGCGTGCCTGCCAACCGGTGGCATGGCTGCCCTTGACCACAAAGAGCGCGACTCGGGCCGCATAGCGAGCGCTGGTATCGAGCAACGCGCGCAGAATCTCCCGCTGCGAAGTACCTAAGTGGATTTCCCCAACGGCGCGCGCCAGAACAGCAGGAGCGGACGCCGAAGCCGCATCGTGGCTGGCTGGTGCGGCGGTGGTTGTTTCGGCGGGACCAGTTTCGGCCGGCTCCGCTGCGGCTGCGATCTCTTCCATGACCCGGCGGACAATTTCGGTGCGTAGTTGGGCGGCGTGGTGGTCCAGAACCTCGCCCACCACCCGCTCCACAATTGGCTCAATCCAACCGCGCTCCTTCATTCGTACTCCGAGGCAAGGCTCTTCTGACCAAGCTCTTCTTGGGGGAAGAAGGGAGCAACCCTTCTAACCTCTAATTATATGGCCGCTTACCGGCGTTCTCGGGACACTTTGGTACCTGAACCCCAGTTCCCAGTAGCCAGCGCCCAGACTCGGGTATTCGTTCTGAGTACTGGGTACTGCGTGCTGGGTACTTTCAAGTACAATAGCATTTCGAGAATCAGACGCTTTCGGAAAAATCTGCATCAAGTTACGAATGAGTACCATCCAACCCAACATAGAGCAACCGGTCAGCGAAGAAATGGCGCTGGTCCGGCGGGCCAAGCGCGGCGACGATCAAGCGTTTGAAGAATTGGTACGGCGCTATGATCGCAACGTTTTCCGCATTGCGCAGCACATAACGCAGAACCGCGAGGACGCGGAAGATGTGGTTCAGGAAGCGTTCCTCAAGGCGTATAGCAATCTGGGGAAGTTTCAGGAACAGTCCAAGTTTTATACCTGGCTGGTGCGGATTGCGGTCAACGAAGCGCTGATGAAGTTGCGCCGGAGAAAGCCGGAACGCACGGTTTCTCTGGACGAAGAAGTAAAGACCGAAGACGACTCGCTGCCCCGCGAGGTTGCGGATTGGAGCCCCAATCCTGAGCAGATGTACAACCAGGCTCAGTTGCGGGATATTCTGACTCGAACCATTCAGGGGTTGCCGTCGGGATTCCGGACGGTGTTCGTGCTCCGCGACGTGGAAGGTCTCTCGACCGAAGAGACGGCCCAGGCGCTGGAGTTGAGCATCCCGGCGGTGAAGTCGCGGTTGCTGCGGGCGCGCCTGCAATTGCGCGAGCGGTTCAATCGCTACTTTCAGAAAAGGGCAAGTGGAGATGGCGACCAGTGAAGTGTTCTGAGTTTCTTAACGAGCTGACCAACTATCTCGATGGCGCGCTGGACGCCCGGACCAAGTCCGAACTCGACGACCATCTGGCTTGGTGCCACAACTGCTACGTGGTCTGCGATACCACCCGAAAGACCATCGAAATCTACCGCGATTCGGAACTCTACGAGTTGCCGGAGGATCTGCGTACCCGGCTCCGGACAGCCATCATGAGCAAGTGCTCCGGGCATATGAAATCCGACCCGCCGAGCAGTTGAACGCCGCGTCTGGCTTTAGTCTCTCCCCTTATTAGTCCGCCCACTCATCCACGTGGTTCCACTGAATGCCCGCAAGTGCTTGATTCCGGTGCGCCCCGGGGATGTACCTGCGGAGCTACCTCTCGCCAGAACCTTTTCCGCACACCACGAATCTAAGCAGACAGAGCTCGTCTTCAGATCAGGCGAAGGGGATGAGCCAGTTTTGTCGCTTTTGATTCTGTGGAGGTTACCCAATGCTTTCCAAGTTGATGGACACCATCTTTGGCTGCCGGCACGCGCGCTACAGCTTTCCGATCACGATTCGCGCCGGTTCGAGCCGCACTCCGCGGGCCGGGCGCACGGGCACCTACGTCGCCTGTCTGGACTGCGGCAAGGAATTTCGCTATGACTGGCATGAAATGAGGATCGTGGGATCGCAGGCCAGAGAAGCCGCGCACTCCCTGGCTGCGAAAGAAGCCACGAAGCAAGCCGCGTGAGGTTCACGGAATAACACCCGCTCTCCCCCAAGAGCGCATGGTTCGCGGCGTTTCGCGGCCAATATTGAACACCCCCCGCCAGCCTCCCCCGGTTCTTGCCCTCCGTTCTTACGGTTTTGGTCAGCTTTTGGCCTGCTCCGAAATTTCACTACCTCCCCGGCCTTGGAGGAGCGCATAATGGAGCCGGCGCCGGACCCGCGGAGCATGCTTTGGCCCTTGAGAAGCGTTCCCGCTTGCGGTTCGGACGGGAGGTGTCTGTGCCTCTTTCCATGCTTCGGGAATTCCTGGATCGTAACCGCATTCAATACCTGGTGATCTCGCACTCGGTGGCTTACACAGCCCAGGGGATTGCCGCCCTCACCCACACACCGGGAAAAGAGCTGGCGAAAACCGTCATGGTCATGGTCGATGGACGTCTGGCCATGGCGGTGGTGCCGGCTTCGTTCCGCGTAGATTTGTACCGGCTGAAGAAATATCTAGGGGTAGAAGCGGTGGAACTGGCCAGCGAATATGAATTTCGCGACCGTTTCCCCGACTGCGAAACCGGGTCCATGCCACCTTTCGGCAATCTCTACGGCATGGATGTTTTCGTGGACCAGGCCCTGGCCGAGGACAAGGAAATCGCCTTCAACGCGGGTTCGCACCGGGAGTTGGTGCGCATGAAGTTTGCCGATTTCCGCGATTTGGTGAAACCGGCAATCATCCCGCTGGTGGCGGGTAAAGTTCATACTCACGCGGCTTGAGTGCTGCGGTAGCCGTCTTCCCGGCGTGAAGCGCTTACCGTTTCGCGCCCTCGACACCGGCGCCCGCAGCCGTCAAGAGAGCGGTTGAGGGAGAGAACTGTCTTTTTTTTTGGTTTTTTCATACATCTCCACAAATCCCTGTGTTAAATTTGCCGCTCAATCCAAAATTCCCTGGAGGAAAATGAATTGGGCAAGGACATGGTCCCCAAGAAGATCTTCTTCACCAAAGGTGTGGGGAAACACCGGGAGCGCCTCACTTCTTTCGAACTCGCCTTGCGCGACGCCGGCATCGCGGCGCAAAATCTGGTGCGTGTCTCTTCCATCTTTCCGCCCAACTGCAAACTAGTCCCACGCGCGCAGGGACTCACGTATCTATCCCCCGGAGAAGTGGTATTTGCGGTGGTTGCCGAAAACTCCACCCACGAACCACACCGCCTGCTGGCGTCTTCGATTGGCGTTGCCATCCCCGCCGATCGCAATACGTATGGATATCTGAGCGAGCACCATTCGTTCGGCGAAACCGAAGACGCTGCCGGAGATTACGCGGAAGAACTAGCCGCCGAAATGCTGGCGACCACGCTGAACGTGGAATTCGATTCCGACCGCTCGTGGGACGAGAAGAAAGAGATCTATCGCATCTCCAACAAGATCGTCCGCACGGCCAATGTTACGCAGTCGGCGGTGGGCGACAAGCGCGGGTTGTGGACTACGGTGATCGCGTCGGCCGTACTCATCTTTGACTGAGGTCGTGAGTCGGTCACTCGGTAGAGGTTCGTGGATTGATCAGCAAACACGCACTCCGCGGAGGACAGCAATGAGACTACTCGCTCTCCTGACTGCGTCGTTTATGCTGCTTGGGTCAACAGCGAGATCGCAAACCACCGCACCAAGTGCATTGGGTCTGAACCCGGAACAGGTTCCCGCCGACTGTAAGGTGGTCGATGGCTCCTTCCCGGTGGACATCCAGACCGCCATCTTGTGGGATAAACCTGAGCTGTACAAGAGTGTGATACCGGTTCCGACGGGTAAGAAGGCGCAGTCGTTCGTGTGCAATGGCGACAAGGGAACTGTTTATTTTTTTCAGTTTGCCAGCGAGGCACAACGTAAGACCGCTGCAACATTCATAAAGCCGTTGCTCTGGGGTGAGCCAGGCCCGACGGCAGACCACCCAGAGTTAGTGCTGGAAAACGGCGCGGTGCTGAGTGTGCTTTCGTTTCCGACGACCCCGAAGTCTTTACTTGCCTCATTGGAGAAACTGACAATTTCTGCAGCGGCTGACCAAGAAGCCCCCGCAGGCACAGATTTTGAAATTCCCGGCCATGGAAGTCTGCGACTGAAAGTGCCGGATGGTTGGCAATCGAGATCACGACAACTGGCCGATCCGGCGTCGGTCACCCTCCATTTCGTCCCCGCAAACGGCGACGCTTTCGACGTGCAGGTTACGGCGTTCTGGCTTGATTCGGCCAAGAGATCCAGGGTGACAGCCGATTCGCTCAAAGCCGACGTACAGCGTTCGGCGGAATCGTTACTGGCTCATTCAGTCGAAAAGACGGCGGCCCTCCACGATCTTCTTGGGCCGCACATCGTCGGCTTCTACTATTCCTTCACCGATCGCAACCCTGGTCCGGGCGAATTTAGCAATCTGACTCAAGGTGAGTTCTTAACGGGTGAGATTCTCTCGGCGTTTACCATTCTTCATCGCACGCCGGTTTCGTCTGATGCAGACGCAGCGCTTCGTGCATTCGCCGAAGCCGCGCAAATAAAGTAACCGACAAGCGCAGGCCGGCCTCCTGACGATCGCAAAAAGGATTTCGCTTCGAACGCGTCTTGGACCGCTTAGCTCATGACTCGCCGACTGTTCGAGGTGCAATCGTCTTCTTCGCTGCCGGTTTCTTCTTCAGCCGCTCCAGCACGGCGGCTACGATCAGCGGCAAGCCCACCGTCGCGTCCACGAAAACTTCCCCGAATTTACCGCCTTCGGCCGGAGGCACGAACTTGCCCCAGGAAACCGCCTCACTGTAAGGACTGCCCGAAAGCCCGCCCCAGTAGACCGGTTCCGGACAGATGCGCAGTCCATAGTGATAGCGCTTCAGCGGCAGGTATTCCCCGCCCCGGCGGTGACGCAATTCGATGAACGGCCCAAACTGCTGCGACCAGTTACGCGGAACACCTCCGCCGATGGTGAAGATTCCGAGGCGCTTCTGACGCAGCAGGGTTGCGGCAAAATGCTCCAGGTCTTCGAAGGGATCGAAACGGAATCGCGGCTTGCCTTGCTTGTCGCGTTCGCGGTTGGTCAACGCGAAATCCAGTCCCAGCTCGGAATCGGAGAACGCGGGAACAAACACCGGGACATTTTTTTCGTAAGCAGACTTCAGAATGCCGCGTTGTCCTTTAGCGTGCTTCGCCAGATGCGCTCCGATGGCGCGGTTCAATTTGTACGAGCACATCACTTCGTCCGCGTCCCAACCGCCAAACACCGCAGCCATCACGCGCTCCACGTCGTCGAGGTTCTGTTCGGGTTCGAGCGTGTCATAGACGCGGTTGTATCCGGCCTCGTAGAGTTGCTCGTCGCTGAGCTCCGGATTGTGCCGGAAATGAGCGCGGCCGGTCGCTTCGACCAGGCCATGCGCCATCAGCGCGCCGGTCGAGACGATCGCGTTCACGATGCCGCGGTCGATCAATTCGGCAATCACCAGGCCCTGCTTGGCCACGGTCATCGCGCCGGCTAGCGTCATGACTACGAAGCATTCCTGGTCGCGCGCCATGGCCTCCAGCACGTCGGCGGCTTCGCCGAGCTGGCGGCCGGTAAACGCCGTTTTCGCCATCGCGCGCACCAAGTCGTCGATGGATTGGATTTTACCGGGATCGAGCGGTTCGAGCGGAATCAGACGATCGGCCACCGGATCGTGCAGCTTGCGGTCGATGCCCGCGCCTTCCTGATGATGGCCGTGCTTGGCGACATTTTTCTGCTTCAAGGAAAAACCTCCAGAATGAAAACTATTTTGACCGAAGAAACAATTTACTAGAAGTGAGGGAAGCGCGGCGACTTGGTTTCACAATGTCGTAATATCCACGCCCGCGGCGGGCACTTTGGTATCCTAGAGCGCGATAACACATCCGTAGAGACGCGGCTTGCCGCGTCTCCGCTGAGTTCGGAGAAAAAGTGCGAGACAAGTTCACCGTAGCCCTGGTCCAAATGTCGTGCGGGCCCGAGCCTGCGGACAATCTGGCCAAAGCGCTCGATCGCGTCGCGGAGGCGGCAAGCAAGGGCGCCGACGTTGTCTGCCTGCCCGAGCTATTCCAAACGCAATATTTCTGCCAGCGCGAGGACGCCGCTCTGTTTGATCTGGCAGAGTCGATCCCCGGCCCGGGGACGGAGAAACTCGCTGCCGCCGCCCGGCAGAATAAAGTCGTGCTGATCGCGTCGCTCTTCGAGAAGCGCGCGCCGGGGCTCTATCACAACACGGCCGCGATTTTCGATTCGGACGGCGCGCTCGTCGGCATCTACCGCAAAATGCACATTCCCGACGATCCGCTCTACTACGAAAAGTTTTATCTCACGCCCGGCGATCTCGGCTTCAAGGCCTTCGACACGGCCGCCGGAAAACTCGGCGTGCTGGTCTGCTGGGATCAGTGGTATCCCGAAGCCGCGCGCCTCACGGCTTTGCAGGGAGCGAGCATTCTGTTTTATCCCACGGCGATCGGATGGCATCCGGCGGAGAAGGCCGAATCCGGCGTGGCGCAACACGATGCCTGGCGCACCATCCAGCGGGCGCACGCGATTGCAAACGGAGTTTACGTTGCCGTTGTGAACCGCGTCGGTTTCGAGACGGGCGACATCCGCGGCAATTCCGTGCCGGGCAAGGGGCTTGAGTTTTGGGGAGGGTCGTTCTTCTGCGATCCCTTCGGCCGCGTGCTCTCCGAGGCTTCGCACGACAAAGAAGAAATTCTGCTCGGCGAAGTGGACCTGCATCAACTGGAGGACATTCGCCGCAACTGGCCCTTTTTGCGCGACCGCCGTATCGATAGTTACGCGCCCATCACCAGGCGCATGATTGACGGAAAATGATTGACGACAAATGACCAGACGATCCGCTTCTCGCGCTAAACTTCTCCCCGCCGCACAGGGATACCGCATGCCCGCCGAATGGGAACGGCACGAATCCACCTGGCTCGCCTGGCCGCATTTCAAGGGAGACTGGCCGGGAAGATTTGAGCCCATCCCGTGGGTCTATGCCGAGATCGTCAGAAATCTGGCGCGGCACGAGCGTGTGGATCTCATCGTCAACAGCGAACGCGCGGAGAAGAACGCCCATATCGTGTTGGAGCAAGCCGACGCGCTTTCCGATAACGTTTGCTTTCACCGCTGGCGCACGGACCGCGTATGGACCCGTGATTCCGGCTGCATCTTTCTCACGCCGCCCGCCGATCACGCCGATTCCGGACTGCTTGCGCTGCACTTCCAGTTCAACGGCTGGGCGAAGTATCCGAATTACAAGCTCGATGAAAAGGTTGGCGCGCGCATGGCCAAAGCAGCCGGCGCGCGCGTGGTGCGTCCGGTTTCCGGCGACTGCCGTGTCGTTCTGGAAGGTGGATCGATCGACGTCAACGGCTGCGGCACTCTGCTCACCACCGAGGAATGCTTGCTCTCCACCACGCAACAGCGCAACCCGACCATGGACCGTGCCGCCTACGAACAGATGTTTGCTGACTACTTTGGCGTGCGGTCCGTCATCTGGCTCGATAGCGGCATCGCCGGCGACGACACGCACGGACACGTCGATGACATCACCCGCTTCGTCGCTCCCAATACCGTGGTCACGATGGTCGAGCAGAATGAGCAGAACGAAAACTGCGCGGCTCTGTATGCAAACCTGGGGCGACTGAAAAATGCCCGCACTTCCGACGGACAGAAACTTGAGATCGTTGAAATTCCCATGCCGCGTCCGGTCGTGTTCGAAGGCCGCCAGTTGCCCGCCAGCTACTCTAATTTCTATTTCGCAAATGGCGCGGTGCTGGTGCCGGTCTTCAACGATCCGAATGATCGCGTCGCTCTCAACACGCTCGCGGAGCTGTTTCCAACACGCGAAATCGTGCCGATTTATTGCGGCGATTTGATCTGGGGATTTGGTGCGCTGCACTGCATGACACAGCAACAACCGGGAAACTAATCAGGGATTGCTGGTGGGGCACCGGACCCGGCGGACGGGCGAGGACGCCCGTCGCTCCACTCGCAACCACACCCGTCCACTCCCACATCATTTACACTTTTACCCGTGAACGCCGAGATCATCGCCGTGGGGTCTGAGTTGCTTACTCCCCACCGCCAGGACACTAACTCGCTCTACCTCACCGAAAAGCTGAATGACCTCGGTGTTGAAGTGCGCTTCAAGTGCATTGTGGGCGACGACCTCGAAGGACTGGTTGCAGCCGCCAAACTTGCCATGCGGCGCTCGGACATCATCATCTTTAGTGGCGGGCTCGGCCCCACGGAAGACGACCTGACGCGCGAAGCGGTGGCCGATGCGCTGGGATTGCAACTGCAGCGCGACCCTCAAATCCTCGCGAAGCTCGAAGATCGCTTTGCCAAGCGCGGCATGAAGATGTCGGCCAACAATGCCAAGCAGGCCGACACTTTGACCGGCGCCACGGCGCTGCCGAATTCGCTCGGCAGCGCCCCCGGCCAGTGGATCGGCGGGAAGTATGACGGCCAGGAACGGCTCCTGATGCTGCTTCCCGGCCCTCCCTACGAACTTAAGGCGATGTTCGAAACGGAGTGCATCCCGCGACTGCGCACCCGGATTCCTGTCGAGCACATCGCCACCCGCACCCTCAAAATAGCGATGATGCCGGAATCGCAAGTGGACGCACGGGTCGCGCCCATCTACAAGACTTACGCCGACGTACAGACCACCATTCTGGCGGGCAGGGGCGAGATCCAACTCCAGCTGCGCTGCCGCAAAGATTCGCTCGCGGATGCCGAAGAGCGCGTCCAGGAACTCGCCGAGAAGATCGAAGACGAACTCGGCGACGCCATCTTTTCGCGCAAAGGGGAAACCATCGAGCAGATCGTCAGCTACCTGCTGCAAATGCGCGGCATGACGCTGGCCGTGGCCGAATCTTGTACTGGAGGCCTGCTCGCCGAGCGCATCACTTCGCTCAGCGGCAGCTCTCGCTATTTTCTGGGCGGCGCTGTGGTGTATTCGAACGAACTTAAAACGCAATTTGCCAACGTTCCCAAGGCGCTGATCGACAAGCATGGAGCGGTCAGCCGCGAAGTGGCGGCGTCCATGGCTGAGGGCATTCGCAAGCGCTGCCTGGCGAGCTACGGAATCGGAATCACCGGCGTCGCCGGCCCGAGCGGCGGGACCGAACAGAAGCCCGTGGGCCTGGTTTACATGGCACTCGCGGGCGAAGAGGGCACACAGGTCGTCGAGCGTAATTTCCCCGGCGACCGCAAGCGCATCCGCCAGTTCGCCGCCCAGCAGGCGCTGGAGATGATCCGCAGGGCGCTGTTGTAAGTCGCTTATATTAATTGTGTGGAGACGGGGCTCCGCCCCGTCCGAACGGGCTAGAGGCCCGTTCTCGCACAACCAGAGAAATGCGAATATTCATCGGCATCGATCTCGATCCTGAAGTCCGCGCCCGGATCTCACGCTTCCTCGAAGGCGTTCAGGGCTTCGCGCCCGAGGCTCGCTGGGTGCGTCCGGAGTCGCTGCACATTACGTTGAAGTTCATCGGAGAACAAACACCGGAGCGGGTGGAGGCCATTGCCGAACGTTTGCGGCGGGTCGAGGGCAGCGAGTTCGAAATTCGCGTTGGCGGCTATGGATTCTTCCCTACGGCAAAGGCTGCGCGCGTATTCTGGATCGGGATTCACGCCGGACCGCAACTCGCCGAACTGGCTGAGAGCATCGACGTGGCTACAGCCGAACTCGGAATTCCGCGGGAGGACCGGCCTTACAGTCCACATCTGACCCTGGCGCGCGCCGGTGCCGGGAGAAGATCGGGTTCGCCGAAATGGCGCAAAGGCGACGGCCCCAACGCAACGTTTGCCGTGCTCGAAAAACGGCTGGCCGCGATGGGCGAGCTTGATCTCGGCACAATGACCGCTCACGAGTTTATTCTCTATCAGAGCCAGCTTTCACCGGGAGGATCGAAGTACACGAAGCTGCAGCGCTTTCCGCTCCATCAATTAGTTAGTGGAGCGACGGGCGTCCGCCATCGGGCGGGGACACCCGGCGCTCCACCAGCAACTGTGTATCGAATCGATGAACATGAGTCCCTACCTCATCACCGCAGCGGTTGGCTACCTGCTGGGATCCATCCCGTTTGGCTACCTGCTGGTGCGGATTTTCAAGGGCGAGGATGTGCGGGCGAGCGGCAGCGGCAACATTGGCGCGACGAACGTGGGCCGCAAGTCACCGGCACTCGGGGTTGCGACTCTCGTTCTCGACGCCGCCAAAGGTTTGGCCGCCGTCCTCGTGGCGCGGGTGCTGTTCGGCGGACCGCATCAGCAACTCATCATGACCACGGCGGCGTTGTTCGCCGTGCTCGGCCATTTGTTTCCTGTCTGGCTCAAGTTCCGCGGCGGCAAGGGCGTCGCCACTACCCTCGGCGCTTTTATTTTGCTCACCCCGAAGTCCATTTTGTGCATGGTGGGCCTGTTCTTGATCCTGGCGGTCGCGTTCCGCTACGTCTCGCTCGGGTCGGTCGCGGTGGCGGCGGCTTTTCCGCTGCTGGCTTGGGCTCTCCGTGAATACGCCGACCCGCGACAGTTGGTTTTGATCGCCGTGGTTTCGGCGCTGGTCATCTGGAGACACCGCCGAAACATCGGCCGTCTCGCCGCCGGAACCGAAGCCAAACTAGGGACAAAGTCGGAAGCATCGGGAGCAACCCGCGGATGAGCCGCATCGCCATCATCGGAGGCGGCGCGTGGGGCACGGGACTGGCAATTGTCCTCGGACGCAAAGGGACGCATCAAATCCGGCTCTGGGCGAACGAACCCGAGGTTTCCGAGAGCATCGCAAGAAACCGCATCAACGAACGCTTCCTGCCCGGGTTCATCCTGCCAGAATCGATCGACGCGACCAGCGACCTGAACACGGCGCTCGACGCCGCGGAGATTGTCGTCAGCGTTATGCCATCGCAGCATTGCCGAGCGCTATTCGAACGCATGGCGCCGGCGCTCCGACCGGAAGCGCTTTTCGTGAGCTGCACTAAAGGGCTCGAAGACGGAACTTTACTGCGTATGACGGAAGTGATCGCCGATGTCTTGCGCAGCGGCCAGTTCACTCCCCGGGTGGCGGCGCTCAGCGGGCCGTCCTTTGCCAAAGAGGCGGCGCGCGGCGATCCGACGGCGGTAACCGTGGCGTCGGTCGACGGCGAAGTAACGCGCGCCGTGCAGCAGGCGTTCAACGATTCGCGCTTTCGCGTCTATACCAACGACGATGTGATCGGCGTGGAACTGGGCGGCGCGCTGAAGAACATCATTGCCATCGCCGCCGGCGTTTGCGACGGCCTCGGCCTCGGCCACAATTCAGTCGCCGCGCTGATCACGCGGGGCCTCGCCGAAGTCGCGCGCCTGGTCGTAGCCTGCGGTGGCCGCCTCGATACCATGGCCGGACTCGCCGGACTGGGCGATCTGGTTCTGACCTGCACCGGAGATCTCTCGCGCAACCGCAGCGTCGGCGTCGAACTGGGCAAGGGCCGCAAACTGCCCGACATCATCTCTGGCATGCACGGAGCAGTCGCCGAAGGGGTTTTCACCACCAAGGCCGCGGTCGGTTTGGCGCGCAAAAAGAACGTCGAAATGCCGATCACGGAGCAGATGTTTGCCATCCTCGAAAACGGAAAGGCGCCGCAACGGGCCATTGAAGAACTGATGACGCGTGCGGCGAGGTCGGAAGTCTAGCAGGTGTGGATACCTAGCTTGGTGCCCGGAGACGGAATCGAACCGTCACGTCCTGTTAGGGACCCGGGATTTTGAGGGGGCAGAGCCGGTTTTTCCGACCTACTGGAAGCCGTGAAGTTTTGCTGCCGCTACTAGTGCCTGTCCCAAACTCAAACCGCCATCTCCCGATGGCACTTCTTTCTGTGTAAACACTTCAAATCCGGCTTCGGATAGCCGTGCTTCGAACCGTTGCGACAGATAGATGTTGTGAAAAGCTCCGCCACTCAGGCACACACGGTGGAGAGCAGCCTTCTTTCGCAGGAGGGTTGCCAGCTGGACGAATCCCTCAACCAGTCCGTTGTGAAAACGCTGGCTGATCGCTGCCACAGGGAGATTTCGGCCGAGGTCATCCAGCAGCGTTTCAAATAGCGGCCGAGTGCTGATGATCCAGTGGTCGTCTTCCGGCACGAGTTTCATGGGATAGGCGGCCCCGTCGTTTGACGATGCAATCTCTGGCGAGGCCATCGCCATCTCCAGTTCAATCGCCGCCTGGGCCTCGTAATTGACCTGTTGACGGATTCCGATCAACGCGGACACGGCATCGAACAGACGCCCGCAACTGGACGTGAGAGGTGAATTCACGCCTTGTTCCATCATGCGCAGGAGAAGGTCCACCTTTGGCCGATTGAGTTGGCGCACAAACGGAATATCGAGCGTCAGAAACTCACGCCCGAAATGATGTGCCAAGTAGCTTACCGCCATCCGCCACGGCTCCCGGATCGCGGCAGCTCCACCGGGCAAGGGCACATACTCGAGATGAGCGACGCGCTCGAAGTCTTCAAACCCGGCGATAAGCACTTCTCCGCCCCAAACATGTCCGTCGGCGCCGTAGCCAGTCCCATCCAGGGCGAATCCGATCACACGGCCTTCAAGGTGATTCTCCGCCATACAACTCGCAATGTGTGCGTGGTGATGCTGCACGCCAACCAACTTCGCCCCACTTTGTTGCAGCGCCCATTTGGTGGAGAAGTAGTCGGGATGAAGATCGTAGGCGATGATCTCCGGCTTGATTTCGAGAATCCGCTCCAGATGCTCGACCGCTTCGCGGAAGAAGCTATAACTTTCCACGTTCTCCAAATCTCCGACGTGCTGGCTCAGGAAAGCGTGATTTCCTTTGGTGAGACAGATGGTGTTCTTGAGTTCGCCTCCGACGGCCAGCACCGCAGGCTGATCGTCCTTCAAGAAAACCGGTACCGGGACAAAACCACGGGAACGCCGCAACTGCCGTGTGATACCGCCTGCCACTCGTACCACGGAATCATCGCAGCGCAGCAAGATGTCACGGTTATGCACAAGGAAATAGTCGGCGAGACCGTTCAATCGATTGACTGCTTCTCGATTATCAATTGCGATCGGCTCCTCGCTCAGGTTGCCGCTGGTCATCACCAGAGCTTTGAACCCTCCTTCGGCGAGCAGCAGGTAATGAAGCGGTGTGTAGGGCAGAAAAATACCCAGGTAGCGGTTGAAGGGCGCAACCTCGTCGGAAATCATGCTGGGCGTTTTTCGGGAGAGCTTCGGCAGCAGAACGATAGGCCGCTGGATCGACTGCAGAACCTCGCGCGCCGCATTATCCAATTCACAGATTTCTTCTGCAGCCTGCAAGATCCGGAACCATCACGGCGAACGGCTTTTCCACGCGGCGCTTGCGCTGGCGCAGCAGAGCTACCGCCGCGGGATTCGTCGCATCGACCGCCAGATGAAATCCGCCCAGTCCCTTCACCGCTACGACCAGTGCCGCGTGCAGGCCGGAAACCGCTTCGACGATGGGATCGCGGCATTCGATCCGCCGTGCCAGACTTATCCCAGAGTTCTACTCGAGGTCCACATTCCCAGCAGGCGTTGGGCTGGGCGTGAAAGCGGCGGTTCAGCGGGTTTTCGTATTCCGCCTGACAGGCTGGGCACATGGGGAAGACCGCCATAGAAGTGCTCGGCCGGTCGTAAGGAATATCGCGAATGATGGTGAAGCGCGGCCCGCAGTTGGTGCAATTAATGAAGGGATAGCGATAACGGCGGTCATTCGAGTCGAACATTTCACGCAGGCAGTCCGGACATATCGCCACGTCCGGCGAAATCAGCGTGCGAACTTCTTCTCCCTCGCGGCTATGAACAATGCGGAAGTCCTGATCGCCATTGCATACCACGTCATGGACGGCCAAGCTCGTGATCCGCGCCAGGGACGGCGCTTCGGCAGGCAAGTGCTCAACGAAATCCCGTACGGTTTCCGCTGGACCCTGGATTTCGATGGTTACTCCGGCGGAGGTATTGCGAATCGTTCCTTTAAGGTGCCTGCCGGTGGCAAGGCGATAGACATACGGCCGGAATCCAACCCCCTGCACAATGCCGGAAACGTCGATCTGGCGCCGAACCTCCATACATCGTCAGCTCGCAGTCTTCTGTAGCAGCGATTTGTACGCTCGGCGTCTTTCTCCGAGCCACATCATCCATTCGTGCAGACCGTTGCCGGTCAGGCAAGACACTCTTACAATCTCCATCCCCGGATGCACCTTGCGGGCATTCTCTGCCGCCACTTCGATATCGAACGGTACGTAGGGAAGGAGATCGATTTTGCTCAGCACAAGCAAGTCGGACTTGAAGAATATGGACGGATACTTCAGTGGCTTGTCTTCGCCTTCGGTGACGCTCAACACTACGATCTTGGCCGCTTCGCCCAGGTCATAACTGGATGGACAAACCAGGTTGCCCACGTTTTCGATCAGCAAAAGGTCCAGGTCTTCGAGACGCCAGTCGGCCAAGTGACGTTCGATCATGCGAGCATCCAGGTGGCAAGTGCCGCCGGTCGTGATCTGCTTTACGGGGAAGTGAAATCGTTTCAGCCGGTTGGCATCGTTCTCCGTCTGAATGTCGCCCGTCAATACGGCCACGCGATCACGCGGCGGCAGCGCTTCCAGGGTGCATTCCAGAAGACTGGTTTTGCCGGAACCGGGAGAACTGATGAGGTTCAGGCACAAAACGCCGTGCTCCTGAAATCGGGCACGCAGCTCAGCCGCGACGCGGTCGTTCTCACTTAGTACTTTTCGCTCCAACGGCACTCGGTCCATACTCTTCGACCTCCAAATAGGCCAGCTCCAACTCATCTCCACTGATGCATGTGGTTTTCAGGCTCGCGCATTGCGGGCAGCGAGAATCGTAATCGCGCACGATGAACTCACGTCCGCAGAGCTGACAACGATGGCGGCGGGGACAGACCTCGATCCCAAGCTCAAGCGACTTCAGATCGGTATCTTGAATGATCGCTTCAAAACAGAAGCGCAATGCATCCTTGTCGATGGCTGCCATTTCGCCAATCCGGACAACGACTTTACACGGATAGGTCCCGGGATGGAGGCCAATCTCGGTTCTGACCGCTTCCAGCACCGAATTCGCGATTCCCATCTCGTGCATAATTCCTTTGTCTTGCTGGTGGAGCGCCGGGCGTCCCCGCCCGGCCACCGCAACTCTGGAGGGGCGAGATGCCCGTCGCTCCACCGTATGATTCATCATGCGGTCACAGTGTTAGCAGATGCGCGGCAACTGATCGCCCGCGAGCATGTCCACGATGCGGGTCGTCCCGAACGGCGTTCGCATCGTTACCAGCCCCGGATTCTCTTTCTTTACCGTACCAATGATCTGCGCTTCCGCTCCCAGGGGATGACGTCTTATCGCCTGCAGCACTGCCTGGGCCGCCTCGGGCGTCACGATTGCGATCAGCTTGCCTTCGTTGGCCACATAGAGAGGATCCAAGCCGAGCAGCTCGCACGCACCTCGAACCTGTTCGTGAATCGGAAGGGAACGTTCTTCCAGTTCGATCCCAACCTGAGAACGCTCCGCGATTTCGTTCAGCGTGCTGGAGACGCCGCCTCGCGTCGGATCGCGCATGCAGCGAATGTCGCGAGTTACGCCGAGCATATCGGCCACGAGCGTATGTAAGGCGGCACTGTCGCTTTGGATCTGAGTCTCGAATTCCAGCCCCTCGCGTTGCGCCAGAATCGCGACGCCGTGATCGCCGATCGAACCGCTCAGGAGCACCTTGTCCCCCGGACGGGCACGGTCGGCGGAAAGGTCGACTCCTTCGGGCACAAGCCCAATTCCTGTCGTGTTGATGAAGAGCCCGTCGCCCTTGCCTTTCTCGACGACCTTGGTATCGCCAGTAATCACTTGCACGCCCGCGTCCGCAGCAGCCTGGCGCAGTGAATTCACCACGCGCCGGAGCTCGTCCATCGAGAAGCCCTCTTCGATGATGAAAGCGACGCTCAAGAACAGCGGCGTCGCGCCGCCCATCGCCAAATCGTTTACGGTGCCGTGAACGGCGAGGGAACCGATATCGCCGCCGGGGAAAAACAGTGGCTTTACTACGAAGGAATCGGTGGTGATGGCGAGACGGTGGCCGTTCACATTCACGATGGCCTGGTCATCCAGACGCGACAGCACGGGGTTCTGGAATGCAGGCAGGAAGATGTCGCGAATCAAGTCGGTGCTCAACTTGCCGCCGCTGCCGTGCCCGAGCAGAATTGTGTCTTTGGCCGCGAGCGGCACCGGGCAACGGAGTGCGAAGTTCATTTCAACACCGGTTTTGGTTGACACGCGCCCTCCTAACTTGCGACGGAATGCCGCCGATAGTGATAGTAGGCCGCGCATGCCCCTTCACTCGAAACCATAGGCGCTCCTAATGGATTCTCCGGCGTGCATCGCATGCCAAACGCGGGACAATCCGTCGGCTTCTTCAATCCCTGCAAAACCTGGGCGCTGATGCACTCGGCGGGTTCGTCTACCGTAATTTCACCCAAATCGAAGACTCGGTCCGCGTCAAAAGCGGCGTATTCCTCCCGCAATCGCAAGCCACTCCGCGGGATCGGGCCGATGCCGCGCCACTTTTGGTCTGCGATTTCAAACACCTCATCCACGATCTGCTGTGCCGGCAGGTTACCCTGGTAGCTCACCGATCTCACATACTGGTTTTCCAGTCGCGACTCTCCTGCCTCGAGTTGGCGAACCAGCATGAGGACTGCTTCCAGAATATCCACCGGCTCGAATCCCCCAACCACAATCGGTACGCGAAAGTCACGAACCAAGCCTTCATACTCCTTACACCCCATAACGGTGCAGACATGCCCTGGTGCAAGGAACCCCTGCACCCGGTTCGCGCTGGAGACCATGAGGGCGCGGATCGCTGGCGGGACGAGCACGTGCGAAACCAGCATGGAAAAGTTGGTAAGACCTTCGCGGCGGGCTTGCCATGCGGCCATCGCATTCGCGGGAGCTGTGGTCTCGAAGCCAATCGCCAGAAACACGACTTTACGATCCGGATTCGAGCGAGCGATTTTCACCGCCTCCGTCGGAGAATACGCGATGCGAACGTCCGCGCCCTGGGCCTTGGCCCGAAACAGATCCGAATGGGATCCGGGCACCCGCAGCATGTCTCCATACGAAACCAGTATGACGTCCGGTTGCAACGCTAACGCGATCGCCTTGTCCACCGTTTCCAGCGGCGTGACGCAGACGGGACATCCCGGGCCATGCACCAGTTCGATACTCCGCGGCAGCAGTTCATCAATGCCGTAGCGCATGATGGTGTGGGTCTGGCCGCCACAGATCTCCATGAGCACCCAGGGCCGGCTTGTGCGCTGGAAGATCTCAGCCGCCAAGGCCCGGGCAATGCGATGGTCCCGGTATTCGTCAAGATATTTCATATCTCGAAACCGAGCGCAAAATCAGCAGGCATGACTCTAACCACAGGCGGACTGCATTTACGCTTCCGCTGGCGGCAATTCCGCTTCCAGCGCACCTATCTCTTCCAGAAGCTTGTAAGTGCGCTCGGCTTCAGACGCGTCCACACGGCTTATGGCAAAGCCAACATGGACCATTACATAGTCGCCGAGGCCAGCCTCGGGGACAAAGTCCAAGGAAACCTGGCGCACAATCCCGCCAAACTGCACGCGGGCGGAGCGCAGCTGGCCCTGCTCTTGAATTTCAAGGATTTTCCCCGGTATGGCGAGGCACACGGCGGCTCTCCTCGACAGCAGTAGACTCTTGCATTGTTACGCCGGTCTGTGTCGAGCGACACACCTCAAAGTGATCACAGCACCAGCACTGGGTCGTGCCTCAGCTAACCGATCGCGAGAAGGAATGCAGAGGACCCTTGCAAGAAGATCCAACCAACCACCAGACTGTAAATCGCGGTCGCGGCAGTAATCGCGTATTGAATCCTGGCAGCGCGCGTGCTGAAGCCGAACAGCCCGGCCGCAGAGGCCGTCATGCCTTATTACAGGTTACCCATAGAAGGGGCCGCCCTCAGCATTTCGACTCGAGCCACCACGCGATAACTTCCACATGGTCGATCACACGGAATTGATCTGATGCCGGCTTACCCCGATTAGTCATGGGAAGTCGGCATAGCGCTACAAATCCAAGGTCAGATGGGTGGGAAAATACACGGCTCCAGGGGCGTTTGTCGGTACTAATCCGACGGACAAACCGATAACTTCCGGCTTGCCCGTCACTCGGGCGGAACCAGTGTTTCGACCCTGAATGCTAGCGCAATACAGACGGCATATCGACCTTTTCCTCCTGCCGTGAAAACCGCGAAGGGTAAAGGCGCTTATGCAGTCTTTTCTCCTGGTATGACCGTACTAGTTCGAGGTAGATCCCAATGTCGCGGTCGAGATCCGATTGCTGGCCGTCAAAATAGAAATTGCGGATGGGGATTCCCCCATAATCCCGGCTGAGCTTGGGATAGATGGCTTCGCTCACAACGCCGTTCATGCAGGTGAATGGGCTGATATCCACAATCCCGTTCACGCCGTGCATGGCGAGGTACGCGCTCCGGCCCATGTTCATGACCATCTCGCCTTCGGCTCCGGGGAAGGGGAGATACGGCCGCGCCAGCTTCAGCACCTCCTCGACATCCGGTTCTTCGTAGCCGGCAAAATCCTCGACGAATAGTGACCGCAGCGCGTGTTCGTCGGCATGCTGGATTCCGGAACGCAACTTCGACTTGATCATCCCCCAGGAGTAGGCCCGGCCCGCCAGGCGCAAATTGCGCACCTCTTCCATGTTGGTGTAGGCGATCCACTCGGCAATGTCGGCCATCCAGCATTCCGCGCCCTGGGCCTCCAGCCGGCGCACCAGGTCATGGTTGCTGAAGTTGTTAAGACGGCAGAAGATCTCGCCCACGATGCCGATGAGCGGCCGCCTGTCGAAGTCCGCGGGCACGGCATGAAAGCGAGCTTTTGCCCGTAGCAACGACGCGGTCAGTGAGCGAATCTGACACGCAGTGTCGGAGCAACTCTGTTCCAACGTCTCACAAAAATCCTCCAGCGATTCGCGAAAGGCCCGGTCGGCTTCTCCGGGCTGCGTTTCGTAAGGGCGGGTCTGCAGCAGCAGCTTGCGCAGAATGTCAGCCGCGACCACGGCACGCCACGCCGTCCGTACGAACGCGGTGTCGAAATTCTGGAAGTCGCTGTAGCCGTGTTCTCCGCGTGGAGAAAGGACCTGTACGTCGCCGTAGCCCAGTTCACCCAGAACCTTTCGCAGAAACGGCGCATACTGCCCGAAGCGGCACGGCCCGTCGGTCGTTCCCATGAAAAAAACCGTGCGCTTGGCATCAAAGCCCGGCTGCTGCGCGATTTTCAGGAAATCGCCGGTCGTAATCTTGGCGGGAAAGCATTCGTCACCGCTCGTGTGCCTGCCGCCTAACTCAAGTGTGCGTGGATCGGAGGGCGGTGTGGGACGAGCCGCAACGCCCATCCAGCGCAAAGCGGCGCACAACGCCTCGATGCTGCCTTCGGCCATGGCGGGGACGTAGACCGTCTTTCCAGCCAAGGGGTGGTCGGCGCCAATCTTCCGGGTTACGCAGCGATGTTTGCGGAGTTGCATCGTAAGAATCCCTTGCTATCGAGATAGGCTTCACACCGTGTGATGTAGCCGGCGTCGTTCGAATGCCCGTCAAACTGCAGCACCAGACTGGGCTTGCCGGATGCATCATCGAGAAAAGATTTGAGGTAGGAGTCCGGGCCGCACTTGAAATTCGAAATGTAAATAAGGTCCAGGCCGGGATGGCGGCGGGTAAACTGCGCAGCGGCTAGAATCAGCCGGCCGGAATGCCAGTACATGTTGTCGTTGATGGCAGAGACATCCTCGCCGTCGAGCGGCAGGAAATCCAGCGGCACCACGTTGATGCCGTAGAAGGTCCGCAGCTTCCGGGGAATGTCGCAACACACCGCCCGGTCGTAGATGTTATAAGGGCGGCCCAGCAGCACAATCGCAGGCTCGCCGGTCGCTCTCAGCACCTGCAACACGGACTCTCCTGCCTGCTGCACCGTCTCGCCAAACCTCTTTTGCGCACGGTAAGCATTCTCTGCCGCTGCATCGCTGGCCGCTTCGCTCCGTCCTAAGGAACTGGCCAGCGTTCGCAGCTCGTCGCGCACATGCCGCGAGCCCTGGCGGAAGTGGATGGTCGGGCACAGCAGCTTGCTGGCGAGATCGGTTTCCAGCTTCTCTACCGCGCGCACCACGAACGGCAGGGTCTGGTTCCACGGGCACAGCTTCGATTCCACCTGCATGAACGGCGTCTCCGCGTCCACTGCGTTGGGCAGCAGAATGTAATCCACGCCCTGTTTCAGCAGCGCGTCCACATGCCCGTACGCCACCTGAATTGGGAAACAGGGCTGCGCAATCGCCAGTTCTTCACCGTTGGCCGCGATGCGCGCGTCGGTGGGAGCCGAAACCGCCACGTTGTATCCCAGTTCCTGCAGGTACGTACACCAAAAGGGGAAGCGATCGTAGAAGAACATAGCGCGGGGAATACCAACGGTTTTCCGTCCTGCTCTTGGCGGCTCGAGTGCCACTTCCAGTGACTTATCCCGGCAAGAGAGGAGATCTTCAATCACCGGCTGCCGATCGGTTCGGGAGCGCTTGCGAAACTTGTCGGAGCACTGGTCTCCCCAGTAGCTCTTCTCGCCGTCAATGAGAAACTCCTTCATCTCGCAGTAGTTGGAGCAGGCGCGGCAGACAAAGTCGCGACTGGTGAAATTGACCTGATTCAGGTCAAAGCCGCGGAACCTGCTGGCCTCGCCGCTGGCCCGCATGCGATCTCGCACCATGAGCGCTATGCCGATCGCGCCAATTACCCCGGTATGTGGGGGAACAACGATGGGCTTTTTCAGGATGACCGAGAATGCGGCGGCAACGGCGTCGTTATAAGCGGTACCGCCCTGGAAATAGATGACGTTCCCGAGGTTCCGTCCACGCACCACGCGATTCAGATAGTTCAAGGCGACCGAGTAGGCCAATCCAGCGCATAAGTCGGCGACGACCGCACCCTTCAGCAGCAGGCTGCTCACGTCCCGCGCCATGAAGACCGTGCAGCGTTCGCCCAGTCGGATCGGGTTGCGTGATGATAAGGCCAGCTGCGCGAATTCACGTTTGATCGCAACCCCCAACTTCTCGGCTTGCTCTTCCAGAAATGAGCCAGTCCCCGCAGCGCAAGCTTCATTCATGGTGAAGTCTACGACTACACCATCGCGGATGCGAATGAACTTCGAATCCTGCCCACCAATCTCGAAGATCGTGTCCACCAACGGCATCCCCAATTGGCGACACACATGCACTGCGCCAGTTTTGTGAGCGGTGATCTCATCATTTACGGTGTCGGCTCCGGTAAGCTCGCCAATCAGTTCCCTCCCAGACCCTGTCGTACCGACACCACGAATGTTGACTCGCGCGCCCAGTTCTTGGTTGATGTCGCGAAGTCCCGCGGAGACTACTTCGATGGGACGGCCTGCGGTGGGAACGTAAATCTCCTTCAGCAAATTGCCCATCGAGTCAATCACGACCAGGTTCGTGCTTACCGAGCCCACGTCGATGCCAAGGTAGGCGTCTACACGGCTGCGTGCCCCCGGAAGCTCCAGCGCAGGCACGCTGTCCCGCAATAAAGTCACGTGGTCAAGCGACAGCGCTTCCGTGGTGGGGAACTCTTCCGCGCCTGCGTTCTCGCCATGCAGGCGGCGGAATGTGCCCGTGGTGCGTTTGCCAGTTTCTTCAGTCGCGAGCATGCTCGCACCCAGCGCCGTCATCCAGCAGTGCAGCTCGGGAACCAGCAAATCTGATTCCTGCAACTTGAAGGCCTCCCGGACCGCCTCTCGCACTCCAGCATTCAGCGCCACTCCACCAACAAATGCCACAGGTGAAACCACCTGCCTGCCCTTTACAATGCTGGACTTGAAGTTTCGCGCCACCGCCTCGCACAGCCCGCGCAGGATCTGATTCGCGGTGTACCCCTTCTGCTGGGCGTGGATCATGTCAGTCTTGGCAAACACCGAGCAGCGGCCCGCAACTCTGGCGGCGCAACTGGCACGGCAGGCGGCCGCGCCCACATCCGCTACCTCATAGAGCAGCCGCGAAGCCTGCTGATCGATAAACGACCCCGTCCCGGCAGCGCACTCCGTGCTGGATTGGTAGTCTAGAATTCCCAGATGGTCTGCGCCATCCGTTGCGCTGAGGCGCATATATTTCGAAGTCTCCCCGCCCATCTCAAACACGGTGCGCACCTGCGGATATAGCGCATGCATGCTCCGGGCCAACGCGCGAAACTCGTTTTCAAACCCGGCGCCGAAGGAGCGCGCCACCGTCCGTCCACCCGACCCTGTGAGGCGAAGGCCCGCAATCGCCTCTTCCGGCACAAGTTCGCAGAACTCCTGCAGGAGGTCCGAGGCAGCTTGCAGCGGATTGCTCTGGAATGGCCGATAAGTGGAAAGCGCAACCGAACGCTCAGCCAACCCATTGCTTTTGGGCAGTTTCGGAAGAAAGAACGACGAGGAGGCCCGGGCCAAGTGGGCGAGCAAGGGATGGTCTTCGGGCTCACCCAATGCCGCCAGCTTCACGCTGACTGCTCCTACATCCAAACCGAGGCTGATACTCATGTGAGCGCCTCTTGGACTGGGAACCGAGTGCGCACGCGCGAGGCTGGCGCGCAACAGGGGCCCTACCGCACGCACCAACTATAGGGAACGGGCCCTCGTCCGGCTGTGACGGGAATCACGAACCGCCGAGATGGAAGATGGGTCATTGCTCGTCCAATGCGAACTATTTCCAACTGTGAAGGATCGCCCAACAGCAGGGCGACTCCGGGGCTGCATTTTTTAAGGAACGCCATCGCAAGTCCCCGACGATCCTGGATGAATTGTCGCTAGCCTTGATCGGAAACGCCTCGGGCAGGACATTTCGGGTGGAAGAGAACGTTGCCCCGACGCGTTTTCGATAAGGAGACTAGGAGAAAGCCACTGGCGTTTGCGGCGGACGCGGTGCGCTATGGGATCTAAATGCCGGTCTGAGATGGACTTGAGGGACGGTAGACGGGCAAAGAGCAGTGAAAGTGCTGTTGGAATAGTGGAGGGAGCCGAATGCACGGAAGTCTGCAAGCCGCAAAGAGGGCCGTTTCGATAAGACGAGGACACGAATGCGCCAGCGTGCCGGAGCACATCCTCGAGTCGTCGGTGATGCCGCTTCGGGCGCTTCGAGCCGAGTCACTGCAGCAAGACGCTAGGCCGCCTCCTCTGTCTCCTCACCAACCTCAGCAACCTCAGCGAGGTTATCCGAGGCATGCACATGTGTTGTCGCCACCAGCATGTAGATGGAAGGGACCACGAACAGCGTGAACGCAGTGCCTATGATCATTCCGCTCACCAGCATGATGCCTATGCTGTTGCGTGCTCCGGCTCCGGGGCCGGTGGCGAAGACCAGCGGGAAGTGACCCATTACGGTGGCGGCAGTCGTCATCAGAATAGGTCGCAGCCGCGTTTCCGCGGCTCCGATCACGGCCGCCAGCTTGTCCCTTCCCGTCTCCTGAAGATGGTTGGCAAATTCCACGATCAGGATGCCGTTCTTCGACACCAGACCGACCAGCGTGATCAATCCCACCTGGCTGTAGATGTTCAGTGTCGTCAGCCCGAGAAAAGAGAACATCAGTGCCCCGGAAATGGCCAGCGGCACCGAGCCCACCAAAATAATGAAGGGGTCTCGGAAACTCTCGAACTGGGCGGCTAGGACAAGGTAGATCAGGATTCCCGACAACAAGAACGTGCCCAGGAATTTGCTGCCCTCCACTCGAAGTTGGCGCGACTCGCCCGAGTAGTCCACGGTGAAGCCCTGCGGCAGGATGGTCTTGGCCTCGGCCTCCAGGTAACCCAGTGCCTTGTCGAGTGGCACGTTAGGCGGGATCACTCCCTGAATGGTCACAGCGTTGAGCTGCTGGAATTTCTTCAGCTCGCGCGGCTCGGTCGTGGTCTTCAAGGTGGCGAAGGTGGACAGCGGGACGAGTTTGTTGTCGGATCCCTGGACGTAGATCTGTTCGAGTTGGTCGGGCGTCAAACGCTCCGCTCGCTTGATCTGCGGAATCACCTTGTAGCTCCGGCCCTGAATGCTAAACCGGTTGACGTAATCCCCGCCGAGCATGGTGGAAAGATCCTGCCCGGCCTGGGTCAGGTCCACCCCCTGAGAGCGGAGTTTGTCGCGGTCGAAGACGACCTCGGCCTGCGGCTGGTCGAACTTCAAGTCGGAGTCCGCGAAAATGAACAAGCCGCTCGCGAACGCCTTGCCCACAAGCTCCTTAGCGAACGCGTCGAGCTGCCTCGGCTCCATCGCCGAGGTAATCACGAACTCAACCGGGAAGTTTCCGCCTCCTGGCAACGGAGGCGGCGTTAATGGGATCACGCGAATGCCCGGGATTTTCGACAGCGGTCCGACGGATTCAACCAGCAACTGTTGAGCAGTCTTTTTCCTCTGGCTCCACGGCTTGGTTACCATGCCCCCGAAGCCGCCGCTCGGAGAAGTGATCTGAAAAATGCTGTCGCTCTCGGGAAACGCATGATAGACGTCATAAACCTGGGAGGTGAACAGGTTAGTCTGATCAATCGTGGAGTTGGCGGAGCTCTGGATGACTCCGAAGACCACTCCCTGGTCCTCGGCGGGCGCCAACTCGCGTTGCGAGAACATGTAGAACGGCACGATCAACAGAACAACGATCCCCCATAGCACAAAGACCACGGGCCGGTATTGGAGCGTCCCGGCGAGCATTCGTCCATAAAGACCGCGCACCTTCTCAAAGTGGCGATTGATCATTCCCGCGAAGCCCCGCTCGGAGTCTCCGGCGCGCAGCAGCTTCGACCCCATCATCGGCGACAGGGTCAGCGCGACTACGCCGGAAACGATGACAGCGCCCGCCAGAGTAAACGCAAACTCGCGGAACAGAGCGCCCGTCAGGCCACCCTGAATGCCGACTGGCGCGTAGACCGCGGCCAGCGTGATCGTCATGGCGATGATAGGACCGACCAGCTCCCGAGCGGCATCCGTGGCTGCCTGGAAGGGAGTCTTGCCCATATGAAGGTGGCGCTCCACGTTTTCCACCATCACAATTGCGTCATCCACCACCAACCCGACCGAGAGTACGATCGCCAAAAGCGTCAAAAGGTTGATCGTGAAACCGGCCAACAACATTAGAAAGACGGCGCCGATCAGGGAAATCGGGATGGCGACGACCGGGATGAGCACCGAGCGGAACGAGCCCAGGAAGAGAAAGATAACAACGATAACGATGAGCAGCGTCTCGGTGAGCGTCCGCAGCACTTCGTTAATCGCGTCCTGGATGTAGGCCGTCGAATCGTAGGGGATGCCGGCCTTCATCCCAGGGGGCAACTGCGCCTGGATCTCGGGTATTGCGGCACGGACTTTCTTGATCACCTCCAGTGAGTTGGCAGTGGGGAGCACCCAGATGCCCATGAAGGTCGCGGTTTCTCCGTTGAAGCGAACGTCCTGCTCGTAGTTCTGCGCGCCCAGCACGACATCGGCAATCTCGCCGAGCCGGACGACGACTCCCTTGTCCTCTTTGACCACCAGTTGGCGAAATTCGTCCGCAGTGCGCAGATCGGTGTTGGCAATCAAGTTCACCGACACCATGGAACCCTTAGTCTGGCCGAGCGCGGAAAGGTGGTTGTTCTTGGAGAGTGCGTCTCGCACCGCGGAGGCCGAAATGCCAAGCGCCGCCATTTTGTCCGGCTTGAGCCAGATACGCATGGCGAAAGTGCGGTCGCCGAGAATGTCGGCGCGCTGCACGCCGCTGATGGCGCTGAGCTTGGGTTGCACGACCCGCGTCAGGTAATCGGTGATCTGGTTCTGATCGAGACTGGCGGATGAGAAGCCCAGGTACATCGCGGCAAACTGCGTGTCGGCAGTTTGCAGGTCGATGACCGGCGCCTGGGATTCCGGCGGCAGGTCGTTGCGGACCTGGGCCAGCTTGGCCTGGATCTGTGTGAGGGCCGCGTTGGTGTCGTAATTGAGCTTCAGGTGCACGGTGATCGTGCTCAGGCCCTGAGCGCTCGAGGATTCCATGTAGTCGATGCCGTCCGCGCTGGCAATGACGCGCTCAAGCGGAGTGGTGATAAATCCGCGAACCAGGTCCGCGTTCGCGCCGACATAAACCGTCGTAACTTGCACCACCGCGATGTCGCTGCGCGGGTACTGGCGCACACTGAGCGAACGGATGGATTGCAGGCCGGCGATCAGGATGACCAAGCTGACCACGACCGACAGGACCGGCCGCCTGACAAAGAGATCCGTGAACTTCATCTAGCTGTCCTCGGGCTTGGGAGCGGGACTATCTCCTGGCTGGACTTTGTTGTTCACTTGGACGGCGGCACCGTTGCGCAGCTTGAAGACGCCCGACGTTACGACTTCGTCGCCGGGATTCAGCCCAGAAACGACCGCAACCTGATCTCCACGCGAGCCCTCGACCTTGACGAACTGCTGACGCACGCCGCGGTAAGTCTGGCCCTTGGGATCCTTGAGATCGGTGATGACGAAAACCGAGTCACCGTACGGGGCATAATTAATGGCGGAGGCCGGCAGTGCGATCACCAGGCGGCTCGCACCCAGGGGTATCTCCACTTGCACGAACATTCCCGGCCTCAGCTTACCCTCCGGATTGGAGAGGGTTGCCTGAACCTGGATATTGCGCGTGTTTTCGTCCACTTCCGAGTCAATGGCCGTCACGCTGCCAGTGAAAACCGCCCCCGCAGCGTCTTCCGCGGTGACACGCAGTTTCCGGCCGACTTGCACCTGGGCGGCTGCCTGCTGCGGCACTCCGATGTTCACATAAATCGGATTGAGAGACTGGTTGGAAACCACCGGGCTGCCGGCTGGCAAGTACTGTCCGAGGTTGACCTTGCGGATGCCCAGGATGCCGGAGAAGGGCGCGCGAATTGTCTTTCGTTCAATCGTGGCCCGGATCTCCGCCACATTGGCTTCGGTGGCCTTTTGTTGTGCCGTGGCCTGGTCGTAATCCATCCGCGAGATGACGCCTTCATTGACCAACTGCTGCATGCGGCCGAAATTCAGACGCGCCAAGTCACGCTGTGCCTCAAGCGAAGCCAGCTGCGCCCGTTCCTGCCGCGTATCGAGTTCGACGAGAACTTCCCCTTCGCGCACCGGCTTGCCCGAATCGAAGTTGATTCGCGCGACCGTGCCCGGAAGGTCGGCACTGACCATGACGCCGTGGACAGCTTCGATAGTGCCAATCGCGTTCATGGTCGCAGGCCACTGCTCCTTCTGCGCCACAATGCTAGTGACAGCTTCTGGAGGCGGCTGAAACGCGGAGGCGTGCACGGCCGACTCAATTTGCCGAAATTTAGTGAAACCCAAGGCCGTGAGCAGGACTACCACCACGCTCAGCATGAGAATCATTCTTCTAGCCATAAGTTCTCCTTACTAGAGTGTGTTTCATAAATGCCTTTCTGCTCGGAGGGCTCGTCCCTCAGGGGCTAAAGCCCACGTTTTTCCAGGCCTAAACGGCACGGCTAAATCCATGCCCTACCCAAAACCGATTTATGAAACACGCTCTAGAAAAAGCTCTAGTGCTATGACCGCATGATCCTTACTACTATCGACTCAATCCCCAGCCGGACGGGCGAGGACGCCCGTCGCTCCACTGAATGACTTATCGTGCGGTCACGGTACTAGTGACATGCAAAAACCAGGGGGTACTGCAGACACACACAGTCGCTGTGTTTAGTTATAGCTGTCTTGTTCCCACCCCAGGCCCAACCCATCACCCCAGATCCCGTCGGGCACATCCACATTTCCTCATCAGATTTCTCGACTCAGAAAAAGGATTCAGAGCTTTAACCAGCGCTGTGTCAGATCCATCCTGAGGTTTTGACACACTCGCGCCGATCACGGTGACGTTTCTGGATTGTGCCGTCGGTAAAGGAGCGCACCATTTCTAGGTTGGAGCTTCCGCCAGCGGGAGCCACACTTGAAAACGGGTGTCACCAGGTCTTGAGGTGACCTGAATATTGCCGCGGTGCTTCTTCACAATCCGCTGGACCGTATCGAGGCCGAGCCCCGTTCCTTCACCTACTCCCTTGGTGGTAAAGAAAGGTTCAAAAATGTGGGCCTCGACCTCTGGCGACATTCCCGGACCGTTGTCTCCGATCTCGACCACAGCGCACCCATTGTCGCGATAGGTGCGCACCCGCAGTTCGCCTTTTCCGCTCATGGCATCGATGGCGTTGTCGATGATGTTGGTCCAAACCTGATTCAACTCGCTCCCGAACGAATTCACCAGAAGGGGGATCGCGTGATAGCCGCGTTGCACCGTCACGCCGCGTTTCAGCTTGTGGTTCAGGATCGTCAGCGTGGTTTCCAGGCTCTTGGCGACATCGACGTTCTGCACCGGCGCCTGGTCCATGAAGGTGTATTCCTTGATGGCATGGACTAAGTCTGAAATCCGGGTCGTGCTGCTCTCGATTTCGTTCAGCAGGTCGGCGACTTCCAGCGAAGAGGCGATCCTCACCAGCGCGGCCCGGGCAGCGTCTGGATCGAGGCTGTCGAACAAGGGGTCGAGCACCTGCGGCTCTACGTTCCTGCGCGCCAGGCTCGCCGCCAACTGCCACAAGTCGTTCTGACCGTGACTCCGCAGCAGCGAATCAATTCGCTCTTCCAGATCGCTGACCGTCAATGCATCAGGCGGAGGACCGTCCAACCGGGTTAGGGATGCTTCCATTTTCTCGATTTCCGATTTTTGCGTCGGTGTGAGATCGCGCCTGCCTAAATCATGACTCGCATCCTTGATTTTTTTGAGAATGTCGCGTAACTGGCTTGCGGCGCGCTTGGCAGCCGATGCGGGGTTGTTGAGTTCGTGAGCCAGACCTGCGGAGAGCTTTCCCAAACCGGCCAGACGGTCTCGCTGCTGTTCGATGCGCGTGGTTTCACGGATCCGGTCGGACATCAGACCCACGAGTCGCTGGGTCAACTCCGGCATCTTCTGCACGAGTTCGGGAAACATGGCAGCCGGGAAGCGCAAGAGGCGGCTATCTGTGATAGCGTGCCCGCTCACCGTAAACTGCTTCATCCTGGAAAACGGAAGCAGCCCGGTGACGCTGCCCGGCTTTATGGCAATTACAACGGTTTCGCCGCCGAACTCCCCTCGAACCTCAAGTTGCCCGTCGAGAGCCACAAACATGGCATCTGCAGTATCACCTTGGCGCGCGTACAGGTCCCCCGCCTTGAGGTGGAGTTCCTGCGACTGGCTGAGGAACCAGGCGATCTGATCGTCCGGCAAGTCCGCGAACGCCGGGACGCGAAGTAATTCCAGTTTCTCTACCATTTACACCTTGCTCAAGTACTGATGAATGAACTGCACCGCCACGGATCCCTCGCCGACCCCGGAAGCGACCCGCTTCACCGAACCGTGGCGCACATCGCCCACGGCAAAAATACCTGGAACGTTGGTTTCGAGCAGGAAGGGGTCGCGATCCAGTTCCCACCCTTTGGGCCGCTGACCGCCGCGCATGAGGTCGGGGCCGGTGAGCAGAAACCCGCGCTCGTCGCGCTCGACGATACCCGCCAGCCAATCGGTCCGGGGCAGCGCTCCTATGAAGATGAACATGGCACTCGCCGGAACCAGTTCCACTTTATCGGTGTCTGAACAAAGCACGGAAATCTCCTCGAGACGCTTCTCGCCATGCGCCTCGGCCACGCTGGCATGCGCCCATAGCTCGATGTTGGGCGTGGCTTTGATTTGGTCGATCAGATACTGGGACATGGTGCTCGCCAAAGAGCTTCCGCGCACCAGGATGACCACGCGCTCGGCATACTTGGAGAAATTCATGGCCGCTTGGCCGGCGGAATTCGCACCGCCCACGACATAGACAATTTCTCCTTTGCAGGACAGAGCTTCGGTCGCACCTCCGCCGTAGTAAACACCCGCCCCCTGCAGCCGATCGATCCCGGGCGCTTCCAGCCGCCGCCACTGCACCCCGGTCGCGATCATCAAAGCGTGGCAGGAGATCTCGTTGCCGTCGGCCAACTTGACGATCCGGTAGGAACCCTCAGTTCGCACACCGATGGCTTCCTGAGGTGAAAGAATTTCGACCCCGAAGCGCTGCGCCTGTACCACTGCGCGGCGCGCTAGATCGCCGCCACTGAGCCCGGTGGGAAATCCAAGATAATTTTCGATACGCGAACTCATTCCTGCCTGGCCGCCGGGTGCCTCCCGTTCGATCATCACCGTATGCAGACCCTCCGACGCACCATACACGGCCGCCGCCAGGCCGCCCGGTCCTCCGCCGATGATCGCCAGATCATAAAAGTCGGTTTGTGCACGCGTTCGCAAGCCGACTTTTTGCGCGACGTCCGCGGGTATGCTGTCCAGCAGTTTCGTCCCGTCGGGGAAAAGCACCACCGGAATATTGCTCACTTCCGGACCCAGGGCATCCAGCAGGCGCTTGGTTTCCGGGTCGTTGGCCGAGGCCTCAACATCGATCCACTGATAGGGAACGTGGTTTCGTGCGAGAAAGTCCCGCAGTTCGTACGACCGCGGCGACCAGCGCGTGCCCAACACGCGGATTCCCTCGAAGGCTGGACGATACGAAGCCTGCCAATCGTCGAGCAAGTCGTCCAATTGCGGGTAGAGGTGGTCCACGGGAGGGTCCCACGGCTTCATAAAAAAGTAATCGATGTTGGCTTGATTAATGGCGCTAATGGCTGCGTTGGTATCAGCATAGGCCGTGAGCAGGGCCCGCTTGGCTTCGGGAAAAATCTGCCTTGCCTCCCGCAAAAACCCCACCCCGTCCATGTGCGGCATGCGCTGGTCCGCCAACAGAAGAGCCACGCCATCGTTGCGCTGCTTCAACTGCTTTAATATTTCCAGCGCTCCCGTTGGGGAATCGCTTCCGATCACGCGGTATTCAGCGCCGTATTGCGTTCGCAAATCGCGTTCGATCGCGCGCAAAACGTCAGAGTCGTCATCCACGCTCAACAGAATCGGTTTTGCCATGATCGCTCCCGGCCGTGGTGTTGCTGGGAATAGTTTCAGCGCCCAAATGGGGCGCGAATAACTTCATTAGATATCCGGCGTTGTGTTTCGGTCGCGCAAACCTTCAAGCAACAAGTTCGCCAGGCTCAATCTCGTCCACGTAGCACCAGACCCAGCTTTCTCCCGGCTCGATTGAGCGCATTAGAGGGTGCTGCGTCTTGTGGAAATGCCTGGTTGCATGCTTGTTCTTGGACGAGTCGCAACAGCCGACGTGTCCACAAATGAGACACAGACGCAGGTGGACCCAGGTATCGCCGCTTTTGACACAGTCTTCACATACATGTTTGCTCGTTTCTCTTACCTTGATCTGATCAAGGTGGCTACATTCTTCGGGCATCGATTCCTCCTCGGCTCGGGCAATGTTTCCCAAGGTTTCGCAGACGATACTTCTCGGTCCCTCTGGTATCGCCACTAGCAATCCACTCTTCAGTCCTGCGACCTTGGTGATGTGGCCGCAGAAGCAGGATCACGGAAAGACGACCTGCCGATCACTCAGAATGACTTCCAGAGGTATTTCCATTCGTGTTAAGGCTCGATTATCTGTCGTGTGTGCTGACCATCACCTCCACAATCCTGGTCGGACGCCGGTGCTGGGAAGGCTGGCTGCTGGGAACCGTCAATAGCGTCATCATGTGCATCATCGGCGTCAAGACCGGGACCCTAACGCGCGCAGCGATTGGCAATCGCTCAGTTCTGGCGCAAGGCCGCAACTCCAGCGGGGTCGGCTTGAGCGCTTTGGTTCGCGCAGCCAAAGCTCATGGGCTTAGATGACTAAAGGCGTAATTGGTCGCAGCGAAGCACGGTTTGCTTACCCGTTGAACACCTGAGAACTGCGGGCGCGTCCAAACGGTTCGCGCATTTCGGACGGCTTTTCTATCGGTCCCAAAGCGGTCCCCCCGCCAAGTAGCCCGATTGCAGCCCCGATTTCAGATTTTCGCCTGCCGGGCGGCTGGGGGGCCGTGACACTCGAACCTCACACGAGCCGCGTAATCATTGGAGATTGTGGTGCCCGGAGACGGAATCGAACCGTCACGTCCTGTTAGGGACCCGGGATTTTAAGTCCCGTGCGTCTGCCAGTTTCGCCATCCGGGCAATGCGCTCGATCTACTGCATCATAACAAGACTTAGTTGATGAGTAGCGGCCCCGCGAGCTGCGCCTGATTGCTCCGGTGTCAGTTCTGGTGGCACGTGGTTATAGGGGTCCACTGGGCGGGGTTTAACCAAGATCAGTGACGGGCAATGCCCGGAATCCATCTGGCAGTGGAAAACTGTGCGACACACGACCGCGCCGCCAATCTGCCCTGCCAAATATCCAATGTGAACGTATATTTGGTAGACGTTTCCAAGGGCCACCGTAACTTAATCACTCAGACATCCGGTGGCTTCCGACCTCGGTTCGCGTACTGCGCGAAATCTAGATCCCCGGCATCTGCGGGTTGCCGATAGCCTCGACCAGGCCCTGCAGAAATTCTGCTGCCCGCGCACCATCCACTACCCGATGATCGCTCGAAAGGGTCAGGGTCATCATGGGACGGATGCCGGGACGAGCATCCGATCCGGCGCCGACCGGCACGACTCGGTCGGAGATACGTCCGACGGCAAGAATCGCGGCCTGCGGCGGAACGATGATCGCAGTGAATGCGTCGACCCCGAACATGCCCAAGTTGCTGATGGTGAAGGTGCCACCGGCGAGATCGGCGGGACGCAACTTGCCGGTACGCGCCCGTTCCGCTAGGTCGCGGCGCTGCACTGCGATCTCGCCCAGCGCGGCTTGGTGAGCATTGTGGATCACGGGCACCACCACTCCATCGTCCACCGCCATCGCGAGTCCAATGTTGATCTCTGCATTGGTGCGAACGCCTTCACCAATCCAGCTTGCGTTCATGCGCGAGTGCTTCATGAGGACGCGCGCGACCAGCGCGGCCAACAGATCGGTGTGCGTGAGTTTCACACCATGCGATTTTTCAATCTCTGGCCCGAGCTCCTGCCGCGCTTGGTTCAGAGCGCCTGCGTCCACTTCGCGCAAGAGGAAGAAATGGGGGATCGTCGTCCAGCTCTGGGTTGTGCGCTCCGCCATCAGCCGGGCGATGGGGCTCGGCGACGCGCCAGCTTGGGATTTCGCAGCGACGAGAATATCGGATGCGAGGATTTCTCCGCCGGGCCCCGATCCGCGGACATCCGCAAGATGGACGCGGAGTTCGCTGGCGAGGCGGCGCGCTTTGGGGGAAATCTTAATGGGCTGCGCTGAGGATTGCGTCGGACTCGCCGGCTGATTTGCCGCTGTCCCGGCGGAAACCGCAGAAGCCGCGGGAACGAGAGCCGCGGTAATTTTTCTCCCCGATTCGACGGCGACTTCATCCGCTGGGACAGCTTCTCCGGGACCGACGATCCACGCGATGGTTTGGCCTACCGGCACATCGGTTCCAGCCTCGACCTTGACCCCGGCCAAAACGCCGTCGCCGGGGGATTCGATTTCCATCACCGCTTTGTCGGTTTCGATCTCGAGCAGGGGCTCGCCTTTGGCGACGGTCTCGCCTTCTTTCTTCAGCCACGAAATGAGCTTGCCCGTTTCCTGGGCCATTTCGAGCGCGGGCATCACGACACTGATCGCCATAGTTAGATATCGCCGTTTCGATCCAAATCTGCTGGTGGAGCGCCGGACGTCCCCGCCCGGCCGCCATCCTGCTGGACGGGCGAGACGCCCGTCGCTCCACAAAGACTCATCACGCGGCTGAGACGCGGCAAGCCGCATCTCTACGGTAATGTCCTTTAGTCGCCTACGCCGACGCGTTCCTGCCGGGAGCTGGCTTCGATCATCTCGCGCACGCGCGTGCTTGGTTTCGATTCGGTCTCGCGAATCGCGGGAAGCGGGCCATCCACCGTGAAATAGTGCCTGCCGGCTACCAGCAGTTCCTCGGCTGGGAAGCGGGTGATGACCTCGTGACCAGTTTCGGTGACCACGATTTCTTCCTCGATGCGTGCGGCACTCCAGCCATCGGTCGAGGGCCAGAAAGTTTCGAGCGCGAACACCATGCCTGGCTTGATTTCGCAGGGATGATCGAGCGAAACGAGACGGCTGATCACGGGCTTCTCCCAGATGGCGAGGCCAATGCCGTGACCGTACTGCAACGCGAAGCAGGCTTCCTCGTTCGGGAAACCGAACTCCTGCGCTTTTGGCCAGACGGATGCAATCTCGGCCGTGGTGCGACCCGGGCGTACGAGTTCAATCGCCGCGTCCAGGTATTCCCTGCACCGCTTGTACGCGTCGTTCATCGCGTGCGAGGCGTAGCCGATGGTAAAACAGCGGTAATAACAGGTGCGGTACCCCATGTAGGAGTGGAGTATGTCGTAATACACCGGATCTCCCGGGCGCAGCACGCGGTCGGAGAACACGTGCGGATGCGGATTGCAGCGCTCTCCTGAGATTGCATTCACGGCTTCCACGTATTCGGAGCCGAGATCGTAGAGCACCTTGCTGACCAGGCCCACCGCCTGGTTCTCGCTCATGCCCGGTTTCATGGCGCGATAGAGTTCGTCGTATGCTGCATCCACCATCATTGCGGAGTGGTTCAGCAGCGATATCTCGTCGCGCGTCTTGATGAGGCGCGCTTCCGACATGAGCGCCTGCCCGTCGACGACTTTGATTCCTTCTTTTTGCAGTGCGAACAATACCGGCAATTCGATGATGTCGATGCCCACCGGCTCTTTATGCAGGCCGCGCATTTCTAACTCGATGCGGATCTTCTTGGCCACATCTTCGGCGCGGCCCATCTCCGGCGTCATGGCGCCGCGCAGCATGGAGATTCCGGCACGCGACCGCTCTCCGAGCCAGGGACAATGCAATTGGTGATGTTTTGCCGCCGATCCGAAATCCCACAGAATGGGCTCGTCGTTTTGCGGCAGGAGGGTGAAGCGATTCGCTTTGTCCTGCGCCCAGGTGCCGATGTGGGTCGCGGTCAGGTAGCGAACATTGTTCATGTCGAAGCACAGCAGCGCGCCCATCTCGGACTTCTTCAGAAGATCCTTGGCGCGCGCCAAGCGTTCGCGGCGCAGGCGATCGAAGTCAACCCGGTTTTCCCAATCGACCGCCATCGTTCCATACGTTGGTAGGGCCATAAGTATCTCCTTCGGAAAGGTCAGAGGTCAGATTGCAGAGGTGAAAACCTTAGGTACCGGAGCTTCGAAGGTTCTTACCTCTGCAATCTGACCTCTCACCTCTGACCTCGTAATTACCGTCCGCAGAGTGCGCGGGCGGCTTCAAACACGGTTTGCTCGGTCGGCACGGTCACATCTTCCAAGGGCGGCGAAAACGGAATTGGAACATGCATCGCGCCCATGCGCTTGACCGGAGCGTCCAGATCGTAGAATGCGCCGCTGGCGATCACCGACGCAAGTTCGGCGGTGACGCCGTAGCGTTCGTAACCTTCGTCGAGAACGATTGCCCGCGACGTTTTCTTCGCCGATTCAATCAGAGTTTTTTCGTCGAGCGGCCACATGGTGCGCGGGTCGACCACTTCGGCGCTGATTCCGATTTCCTCGAGCATCGTCGCCGCACCCAGCGCAACCTGCACCATGCTGCTGGTGGCGACCAGAGTGATGTCCTCACCCACGCGCTTCACATCCGCGACGCCCAGAGGGACCGTATAGTCTTTCGCGGGTACCGAGCCTTTCAGCTTGTACATCATCTTGTCTTCGAAAAAGACAACTGGATTCTCGTCGCGAATCGCCGCCTTCAGCAGTCCCTTGGCGTCGTAGGGCGTCGAAGGCAGAACGACTTTCAAACCCGGAACATGGCAGAACCACGCATGCAACGACTGCGAGTGCTGCGCGGCGGAGCGGCGCGTCGCCCCCATGGTGGTGCGCATCACCATCGGGACTTTCCACTTTCCTCCCGACATGTAATGGACCTTGGCAGCCTGGTTGACCATCTGGTCCATGGTTAGAGTGATGAAGTCTCCGAACATGATGTCGACCACCGGGCGCATTCCGGTCATGGCCGCGCCCACCGCAAGTCCGGTGAAGCCAGCTTCGGAAATCGGCGTATCGAGAACGCGCTCTTTGCCGAACTCCTCCAACAAGCCTGAGAGAACTTTGAACGGAGTGCCCGCCTCGGCCACGTCTTCGCCCATGATGCAGACCGTCTTATCGCGGCGCATCTCTTCGGCAAGCGCCTCGCGAATCGCTTGCGCGAATGTTATCTCGCGATCGTTTTGCCCGTGAAGACGGGTTTCAGGCATACACGTCCTCGCCCACTTCATCGACGGATGGGTACGGCGCGGCGACTGCGAACTCAACTGCTTTCTTCATCTCGGACTGAAGCTCAGCCTGCACTTGATCAAGTGTGGTCTTATCGGCGACCTTCTGCTCGATCAGCCACTTTCCAAAATTCGCGATCGGGTCCCGCTCCGTTTTCCACATCTGTTCTTCCTGCTTGGAGCGGTAGTATTCGCGATTGATGTCGCCGACGTGATGTCCGTGGTAGCGATAGGTATCGCAGAGCAGGAAGGCGGGACCGTCACCGCGGCGGGCGCGATCCACCAATCGCTGGGCGACGGCATGAACAGCGCGCACATCCTGTCCGTCCACTTTCGCGGCTTCCAGGCCGAAGGCGGTCGCCCGCGCCAGAATGTCTCCGGCCGTGGTTTCCGAGTAATGCGTGTATTCCGTGTAGAGATTGTTCTCGCAGACGAAGATCACCGGAAGCTTAAAGAGTTGGGCTAGATTCATCTCTTCGTACAGCACACCCTGGCCAAGCGCGCCTTCTCCGAAAAAACATACCGACACCCGGCCGGTGCCGAGACACCGGGACGAAAACGCGGCACCAGTGGCGATACCGGCGCTGCCGCAGACGATCGCATTCGCTCCCAGGTTGCCGGTCGCCGGGTCCGCAATGTGCATGGAACCGCCTTTGCCCTTGCAGTACCCGGCCTTCTTGCCCAGCAGTTCGGCGAACATTCGATCGGGGGAAGCACCTTTCGCCAAACAATGTCCATGACCGCGATGCGTGCTGGTGATGTAGTCGGTGCGCTCGAGGGCTTGACATACGCCCACGGCGACCGCCTCCTCACCGATGTACAGATGTGCCAGGCCAGGCATTAACGCCCGCGTGTAAAGTTCGTTGACCTGGGCTTCAAATTGGCGGATGGCGACCATCTGCCGGTACATCCGCAGCCACAACTCGACTTTTTCTGAAGCTTCTCTCGGCTCCGCGGCGGTCGTCATTTTTGCACTCCCGAAGTTACTCCCGACATGCGCGCTAGAACGTCGAACACAACCGCAAAGTCCAGCTTCTCCCAGCCCATGCCGCGCGCCGCGGTCAGGAACTCATTGCTGATGGCGGTGGTGGGAAGGGGAACATTCAGCTCGCGGCCCAACTCCATCGCCAGCAGCATGTCCTTCTGCATCATGTTGACGTCGAACCACGCTTCTTCCGGTTGCTGCAACACGAAAGGTCCGCGGTACACGATCATTGGCGATGCGATCGCGCTGTGAATCATTACGTCCACGGCAACCTCGCGTGCAATTCCGCTCTTTTCCGCCAGCAGCACTCCTTCCGAGAACGCCAGCATCTGCGCTGCTAACTGCAGGTTCAGCGCGATCTTCATCGACAACGCCACGCCGTTGTCGCCGACGTGCGTTACCTTTGGGCCGATATCCAAGAGCAACGGCTTCAGGAGCTCGAAAGTTTCCTTGCGGCCACCGACCATCACTGAGAGCTTGCCTTGCTGCAAAGTGATCACGCTGCCCGAAACCGGAGCGTCGATCATATCGGCGCCCTTCTCGCGAACTTTCGCAGCCAGCGAGCGGCTTACTTCCGGGCTCACGGTGCTCATGTCAATGTGGAACTTGCCGGCAGCAATGCCAGCCAGCAATCCATCCGGCCCGTCCGTCACCGCCGCGAGGGCGGCGGAGTTCGTCACCATGGTAAAGGTTACATCCGACGCAACCGCCACCGCCTTCGGGGAGCCGGCAAACTTCATGCCCTTGTCGATCAACCACTGGGCCTTAGAGCGCGTCCGGTTGTAGCCGGTCACCGCGTGCCCTTTTTCGAGAGGCGGGCTACCATATTGCCGCCCATCACACCGAGACCGATGAATCCAAGTTTGGCCATCGAATTCCCTTTCGTCGATAAGATCCGCGCTTATGAATTCGTCTTTGAACGCGAATCGCTTTTTGCTGGTGAAGACGAATCCGCCAGTACCTGCTGGAGATGAGCCCGCATCGCCTCCCGCGCCGCCTCCGGATCGCGCTGCTCGATGGCCGCCAGGATTCGCTTGTGATGGTACTGCCCCCGCTCCGGTCCTCCCCGCACATTGAAAATGCGGCTGCGCTGTTCGCGCAAAAGACCGACAATCGAATCCAGCAGAGAGAGGATCAGCGGATTGCCGGCTGCTTCGGCCAGCGCTAAATGGAAATCGAGGTCCGCTTCCACGTAAGCTTCGGGATCACGCAGATTGCGATCCATCACGGCCACCGCTTCGCGCATGGTGTTCAGCAGTTGTTCCTCAATTCGGGAAGCAGCCAGACCAGCGATCTCCGGTTCCAGCACCAGTCGCAACTCGGCCAGATTCGCCGAGCCTTCCTGCTGGTTAACGCGGATCATCAGATCGAGCGACTGCCGAATCGCCTGGGAAGTCCCATTGGTCACGAAGGTGCCGCGTCCTGAATAGGCTTCGACCAGGCCTTTTTCACGCAAGGTCTTCACGGCTTCGCGCACCGCGGTACGGCTGACCCCAAAGCGCTGAGCCAGATCGCGCTCCGCCGGCAACTGGTCGCCGGGCTTCAGTTGGCCCTTCAGAATGGAGTCTTCCACCTGCTGCACAATCTGCTCGTATAAGCGCGACGTCTTTACGATCCGGTACACCGGCTTGGAGGCTAGGGAATCCAGTTCTTCGTTTGTCATTGGAACCTCAATCACACCAGCGTAAGAATTCATATAGGTATAATGGTCCAACCAATCTACCACACTCCAGTAGGGGCGGCGTGACAAAACTCGACGAATCTAGCCAAGAAGCGAGCAAGCAATAGTTGCCATCGGTTCGTGGTCCGACCACAATACTACTTGACAGGTAGGCCGTGTCAAGGCTATACATTCAAATCGCCCGATCTTTTTCCCAGATCAAAACCGGTCGCAAGGGGTGCGGCCAAGAAATGTTCCATCCTCAATTTGAGGATTTGGAGGTCCGTAATGCATTCTCCGTCGAATGGCATTCGAGTCTTCGGCATCGTTTGCCTGGTGCTCGCCTTGTCTGTTCCCATGTTTTCCCAAACCACAACGGGCCGCATCCTGGGGACCGTTCGCGATCAAACAGGCGCCGCTCTCCCCGCTGCGACCGTGACCGTCACCGACGTGCAGAGAGGCGTAACCCGAACCGTCACCGCTGACGACTCGGGCGGGTACGTTGTCCCCAATCTGACTCCGGGCGTCTACACGGTGCGCGCCGAAGCCAAGGGCTTCAAGACGGTCGAGAGGCCGAATCTTCAGGTCGAGGTAGCCTCAGATCTCACGGTTGACGTCTCGCTCCCGCCGGGCGACGTAAAAGAGACGGTCGTCGTGAACGAGGAAGTCCCTCTGGTCGAAACGACTTCTTCGACTCTGGGCGGCACGCTCAGCAACAAAGAGATCAACGATCTTCCGCTCAACGGCCGGAACTATGAAAACCTGCTGCAGTTGCGTCCCGGCATCATGCGTTATCCGGGCGGCGGCTTCTCCACGACCAGCGCCAACGGGCTTCGCGCGGAAGACAACGCCTACCTGGTGGACGGCCTGTTCAACAGCGAGCCCTTCTCTGGCCAGAGCATCATCAACGGCGCCGGTATCGCTGGAGACTCGGCAACCATTCTGCCGGTCGACGCCATTCAGGAGTTTAATGTCCAGCAGAATCCTACCGCGGAGTACGGCTGGAAGCCCGGCTCGATCGTCAATGTGGGCCTGAAATCCGGCACCAACCACATCCACGGGAGTGCCTACGCCTTTGGCCGCGACACGCCGTTGGACGCGCGCAACTGGTTTAACACGGTTGCCTCCGGACCGAAGAATCCGAGAAACCTGGAGCAATTCGGCGGAACGGCTGGCGGCGCCGTCGTCAAGGACAAGGTTTTCTACTTTGGAGCGTATGAAGGCCAGCGTTACACGGTGGGCAATACCGGCCTGCTTGGGACTTGGGCGACAGTTCCGCTGACCAATAATCCCGGTAGTTGCGCGTCCGTCACGGGCGATTGCGCCAACAGCATTCCGGATGCGATCGCCGACGTTTACGCCCAAGGATTAACCGTGAGCCCGGTCAGCCTACAGGTCGCAGGTTGCACGTTCGTTGCGCCCTTTACCGCAGCGAACGTCAGCTGCAATGGCAAAGGCTTTCCCACCAACAACGGCACCAACGCGCAAGGCCCCACCTTCCTTAATTATGGTTTGTCCAACACCGTCAGTTCCGACAACGCGGTGGGCAAGGTCGACTATAACTGGAATGAACGCAACACCCTGAGTACGATGTATTTCTTTGGCAACAATTCGGGCACGGTGGCGGACGCGCAGCAGATACAGCCGCAGTGGCTGACTCAGATCCACACGCGGGCGCAAGTCTTTGGCGAGAACTGGACCTTTGCTCCCACTTCACGTGTGGTCAATGAAGCTCGCTTCGGCTACAACCGTCTATACCAGCCGACATTCACCAGCGATCACAACATACCCGCGTCGACCTACGGAATCAACACCGGCGTGACTAACCCGCTCTACGGCGGGTTGCCCCGCATCAACATTGCCCCCTTCTATATTTTCCCGAATGAGCTCGGCGGGTTTAACTGGCCCAAGGTGCAAGGCCCCGACACCCGCATACAGTTCATCGACCACATCGCCTACACGCGAGGCAAGCACGCCCTCAAGTTCGGCGGGGAACTCCATCGCGACGCATTCACCGGCGGCGCTTACGGCGGAGTTCGCGGCAGAATCAAGTTCGGACTGGGGGGCCAAACCCTTATCCAACCCATCGAAGATTTCTTCGCCGGTTTCTCATCGCATGCCAGCCTTCTGGTCGGCGATCCGACACGGCATATCCACAACTGGGGTGTAGCCGGCTTTGTGCAGGACGACTGGCGCGCTACAAAAACTCTGACCATAAATCTGGGCTTGCGCTACGAACTCAACACCGTTATCAAAGAAGACCACAACCTGCTGGGCAACTTCAGCCCGACCGCCGGACTCGAGCAGGTCGGGATGCAGATTAAGTCTCCCTACAACGGCGATCACAAGGATTTTGCGCCTCGTGTCGGATTCGCATGGGACACCATGGGCAACGGACGAACTGTGCTGCGCGGCGGCTTCGGCCTGATGTACGAAACTCTGAACTGGGAATCATTTCTCGCCCTGGAAAATTCGATGGGATTGTCCACAGTTCCGACCGGAGCCATCATCGATGCGGGCACCGGCACGGCTGGGGGCAAGATCGCGGTTGGCACAATAAACTTTACCGGCTCTGATCCCACCAACGGCGGAATCAACTGGGATCCTGTTGTGACGGGCATCCCTGGAACCGTCTTTCCCACCACGCCCCTCAATTGCTTCAACAATCCTTGCAGCATGATGGGAGTCGATCCCAACTTGAAGACTCCGTACGTGTTGACTTATTCGCTCAACCTGCAACACTCGTTCACGCCAAACCTCGTGTTGGAAGTGGGATATGTGGGCAATCACGGTTCGAGACTGGCCGGAATCCGGGATATTAATCAGGTGGACCCAAACTCTGCGGCAGAAGTTGGATGCGGTCACTGCGAACAGGCCGGGCGACCATTCAACGCCCAGTTCCCGTACCTGGCCCAGATCTTCCAGATGGGGAACATCTATCGTTCGAACTACAACGGTCTGCAAGCCACTCTGACTTCGCGGAACTTCCACGGTCTCAGCATGGTCGCGGGCTACACTTACGCGCATGCTCTGGACATGGTGGGCGCGAACTGGGACTTCGGCGCGGGTAACGGGCTCCCCACTGACAGCACCAACTACAAGCGGGAATATGCGAGCAGCGACTTCGACATGCGGCATCGCCTGACGCTTTCGTTTACCTATCTGGTCCCCGGCAAGAAAGGCTCCGGACAAATGCTCGAGGGTTGGCAGATCAACACCATCACCAGCCTCAACGGCGCACAACCTTGGGGGGTGATGGACGCGGGAACAGACGTCAGTCTGACCGGCGAGCTCAACGATCGCTGGAACTTCTATGGCAACCCGAAGGACTTCAAATCCACACCAGTCGGGATTCCATTCTTTGCGGGAAGCACCGACCCAAATAATCCAACAGCGAACGCTTCTTGCAACAACCAGGCAAAGGCTCTCGACGGCGGAGTGCCTGCAGGCCCCACGAGCATCGAACTATCCAACTTCGGGTGTTATGCCAGCGGTAAGTCCTTCATGATTCCCCCCACGCCCGGCACATTCGGCACCATGGGCCGCAACATCTTCCGCGATACCGGATTCAAGAACGTGGATCTGTCCGTGGCCAAGAACTTCAAATGGGGCGAGCACTTCGCCATGCAAGGCCGCATTGAGTTCTTCAACATTCTCAATCATCCCAACTTCGCCAATCCATTCGGCGGACAGAACGGATGGGCCCACAACGATCCTTCGGGCGGCGGCGGCTTCTTTGGTTGTGCGTGTGCCACTCCCGATGTGGCTGCCTCGAACCCCGTCATTGGCTCCGGCGGTAGCCGCGCGATTCAGCTTGGGATGAAGATCACTTTTTAGTGAGCGCCTTCCCCCTGAAACCGGGGCCGGATTTCCTCCGGCCCCATCCTTATTTTCAACTGGAAAGGAATTCATCCCGTGTCAACAATCTTAGGGTGTCAGCATCACCCCGCTCGACTGACGATGTCCTTGGCCACTTCAGTAGCAACAACTCTCGCTCTCATCCTCCCGCTGAGCATTTCGTGCTTCTCGCAGCAGCGCGCCGAGCGCACCATTGACGAGATCAAGACGGAAGCCGTCCACCGCGCCGAAGTGGGACAGTATCCGCTGATCGGGCTCGATCCCGGCGACGTGAAGGAAGCCTTCACCTCCATCCATACTCGCGATAAAGACGAGTGGGCCGCGGGCTTTATGAGAGTGGCCGATCGCTACATGAATGAAGCCAAGTCGCTGGAGAAAACCGACCCGGCGAAAGCGAACGCCGACTACATCCGCGCCTGGCGGCTTTATTCCTTCGGACGCTGGCCCATCCCCGCCTCTCCCGGCAAGCAGCGCTCTTACGAAAAAGCCATCGAGGCTTTCCTGGCTCACGCGCGCTTTTGGGATCCGCCACTGGAAATCGTGAAAATTCCCTTCGAAGGAAAAGAAATCATCGGCTACCTCCGCCTGCCGAAAAATGCGCACGGGCCCGTGCCGCTGGTGCTGGCCGTGAATGGACTGGACAGCCGCAAGGAAGATTTGGCGGAGAGCTTCAGCGCGATCCTGCCGTTCGGTGTCGGATATCTGGCAGTCGATGGCCCGGGCACCGGACAGAACCCGATCAAAGTCAGTGAGAATGCGGAGCGCATGCTCTCGCGCGTGCTCGATTACATTGCTACGCGACCCGAGATCGACAAGAACCGCGTGGCCATACACGGCGTAAGTTGGGGTGCGTATTGGGCCACGAAGATGGCCATCGTGGAACATGCCCGCTTGCGGGGAGCGAGCGCCCAGTCCCCGCCCACCGATAAGTTCTTTCAGAAAGACTTTCTGATGAATTCCCTGATCGGTAATCGCGAATATCTCTTCGATCAGGTTCCGGCGCTGATGGCCATTTTCGACAACGTGAAAACCGTCGATGAAATGGCGGAAGTCTTGCCGAAGATGTCGCTGGTCAAACAAGGGCTGCTCGGAAAGCCGATGGCGCCGATGCTTGTTCTTGCCGGAGTGCTCGATACCCAGGTGCCGATCGACGACATTTATCTGCTCCTCGACAAAGGCGACGTGCCGAAGACCGCATGGATCAATCCGCAAGGCGGTCACCTCGGCCGGCAAGTCGGAGTGTGGCCCGATCCGCGCATCTTCAAAGAGGTGATCATTCCGTGGCTGGTGCGCACGCTGGAAGCTGAACCCGCGAAAGAGGGCCGTTAACGTTCCATTCCCTTTCCAACAACTACGACCTTAACGACTGAGAATTAGGGACAGACGACCACGATGGCGAATCCTTCCACCCGCGCAGACGGGTCCAGCAAACGCCGCGCCGGCACCATCCAAACCGCCGTTCTACCGCGTCCTCTGGGTGCAGGTGCTGGTGGCGATGGCCCTGGCCATCGTGCTGGGCTACGTGGACCCGGCTCGCGCGGTGGCCATGAAGCCGCTGGGCGACGCTTTCATCCGCGTGATCACGATGATCATCACCCTGATCATCTTCTGCACCGTGGTCACCGGAATTGCCGGCATGGAGAACCTGAAAAAAGTCGGCCGCGTCGGCGGCATGGCCCTGGTTTACTTCGAAATCGTTTCCACCATTGCCCTCCTGATCGGACTCGTCGTAGGCAACGTCGTGCGCCCGGGCACCGGCTTCAACGTAAACGTGGCCACCCTGGACGCCCGGTCGGTCGCCGATTATGCCGGCCAGGCCAAGGCGCAAACCGTCACCGAATTTCTGATGCACATCATCCCGACGACGGTGGTGGACGCCTTCGCCAAGGGAGACATCCTCGAAACAGTGTTCGTGGCCTTGCTGTTCGGCTTTGCGCTGTCGGCCGCTGGAGCGCGAGCCAAACCGCTGGTTGAACTCATCGATTCCCTCACTCATGTCGTCTTCCGAGTGGTGAACATTCTGATGAAATTCGCGCCGATTGGAGCTTTCGGCGCAATGGCCTACACGGTCGGCAAGTTTGGGCTTGCTTCGCTTGGTCCGCTGGCCAAGCTGATTGGAACTTTCTGGCTGACCTCAGTGCTTTTTGTCGTGATCATACTCGGCGCCATCGCCTGGGCCGCCAGCTTTAACATCTTTCGCTTCCTGGCATACATCAAGGAAGAAATTCTGCTGGTTTTGGCCGTGAGTTCGTCGGAGATCGCCATCCCGACTTTGATGGCTAAGCTGGAGAAACTCGGCTGCTCCAAATCTCTGGTTGGACTGGTGGTTCCGACTGGATTCACCTTCAATACGGATGGCAGCAGCCTTTACATGACCATCGCCGCTCTATTCGTGGCGCAAGCCACCAATACCCATTTGACTCTGCTCCAGCAACTCACTATTTTTTCCGTCGCGATTCTAACCTCGAAGGGGGCCAGCGGCGTGCAGGGCGCATCTTTCATCGCGCTCGTAGGCACACTTTCCGTGATCCCAACCATTCCCGTTGCCGGCATGGCTTTGATTCTGGGGATTGACCGTTTCCTGAGCATGTTCCGAGCCACGGTCAACATGGTCGGAAACGGCGTAGCGACACTGGTCCTGGCGCGCTGGGAGGGGGAATTGGACCGCGAAACCCTGCGGCAAAGTTTAGTGCGACCGGCGTAACCGCTAACTCCCGCCTCTCCTTTCTCTGACATCTGCTGGCTCCTCGACAAAGGCGATGAACTAAGAAACTTTCCTTTGATGGTCTTCTGCCGACCCGCGCCACCGTTACACTCGGCATGGCGAGCAGATCATGCGAGGTGCGATTGCGAAGGAACTTACAGGATCCTTTTCACGAGATTCCAGCACTCCCGCGCGATCATCCAGTCTTCCTGTGCGTGAATCACGAGGACGCGGACGGTCGAATCCAGCGCAGAAATATCGACATCCGCGTCGTTGTCCGAGGGCGATTGCGCGTTCTTTCTCGGATCGAGCCGCAAACCCAGGAACGCGAAATTGTCACACACCGCGGCGCGAACATCGGGTGAGTTTTCGCCGACTCCGGCGGTGAATACGAGAGCATCCACTCCGCCGAGCACCGAAATCATGGCCCCGATTCCCTGTCGCAGACGATGAACATACATATCGAACGCCAGTTTCGCGCGTTGGTGACCGCTCTTGCTGGCGGCTAGAATCTGCCGCATATCGCTGGAAATTCCCGATACGCCGAGTAAGCCCGATTTCTGATTCAGAACCTCATCCAGTTGCTGGCCAGAAAACTGTCTTTGCCGCATGAGATAAGTGAGGATGCCGGGGTCCACGGAGCCGGAGCGGGTGCCCATCATCAGACCCTCCAGCGGGGTAAAACCCATGGTCGTATCTACGCTTCGACCTTCACGAATCGCCGCCAACGAGCAGCCGTTGCCCAGGTGGCAGGTCACGAGTTTCAGGGAATTCAAGTCCTTGCCCAGCAGATGCGCGGCGCGCTGGGCGCAGTATTGATGATTGATCCCGTGGAATCCGTAGCGGCGAATTCCCTGCTCGAACCACTCATAAGGACCAGGATAGGTGGCCGCCGATAACGGCATCGTGCGATGAAAGCCAGTGTCGAAGACCGCGACCTGCGGCACCGGGCCGAGCAGCTTCGCGACAATCTCCATGCCTTCCAGTTCGGCGCGATTGTGGAGGGGCGCAAACGACGGAGACGCCTTCGATCGCCGACTTGATCTCAGCCGTTACGATCGAGGGCTCGAAATGTTGCGGGCCGCCGTGGACCACGCCGGTGTCCGACAACATCGATTTCGGAAGGTCCGGAAATCGCTTGCGTCTCGCCGCTCCACAAGTTCTGGAGCAAGCGCTCGATGGCTTCCCGGCGAGAGCCGCCCGAGGTTACGTGCTTTCGGGAAACTCCGCGGGAAGTCTTGATCGAGTATTGCGCCTGGTCATTGTTATTGTTATTGTCATTCGCCCACTCGATCTTCCCTTCCCAAACCGAAAGCGGTGGGTCGTCGGGGAGCGTATCCCCAACTGCGTAGAGACAGCTTTTCTGGCTGCTGGAACCGGAGTTGAGAACAAGCACGTTCATCAGTAAGGCCAAGTCCAGTCGCGGATTGCCGGCAAATCGTCTCCGCGTTCGTGAATGTACTGATTGTGCTCGACCAGTTTGTTGCGCAGCAACTGCTTGAAGTGACCTCCGACTTTCTGCAGCCTGGGAACACGGTCGACCACATCCCCGGCCAGGTGGTAGCGATCCAGATCGTTCATCACCGTCATATCGAACGGCGTGGAGGTCGTGCCCTCTTCTTTGTAGCCGCGCACATGGAGATTGTCATGATTATGCCGGCGATAGGTTAGGCGGTGAATCAACCAGGGATAGCCGTGATAGGCGAAGATGATCGGCTTATCCACGGTGAACATGGAATCGAAGTCGACGTCGGAGAGACCGTGCGGATGCTCGCTCGAGGGCTGAATGGTCATCAGATCAACGACGTTCACCACGCGAATCTTGATGTCGGGAAAATGTTGGCGCAACAGATCGACCGCCGCCAAGGTTTCGAGCGTGGGGACGTCACCCGCGCAGGCCATCACGACATCGGGCTCGGCGCCATTGTCCGTGCTGGCCCACTCCCAAATTCCGATCCCGGTCGTGCAATGTTCGATGGCCGACTCCATGTTGAGAAACTGCAATGCAGGTTGCTTGCCGGCGACGATCACATTGACATAGTGGCGGCTCCGCAGACAATGATCGGCAACCGACAGCAGGCAATTCGCGTCGGGCGGAAGGTACACGCGAACGATATCGGCTTTCTTATTCACGACGTGATCGATGAAGCCAGGATCCTGATGGGTGAATCCGTTGTGATCCTGCCGCCAGACATGGGAAGTTAGTAAGTAGTTGAGCGATGCGATCGGACGCCGCCACTCAATCTCGCGGGTTACCTTCAGCCACTTGGCGTGCTGGTTGAACATGGAGTCGATAATATGGATGAACGCCTCGTAGCAGGAAAAGAAGCCATGACGGCCGGTGAGTAAGTAGCCTTCGAGCCAACCCTGGCACATGTGCTCACTGAGCATCTCCAGCACGCGGCCGTGCTGCGAGAGATGTTCGTCGATCGGGAGGATGGGCTCCATCCATTGCTTGCTGGTAACCTCAAAAAGGGCGTCCAGCCGGTTCGAGGCCGTTTCATCGGGGCCGAAGACGCGGAAGTTCTTGGCATCCGCGTTGAGCTTCATCACGTCGCGCAAGAATCCCCCGAGCACACGGGTCGCTTCCGCATTCTCGGTGCCGGGCTTCGGGACGCTGACCGCATAATTACGGAAGTCGGGCATGACCAAATCGCGCAAGAGCAAGCCGCCATTGGCATGCGGGTTCGCTCCCATCCGGCGATCGCCTTTGGGAGCTAGTTCAGCCAGTTCCGGAATCAATCTTCCCTTCTCGTCAAACAATTCCTCAGGACGATAACTACGCAGCCAGTCCTCAAGAATCTTGACGTGTTCCGGCTTCGACTGCAGATCAGCGACCGGCACCTGATGGGCGCGCCAGGTGCCCTCGATGGGTTTTCCGTCGACCACTTTTGGTCCCGTCCAACCCTTCGGGCTGCGCAAGATCACCATCGGCCACAGGGGCCGATTGAAACCTTCGCCATCGCGAGCGTTGTTTTGCGCGGCCTGCCGAGCGGCGTCTTGAATCGATCGAATTTCGCCCACGATCGTGTCCAAAGTTCCGGCCATGAGTTGATGCATGGCTTCGGGCTCGTGTCCTTCGACGAAATACGGCTTCCAGCCATAGCCGGTGAAGAGATGGGTCAGTTCCTCATCGCTCATTCGCGCGAGCAGCGTCGGATTGGCGATCTTGTAGCCGTTGAGGTGGAGAATCGGCAACACGGCTCCGTCGCCGACTGGGTCCAGAAACTTATTGCAATGCCAACTGGTGGCTAGCGGCCCCGTTTCCGCTTCGCCGTCTCCCACCACGCAGCAAGCGACGAGGTCGGGGTTGTCGAACACGGCGCCGCAAGCGTGCATGATCGAATATCCCAGTTCCCCGCCCTCGTGGATGGAGCCGGGAGTTTCGGGCGCGGCGTGGCTCGGAATTCCTCCGGGAAAGGAAAATTGTTTAAACAGCTTCTTCATTCCCTCTTCGCTTTGAGGGATGTTGGGATATAACTCGCTGTAGGTGCCCTCCAGGTACGTGTTCGCAACCATTCCGGGCCCGCCATGGCCAGGGCCGGCAAAATAGATCGACATTCAGATCGTATTTCTTAATCAGGCGATTGAAGTGGGCATAGATGAAGTTCAGGCCGGGCGTCGTGCCGAAGTGTCCGAGCAGTCGCGGCTTGATGTGCTCGATTTTCAGGGGTTCGCGCAGAAGCGGATTTGCATATAGATAAATCTGGCCGACCGAGAGATAGTTGGCGGCGCGCCAGTAGGCGTCAATCTTGCGCAGATCTTCGGGAGTGAGGGGCTGGATGTTGGCGCGGCGCTGAGCGGAGGGCAACGTGGTTGAGGGAGTCATGGAATCCTGCCTTTCTCTTGCCTGTAATTTCCTATCTTAAGTTTCCTGGGGTCTCCTCGGCTAGTGTCGTGCGTCGGAAATAGTGAGCGTTAAATATTGTGCCTCGATCCGCGTGATCCGCGGTGCTCGGCGAGGAGTTCAAAGGCTTTAACCACAGGGGGCACAGGGGATCACAGAGGAAACCGGCGACTCATAAATGTCGACCTGTTTGACGCACTACACCAGCACCCGAAAAGACATGGGACGCCGGAAAGCGTTCCACTCCTACTTAGCGCTTGATAATATGGCTTGGTGGCCCTTCGTGATTCTCGTCACGGGCCACTGTACCGCTGGTCATGGCCGCGGAGAATGCGGGCATTGACACTGAATGTTTGGATTGAGGACGGGAGGACGTCATGTCGATGATGTTATATCGTCTCGTTCGGATGATCGAGACCCGCTCCCAAGAGCTGGCCGCTTCCCTTCTTGATAAAGTCCAGAATTCGCGGTTTACCCAAAACTACCGTGAGAACGTTCCCCCGGAAGAACTGAAAGAGCGGGTGTACGAGATCTACCGTCATTTGGGGGAATGGCTCATCGGGAAAGACAAACTCAACCTGGAACAGCGCTACCTGCAGATCGGAGCGCGGCGGGCCAGCCAGCAGGTTCCTGTGAGCGAAGTGATTTGGGTGATCATTTTGACCAAGGGGAACCTGTGGGACTTCATCCGGAAAGAATCGGTTCTGGACCGCCCCTCGGAAATGCTCGGCGAAATGGAAATGCTGCAGTTGCTGGAGCAGTTCTTTGATCGAGCCATCTACTATGCCGCGGTCGGTTACGAACTCGCGGAGCACACTCTCAAGGACCCGAGCGCACCGTCCACAAAGGATTAGCAGCCCGTGGCGCAAGCGCGATTTGTATCGGGGTATGCCTTTAGAGCCTCTTTACTGGGGCAAGCCGATACGGCGCACTAGTTGTTGAAACCGCACGTCATGACGCAGCGGTTCGAACCTCCGGCCCGGTACTTTGAGATACGTAAGTTCAGGGTCGCGCTCTTCATATGCCTTCTCCAGCCAGGCAAAAGCCTCGTCCAACTCACCCAGGGCCCCATAGAGAATCGCGATTGAACCGGAGGGTACAAGCCCTCGCTCGTGTCGTTCCTTCAGTTTGGCGAGTATTCTGCGCGCCTCCTCTCGGTTGCCCACTGCGGCATAGGCGAAACCAAGATCCAGCATGAATTCCGTATCGTTGTTTCCGGAGAGTTGTAGCGCCTGTTGAAACTCTTGAATGGCTTCCTCGCGCTTTCCCTTATTCAGGTATGCCCAGCCAAGTGTCTGGTGGGCTGGCGCAAAATGTGGATCCATTTCCAGTGTTTCTCGCAACTGATTCAGCGCCTCGTCGTAACGGCCCGCCACGAGCAACCTGCCCGCCAAAGCATTGTTGATAGGCAGGGATAGCGGATCGAGCTCCCGGGCGCGTTTTGCTTCCGCAATCCCTTCGTCAAATCGACCGACATACATGAGATAGCCGGCGTACCAGTGGTGAGCCCGGGCATCACTTGGGTTGAGTTCCAGGGCGCGCTTGTATTCCCGCTCGGCGGTTGCCCAATCCCACTCATAAGTCTCGGCGATGAAGGCGAGAGATGCGTGGGCTTCGGCCAGAGTGTCATCCAGTTCGACGGCCTTCAAGGCTGCTGCCTTCGCTTGCAAGAGGGCGTCTTTCGATGGAAGATGCCCGCGGTAGCCGAGCAGCGCGTACGCGTCAGCCAGGCCACAATAGGCCAAGGCGTAGGCCGGGTCTCGGGCGAGTGCCTGTTGGAAGTACGCGATGCTTCTCTTCAGCGATTCCTCCGTTCGCTGGTTCGAGTAGTACCGACCCTTCAGGTAATTTTCGTGCGCTTCGGGGTCGACCGTGTGCGTGGCTGCTAGGTCCGCGCTCTCCTGGGGTGTCATGGTGATCTTGATTTCCCGGGCGATGGTCTGCGCGACCTCTTCCTGCAAGGCAAGAATGCCTGGATATTCTCGCTCGTATTCTTCTGACCAGATGTGCTCTTCGGTTGCGCCGCGAATCAGTTGGACAGTGACGCGAACCCGGCTGCCCTCGCGTATTACAGAGCCTTCGACAAGGGCATCGACGTGCAGCGTTTTAGCGATCTCCGGCGCCGACATGCGTGTGTCTTTGAACCGCATCACCGACGTGCGGGAGATGACGCGAAGGCCGCGGATCATGGATAGGCGTCCGATCACCGCCTCGGTCATGCCGTCGGCGAAATATTCCTGCGCCGGATCGCCGGAGAGGTTTTTCAGAGGCAGTACCGCC
>CAWABC010000076.1:0-52619 GCA_963780105.1 uncultured Acidobacteriaceae bacterium
CCAGATCTTGTGTGAGTCGGGATTGCTGCCCGGAGCCCTGATGCGCAACCTCGGCTTGAAATATGTTTGCAAGCCGGTGCACATAAGAGTTGAAAACAACGAGACGCCGTTTACGAACGCGTGCCGCAAAGGTGAAGTGCTGACCATCCCCATCGGCCACATGGAAGGCAACTATTTCTGCGACGATCAGACGCTCGCCGAACTGAAGCGCGACAACCGCATCGTCTTCCGCTACTCGAACCCGCAAGGCGAAATCACGCCGGAAGCGAATCCTAACGGGTCGCTCGACAATATCGCCGGAATCTGCAGCCCCGGACGCAACGTGCTCGGCATGATGCCCCATCCCGAACGAGCCGCCGAACCTGAACTCGGCGGCGTCGATGGATGCAAGATTTTCGAGTCGATGGTCGGCGCGATGGCGGGAAAATAGGCCAGGTCTCAGTTAAGTTCACGCGCCACGCCGTTTATCCGATTCTGGGGGGCGCACTACAATGGCACGCTCACTCCTACGCCGTTTCGCGGTTCCTGGCAGGTTGGGGGAACGGGGCGTTTTCATCGCCAGCATCGTTTTGATTTGTGTAATTTATTGGCTTGACATTGAAGCCGGCGTCGACGTTCGTTGTCGTATTCTTTATGTATTTCCTTTGACGGCGATTGCCCTTCATTCTGAACGAATGCGCAAGGTCCTTTTTGGACTTGCTCTGGCAGTATTCTGCGAAATCGCCTCGCTTCTCTCGTCTCACTTTTCCCCCGCTGCAACATTCATCGACGGGCTCATCGCGGTTGCAGGGCTATCGTTGGTTGTTGTTTTGGCCAGAGCCGCGCGAAAACACTATTTGGAAACCTTGGTGCTGGCAACGACCGATCCGCTCACAAAACTGCACAATCGGCGCAGCTTCGAGTCGATCGGCGAAATGGAACTCGCCAGACAGCGCCGCTACGGGGAGATTTTCTCGTTGGCAATTGTTGACCTCGATGGCTTCAAGAAGTTGAATGATTCCAGAGGCCACCACGTCGGCGATTTGGCGTTGAAGCTTCTTGCAGATGTCCTGCGGGAGAACACCCGCCAGTCCGATTCGATTGCGCGCCTCGGTGGAGACGAGTTCGCCATACTTATGCCAGTTACTCGGAATTCGGATTGCGCGGAGCTATGTCAACAACTCTCCGGAACGATTGCGAGCCGAATGGTCGATGCAGGCTTCCCGATCACCGCGAGCATCGGACACGCGACATTCGAGCGGGCCCCGGAATCGATGTTGGAAGCTTTACAGGAGGCGGACAAGGCAATGTATGCCGCTAAAGCAAGCGGCAAAGGGCGCGCGGTGAGCCTTTCGTTTCCAAGTCCCAACACCAGGATTTCCTGAGACCTGAGACCTAACACCTGAGACCTGCCTCAATACGCCCAGCGCAGCAGCGTTGCTCCAACCGTGAATCCAGCACCCACCGAAGCCAGCAGCACCAGACTTCCCTTCTTGAGTTTGCCTTCCTGGCGCGCGGTTTCCATGGCCAGCGGAATCGTTCCCGCGGTGGTGTTGCCGTACTGCTCGATGTTGAGGATCACGGCTTCGGGACGCATCTTTAACCGGTCCGCGGTCGCGGTGATGATGCGCTTGTTCGCCTGATGCGGGATGAAGGCGTCGATGTCGCTGCCCTTAATGTTGTTGCGCCGCAGAATTTCTTCGCAGAGCGACGCCATCTTGCGCACCGCGAACTTGAAAACCGCTGCCCCATCCTGATGCACGAAGTGCATCTTCTTCTCGACGGTTTCGTGCGTCGAGGGATTCAGGCTTCCGCCACCAGGCATGTAGAGCGAGCATCCGCCCGATCCATCGACTTCGTGCAGAAAGTCGATGAACCCGACCGACTCGTCTTCCGTCGGTTCGAGCAGGACCGCTCCCGCTCCGTCGCCGAAGATGACGCAGGTTGCGCGGTCGGTGTAGTCGATGATCGACGACATCACGTCGGCGCCAATCACCAGCACTTTCTTGTGGGATCCGGTGGCGACGAATTGCGCTCCAGCTTGCAACGCGTACACAAACGCGGAACAGGCCGCCGAGACATCGAATCCCCAGACATTCTTCGCGCCGAGCTTGTGTTGGACCAGACATGCGGTCGAGGGGAAAAACATGTCGGGCGTAACCGTTCCCACGATAATCGCATCGAGATCGGAAGGGCTGATGCCGCGCTCGGCGAGCGCTTTCTTCGCCGCCTCGACCGCAAGATCGCTGGTGGCAACTCCCTTGTCCACGATATGACGCTCGCGGATGCCGACGCGATCCATGATCCATTGGTCGTTGGTGTCGACAAGCTTTTCGAGGTCGGCGTTGGTGAGAAGGCGGGGCGGAACATAGGTACCGAGAGCGCTGATCTTAACGCGCTGAAGCTGACTCAATGAGGTCTCCTGGAATAAAAGTGCGATGCATTGGGAACCAACTATTTTCAACGATGAAGGCGAGAATGTAAAACCAGGTTTCAGCTGGCAGGTCTTAGGTCTCAGGAACAACGCTGGCCGATTTTGTTTTTCCTGAGACCTGACACCTAGGACCTGAGACCTATTTCAGTCGTGCCGCCAACTCCCCGAACAGCGGCAATTCGAAGCGCTCGCCTTCCCATGCCTTGAGCGACAGAACAATCCACAAGAACAGCATGGCTAGCGAAGCCAGAATTCCGAACAGAAGAAAAAGCATCGCGTAAGCGACATTCGAAAGCAGGAGTGCGGCAGTGGTCAAAACGAAAAAGACTCCCCAGAGCAAAATGCTTTGCCAGGCATGAAAGCGGACAAAGCGGTGGTTGCGAAACGCCGGCAGCATCAAAATCACTGCCCCAGCCACGAACGTGAGATACGCAATCGCCGCGACCGCCCGGTCCGCCGGAGGCAGCGGCGTCATCGACCAGCCGCATCCCGGACAGAACGCCGCGTTCGCCGGCATCACCGTTCCGCAATGCGGACACTTCCGGGAAGCCTGCGCCGGATTCGCAGGACCGTTCGCCGGCCCGCTTTCCGAACTATCGGCTGGGCCTTTCCCTGAGCTAGACAATTCGGCGTCCATTCGTCTTCTTGCGGCATGATTCGCAAACGCCATAAATCTGGAAAGTATGGCGAGTGGTGACGTAGCGGTGCTTGCGTCCGACCTCTTGCTCGATTTCTCCGACCTTCTCCGCGAAAAACTCGACCGATGCGCCGCACTCGGTGCACACCATGTGGTGATGACTGCGGCGGTTGTACTGATGTTCGTAGCGCGCGATGCCGTCATGGAAAGCAACTTCGCTGGCCAGGCCGCAGCCTGCCAGAAGCTTCAGCGTCCGGTAGACGGTGGTGAAGCCGATGCGCGGGTCGGTCTTCTTGACCAGCCGATGCAACTCGTCGGTCGAGAGATGTTCGCGAGTTTCCAGGAAGGTCCGCAGAATTGCGTTGCGCTGTTCGGTCTGCTTCAGGCCGACGCGACGAAGATGCTGCAGGAAGATTCCCTCGGCTTCGCGGATGTTCTCGCGCGAGATGGATGGCCGATCGTCGATTCGTTTCTGCAGCATGTCGGGTGGCGCGGACACTCAAGATGATAATGCGCGCCGAGGGTTCCAGACATGATACTGGGCGAGTTCGGGTTACGCCAACCGGCTCCCCCCGCTGCGGCCTGTCAGGGCTCATCGCTTCGAGCGTGATTTGTTCCTTACTGCCTTGCCTGTCTACTTCTAAAGGTACTCACGCTTCTGTCCTACCCCCTACCCCCCCTTTTTTCGGTCTATTAGAATCATGGAGTTAGGAGGAAAATCCGCAAAATCCTCAGCCTAAAGGACTTATATGCAAATTCCTCAGCAATAAGGACTTAAGTTGTCAAAGAGCGCTGAAAATGGTTTTGGGGCAGCTTCGTGGGCCGTCTTGGTTGACGGACACCCCTCGAAACTGCCCCAATCAGGTCTCTATCTTTATCTGCGCACGACGGGGCTTAAGTCAATGGATTTCGATTCCTAATCGTCGAAGGCGTGTCTATCGGGCAGCATGCGTTGATGCAGGATGCGAGAAACCAAAACACCACCACGCTCCTGCCGGTAAAACACCACGTGCTTGCCATGCTCCAGACGTCGCAAGCGCGGACGAACGTCGTCACAGAGCCGGCCCAACGCCGGATTGTCAGCAAGCATCTGGCAACAAGCCTCAAGCTCGCCGAGGTAACGGGCGGCTTGGGCGCTGCCCCAGGTGCGAAGGGTGTAGTCAGCGATGCTCAGCAAATCGGCCTCGGCGCGGCGCGAAAATCGAAACGCGGCCACGGCTAGCGTGACGCTGGAAGCTTGATGGCCTTACGGACGCGCCCGAAGACGTTGCCTCGGGCAATGCCGCTGGCGTCGCCTTGGTCAATCGCCGCCCGCAGCGCGGCGAGCTTCGCCTCATACTGCTGCTCTTCGCGCTCCAAAGTCCGCAACCCGGCGCGCACAACCTCACTGGCATTTTCGTAGCGCCCGCTCTTGACCTTGGCGGCTACGAAGCGGTCAAGATCGTTGGTCAAATTGACGTTGCGGGTAGGCATAGCGGCGGCCCTTCAAGGGATGTGAATTGCGGGTCCATCGTACCATAATTGGCAAAGATTGCCAACCAACTCATTCGCAAAGAACGCGAATGAGTGGGGCACCCGGCTACATTCACCGAAACCCAGTGAAGCGTGGATTGGTGGAGCGTCCGGAGGATTGGTTTGTGTAGAGCGGACACTCCTGTCCGCTGCCTCTGACTCGTGCCCGGAGAAGAGGCAGTAGTCGAGATCGAATCGCACTGGACCGCAACCCGACGCGAAAAGCAGGGAATCTTTCCCACCGCTAAGAGCCCCGCCCTTCGCTTCGCGATAGGACGGGCCACCCGCCGGGAGAAATTAGGAAGCCGACTTTGTGTTCTAATCGCATCTTGGCACACTTCATCGTTGGGCGTGTCCTAGACCAAGGGGTGCAGCAATGAAGATTGTATCGCTAAAAATTCGGAATTATCGAACGCTTGAGTCCGTTGACCTAACCTTTCCTTCTTCTTACTCGGCGATCTGCGGGGCCAATGATTCTGGCAAGACGAATGTGGTGCGTGCCATCCGATCTTTGATGAAGGAAAGTTCCCCGCTACGTTATCCGGGAGACGACCATCTGTTCATGAAGGAGGATTTCCCCAAATGGTCCGAGGTTGAAGCCTCTAAGCGGGAAATTAAGTTTGAGCTGGCCATCATCCTGGATAGGGAACGGGACGCGGGGTTTATCTCGTCGTTTCCAAGCAGCTTTCTATCGACGGCGACAGCGTAGGCGCCACCTTGGAATTAACACTCACTGTGCTTTATCGACCGGACCTCGCGGAACCCTCCGTGTCAGTTATGGCAAAAGGTAAGGTTTACTCGGGCGTCGAGGCCCAAGAGGTTTTGAAAAAACTGCAATCGTTGAAGGCTATTCTTTTTCATAATTCAACCCAGATGGACACCCGCATGTTTTATGGCCGCGGCAGCATCGGTGGTTTCATCCGTGAGATTGCAGGCCAGCACGAGGGCTTAGTTTCAACGATGAAAAAGACGGTTGATCGGGGCTTGGCGAAAATATCCAAGACTCAACAGTTGGAGTTCGAAGGCCTACTTGGACGGCTAGAAACAAAATACAAAGTCGGATTATCTTGCCCTGCCTTCGAGTTTGACTATCTCCCCTTCACAATCACTCTGGGCGATCAGAAGTTCGAAGTTCCGCTCGACGATTGGGGAAGCGGCACTAAGAATCGCACGCTAATCCTGCTAACTCTATTTCGCGCCGGCCAAGTTGGAGATCTAGAGGCGTCCGCGTCAAAGGTCACGCCTGTCATTGTCATCGAAGAACCTGAGAGCTTCCTTCATCCCTCTGCGCAAGCCGAGCTAGGTATTGTGTTGCACCACTTAGCTGAAGAGCTCAAAGTGCAGGTAATTGTCACCACTCACAGCCCTTACCTTTTGAGCATGCAGAACCCGTCATCTAACATCCTTTTGCGTCGCCGAACAGCATACAAGCGTCTGCGAGACACCGAACGTGTGGACACCACGGGCGAGGATTGGATGGCGCCGTTTGGGCACGCACTGGGCCTGGACTCAGAAGAGTTCAAACCCTGGAAGTCGCTAATTACTAGCGGCTCTGATGCGATCTTGCTAGTCGAGGGAGACACAGACAAACAATATTTTTCCATGCTACAGGACGAATCGCACGGAGCAAATCGTTTAATCTTGCCCGGCGAGATCATTCCATATGAGGGGACGGGATCTTTACAGAACACAGTGCTGCTGCGCTTTGTAAAGAATCGGTATCGAAGGCTTTTTGTTACCTTCGATTTGGACGCCGCCAGCAGACTTCAAAAGCCTCTTGAAGCACTCCAGCTAGAGCAGGCAAACACTTCCTCGCGATCGGGCTCAAGGCTGCCGGCAAGAGGAACATAGAGGGCCTATTGCCGGACAGCGTGACTAGTGCCGTTTACGCCGCGAACGCATCGTTGGTTCAAATAGCTACGACAGGCGAAAAAGATGAACAGGAGAGCGCCCGAAATAAGTTAAAGAAACTGTACTTAGAGGAATTCAAGAAGGTCGCCAAGCCCGGCCCGGAATGTTTTGGCAACTTCTACCCGATCGTAAGGGTCATAAACAAGGCGCTTCAGAATAGCCCCTGAACACTGCGGCGGGTGGACCGTCCTATCGCGAAGCGAAGGGCGGGGCCTTTGACTTTTTTTTCATCACAAAAACCCTGTGTGCACCATCACAGACTCCTCACTGCCCGTCGGCGACAATGGAATCGACCTGTGTGCCAGGGCCGAGGTGTGTCCGGACACGCGGCTGCACGGGGAGAATTCCCTGACCCGTCTGACCTCGGGAGAGGGGGTAGGGGTCCCTTCGGCTTCGCTCAGGGCAGGCTCTTCGACTCCGCACAAGATGACAGTGCTTTGGATGGAGAGAGTGATGGCCGGGCGCGCGCAGGGTGAGCTGGCGAGACGGGATGCGTAGAAAGTGCGACCCTCAGCGGCTAAAGCCGCTTGTGCAGCGGGCTTTGGCGGCATGGCTGAAGCCATGCCCTTTCAAAGCTCTCCCCAACCGACTTAATCAGAGGTTACCCCATGCTTACGCCCAACGGAACTCGATCGGCATCTGGACATCGGGGTGCATGCTTTTATGCACGGGGCAGGTCATTGCGGCATTGATGAGCTTTTGGCGCTGCGCCTCGCCGAGCGATATGGGAACGTCAATGGTCACCGCCAAAGTGCCGATCCGCCGGATCGGTTTGGCCGCCATTTCCTTGCGCACGACGACTTTGGTGCCGCTCAAGTCAATCTGCATCGATTGCGCAGCGATGCCCATGATGGTCAACATGCACGTGCCCAGAGCGGTTGCCACAAGATCGGTGGGGGAGAAACATTCTCCCCTGCCGTGATTATCTTTCGGGGCATCGGTGGCGAGCACGGTGCCGGACGGCTGATGGGTTGCCAGGCAACGCAGTTCTCCGTTATAGACGATGTCAATCTCAACCATTTTCGTTCTCCCAGCGAATCGATCTTCATGGTACTAAATAAAGAGCCAGAACTGGTTCCATAAGGGATTTCCAGGGCACGACGCTTTGGCCCTCAGGGGCTAAAGCCCGCATCCTTATTGGCGCTGGACGGCACGGCTGAACAGGCTGCGGAAAAAGTCGTTTCTGAGCAGAACCCGTGCCCTCAGCGGCTAAAGCCGGATTCAAAACAATGCACTTACCGCAGCGCTGAAGCGCTGCGCCACCCAAAATCAACAGCAACAGCGAGTTTTTCCGCAAGCTGGGAAGCCGTGCCCTTCCCAAAACCATTTATGAGATAGCTTGTAGTTTTTTTCGCGGGCTGAGCAGCCCGAATCGCGTCCGTCGACAGTGCGTGGTTGTCACGAATGGTGTGCGCCCCTACAATCTTTCAGTAATGTCTTCTACCACCTCCCTGCCTCAGATTCAGCACTCCAACGTCGGCCGGCGTAACCCTGCGCTCCGAATCGTGTACTACGCCGCTTGCGCGCTGCTGGTGGCGCTCATCGCCGGCGTCTGGTGGCTTTACTGGATTGCTCGTTCTTCTCTCCCGCAACTCGATGGCAGCGTTTCCGTGCCGGGGATTTCGTCCAAGGTGCGCGTGGTGCGCGATGGGCAGGGTGTGCCGACGATTGAGGCCTCTACGCTTGAAGACTTGTTTTTTGCCCAGGGGTACGTGACCGCGCAGGACCGGCTGTGGCAGATGGACATTCTGCGGCGCGCCGCTGCCGGAGAACTTTCGGAAGTGATCGGCGAAGCCACGGTAAAGATGGACCGCGAGCAACGGATTTTGGGACTGCGGGTCTACGCCGAAGCGGCGGAAAAGAGCATCTCGGCGCGCGACCGGGCTTATTTTGACGCTTACGCCCGCGGAGTGAATGCGTTTCTCGAATCGCATCGCGGCCGGCTTTCGCTCGAATTCCGCTTGCTGAAGTACACGCCACGGCCGTGGACGGTGACCGATTCTGTGCTAGTGGGCGCACGCATGGTGCAGGACCTGAACCACTATAAGAATCCTCCGGCGCTGACGCGAGAGAAGATTCTGGCAAAGCTGGGGCCGGAACTGACGGCGGACCTGTACGTGAATTCTTCCTGGCGCGACCGTCCTCCGGGCGATGTGCGGCGACTGGAAGACCAGCCCGCGGTTAACCGCAACGACGAAGATGAGGATGACGATGAAGAGGTCGATCCGGAGAGTGGAAGCAGCCGGTTGATTTCCGCGCTAACAGCGGGAGCTGCAAATGCGTTTCAACGAGCAAGGCACGTTCCTCAGAGGTTAAGCACTGCGGGTGAGGATTCGGTCGTCCCTCCGGGACTTGAATCATTTGTTCCGCTTTTCCCAGTGCTGAAGCGCTGGGCTAAGCTCGGTCGCCCCTCCGGGGCTGGACATTCTTCCGGCGCTGCATACCCCTCCGCCGCTGGATTCTCCGAGGATTCGCTCCGACCGGGGTCGAACAACTGGGTGGTTTCCGGTCAGCATACGGTTTCGGGGAAGCCGCTGCTCTCGAACGATATGCACCTCGACCACCAGATGCCGAACCTCTGGTTTGCGGCGCACCTACGCCTCAAGGCCGGCAACTTCGAGGTTGCGGGCGTTACGCTGCCGGGAATTCCGTTCGTCATTGTCGGCCACAATCAGCGTATCGGCTGGGGCTTCACCAACGTTGGGCCTACGGTGGAAGACGACTTCATCGAGGAGTTCGATGCCGAGGGGCGGTACAAGACTCCGGGAGGATGGATCGAGCCGCAGCATCGGCGGGAAACCATCCACGTCAAAGGCAAGCCGGACGTGACGCTCGACGTAGTGACCACGCGCCACGGACCGATCATTACTGACTTGCTACCGGGCGAGACGCGCCAGATTGCCTTGCGCTGGACTTTGCAGGACGGCATGGGGCAGGTTTTCTTCGACGTAAACTCGGCGCAGAATTGGGACGAGTTTCGGAAGGCTCTCTCGGCCTTTGGCGCGCCGGGACAAAACGTGATGTACGCCGACGTGGATGGCCACATCGGTTATCAGGCGACCGGCCGGATTCCGATCCGGGCGGCGGGCGATGGCAGCCTGCCCGTCAGCGGCAGCGACGATGCGCACGAGTGGAAAGGCTGGATTCCTTTCGACGACATGCCGCGCGTTTACGATCCGCCATCGGGAATTCTGGCGTCGGCCAACGGGCGCATAGCTCCGGACGGCTACAAATACTCGATCAGCACGGAATGGGATGCGCCGTGGCGGACGGCTCGCATCTACCGCGTGCTCGAATCGGGCAAGAAGTTTGCTCCGGCGGATATGCTGGCGCTGCAGCTGGATGTGTCGTCCGCGTACGACCGGTTTTGCGCCGACAAGTTCGTGTACGCGGTCGATCACGCCCCGAGCGCCTCGGAGCGGGCAAAGCGGGCAGCGGACATTCTGCGCGACTGGGATGGACGCATGTCGGCCGATTCGGCGGCTCCGACGATTGAGACCAAGGCGCGTCTGGAGCTGGCGCGGTTGCTGCTGGAGCCGAAGCTGGGCGCGGCGGCGGCCAGGTCGGATTCACGTCCGGCTTCAAGCTCGACTTTAAAGGTAGCTTCCAACGCGCTGAGTTGGAAGAGCTACCGGTGGGCAATGTCTTCGGTCTGGCTGGAGAACGTGCTCACCAAGCAGCCTCCGCGCTGGCTGCCTCCGGGATATTCGGATTACGGGAGCTTGCTGACGGCAGCGGTGGAGAACGCGGTGAAGGTGACGCGAACCTCCTCGCAAGATTCCTCGAGCTTTGCCGCGAACGTACCCTCCGACCTCAGTCGATGGAAATGGGGAGAGAATCATAAGGTTGAGATCGATCATCCCGTGCTCGGCCAGCTTCCGTTGATTGGGCGCTTCACGGGACCGGGATTGCGTCCGATGAGTGGGAGCGCGTTCACCGTGAGAGCGGCGAGCGGGGAGCTTGGACCTTCCGAACGGCTGACCTGGAACTTTGCGAACTTTGACGACAGCACGCTGAATCTGGTGACGGGAGAGAGCGGGATATTGCTCAGTCCGCATTATATGGACCAGTGGGGGGCGTGGTACGGCGGCTCGACGTTCGCGTTTCCGTTTTCAGCGGCCGCGGTCGAGCGACACCGGGCGCATGAGATGACGCTGGTGCCGCGGTAGGATTAGGCTACTAACAGGAAGGGAGAGTCCTGGATGGCAACCCATAACTGTGAGAATTGCGGGTTTCGAGCGAAGTATGACAACGCTCCCAAGTCTTTCTTGGGCCGGCTTTGGAGATGGCATGCCAACTGGTGTCCGGGATGGAAAGCCTACATGACATCGCTACCCGGCAACGAGAGAAGTCGATTAGCGGAAAAATATGGTCTCCAGAAATACAAATGAAGGTCTTGCGGATGGTTGGAGCCGCACGCTCTGGTAGAGAAGATCCTTCGCTGCGCTCAGGATGACCCCTAAAATTCATCCGCTCTAGAAATCTACTGTCTTGACGTCGATGAACTGGCCGACCAGGTTCATGATCTGACCGGGTTGATTGGGATCGTTCGGGTTGAACTCCAAGGCATCGATGGTGGCGTCGTAGATACTGAGGGAATAATCCTGGATCACATACACTACCGTGCGGGCGGCGATGGGCTGGATGCCGGTGACGTCTCCGTTCACGGGCGGAATGAGAACGCCGCCGGGCGGGACGCTCCCCACCGTGGTGGCGGGCAGGGTGTTGTAGATGGCAAGGCAGCCGCGGGTCTCGGTGGTGGTGGTGATCTCGGTGCAAGTGCGCGAGCCGATGAAGAGCTGTCCGTTGGCGCCCATCGCCAACTTAGTGTGATATCCGTCCGGGATGACGATCCCGGAACTGGTCACCGCCATGTTGCCGGACAGGTCAACAACGGAAAGCATTCCGCAGTAAGTAGCCTGCGTGGTGCCTGGCGGACAGAGCTGCGAGGGCCCTCCTCCGGCGGAGTATGGCGTGCCCGCTACATACATGGTTGAACCATTCACCAGAGCTACACTGCCGGCACACTGTGGGTTCGCGCCGGAAGTGCAGAGTGCGACTTTGGATCCTAGCGTGTTATCGGTCAGATTGAGTTGCTGGATGCTGGCCTGTTGTCCGCCGCACTCGGCGCCGCAATTCAAGACATAGGCAATGCTGTCGTCGCTGCTGAAAAAAGCCGCGACCGGATGGTCAAAGCCGGGCACGAAAGCGACCACGGGATTCGCCGTTCCCACACTCGACGGGGTGATCACCGCAACCACATTGGCGACGGCATCGGAACCCTCGCTGAAAGCCAACACACGGTTGCCGGTGTTGCCGATGAAAAGGAAATGGTAGGGCGGATTGAATCCCTGGTCTCCCAGGCCGCTGGTAACGCAGACGGGGGGAGGTGGAGGGTTCGGCGGGTTCGGGTTCAGCGGCGGGCAGCTAATGGTGGCGGTGACGGCGCCCGAACTCAGACTAATCGCCTCAACCACCCCGGGAGATTGTCCGACCACCTGCGCGGTCGGCACGGCAACATAAGCGGTCGAGCTGTCCGGGGATACGACGAAGCTCTCGGTGAGGCCGGGCAAAGTCAGGTGAGAAGCAACGGCTTCGCTGGCGTTGCTGATGACGCTGAGCTGGTTGTCGGAGAATTGCGTGCCGATACCGCTGAAGACCAGCGTCTGCGCCCGGTTGGGCGTGAGCACCATCATTCCCGGAGTATTACCGGCGGAAATCGGGGATACAGGCGGAAGCACATCATTCATCGCATCGACAATAAAGACGCCCGCAGCTCCACTACTGGATGTGACGCCATTGGTGATGAAGGCGCGGTATTTAATACCACTGGTTGTCGTACTGCTGGAGGGAGTGCCGCCGCAGCTCAACCACATCAGACTGGCGGGCAGCAGAAATAACAGCAGAATCAGGGCTTTTTTCAAACCTGGGACTCCAACTTCATGCTGGATAATTGCTTGGATGCAAGAACAAGGATTATAGCAAAGGAAGAAATGCGTTTGAGGGCGCGGCTCACGGAGACGGTCGGGCTACATGAGATCGGAGGGCTTGAGCTTCTTTCTTGCGCCGTGGCGGATGTGAAGCACTTCAACTTGCTTTCGTTTCTCGAGGACACGATATATCACGCGATAAATGTGAGGTTTGCGGCCGTAAAGCAAGTGCCTGAGCTTGTCCTTCTTACGCGTTAGTGGGCAGCGATTCGGCCGCTGTTCCAGACCGAGAATGGCCTCTTTGATCCCTAGGTACCATTCCATGGCCGCAGGCGAATACTCGGCGTTGATCTGCCTGTACAACAGCGCCAGGTCGCTCTCGGCGTGCGGGGTGATCTTAACGACGTATGCCATGCTTGGCTTCAAACTCGGCGAAAAACTCTCTCGCTGGCCGTGTCCTTCCCGCTTTCACGTCCTCCAAACCCTGACGAATGCCTTCCTCTTCATCCGCCATAGCGGCAATGTCGAGCAGGCGCTGATAGGCTTCGGCGTCCTGTACAACAGCCGCTGCCTTCCCATTCACCGTGAGCACCACGGGGCGCTTGCTCTTCTTGAGCTGTTTCATGAAGTCGCCGGACTGGCGACGGAACGTGGTCAGCGATTGGATGTCTTTGGTGATGTCCAGCATGGGTCCACTCCTATCGAAAGCACCTTATTAGGTGCTACCAGAATACACCATCTGTGCGAGAAGTGAACCCTGCTATTGCGAACTGCCCAGGCCCTGACGGAAAGTCATCTTCTGGTGGGCCTCACGGCTCCAAACAGGACCGCTGAGGCAAGCAATCCCAGCGCTGCGACCGTAGTTGGCGAAAACAAGTCCGCTTCGGCAGATGCGGAGACCGCGCCGCATCTTGTATCCTCATGCAGATGGCTCAGAACTTCATTGATCGTTTGAAACAATCGCCGGTGCTCTGCGACGGAGCCATGGGAACGCTGCTCTATGCCAAGGGCATCTTTATCAACCGCTGCTACGACGAGCTGAACCTGTCGCAGCCGGAGTTGATTCGCGGCGTCCACCACGATTATCTGCAGGCGGGCGCGGAGATTGTCGAAACCAACACTTTTGGCGCCAACAGCTTTCGCCTGGGGCGGCACAGCCTCGCGGATCGGGTGCGCGACATCAACCTGGCCGGCGCGCAAGTGGCTCGAGAAGCGGCTAAGAGTTTCGACGCCTGGGTGGCGGGATCGATTGGCCCGCTCGGCGTCCGCATCGAACCGCTGGGCAAAACTTCGTTTGAAGAGGCCCGGGCATCGTTTCGCGAGCAGGTCGCAGCCCTGGTCGAGGGCGGCGTGGATTTGCTGATGCTGGAGACGTTCGGCTACGTCGAAGAGCTGCACCAGGCCGTGCTCGCCTGCCGCGAGGCGAATGTGAAGATTCCGATCGTCGCCCAGGTCACCATCGACGAAGACGGCAACTGTCTGGATGGCTCCGACCCCGAGGCATTCGCCGCCCGGCTGACGGAATGGAACGTCGACGTTCTCGGCATCAACTGCAGCGTGGGACCGGTGGCGATGCTGGACGCGATCGAACGCGTCCGGGCGGTGACTTCCCTGCCCTTGGCCGCGCAGCCGAACGCGGGCATGCCGCGCTCGGTCGAAGGAAGGAATATCTATCTCTGTTCGCCGGAGTACATGGCGAGCTACACGCGAAAATTCGTGGCCGCCGGCGTGCAGCTGATCGGGGGATGCTGCGGAACCACGCCTGATCATATCCGCGCCATGAAATCGGCGTTGCGCGTGGGAGAAGCGCGCGGCAAGACTGCGGTTACCGAGGCGATTCATTCCGGCGCCGCGCCGTCGGCTCCGGCAACCGTTCCCCTGGCTGAGCGATCCCGTCTGGGAGCAAGGATTGCGGCCGGGGAATTCGTGACCATGGTCGAGATCGTGCCGCCCAAGGGTATCGACATCCGAAAAGAGGTCGAGGGCGCGAAGTTCGTCAAATCGGTCGGGGTGGACGCGATCAACATCCCCGACAGCCCACGGGCCTCAGCGCGCATGAGCAACCAGGCATTGTCCCTGCTCCTGCAACAGGCGGTTGGCATTGAAGCCATCCTGCACTACACCTGCCGCGACAGAAATGTACTCGGCATTCAGTCCGACCTGCTGGGGGCGGCGGCCACCGGAATCCGCAACCTGATCTGCATCACCGGCGATCCGCCGAAGATGGGGAATTACCCCGATGCCACGGCGGTATTCGATGTGGATTCGATCGGACTGGTGAATATCGTCCACAACCTGAACCGGGGATTGGACCTGGGCGGGAACCCGATCGGCGCCGGGACTAGCTTTGTCATTGGCGTGGGTGCAAATCCAGGGTTGCCCAATCTGGACGAAGAGATCAGGCGCTTCGAATACAAGGTGCAAGCGGGCGCGGAATACGTGGTGACCCAGCCGGTGTTCGACATCAGCCTGCTGGAAAAGTTCCTGAAACGGATCGAGCACTGCCGCATTCCGGTGGTGGCCGGAATCTGGCCGCTGGTAAGTGTGCGCAATGCCGAGTTCATGAAGAATGAGCTGCGGGTCTCGGTGCCGGATGAAATCCTGAACCGGATGAGCCGGGCCGCTAGTCCAGAGGCGGCTCGCGAGGAAGGCGTGACTATCGCTCGCGAAATGCTGGCGGCGCTCTGCGAGCGGGTACAGGGTGCGCAGATCAGCGCTCCCCAAGGCCGTTATAGTTCCGCAGTGGACGTTCTGGAAGCGCTGGGCTCGAAACGACCGACCTCAGTGTAATTTTGGGAACACCATGCCCAACAAATTGCAACAAATAGGAAATTTTTCTGGACATTTCGCCACCGAATCGGCATTACAATAGAGGGTAGGAGCAACCTGGATTGGTAAAGTTTGAAGAGTGCCTCGAGCGTCTGGAAAAGATTGTTCAGGAACTGGAAAAAGGGGAGGTTCCTCTGGAGAAATCTTTGACGCTCTTTGAAGAAGGCATGCAACTTTCCGCGACCTGCAGGAAGCAACTGGAGGAAGCGGAAGGAAAAGTAGAGATTCTGTTAAAACAGAACGGAAAGCTGCAAACTGAACCGTTCGAGCCCCCGGCCGAGAAAGCGTTGCGCAAGTAACGCTATCACGACTCGGAACTGATAACGCCTGTGCTAGCAGTTTGCTGTCGCAGCCAAGGCCGCCGCGTATTGCGGTGTAGTCAGGGGGATCTATGGAACCACTCTGTGTAATCCTTTACCAGAATGACCCCAGAACTGCACAAACTCTGGCGGTCAGTCTATCCCAGCACTTTGATTCGGTTCATTTGGCACGCACGTACCAGGAGGTCAGTCCGGCGGTTGCCCGGCATCGCGCCGAGGCGGTCGTGCTGGACCTGGAAACTTCGGGACCGTGTGAAGTCGAGCATTTGCGTCGTGAATTCCCCGAGCTTTGCATCGTGGGCACTCACCGGCTGGCGGACGACAAATTATGGACCGAGGCACTGAATCTGGGCGCGTCCGACATCTGTGAACCACGCAACCAGGACGTGGTGAGTTCCTTGTTGCGCGGGATCATGCACCGTGCGGCCGCCTGATTTGTAGATGTAGAGACGGGGCTTTGCCCCGTCTCTTGCGCGCTAATAAAGAGACGCGGCAACCCGCGTCTCTACCGAAGAAATATTTTGGGTTGAGAAGGGACGCCTGTGCGCGTCTCTTTTCATTTTCGCGAAGCCTGCTTGTTATACTGCGATGTCATGCTGAAACCAGTTCTGGAGCAGGGACGCGAAGCCGCCGACGCCGCCCTCGAACAACTCTTGCCCCCGGTCACCCAGCATCCAACCTCGATCCATCGGGCCATGCGGCACAGCGTGTTTGCCGGTGGGAAGCGCCTGCGGCCCATCCTCTGCATGGAAGCGGGGCGCATGATTCGAGCGGCATCGCTCGCCGGGACGCCGCCCGCCGGCATCGCGCAAGTGGGTGCGGCGCTCGAAATGCTCCACACGTACTCGCTGATCCACGACGACCTGCCCGCGCTCGATAACGACGACCTCCGCCGCGGGCGTCCCACCTGCCACAAGGCTTTCGGCGAGGCCATCGCGATTCTTGCCGGAGACGCCCTGCAGACCCAGGCTTATGAGGTGTTGGCCCAGATCGCGTGCCCGGTCGAGGCGCGCGTCGCCATCATCCGGGAGGTCGCCCATGCCACCGGCACCATCGACGGCATGATCGGCGGCCAGGTTGTCGACCTCGAAGCCGAGCACAAGAAACCCGATCTCGCCACCCTCGAATACATTCACCGTTCCAAGACTGCGGCGCTCATCACGGCCAGCGTGGTCAGCGGAGGTTTCTACGCCGGGGCAACCGACGCCGACATCGTCCGCCTCAGAACCTACGGGCAGTCGATCGGCCTGGCATTCCAGATCGTGGACGATGTGCTCGACGTGACTCAAACCTCCGAACAACTGGGGAAGACCGCGGGCAAGGACACCGCCGCCGAGAAGACAACGTATCCGGCGTTATTCGGAATTGAGGAATCGCTCCGCAAGGCCGGCGCCCTAGTCGACCGGGCATGCGCGGAACTTAACGAATACGGTTCCGCCGCGTCTACTCTTAAGGACCTCGCCCGCTTCCTCGTCGAGCGCAAGAAATGATTGCTTTGAGAGTGTGGGGATGGGCGCCCTCGCCCGTCCAAGCCGAGTTCCGATCGGCAGTCGCTCGCCCAAACCCGCGAGCCGCTGCCGTTGCGGCTGTCATGGTAGTTTCCATGGCTTGCCTGGCCACCGCCCAATCTCCCCCCGCCTGGCGCTACGATCTGCATCCTGGAGATCACCTGGTCTACCGCTACACATTTCAGCGGCGAACCCAAAGCGAAGAGGAGCGAATCCAGGTCGAGGCTAGATTTCGGACTCATGTGCTGGTGGCCGCCGACCATGCTGGACGCATCAGTCTCGGCTTTCAGCGCAATCGCGAAGCGGCGGAGTTGACCGAATACCGCTCCAAGGGCAAGGACAGATTAGCCCGCGAGCAGCCCGGGTTCCAGAAGCGCATGCAGTCGCGTCCCTCGCGCTTTTCCGAAGCGATGGAGATTACTCCCAGCGGAGAACCGCTCTACCCCTGGGAAATAGCGCGCGAAAGCTACAGCCATATCCTCGACGTTTTGCACGAAGTGCTGAATCTGCCGCCCCTCCCTCTGGCCAAGGGAGAGGCCTGGCGGAGCCCCTCGCTTCCGCAACTGGATTTTCGCTGGGTCGATGACGAATCCGTTCACGGCAAGTTATGCCATCACGTAGAAGGGACTGTGCCTGACAAATCGATCAAGCTGAGCTACTGGTGGTCGCCCGAATCGGGTGTCCTTGAGCAAGTGGCGCTCGATGGGACTTACACGGACTTCGACACCGTCGCACACGAAACGGCGCGGATGGAACTCGAGTCCCGGGCACGGGGCGAGCAACTGGCAAGCTGGCTCGGTTCGGCGGATACGCGCCAGGGGGCGCTGCAAGCGATCCTACTCACTCCCGAAGTGCCAGTCTCCGCCGCGCAACTCGCGCCGGTTCTTGCCGACGGCGAACCAGCCTCGCAAGCGCTCGCGCTGGCGGTGGCGTCCCGGCGAAAGATCGATGTGCAGTCCGGCCTTCTTGGCAGGTTGGGGCAAAGTGCAAGCCCCCGAGTACAGTTGATGGTCGAGGCATCCTCGAGTTCGGCTCTTCCGCATGAGCGAACCGACGAATGCCACCGCCCGCTTCCCTCGATGCTGGCACCCGCAAAGTTTGGCACCATGCTGGAAGTGGCGCGAGTATCCAACGAGGATGGCGCGATCCCTTACTTGCTGCGCGCTCCTCTCACCTACCATGAGGATCGGCCAACGCCGCTGCTGGTCTATCTGAGCGGCGGCGCCGGTTTCGCAATCGATGGAGTGTACTCGGCCGAGAACATCGTTTCGGAAACCGATTACCTGGTTCTTTATCCTCAGGCCGCCGGATACTGGTGGACGCCGGAGGTTGCGCGCCGCTTCGACGCCGTCTTGCGCGACGTCTTCGAGCGCTACAACGTCGACCGCGATCGAATCTACCTGACCGGCTTCAGCAACGGAGGAACCGGCGCCCTCTACTTCGCCACCCTCTGGCCGCAGCGCTTCGCCGCCGTCGTTTCGCTGATGGGCGCGGGCCAGTGCAACGATCAGGTCAAAGCGGGCTTGCCGAATCTCGGAAATCTCCCGCTGCTGTTCGTCCACGGCGAGAGCGACCCGCGCATCGAACCCGAATGTTCCACCTCCACTCACGCCGCGCTCACCGAACTTCGCCACGCATTTAAACCGGAACTGAAGATCCTCCCCAACCGCGGCCACGACATTGCGCTCGACTCCGATGACGGCTTGACCCTGGCTTTTTTCGCGAACAAACTCCGCAATCCTTTCCCACGGGAGGTTGACGTGAGCCTCTCCGACTCTCTCGCCGCCCGCGGCTACTGGGTAGAGATTCTGGACGGCAAACCCGGCAAGTCCAATGTGGAGGCTCGCGTCAAGTCCGACAACATCGTTGAAATCCGTAGCCATGACGTCAAGGGCCTTCGCCTGCATCTGCGGCCAGAGTTGCTGCCCAAGCCGGGCGACATCCGCATCGTGTGGAACGGCAAGAAAGTGTTTAACGGTCCCCTGCACGAGGTTTGCACTCTTCCCGCCGGGCCAAACTCAGGAGACCCAAAACTAGATCTCTCCGACACCCGCGACCTGGCGCTCCCCTAGTTCCGGTGGAGCGACGGGCGTCCTCGCCCGTCCAGCCGAGCGCAGTTCGGCAGCTTGCCGACAGTGGCAGCAAGCCTGGACTTGCAATCGTGTTCCCCTACCTTTCCAGTAAAAGGCAGCGCCCGGCCCTACCGGCCCTTGAATCTTCCCCAGTCCGGCGGTACAGTGAATTTGCTCTCGCCTTCTCCCGCCTTCCTCATTCCTCACCAGCAACTTGCGCGAAATAGCTGCAGTGTATGTGCAACTAAAGGCGGTGTGTGGATAGGGCCCACTATATGTAGTGTTTTATTACTTGACCCGTCCCCGTATTCGCCGTTAGAGTTGGTCAAAAGCAGGGATGGCGTTCCTGGGTCTTGGGAGCGGCTTCCTATGATGCGACCAGCGAGGAATCTGGGTAGTCAATAGCCAGGTCCTCAATTTGCAGCGCACGCCAGCCAGCGCAAACCGAGTGCGCGGACCAAACGGGTCCGCCTACGAAGGAGTCATTTTGCTCAAACTCAAGAAGCTGCAAATCCTGGGGTTCAAGTCGTTCTGCGATCGCACCGAACTGAAGTTCCATGGCGAGGGCATTGCCGCGATCATCGGCCCGAACGGCTGCGGCAAGTCGAACATCGCCGACGCCATCTCCTGGGTGCTCGGTGAGCAGTCGGCCAAGACGCTGCGCGGTTCGCGCATGGAAGACGTGATCTTCGCCGGCACCCGCGACCGCAACCCTACCGGGATGGCCGAAGTGTCGCTCACTTTGATCGATCCAGAAATTTACGCTGGGCCGGATACGAACGCACCCACTGAAATTGAAATTCAGGACGAGCTTCCTTCGTCGGCAATGAACGGCGAAGAAGACTGGGACGAAGCGGAAGTCCGCGCCCAGGCCGCCGCGGAGACTGAGCGTGCCGTCGAGGAAGCGCAACCCGGGAAGGCCGAAGAGGTTGAAAGCGAAGTTGCGGTCGCTGCCCCGGCTGCCGAAGCATCCGCAGGCGAATCGTCTGCTAATGCGGCCGCAGTAGCAGTAACAACGACCGGGCCAGTGGTGGTTCTGAAAATCCGGCGCCGCAAATTCAATCAGCAGCAACACCATGCGGGAGAAATTTCGGTGACGCGCCGCTTGTTCCGCAGCGGCGACAGCGAGTACCTGCTGCATGGAAAACTGTGCCGCTTGCGCGATATTCAGGAACTGTTCATGGGAACGGGTCTTGGGCCCGAGTCATACGCGCTCATCGAACAAGGACGCATCGGTCAGATTCTAAGCAGCCGTCCGACCGACCGCCGCAACATCATCGAAGAAGCGGCCGGGATTACGAAATTCAAAACGAGGAAACGTTTGGCGGAGGCGCGGCTCGAAGACGCCAAAACCAATCTGAACCGCGTGAATGACATTTTCGAAGAAGTCACGCGGCAGATGAACTCGCTCAAGCGCCAGGCCAGCAAGGCCGAGCGCTATGCCCGGCTGCGCGACGAGATGCGCGCCAAGCTGCGGGTTGTGCTGGCAAGCAAGTTCACTCAGATGGACCAGGAGAGCGTGGCGCTGGAAACCCAGCTTCATCAACTGGGCGAGGAAATTCGCCAGCAATCCGAGAGCGTGCAGCAATCGGAAACCGAGTACTCTGAGCGCACCCAGCGCGGATACGCGATCGAGACCGAGACCAGACAAAATCGCGACCGGCTCAGCCAGATCGCGATCGAAGGCGATCGTGGGAAGGCGCGCATCCGAACCAACGAAGAGCGTTCGGCGGAACTGATGGTTCGCACCGCATCCGCGGACGTAGAGCTGGCGCAGGCCCAGAATCGGCTCACGGCACTCGAGGAAGAGCGGAATGGTCACCAGCAGGTGCTCGACTCCGCAGCGGCCGATCTAGCGGCGGCCCAGCAGGAGCTCGCGCTCAGTCAGCAGGAAACGGCGTGCGCAGCCACCAGCCTCGCGATGCTGGAACAGGAGCAGGAATCGCATCGCGCTGCCATTCTGCAAGCGGTCGGCGACGCTTCCAGCCTTTGCAATCAGCTGACGCAGTCCGAGGAGCGGCTCGCGGGCATCGGCCGCGAAGAGCATCGTCTGCGCGCCGAGATCACAACCGCCTCGTCGCAAGCGGAAACCTTCGGCGGCCAACGCGGTCAGATTGCCCTGGAATTCGAAGGCGTTTCGCAGCAAGCCAGCGCCCTGGCCGCAGAGATCGCCAGCCTGCGTGAAAGCCTTGAGACGAAGCGATCTGCGGAGAGCGACACCAAGAAGCACCTCGACTCCATTCGCTCCGAATTTGCCACCGCGCTCGGCAAGAAAGGATCGCTCGAAGCGGTTATCGCGGAACACGGCTATTCCACCGAGTCGGTGCGGCGGCTGTTTCAATCGGGAGCGCTGCAAGGGGGCAACGCTCCCGCCGGTGTACTCGCCGATTTCCTCGAAGTCGAGCCTCGTTATGAGCGCGTGGTCGAAGACTTCCTGCGCGACGAACTGAACTTCGTCGTGGTTAAGTCGTGGGACGCCGCCGACGAAGGCCTGCGCCTGCTGCGCACCGGCGTCGACGGGCGCGCGACCTTCCTGGTGCATCCCGAAGATTCGCAGGCGAAGTTCTCATTTGTTGCGGATGAGAGCCATCACTATTCTCCGCTCAACGACACGGTTCTGCCTTTGAAGAACTCGATTCGCGTCCTGAACGGATTCGGCAAGTCGCTGGAAGTCATCCTGCCGAAGCTGGGCAATGGCTACATCGTGCCCGATCCCGCCGTGGCGCGCGAACTGGCGCTTTCCAGTCCCGACGCATTCTTCCTCTCTCAGACCGGAGAATGTTTCCACAACGTGACCGTGACTGGAGGCAAGCAGCGCAGTGAGGGACCGCTTTCCATGAAGCGCGAGTTGCGCGATGTGCTGCACCTGCTCGAAGACCTGGAGCGAGCTCTGCGCGAGAAGGAAATGCTGGCGCTCACCCTGGGACGCGAAATCAAGGAGACCGCTTCCCTGCTCGATCGTCTGGAAGAAGAACGGCGCGAGGCCGAAAAGCAGGCGATGACTTCCGGGCATTTGCTCAAACAATTGGACGGCGAAATGTCGCGGGTGCGCGAGCGAATTGCGATTTGCGAGCGGGAACTACAACGGCTGGCGGCGGAACGGCAGGAGCAGGAAATCCTGATCGGATCGCGCCAAGCCGAGCTGACCGCAATCGAGCAAGCGCGCGGGCAATTTGAAACGCAGCTTGCCGCCGGGCAAGACCGTCTCGCCGCACTACGCAGCCAGCGGGACGCTGCCGCTGAGAGCACTTCGCAGCGGGCGGCTCGCGTCGCCACTCTCGAAGAGCGCCATCGTTCGGCGACGACGCTGCTTCAGCGCATCGAAACGCTGGTTGGCGAAATGCGGGAGCGGGCGGGCGTTTTGCAAACGCAAATGGAATCGGCAAGCGCCGAGATCGCGCAACGGCAAAACGAGAACGTACATCTGGCTGAACAACTCGTGCAGTTCGAAGCCGAGCGCAATGCTGGAGAAGCGCGCGAGGGTTTGCTGCAACTCGAGTCCGAGCAGGTGCGGGCGCGATTGACCGAAATTGACGAGCTTCTTCGGAACACGCGTCAGCAGCTCGATCTCGCTCGCGACCGTCGCGGCGAGCTATCCGCTACCGCAGCCAAGCTGCAGTCCGATCTGCAACACCTGGCCGACACTTGCCTGAACGAACTCGGCATCGAACGCCCCGTGCTGATGGCCGATACGACGATTCCGATCATTATCGCCGAGGAACTCGCAGCCGAAGATCAGGCTCATCGTGAAATGCGCGCCCGCCTCGACGCCATGGGCCCGGTCAACATGATGGCTCTCGAAGAGTACAAGGAAACGGCCGAGCGCCACCAGTTCCTGGCAACGCAGAGGAAAGACCTGATGGAGGCGATCGAAAACACCGCCGCCACCATTCGCGAGATCGATCAAGTTTCGCGGCAGAAATTCGAAGAAGCGTTCCACAAGATTAACGAGAACTTCCAGGCCACGTTCCGCAAGCTGTTCGGCGGTGGACACGGCTTCATGCGCCTGACCGACATCGAAAACAGCGCGGAGAGCGGCATCGACGTGGTGGCCTCGCCTCCGGGAAAGAAACTGCAAAATGTGCTTCTGCTCTCCGGCGGCGAGAAGGCGCTCACCGCGCTCGCCCTGCTGGTGGGCATCTTCCAGTACACGCCCAGTCCGTTCTGCATTCTCGACGAAGTCGATGCTCCGCTTGACGAAGCCAACATCGCGCGCTTCACCGACCTGGTGCGCGAGATGAGCGTGCAAACTCAGTTCATCCTGATCACGCACAGCAAGCGGACCATGAGCATCGCCCCCGTGCTCTATGGCGTGACCATGCAGGAGCCGGGCGTGTCGAAGCTCGTGTCGGTGCGGTTCGGGGCGGCGTGATGGACGCCTCTTCCAAGAAAATGAACCAGCGAATCCCGGCGCTCGAACAGTGGCAAATTGAAGAAATCAAGAAGGCTCTAGACGAGGCCGATCGAGGTGAGTTTGCCAGCGACGAGGAGGTCGAGCAAGCGCTGAAACGCAGGATGCGCCGGCGTCCCACAGGCATGGCTGATTCAGAACGCAGGGGAAAGGGTAATGTGTCAGCTTCCGGTTTGCCGACGATACGTCCAGAATCGTCGCATCTGCGTGCAACGTGCGCAGGCTATAATTACGCCCGCGCATGGCCCTCGCCTCCGGTACCAAACTTGGTCCATCCGAAATCATCGCCCCGCTGGGCGCGGGCGGCATGGGAGAGGTGTATCGAGCCCACGACACCCGTCTTGGCCGCACCGCTGCCATGAAAGTTCTGCCGTCCAATCGAATGACAGCGGGGTGGACTTTACTGTTTTGCTCTTATCGAGCGGGCCAGTTCTTGCAGTTCGACTGCCTTTGTCTGCTGCTGCGTATCTCGCAACAAAGATATGTAATCGTCAAGCACGTCCAGCAAGGGGGGCTTATAGGTTCCGTCCGGTGCGCGGCACTGGGCTAAGGCCCGTTCAAAAGTGGCTTGTGCCTGTTTGTAATGTCCTTCTTTACGATCACAGTTCGCCAGTCCTATCAGGCTTTCGGCGTTTCCAGGGTGGTCCCTGCCTAATGCTTTCTCGCGGATGAACAACGAGCGTTGATAGGTTTGACGGGCAATTGACACGCTGCCCTCTGCCAAGCGCGCCTTGGCCACGCCATCAAGAAACCGAGCCAACTCCGGATTCTGTGGACCGGCGGCTTCCTGTATGTCGACGGCCCGCTGGTACAAGCCTCGGGCTCCAGCGTAGTCACCTGTTTCTTGCCGCACAAAGCCCAGATTGGCGAGGCCCGAAGCCAAGTCAGGGTGTTTCGGTCCGAGTACCTTTTCCTGGATCTGCACTACGCGTTCGAGAAGTACTCTTGCCCGCGTAAAATCCTTGGAGTCGGTATAGGCCAACGCAAGATTGTTCAGAGTCTGCGCCAGGTAAGGGTGTTCTGCCCCAAGCGCTTTCTCTCGGATAGCGAGGGTTTGTTCCCAGAGTCGCTGTGCTTTTGCCACATCTCGTTTCTTATAGGCAATAGCCCCTAGACTGTTAAGCGTGGTCGCCACATCCGGGTGGTCGGCTCCCAGCACTCTCTCGCGGATGGCAAGGGCACGTTCGAGCAGGGCCTGTGCTTGGTCGTATTCTCCCTTGCTCCAGCGGAGGTTGCCCAAGTTGTGCAGGCTGGATGCGACAGTAGGATCGTTCGGCCCAAGCAACCGCTCACGGATAGACAAGGCGCGCTGCATTAAGGGTTCTGCTTTGTCGTACTCGCCTCTGTGCCACCAGACGCTTCCGAGATTAACCATCGTAGTGGCCACTTCCAGGTTCTCCTCGCCCAGCCGTTGGCGTCGAGTTGTGAGCGCTGCCTCCAGCAGCGGCAACGCCTGGTCGTACAAGCCAAGGTTGGCGTAGACCTGTCCCAAAGTGTCCATCAGTCGCGCCTGGACCAATGGCTCCCCCTCCAGTTCGCGGTTGACCTTAGCCGTGCCGCGATCAAGAATCTCCCGGACCGTCAGCGGGTTACTGCTGGTTCGGGTGGGATCTGAAACCTTGAAGAGGTCCACCAGAAAGGTAGAAACCTTGGTAGCCGTCTTCTCCGCCATAATTGCCTTGTCGCGCTCATGCGCAATCCGCGCCGATAGGATCGTCATGGTCATCGCAAAACCGGCCAGTACAACGAGTAGCGCCGTGCTGAAGCCGAAGGTAGCTGGGTGTCGCGCTACCAGTTTGCGCATCTGGTAGACCGTGCTGGCCGGACGCGCCAGGATCGGCTGTTTGCTGAGATAGCGCTCGATATCCTCCGCCAGCGCCAGAGCACTCTGATAGCGCCGACGCGGCTCCTTTTCCAGTGCCTTAAGCACGATGGTTTCCAAGTCCTTATCGAGTCTGGCCTTTCTACTTACGGCAGGTGCGGATGAAAGACGGCATGGCGCCCGCGGTGGTTCCTCGCATATGACCCGCACTGCCTCGTGCGGAGCCCCTTTGTGCAACTGATAGGGCAGCTCGCCGGTCAGGAGTTCATACAGCACCACTCCCAGTGAGTACACGTCGCTTCGAAGATCAATCTCATCCGGATTACCACGGGCTTGCTCCGGACTCATGTAGGTCAACGTGCCTTGAATCCGCCCAATTTCCGTCACGATAGTGGTGACGGCCACGTCCGCATCGGTGATGCGGGCCAAGCCAAAATCAAGAATCTTGATCTCCGGTAACATCTCTGAACCGCTGCCACTGCCTCGGCTCCCCGTGTCACTGCTGACGAGGATGTTGGAGGGCTTCAAATCGCGGTGGATCACGCCGCGCTGGTGCGCGTAGTTGACCGCCTCGCAGATTTTGCAGAACAGGCGCAGGCGTTTGTCGATCTCAGGCCCAGTCGCCGATTCGCGATCTTGACCTTGCACCGACTGTAGCAATGGCACCCCACGTACCAGTTCCATCGCAAAGAAATGCTCTCCCTGATCGGTGCGACCGGTCTCGTAGATGGCAGCTATGCTAGGGTGCTTCAGCCGTGCCAGAGCCTGAGCCTCGCGCTGAAAAAGCTTTACAGCATGTTCGTCCACATAGGCTCCGCCACGAATAACTTTGAGCGCCACTGGCCTGCGGGGATGCTGCTGTTCGGCTTCATAGACTATCCCCATGCCGCCTTCCCCGAGTTTCCGTATGACACGAAAGTCGCCGATGTACCCACCGGCCACTGGTTGCGAAAAGGAAGTTCTAGTGGGTTCACCGAGCGATGGGCTTTGCGGGAGCGGTGCAGTTTTTTCGGAGCACATGGTAGACCCTCCCCCGGAGAGAGTTGAGGCCGGTCATCGAGAAAACCGTCCCCAGTTCTTCTTTACGATGCAAGAATACGCCTTGGGTAGGGTGGCTTGGATGCATCCGGTCCCCCGCCCTCGCAGCGTTCCCATCGCATCCCGGATCGCGGCGCACTCCTCGGACTTGAGCTTCACACCGGGAGTCAGCCCGGAGCCTGGATCACTAGCGCGTCGTCGCGCACTACGAGCAGGCGCCCCGTGCGCACGATCTGCTGCCCCGTTCAGTTGTGCCAACAGCGGCGTTAGGTCCACCGGCGCCGTGACCGCACCAATGAACCGACCCGTGCCTCCCTCCGCAACCGATTGCGATTCTAGGCTAGCTGCCGCCGGTCCTCCTTGTCTGTGATTCACCGCACAACACGCAGCCTGCTAAAGCGCGGGAAAGACTGGCGGATTTACTTGGCCTCGCGGCCTTCGGAGGTCGTTGCCGCGGTTGCGATCCGATGACCGGTCCAACATTAAGCTAGGCCGAACCCGCACCAGAAATCCGGATCTGGCCTGGTTCCAGTCGGGTCACGGGCAACTCGGAAACTACCCATCACCCGGGAAAAACTTGCGTTGACAGATCGGCAGCTTTTTGCTTTCTCGACCGCAGAAACCACTGCCCTTTTTTCCAGAGCCTTCCTCAGTTTTTCCACATCGCCGCCCCTCGAAAACCAGCCATGGGCAAGGCTTTTCGCTTACACTGGAACTGTCAACTCTTTTCCGTGCAACGCCCGGCGGCGCAACCCACCGTGTGTGATTGAAATCGTTGACAAATCCTCCGCGACAATTAGAATACGCAAAGTTTTCTTACCGGTGAATTAAACGTGAGCCCCGAAATCTTAGACACAGTTCTTCTCCGAACGGACTACCCCGAATTGAAGCTGCGCGCCAGCGGCAAAGTCCGCGACGTGTACAACCTCGACCATGACCACCTGCTGTTCGTGGCCACCGACCGCCTTTCGGCGTTTGACTACATCCTGGCGACCGGCATCCCGAACAAGGGCCGGATCCTGACCCAGATCTCTCTGTTCTGGTTCGACTTCCTCAAGGACATTGTTCCGAACCATCTCGTCACCGCCGACGTAAACCGCTATCCGGCGGCAATCCGCCGTCACGCCGACGAACTCCGCGGCCGCTCCATGATGGTCAGGCGCGCCGAAATGTTTCCCGTCGAGTGCGTCGCGCGCGGCTACCTTTCCGGCTCCGCATGGAAAGAGTACAAGGAGACCGGCGCGTTGTGCGGCATCCAGCTGCCTTCAGGGTTGAAGGAATCCGACCAACTGCCGGAGCCGCTGTTCACGCCCGCAACCAAGGCCAGCACGGGACACGACATCAACATTTCATTCGAGGAAATGTGCAAGCTGGTCGATCCTGAATTGAGCCGCCAGCTTCGCGACATCACGTTGCGTATCTACAAGAAAGCCGCCGATTATGCGCGGCAGCGCGGCATCATCATCGCCGACACCAAGTTTGAATTTGGACAGACCGCCCAGGGCATCATCCTGGCGGATGAAGTGCTCACACCGGATTCCTCGCGCTTCTGGCCGGCCGACACCTATCAACCGGGCAAAGCGCAGGACTCCTACGATAAGCAGTATGTACGGGACTACCTCGAGGAAATTCGCTGGAACAAACAACCACCCGCGCCCGCTCTCCCCCAAGAAGTTGCGCTGCGCACCAGCAAAAAGTACCTCGAGGCGTACCGGAAGTTAACGGGACGCGAGTTGGAGATTTAGCCGGCATGCGCTCGGATCATTGAACTTCGTCTTGAACGAACTTCGTCTTGAACCATGGGCATTGCGGACTGGATCATCCTCGGCTTTCTGGTGTTTTCCGTGATCGGGGCAGCCATCGAAGGCTTTTTTTATGAAGCCTTCAAGCTGGCTGGATTGGTTGTGGGATACCTGCTGGCCGCCTGGCAATATCGTCGCCTGGCGGACTGGTTCGCGCCCCATTTGAAATCGCCGTGGTTAGGCGAGATCGCTGGTTTCCTGATCGTGTTTTTCGCGGTCCTGATCGTTGCCGGCCTGGCCGGACGGATCGCGCGCTGGGCAATGAAGAAAGCCGGTCTGAGCACGATTGACCGGATTTTGGGAGCGGTCTTGGGTTTGTTGCGGGGCGTCCTGGTGGTAGCGGTTGTGCTCACCGCCATGGCCGCGTTCGCGCCGGCTGCGAAGTGGCTGGAGGGATCGCAGTTGGCTCCGTATTTCCTGGTAGGTGGAAGGGCAGTGATCTGGCTCGCACCGTCAGAATTGCGCCATCGCTTCTACCAGGGCTTGGATTACATGCGGCACGAGCATTCGACCACGGACAAGACTCAACCGCCATCATCAGCGCAGTCCAAGTAGGGTTTGCAGGATTCGTCAGTGAAGATTCTTAAGCTGTAAAGGTGCGGAAACGAGGCAAGGTGAAGGATCAATTGGAAGCACTCATTCTTCAGATGTACAAAAGCAACATCCTCTACTCGGAGGCGGTTCGTGAGTTTAAGAAACGCTTTATCATCACCGTGCTCGAGGAGAACCGCGGCAATCAGTGCAAGGCGGCACGGCAATTGGGCATGCACCGGAACACGCTGAGCCGGACCCTGCAGGAACTGAAGATCGATGTGCGTCCGTTGCGCGCCGGCGCCAAGCGTCCGCCACGCAGCTCGCGTCCCCTCACGCTGGAGAGAAGACAGGTTCGTATGAGGGTAGCTAGGAAACCCGCGGCTTGCGGTAAGAAATTAAGAGGGCGGTCCGGTCGGGACCGCCCCTTGTTTAATTCTTCCAGCAAGTTCTCTTCACTCAGGTCTTAGACCTGACACCTGAGACCTCACCTTCAGTGCGCGACCGGCTTCTTGTGGACAGGCGGCTTCTTCGGCGCCGCTTTCACCAGCAATGCCCCGTCGTTCATGGTCATCACAAACGGCTTGGCCACGTAGGAGACCGGTGTCCCTTCGAACTTGAAGTCCGTGTCTTCCTTCGGCATCTGTTTCGCGGGGATGGCCGCCGACATAGCCAGATCGATGTCTGCGCGCTTGGCGTCGATATCGTCCGCACTGCCAGCCAGTCCCAGTTTGGTTGAAGTTTTGCTTGAGGAATCGATGCTGATGATGTGGGCTTCCATCTGCAACGGCTTCCCTTTGAGCACGGTCCACACCTTGTCGGCGTCCTCAGGCTTGCCTTCGGAGAGGACCAGTTGCCACTCCGCGAAGCTCATTTCTTCCACTTTCTTGTTCTTCACAAGATCAGCCGCCTGCTCGGCGGGAGTGGGCGGCACGTACTGCTTAATGGTGAAGTTGGCCGGGGGCAGGGTGGTGGTGGCCGTCAGTGCCAGCAGATCGCTCCATCCCTCTTCGCTGCCGTGGTACTTGGCGTACCTGCTCAGGCCGAACTTCGCGATCTGAGTCTTGCCCGCACCTTGCGCCAGATTGGAAGCGCGCGCGATGAAGAACAGTCCATCCACGTCCTTTTCCGTCGGTCCCGCGGCCAGGTAAGCCAGGGCCAGCGGATACACATCGCGCAGGACGGTCGGGTTGTTTGGATCCGCATTCACCCCCGCGCGCAGCATTTGCTGAGCCTTTGCATAGTCCTTGGCCGCGTAGGCGCTAGCTCCCGCCGCGCCGTTGAAGATTATGGCCGTCTGCGCTTTCAGTTTTTCCCAGTCCGCCGCCGGCGTGCCATCCGGTTTGGGCGCCGTCTGTAGGCACGCCAAGCCTTTTTCACCGTTCTGGCCAGCGTCGGCGAGGTTCTGTTTCCCGTTCTGGCCCGCTTCCGCCATCGCCCGCTTGGTGAAGGCGACTAACGCCAGCGCCCGGATGTTGCACGGGTTCACCGTCAAAACCTTCTGTGCCGTATCCAGCATCTTGGCCGGATTGTTTGTCTGCTGGTAGGCGCCCATTAACGTTTCCAGCGCGTCTTCCTTCATCACGCTATTCGGATATTGCGTCAGAAACGCTTCCAGGCCGCTGACCTTGGCCGCGGCATCGGTTTGCTGCACGGCGCCTACGTAGGCGTTATATTCGGCCGGGTCTTTGATCTCTTTTTTCTGGGGAGCGGCCGGAGTCGGTGTGGGAGTCTGCGGCGGCGCGGGTTGGGCTGGTGCGGGAGTGGTTTGAGCGAGGGCGGTAACCGCGGCTGCCAGCAACATCGCGAGAACAATCTTCTTCATTCCTGTGGCTCCTTAATTCTTGGGGAAGCTGGAGTTCGACCTCTTGCCCGATTCACTTCCTGGTGCCGGGCTCGCACCATGAACCAATCTTTTTCTGCAACGCACACGGACTGGTTCCGAGAATCATGTCCCGAGAATATGGGCCGCCTCTAGACGCACCGCAGCTCAACATTATTCCGGTGAGCGGATTATAAGGATGAAGTCCCGCTAAGGCAAGCGGATTGCTCGCGTTCGCCTCCTACCAGCTTGGATGGGGGACGGCAGAAGCTGGGCGCGATCTCGAAGCAAGGCAACGGCTGCTGCGCCCGTTGCTGGTGGAAGCGGCGCTGATTGCGGTGCGCTTCGATCCTGGGATGAAAAAGCAGTATGTGCATCGCTGTCATCGAAAACCGAAAGGTGTGGCCAAGGTGGCGGCGGCGCGGAGATTAGCGGTACGACCCTACTGGATGCTGCGAACACAGAAGCCGTATCCAGAGATCGGGTCACCCGCCCGAGAAGTTGCACCCCAGTTATTTCGGTACACCTTCAAAGACACACCCGGGTTATGCTTCCCCGCTAAAGTGGCCCACGCGCCTTTTCCTTACCGGGGATGAAGCGGTGCTCGCATGGGGCGCGTGGGGCAGTAAGACACAACCTGCGGGTCTCGCGGGAGTTCGATATTTCGCTTCTCCAAACGACGACCCATTTGGGGAATCGATTCGTCGGGCACCGTAGCCGATCCCTTTCGTAACGCATGGTCGTGATGCCCGTCACGCGGCAGGGGGGCAAACCTCACATACTCTGGAGTGGAGACTGCATTACGATTTTCATAGTTTCGAAGTATCGAAACTACGATTTATCGCAATGTCGATATTCATTGTCTCTTTCGTTCAATACGCTGCCGAACTGGCATGGGAGATACCTATGAAACGATTTCAGCTCTGTCTGCTGGCGGTCGCGGCCTCCGTCGCATTTCTCGCCGGACCCCAAACCGCCGTTGCCCAGGACCTCAATGGAAAAGAACTCTACCGCAACAACTGCAAGGTCTGTCACGACAAGGGGTCGCCCAATGGGCAATACACACCCATGACCCTGACGCAAGACCAGTGGGGGAAGTTTTTCAACGTGAAACTGATTCCCTCCCACAAGAGTGTGGTGCACCCCAAGACTGGTGGCAAGTTACTGGAACAACTGACCCCCGACCAGCTGAAAGCGATTCAGAAATTTGCCGTCGACCATGCGGCCGATTCCGAACAACCTGCAACCTGCGGATAGGGGCAGATAGAAACAGTAAATAAAGACTAAGAGGCGATATATGCGCAGAGTTTTCTTAAGTTTTGTAGCTCTCCTACTGCTGCTCTCCGCAGCATCGGCCCAGAACGTCCCGGCTGCAACCCCAACCGAACCGCCCCCGGCTACGGGTGACGAAAACGCACAATTACGGCAGGAACTCGAGCAAATGAAGAAGGCGGTGGCCGCCCTTGAACAGCGGCTAACGGCCGAGGAAAAGGCCACCCAGGAAAAGAAGGACGAAGCGAAGCAAGCGCCGGCTGGCGAGCAGCCGACTACGGCTGAACTGGCAACGGAAGTGAAAGACCTCGATCACCGGGTTAACCAGACCGAACGGCGCGGGGCCTTGGACCGGCTGAATTGGAGCGGCGACTTCCGGGTTGAATCGAACAGCATTTTCGGCCACATACCCACTCACTACGACGGTATGCAGGTGCAGAATCTATTGGTCAAGACCCTGTGGATGATAGCGCCGACCGCTCAGGGCGGACTTGGACTGCCGTTCAATCCGGCAAACTTGCCGCCGAACCCGGCCGATTACGCCAACCAGCTAAAGGGTCTGGTGGCGGCAAACTACGGCCAGTATCAATACTTCGCCAATAACCTGACGTTCAATCAGTTGAAAACCAGCGTGGGAGCGTTTCCCGCCCCATTGCAACAGATGCTGTTGGGCTACCTGCAGCAGGTTCCCGGTGTACTGACGGCTGGCTACGGAGCTAACGCAAACGAACTGGCAACCAACCGCCTGCGGCTGAACTTCAACGCGCACGTTTCCGACAATGTCGAGGTGGAGGCGCGCGTGAGCATGTACAAGGTTTTCGGAGACTCGACTAACGTGCAGGTATTCAACGGGCAGCCCACTTCCCTGAACATCGACGGCACCACGGCGACGGTTCCGACCGGAGATTTCCTGAGGGTGGAGCGTGCTTACTTCACTTGGAACCACATCGGCGGATTGCCCATGTACCTCTCGATCGGGCGGCGCCCTTCAACCAACGGACCGCCGCTAGAGTACCGCGAGGATGAACTCCGCGGTGGCACGCCATCCGGCACGCTCATCGATTACCAATTCGACGGCCTTACTCTGGGCTACCACGTTAACGACAAGATGACTCTGCGTCTGTGCTATGGGTTAGGATTTGACTCCGGTTTTGGCAATGGCCAAAACTTGGAGCAGCCCGCCGACCGGGTGAAAGGCGTGCAGTTCCTTGGCGCTAACATCGATGCCTACTCGACCGACAAAACCTTAGTGCAGGTGACGATTGCCCGCGCCTGGAACATTACGGACGGCTTTAACGGCATGGTGGTGCTGCCCAACAATCCGCTCACGGGCGACCCGATCAACGGTGCGCCGGTCCTGCGCTTCACCCCTTCTGCCAACTTGGGCGCCATCGACCTGTACGGCGTCACTTTGGAGCATCGCATCGGTTCTTTCGATCTGTACACCAGCGTGAACGCGGATAGTCTCCGTCCGAACGGAGTTACCACCCCGTTTGGCGGCCTCGGATCGAATCCTTTCGATATTCCTACCGACCATAACGGCGTTATGTTTTACGGAGGGGTGCGTTACAACGTTCCGAAAGACGATGGCCGAACGAAGGTGGGGTTCGAGTTCAATGATGGCTCCAAATACTGGTTCAATTTCGCGCAAGCTGAAGACGACATTTTTGCGCCTAAAACCAGCGCGCGTGGTCAGGTGTATGAGAGCTACCTGACGCACCGCATCACCAGTCACTTCATCCTGAAGCTTGATTACCAGCGGTTCCACTACACCTGGAGCGGCTCTGGCTGGGACGTAGGGGCACCCGAGCAGCTCAGTTCCGCTCCCCTGCTCGGCTTCCCCACGTACGACCGGGGCAGCATGTTCACTGCCGGTCTTGCCGCGAGGTTCTAACCACCCGACAAGCTTGGGGGACGATGCATAGTCGGCCCCCAAGCGGTCTTGCAGCACAGAGCTCTTATGACGAACCGCAAAATCACGTATCGCAGCGAGGCAGCATGAACGTCCGAGCGCTTCTCCTCTTCCTATTGCTACCCACTCTGACTCTGGCCGCGGATCAGTCTTCTCCCGTGTACAAGCATAAAGACTATTTCGAGCACTACGAGGGAACCAAAACCTGTTTGCAGTGCCACCAGAAGGAAGCCGAGAGCTTTTTCCACTCGCAGCACTATCAGTGGAAGGGTGCGGCTCCGCACATCGCCAACGCCAAAGGGCGCTCGCTGGGCAAGATGAATACGATCAACGACTTTTGCACCAATCCGGGCGGAGCCAACTGGATCGGCCTGATCAAGAATAAAGAGGACGATGTGATCACTCGTGGCTGCTCGGCCTGCCACGCGGGTCTCGGGGAAAAACCGTCGGACACGATGACCCAGGCCCAGCTTGAAAACATCGACTGCCTGCAGTGCCACGCCAGCGGTTATCGCCGCGAGGTGTACGAGAAAAAGGGCGGTGGCTGGGAGTGGAAACCTATCCTATGGCAGAACCAGGAAGGCCTGGATTCGGTTTCCCAACGCATTTCTCTACCTAAGCGGGTCATGTGCCTGCGCTGCCATTCCAGTTCCGGCGGAGGCGCCAACTACAAGCGCGGCGACATCGAGTATGTGCTGTCCAACACCGATCGGGACTATGACGTACACATGGGCGCGGATGGAGTGAACTTCGACTGCATTCAGTGCCACAAAGGCGACGATCACCGGATCCGAGGGCGTGGAACGGATCTTTCCGCCAACGACATGCCAGCGCCCTTGCGCTGTGAGGACTGCCACGGCCAGTCGCCGCACCGAACGAATGCCGACCTGAACCGTCACACCGCTCGCGTGAACTGTACCGTCTGCCACATCCCGAGTTTTGCCCGCACCGACCCGACCGATATGTTTCGCGACTGGTCGAGACCGGACTATCACCCGGAGACGGATCGCTACACGGCCACCATTCAGTTCGGGAAGGATGTGACGCCGGTCTACGCCTGGTTCAACGGCAACACCCGTGAGCTGTTCATGGGCGAACCGTTGAAACGAGACGGTCAAGGCAACATTGAGATGATGGTTCCCGAGGGCAGCCGCGCCGATGATACCTCGAAGATTTACGCGTTCAAGGTTCACAGGGCTAGGCTCCCTGTGCTCGATGGCAAGGGATGGTTGATTCCCATCGAGGTCGAAGAGTTCTTCCAAAATGGGGAACTTGATCATGCCGTAAAGGAAGCAGCCGAAAGTGAGTACGGGGTCAAGAACGCCGCCTACCAATTTCAGCCCACGATTCGATACATGGGCATCTTTCATGGCGTGCGCCCCGTGAAGTACGCGCTCAGTTGCAAGGATTGCCATGGGGAGGACTCGCGCATGGATTGGAAACAGTTGGGGTACGAATCGGATCCGGCCGGTGTCAAGGCGAAGCAGTAAGCTCTTTTCCCGGCACTCTCGCAACAGAGCGCCGGATTTCTTGCCGCTTCAGGTGGCGCGAGATGTCCAGGCAGGCGAAGCCAGCGCAATAGGGGATATGATGATGGGCACAGCTACTATCGTGGGACAGTTCATGAAGCCTGAGGGCAGGTCGCCGATGAAGAAGACAAAGCGTGCCAATGTTGACGAAGAAGTGTTTGAAAGACAAGTCCTGATCTGCAAAGCGTTCGCTAATTCAACGCGTCTTCACATCCTGGAACTGCTGGGCCGGCGTGATTGGGCTGCCGGAGAACTCCAGCAGGAACTCGGCGTCTCCAAGGCCAATCTCTCGCAACATGTCACGGTAATGAAAACGGCGGGTGTAATCGTCCGGCGCCGGCGGGGCAAGCAGGTTTACTTTTCACTCGCCATGCCCGAGGTGAAACACGCTTGTCAGCTGATCCGAAGCGTGCTGCGTAACCAAGTCCAGAACAGCAAGAGATTGTTTGCGTAGGCATTTGGGCGGGTGGCCAGCCTTCACCACGCTCTGTTGTTTCTTTCCGATAACGAAACGTGGGTGCCCCAGCCTTCGCGCTTTTTTCGAAGGGTGGGAGGCAGTGCAGATTGCACAATAGGCTTTACCTTTCACGCCGCCGGCGGCGATAGCAAGAACACGTGATAAAGTGCAGGTGATGGGCACCGTAGTATCGATGCAGGCCGCGAGGCATAACCAACATTATGCAATCAGCAGCATCGCCGCCCATCCTTGCAAAAAGCGCAAGGATGGGCACCCGCACGGCGAAGCAGCGACAGAAAAACGGACCCGGCCGGTCGAAGTCAGCTCGCCTTGGCCAGTACCGCTTCGGCCAGCGCGTTGCGCCGTGCGGCAATACGGTCTTTAGTCTGCTTCAGGAGTTGCCGAGCATCTTCCGAGCTCATAATCAGAGTTTCGACGTTCCTGAAGATCCTGGGATTCTGCAATTTCTCGCGCACCGTTTCGAGGAAGGGCTGAATCTTGCCGAAGAAAAAGAACATCTCGCCGCTGAAACCCGGTTCCAGGAACAGCTCCTGGTTGACGGCGCCACGCACCGCCATGGATGCGGCCATCTCCCAGTAGCCGCCCACTTGGCGCAGCCAGTTGTTCTCCTGAGTGCCCATGGCGTTGGCGATTTTGAGGATCTCGTCGGCGCTATCAGGCCAGAATTGCGTGAGCCACCAATTCCTGGCCCTTCGCATTTCCGCTTCGCGGCGCAGGTCGTAGAGTTTCACAATCAGGTCGGCATCGTGAGTAGTGGGTTGGTTGGACATCGAATGACCTCCGGAGGAATTTGTGATTGGAAATGACGGCCCGTCAGGAACGAGACCGCACCGGTTCTGATGAGGATCCGCCTTGCCGGGATTCGGAGAATTGGCACGATCCCCGGCCGGACATGGCGGACGTTGGTATCCCCACAGAGGACCCCCGCTGTAACTGACAACTGACAACTGGGATCTGACTTCAGTCCTTAAACAGACTGTCAAACGCCGCGCGCGCGTCATTGGGACGCTGGCTGGCCTTGCTGGAGGTTTCCTTTTCAACCATCACGCGAATGGAATACAGCGAGCAGTCGTTGCGCTTGTCCTTGGGGGAAATTCTGGCGGGAATCGGCTGATTGCATTCGAAACGGCTTGACGGGTCGAAGTGTTCGCACTGTTTGCAGGCGTGCAGGTCGAACCCGCACTTCGGACATTGCCCGACGGGATCGGTGAGATTCTGCAGGAGCGCGCCACATTCGGCGCAGCGGGAGACAGTCCGAGTCCCCGGCATGTTGATCGGGCGCGGTCCGAACGTATTCTCTTTCTTGGCGGCCGCCGGCTTCTGCGACATCTTGTTTCGGTCCCGCACCGGAATCCTGGTATCCGCGTTGCCTGTACTTGCGGTCGGACAAAAGCGCCTCCTGAAAAACGCCTCATTCTCCGCCTTCGGCGCGTCCCGCACAAGAGTTTCTTTGCTGCTGCGATCTCCGGGTGTCCACGAACCAGAACCTCACCACGGAGACACGGAGTCACGGAGAGAAGCGAGTTCATGGTTTCGTTTCTTAATAAAGCGGAGTAGGACCCGACCATGCGCCTGTGAAAAGACCTTCTCCGTGTCTCGTGTTCCGTGGTGGATGTTGCTCGCGACGACGGAACGGAGCCGATTCAGGACACGACCCAGGGCGCCGTGAATTGTCTTTCACATATCGGGGTGCTACCATCCGATACAAAGAGATACTGAGGAGGTAGTTATGGCGGATCGTGAAGGCAACGGCTTCTTGTGGTTCCTGGCAGGGTCTCGGTGTCGGAGCTGTAGTCGGTGTGTTGTACGCGCCACGCTCCGGCGATGAAACGCGCGATGTCATTCGCGCCAAGGCGCAGGAAGGCAGCGAGCGAGCGCGTGCGCAAGCTCGCCGGGCACGCGAACAGGCCAGTGATTGGATGGATCGCGGACGCGAAGTGCTCAACCAGCAGAAAGAGCAGTTCCGCTCCGCTTACGAGGCCGGTCGCCAGGCCTACAACGAGACGACTGCGGCCGGGATCGAGCCGCCCAAGTAATACCTGGCGGCACAGCGAGATTCTGATAATCCCACTCATTCGCAAAGACACGAATGAGTGGGGCACCCGGCCTTGGGATTGAGGATGCAGGTATGGATGACAACCTCCTAAGAATTTTTATTGCGGTCACAACTTTTGCGGTCGTGGTCCAGGCGGGAATTCTGGTGGGCCTCTACCTCGCGGTCCGCAAGAGCACGGCGAAGATGGAAGCCCTTGCCACCGAAGTGAAGAGCAAGGCTCTGCCCACGATGGAGACGGTGCAGAACATGCTTGTGGAAATTCGCCCCAAGCTCGACGTCATGACCGTCAACCTCTCCGAGTCAAGCACGCTGGTGCGCAATCAACTCGCCCGCCTCGACGCCACGCTCACCGATGCTCTCGACCGCGCCCGGCTGCAAGTCATCCGCGCCGATGAACTGCTGAATCGCACCATGGACAAAGTCGAAGAGACCAGCGATGTCGTCCACAAAACCGTGATCTCTCCACTGCGCCAGGTCAATGGACTGATGAGTGCGATCAGCACCGGAGTCGAAGTCTTCCTCGGCCAGAAACGGCGTCATCCGAAGAACGGCGCGGGCGTCCCGCAAGACGAGATGTTCATCTAATGGAGCGCCGGGCGTCCCCGCCCGGCTGGACCGCAGCGGCTAAAGCCGAAGCTGAAAAAGGGCCGCTTATCGCAGCGGTGAACCGCTGCGCCACCCAAAAGCAAAACAAATCGCGCCTTTTCAGCAATCTCCATGACCCTGAGAATCTATTCTTCGCCGCCGCCCACCACCCGCTCACTCCTCACATCGGGCACGTAGATGGAGTGGACGTTTTGTTCCGCCGCCAGCTTCTGGAAGCTCGTGATATCCGTATTCCGAACCTGCTCCCAGCCCGCCAGTAATTCGTCGGTCTGCTTTTTCAGCTTGTCGAATTCCTGGTACTGGGCTTCGGTTGGAGCCGAGTCGGCGAAACCAGCCACCGCCATGGAAAGAAAGGCCAGCTTGGCGTCGATCCCCGGCGCGTAGGCGAGGGAATCCTCGCTGGCGCTGATTCTAAAGTTAATCAACGGATCGCGAACTGCAATCAGCTTTGCGTCCAGGGCACTCGCGCCATCGAACAAGGTTTTCATGGCATCGCCCGGCACCAGGCGTTTCTTAAGCCCGTCCAACTGCTCACGAACGTCCTGGATCTGGTTCACGGCGTAATACACGCGATTCAACTGCTCGCGCACGTCCATCTGCAGCTTAAACTGCTTCTCGAGATCACTCTGCGGAGTTTTGACTCGCGGATCAAGCTTTACTTCGAACGGAGCCGTCAAACTCTTGCCATTCGCGGTCAGGCGCACCTGATAGTTGCCGGGCAGCGCCAGCGGCCCTTTCGCGCCATCGTTGTATTCCCACAGATAATAGCCGGGAACACGGTTTGCCCCCTCGTAATGCAGATCCCACACGAAGCGATTCAGGCCGTCTTCCAGTTTGATCTGCTTTTGCGGCTTCTTGTCGTCGGGGTCAAGCGGTTCCTCGAGCGGACTGGCTTTGCTGCTGGAGTACGTGCGGATGACGCTGCCCGCCGCGTCCAGGATTTCAATTTTCACTTCCTGTTTAGCTTCCGGCTTCGGCGCCTGTTTCAAGTAGAAATAAATAACCGCACCGATTGGCGGATTCTTTCCTGCAAAGACAAATCGCGCGGGCGCATCTCCGCTGTGAATGCGATACGCCGTCGCGGGCTGATAGAGATGCACGTCTTCCGCAGCGACTGAATCGGCGAACTGTCGCAGCGGCGAAACGTCATCAAGGATCCAGAACGCGCGTCCGTGCGTCGCCACCACCAGATCGTTGTTCTTGATGACCAGGTCGTGGACTGGCGTGATTGGCAGGTTGATTTGCAGCGAGCGCCAGCGCGCCCCATCGTCGAACGAGACAAAGACGCCGCGCTCGGTGCCCGCATAGAGCAGACCCTTCTTCTTCGGGTCTTCACGGACAGCGCGCACAAAAGTTCCATCCGGAATTCCGGTTGTGATCCGGCCCCAGGTCGCTCCGTAATCGCTTGTTTTGTAAATGTAGGGCGCGAGATCGTCATTCTGATGGCGGTCAACCGCAACGTACGCCGTACCGGCATCATGCGGAGACGCTTCAATCAGACTGATACGGCTCCATTCCGCCAGATCTTTGGGTGTGACGTTGGTCCAATTCTTCCCTTCATCGCGGGTGATCTGGATCAAGCCATCGTCCGTGCCCACCCAGATCAGGCCTTTCGCCAGGGGCGAGGGAGCGATCGAAAAGACTGTGTCGTAATACTCGGTGCCGGTATCGTCCACCGTGATCGGACCACCTGAAGGCTGCTGTTTCGACTTGTCGTTGCGCGTCAGGTCGCCGCTGATGGCTTCCCAGTGCGTTCCGCCGTCGCTGGTTTTGAAAACGCGCTCGCCTCCGTAGTAAATCGTGTTCGGGTCCTGCGGAGACGTCACAATGGGCGCCGTCCACTGAAAACGGTGCTCGAGTGGGGCCGCGCCGCGCGCATCCGAGAGTTCCGGCCACACGGCGATGCTCTTCACCTGGTTCGTGCGCCGGTCGAAGCGCGTGATGTTGCCCTGATAGTCGCCGGCATACACGATGTTCGGGTCGGTCGGACTGGGAGCAATATATCCCGCTTCTCCGCCCCCGACCTCGTACCAACTGTCGCGTCCAATCGCGCCGTCATCGCTGCGGCTGGCAATCGCTATGGTGGAATTATCCTGCTGCGCACCGTACACGTAATAAGGCGTCCGCGTGTCGGTGACGACGTGGTAAAACTGCGCGGTCGGCTGGTTGTCCTCGCGTGTCCACGACTTGCCCCCATCCAGGGTGACAGTAACGCCGCCGTCGTCCGAGGCGATCATGCGCTTCGTATTCTTCGGATCGATCCACAGCCCGTGATTATCGCCGTGCGGAACCTTAATCTTATTGAAATTGCGCCCGCCGTCGGTGGACTTGAAGAACTCCACATCCAACACGTACACGGTGTTGGCATCCTGGGGATCGGCGATGATGTGCATGTAGTACCACGCACGCTGCAACAGCCCGTGGCTGCCGTTTACGAGATCCCAGCTGTCGCCGCCGTCGTCGGAGCGATAGAGGCCGCCGCCCTCCTTAGCTTCGATCAAGGCGTACACGCGCTCGGAGTTCGCCCCCACCGCCAGCCCGATGCGCCCGTAGGGACCCTTCGGGAGCCCGTGCTCGTTCTCCTGCAGCCGTTTCCAGGTCGTGCCGCTGTCCGTCGAGCGATACACGCCGCTGCCCGGCCCACCGCTCGAAAGCGACCATGGAGTCCGCCGAGCCTCCCACAGCGAGGCAAACAAAATGTTGGGATTTTGCGGATCGAAAACTACATCGATCGCTCCCGTGTTCTCGTCTTTGTAGAGAACCTTTTCCCAGGTCTTGCCGCCATCGGTGGTTCTGAACACGCCTCGTTCCGTATTCGGACCAAACGGATGACCCAGCGCTGCCACAAAAACGATATCGGAATTGTGCGGATTCACGATCACTTTACCAATCGCGCGCGAATCTTTCAGGCCAACGCTCTTCCAGGATTTTCCCGCATCCACCGACTTCCAAACCCCATCACCTTGCGAAATATTTCCGCGAATACAAGCTTCGCCGGTCCCCACATAAACGACGTTAGGATCGGACACGGAGACGGCAATGCTGCCTATTGAAGGCGCTCCATCTTTGTCAAAAACCGGGGACCAAGTGTTGGCGCCGTCGGTGGATTTCCAGACGCCGCCTCCGGTCGCACCGAAATAGTAGGTGGTCGGGTCGCCGGGAATTCCAGTTGCCGTCAGCGAGCGGCCACCACGAAAAGGACCGATCGAACGGTAGGCCATGCCCTTGAACAGCGGGTCCCCATCTTTCTTGTCGTCTTTGTCGTCTGTCGCCGATGGCCCAGACGCGGCGGAAGCGCTCTTCTGCGCGGCATCCGGCTTGCGATTCCGTTCTTTTTGCTGGGAGAAAGTTAGCGTACTCAGGAACAACACAAACAAGGCGAGCACTGCGGCGCACACACGCAGTCTTTGGATCGTGAATCGGATCATGAATCATTGGCCCCGGAAAGAGAATTTGCTTTCGTGCAATGGTACTGCCGGAGGCGCGAAAGGTACAAACCAGAACCTCACCACGGAGGCACAGAGACACGGAGGAAGGCCTTGTTCACACCTCACAGTCGAGTTGTGGTTGCTTCGCAAAGGGCCAAGCATGAGTTCGCTTTTCTCCGTGGCTCCGTGGTGGGCGTTGCTCGGACTCATTGAGAGGCGCAGTTGATTGAGGACGCTCCCCCTCCCAGCCACGTACCCGCGAAGTCAACACAACGAAGCATGAAACGTTGCTTGAATTCTGCCTCCACCGCCTAGAATGTTTCAAACATTTCTCCACATTATTGTTTGAAATGGAACGCGCTCAGAATGCAACAAGAGTTCACATCCAACGAGGTGATGGCCCTGACCGGGATAACCGCCCGCCAACTGCAGTGGTGGGATGAACGGGGGATCGTGGCGCCCGGCCGCCAGGGACACCGCCGCATCTACAACTGGGACGAACTGGTCACCGTGGCGGTCATCTGCCAGCTTCGCCGTCGCGGCTTCTCGCTGCAGCGCATGCGCAAAGTGATCGGGTTCCTGCAGCAGGAATTCGGCACCACGCTGGCCGCTACGGTCGGCGCGTCATCGGAGCAGGAGTATCACCTGCTCACCGATGGCACTCATCTTTATCTGCGCACCTCGGCGCGGCAGGTCGTGGATCTGCTGAAGAACGCCCGGCAGCCGATGTTCGATATATGTCTGAGCGACGAAGTCCGCCGGGTTCGAGGAGAGATTCAGTCGCGCAAGAAAGCCGCGGCTTCAGAACGGGGCGGGCCTTTGCGCCGCGTGGGCGCAAGAAGAGCCTAAACGGAAGCGGGGGAGGCACATGATGATCGGCGAATTGAGCATTATCAGCGAGTGGATTCCCGAGCAGATGGAACCCGGCACCGTGTTCGTGCTGGAGAACGCAGGCGAAGTAGGAGAGCGAGAGGATCCCTACTGGGCGGTGCTCTCCTGCCCTTCCTGCGGCACGCTGGGCTTGATCACTCGCAAGCAGATGGCCGGACTCCTGCCGACAATCTGCGGCTCCGGTGTATGCTCGGCGCAGTTCTTCATTAAGGACGAAGAGATTACGCCGCGGAAACCGTTCTAGGTAATGCCAGCGGGATACGATGAATTTCGGGTAGAGTCAAAATAAAAGGCCGCTCTTTTCAAGCGGCCAATCCTCGAAACTTCGAAACCTCTAAACGTTAATCTCCCGCCACCGGCTCGGCCAGTTCCTCAGTCTCTTTCTCGTTCGCGGCGCCATTCCCGTTTGCCGGGGCGATCGCTGCCGTGATTGCGCCCAGCGGAATGAATCCGCCTTCATTCGACGTTGCCGGCTTCTCTTTCAGGACCACCTCCCGATAGAGCTGCGCCATGCGTGCGTCGTACGCCGCGTCGTTCTTGACTTTGTTGGTCTCGGCCTTGCTGTCGCGAGCCCGTTTCTTCTCTTCGCGCGCCGTCTTGGCAATGCCCAGCTTGTCGAGATCGTGCTGCACTTCGTTGGTCACGATCTCGTCGCGCAGGTATAGCGCGTGCGTTTCGTCCTGCATCTTGACTTTCTTGCCGCCCGCGAAGATCTCGTGGCGCCCATGCTCTTCGTACCACTTGGTGAGCGTCGACGTCATGTGCATCTTCTCGATAATGTTGCGCCAGCCCACACCGGTGTTGTAAGCGCAGAAGCTGATTTCGCCTTCCTGCGTGGCATAAGGGATGATGCACTGCTCGGTGCGCCGGAAGTCGTAGTTGAACAGATCCTGGAACCACATCCCGGCGATGAACAGGAAGTTCCACCGGTCCTGCCGCCGCTTCATCACGTCGTCAATCGTGCGGTCCGGACCAACCTTGCCGTAGTTCCTGCCTGTAGCGTTGAAGTTCTTGTCGAACTTCTTGAGCAGGTCAATCATCTTAAAATGCGTCGGCGACTGGAACGGATCGTAATTCTTCATCAAACAAAGAGCCATGCCAAACGCGGTCCAGAATTTGCTGCGAGCCGCATCGTTGACCTTGGCAATATCTTTAGCCAGTTGATCGCCCTTCAAAAAAGCCGTAACCGGCACCGCTTCCTTGGTCTCCTTATCGATCATCATCGCCATCCCGGTTCCGCAATTCGGATGGCATCCGCAGGAGAGTTGTCCCCAATCGTTGTTGTTGTCCTGGGCGTGCATGACGTCGGCCCAGTCGCTGAACGTGCTCATGAAGCTGATGGGGTACCAGTCGCGGGCGGGCACGCCGTAGCCGGTTTGATTCTTTACGTCGTGCGCCAGGTGCGCCAGCGTGTAACGCTGGGCTTGGCGGCGCTCGTCGGTGATGGCTTCGTCGCGGCCGGTGAAGGAAACCGGCTGGAAGCTTAGGAAACCGATCTTCTTGGGGTTGTCGATGGCGAACTGGATGATGCGTCCGACCTGCTCGTTGTTAATGCCGTTGATGATGGTGATCACGGGCACGATTTCGCACCCGGCCTTATGCAGGTTGTCGATGGCCTTCAACTTGACGTCGAACAAATTGCCGACGGCGCGATGGTCGTTGGCTGCGTTTCCGATTCCGTCAAATTGCAAATAGGCGTAACGCATGCCGGCTTCGACCGCCTGCTGGCAGAATTCAAAACTCTTGGCGAATTCGATTCCGTTGGTCGCGGCCTGCACGCTGTTGTATCCGACTTTGCGGGCGTAACGAACCGCGTCGAGGAAGTAGGGAGAAAGCGTAGGTTCGCCACCGGAGAACTGCACCGACATCTGCCGCTTGGGCTTCACCGTGATGGCGTTGTCGAGCACGGTCTTGATTTCTTCCCAGGTAAGTTCGTGGACGTAGCCGACCTGGTTGGCGTCCATGAAACAGGGATCGCACATCATGTTGCAGCGATTCGTGAGATCGACGGTGAGCACCGCGCCACGTCCGTATTTCACCGTCGAAGATCCATGATGGTGCAGATGTTCGTCGCTGTGGGCCTTGATGTCGCGGCCAGGGAAAGTTTCTTCGAGGTGGCGTGTGAATTCCGTGTCGATCGACATCAGGTCTTCGAAGTGCCCGTGCTTGGCACAGTCCTTGACCATCCAGATCTTGCCGTCGCGTTCGACGATCTGGGCCTTGATCTCGCCGACTTTTTCGCTCATGAGAACGTCGACTGGCAGGTGGCCATCGAGAATCTGCTGACGAATTTCAGGCACGCACTTGGGACACAGCGAGTCGGTCGAGCGCGGCCAGCCGAGCGGAGGCTTCGACTTTTCCCAGGACTTGAGCAGGGGCTTGTCGGACCACTTAGGAATCGGCGCGTCATTCGGAGCGATGCGGTTGAGGCGTTCAAACACTGCCCACGCGCCCGTGGCGGCGACCGTCACGGCCTTCTCAACATATTTAATCGGCTTGTGCATTCTGCTCTCGCTTTCCTCAGTTCGGGATTAGAACTGTCCCCGCGGTCCCGCAAACGGGAACCTGCGTAAATAGACTTGTCCACGAAAAAACCTGGAAGGTTCGATGCGTGGAATGGGTCATAGTCATCCTATTGAAACCGTGACCGTTACGCACGAAGAAGGCAATGAAAGGGAGAAAATCGGGGTTAAGCGGGGAAATGGGGGATTGTTTGGAGGTAAGTTGTTGAAAAGGAAGGGGAGATGGTGACCGTCGCCCTAATTTGGGGCAGGTTGCTCTCGCAGCAGCGAGCGCTGAGTACTGCTGTGAGAATCGTGGCAGTCCACACATTGTACTTGTCCTTTTGCCGCTGGCTTGTGCTGCTGCAATTGCGCGGACTTCTCGTGGCAGGCAAAACAGATTTTTTCTTTGGGCATGGCCAGAATCAGCGTGGTCATGTCGCCTTCGGTCGTGGCCAGATGGCAGACGGTGCAAGGAATCGCCATGGCGGAATGCACGGACTTGCCCTTGGTCTTATCGGCATGACAGGAGGAACAATTGGCATCCTTGGGGAGAACGCCAGGGTGCTCGATGGGGTGTTCGACGGCGGGTGCTGACATTGCCGCCGCCAGAACCAGCAGGACAACCATCAGCAGGACAACGATCGGTGGGCTGGGCGCGAACTTCATGGTTGACACTCACTGCCGGCGGAGATCATTCGCGTGAGAATTGGGTCACGATCATGCGCCTGAGTATGCCGAGCATGCAAGGCCGATGCAATAATGCATTTGCGTAATGGCGGACCCAGGCTGGCGCGATCGCTGCAAAAGACCCCACGTTTCAAGAAGAGCAGACGAGGGTTCCAGCTTGAAAGGATTGTGATAGAATTCTGACCGTGTCCAAAAGTCACTTCCCCCTCCTGGACAACTGCACGGGCCGTGTAACATGGGCCTGTCTGTAAGAGCTAAGGTTTTCAAGAAACATTCATCAGAAATTGGGCGGCCGCTGGAAATCATCTGGCCAGCGTTAAGTTGCACAACTCCAGGCGGCTCGCTTACGGGGTGAGCCATGACATTGCACCCTGGGCAACGCAAGCGCCATTTTCCGGAAGAATTGCCAGCCGCGTTGGACCCGATCCGGCGGGCCTTCGAAGAAGACGAAGACTGGTATCGCGATCTGGTCGAGCACAGCCAGGACCTGCTGTGTGTCCACGACCTTGAAGGCCGATTCCTCTCCATCAATCCCGTTCCAGCGCGTCTCCTGGGTTACAGCGTAGAAGAAATCATGCGGAAGCCGATGCGGGATTTTGTTGATCCGCAATTCCGCCCTCAATTCGATGTCTATCTGCGCGAGATCGAGCGCACGGGCGAGTCTCGCGGCCTGTTAGCGGTGGTGACACGATCGGGAGAGCAGCGCATCTGGGAGTATCACAACACGCTACGCACCCAGGGAGTGGCGAGGCCGATCGTGCGCGGGATGGCGCACGACGTCACGGAACGGGTGCGGGCGGAGAAGGCGATCACCGCCCTGGTGCAAGTACGGGCCGACACCAGCGAGCACTTTTTTAGCTCGATGGCCATTCAGCTCGCCAAGTGTCTGGAGGCTGACTATACGATTATCGGGGAACTCATCGAAGGCGAAGAAGGCAAGGTGAGAACGATTGGTGTCTGCAATCAGGGCACGATCGCGGACAACTTCACTTACGATCTGGTCCATACTCCGTGCGAAGGATGCATTGCGCAGGGCGCCCGCTCCTATGTTGCCGGTGTGGCCGAGAAGTTCCCCAAAGACCTTTTGCTGCAGGAGATGAAGGTGGAGGGCTATGTTGGGACGCCTCTGCGCGATTCGCAAAGGCGCGCCATTGGCATCATGGTAGCGGCCTATACTCGCCCCCTGGCGAATGCAAAATTTGTGGAGGGGATTCTGCAACTGTTCGCGACGCGTACCGCGGCGGAGATCGAGCGCAAACGCACCGAAGAGGCCTTGCGGCAAAGCGAGGAAAGGTTCCGGGTGGCACTCAAACATTCTCCGATTGCGGTGTTTAACCAGGACCGGGACTTGCGCTACACCTGGATGTACAATTCGCAGCTTCCGTTGCCGGACAGCGAAAAACTGGGAAAGACGGTGAGCGAAATCTTCGACCCGGAGGAAGTTGTGCGTATGACGGAAGTCCGGCGGCGGGTGCTGGAAACCGGGGTGGGGGCGCGGGATGAAATACAGATCACATGCGGCGGCAAGAGGTACTACCTTAATACAACGATCGAACCAGTTCTGGACTCAACCGGCGCGGTGATTGGACTCACGGGCGCCAGCATGGACGTCACCGAGCTCCGGGAAGCAACCGAGGCCTTGCGCGAAGCCGAGAGAAAGCTCACGGAAGAAAAGCTTTATCTGGAGCAGGAAATCGACGCCGAACTGGGACTCGGAGAAATTATCGGAGAGAGCAAGGCCTTGCAAGCGATGATGGAGCAGGTGGGGAAAGTGGCGGCCAGCGATGCCACCGTGCTGCTGCTGGGCGAAACCGGAACCGGCAAGGAACTGGTGGCGCGAGCGATCCACCAGCAGAGCCAGCGCGCCAACAACAGCTTCATCAAGATGAATTGCGCGGCGATTCCCTCGGGCCTGCTGGAGAGCGAGTTGTTCGGCAATGAGAAGGGCGCGTTCACCGGGGCGGTGAGCAAGAAAATTGGACGGCTCGAACTGGCCGACAAGGGCACTCTATTTCTGGATGAGATCGGGGAGATTTCGCTGGCGTTGCAGCCCAAGCTGTTGCGGGTTTTGCAGGATCAGGAGTTCGAGCGGCTGGGCGGAATCCATACCCTGAAGGTGGACTTTCGGTTGATCGCAGCCACCAACCGCGACTTGGCGGATGCCGTGCGTGAGCGCGAATTCCGCAGCGATTTGTATTACCGGCTAAACGTGTTTCCCATCCGCGTGCCACCGTTACGGGAACGGCGGGGGGACATCCCCTTACTAGTGGAACATTTTGTCCAGAGGTTCTCTCGGCGGATGAACCGATCCATCACCAGCATTCCCAAGAGAATCATGGACGCGCTGAGGGGGTGGGAATGGCCGGGGAATGTGCGCGAGTTGGAGAATTTTATCGAGCGCTCTGTGATTCTGACGCAAGGTTCGGTGCTGGTATCGCCGTTGAGCGAACTGACGTCCATGGCCGCAACGGAGGAGGAAATCGTGGATGAAAGTCTGGAGGCGGCGGAACGCGAGCACATTCTCCGCGCCTTGCGGGAGAGCCACGGACAAATTGGCGGCCTGAGAGGCGCGGCCACGCGGTTGGGTTTAAAGCGGACAACTCTGCAATCGAAGCTGAAGCATTTGGGAATCAATCCACGGTCGATGCCGCCTGGGCAGTAGGCCGGTGGCCAGCGGTTGGCCATAATTCTCCGCCTCCCGCAAACTTCCTGCTGACCTAATTGACCTGCCCAAACTCTCCCCAAACTTGGTTGACCCGACTGGGATGACGGCCTACCATTACGCCTTCACCTGCTCGGGCAGCGCTTCTATGGAGATGGTTGGGCAGACGGTGTCCCATTACCGCGTGCTGTCGAAGCTGGGCGGCGGCGGAATGGGAGTTGTTTACGAAGCGGAGGACATCCGCCTGGGCCGTCATGTCGCCCTGAAATTCATTCCCGAACATCTGGCGAAGGATCAACGTTCGCTGGAGCGGTTTACGCGAGAAGCACGCGCCGCATCGCAGCTCAATCATCCCAACATCTGCACCATTCACGACATTGAGGACAACAACGGGCACCCTTTCATCGTCATGGAAAAGCTGGAGGGCGAGAGCCTGAAGCAGCGTATCCACGGCAAGGCCCTTGACCTTGACGACCTGCTGGACATTGCGGTGCAGGTGGCGGATGCGCTGGCGGCGTCGCACGCCAAGGGGATTGTCCACCGCGACATCAAGCCGGCAAACATTTTTCTGACGCCCAGCGGGCAGGTGAAGATTCTGGATTTTGGATTGGCGAAGCTGGCCAAGGACGGGAGTGTGGGCACGACGACGGACTCATCGGTCGAGGAATCGCTGACCCAGTTGGGAGTGATTCCAGGGACGGCGGTGTATATGTCGCCGGAGCAGGCGCGGTCGGAAGATTTGGACGTGCGCAGCGACATATTCTCGTTCGGAGTAGTGCTGTTCGAGATGGCAACCGGAAAGAAGCCGTTCACCGGATCGAACGTGGTGACCACGCTGCATGCGGTGATCAACTCGAAGCCGCCGTCGCCGCGGTCGATCAATCCTGAGGTGCCGGCGGACCTTGAAGCCATCATCGGGAAGGCGATGGAGAAAGACCGCAATCAGCGCTACCAGAACGCGACGGAGATGAAGGCCGACCTGGCGCAGTTAAAGATAAAGAAGGGGTCGGAATCGGCCTTGCGGAGCGGCTTTCGCCAGGCGACTGGGCTCCCTGCGGCGACGCACACGTTCCAGAAGCCAGGTTCAAAGCTGCGATGGATTGCCGTTGGACTCACGGCGGCGCTGCTGATGGCCGTGGCGGCGGTGGGGGCGTGGTTCCTGAAACATAGGACGTCAACCGTGGAGGCGGGTCATCGAACCATCGCGGTGCTCCCCCTGCAGAATATTAGTAACGATCCGGAAAGCGAGTTTCTGCGGTTCGCGCTGGCCGACGAGATTTCGAACGCGCTGACCTTTGCGCATTCGCTGGAAGTACGGCCCTCGACCGCGACCCAGAAATACGCCAACGCCGAAGCGGACCCGGCGAAAGCGGGGCGAGAGTTGGGCGTGGGCACGGTGGTAGTGGGACACTTTCTGCGGCAAGACAAGACCGTGATGGTGACGCTCGAAGCCGTGGAAGTGAAAAGAAACAAGCTGATTTGGACGAGCACGCTAACCGCACCGGTCGATAACTTGATCGCGTTGCGGAACCAGATGGCGAAACAGGTGCGGCAGGCACTGGTGCCGGCTTTGGGGATCACCCGCGGAGCGTTGGAAACGGGCAGCGCTCCGGCGAATCGCGATGCCTATGAGGAGTATCTCCGAACGCTGGCCATTCCACACGAGGTCAAATCGAATAAGGACCAAATCAAGATACTCGAGAAGGTGGTGAGCCTGGATCCGAATTACGCGCCGGCGTGGGAGGCGCTGGGACACCGCTATTACTTCGACGCGATTTACTCGGACGGAGGCGAGGCCGGATATCAGCGCTCCAACGCCGCGTATAGGCGGGCGCTTACGCTGGAACCGGGACGGGTCAGCGCGGCAGGATTGCTGGCGGCGAATGAAGCCGAAGGCGGAAACCTCGACCGGGCTTATGACGACGCGCGGACATTGGTCGAGAAGCGTCCGGATACCGCATTTGCGCATTATTCCCTGGCGTATGTGCTGCGTTATATCGGGCGACTGGATGAGGCGCAGAGCGAGTGCGAGAAGGCTTGGGTGATCGATGCGAACGATAGCTGGCATACGTGCGCGCTCGCTTTTGCCGAGGCCGGGAAAGCCGCGAATGCAATGAAGTATGTTGAGCACGATACGGGCTCGGAGTGGTCGAATGCGGTGCGGGTCTCCGTGCTCATGCGGCAAGGGAAGACGACGGAAGCGCGGCAAGTCGCGCCGCAGATGACGGAAAATCCCATGTGGATGCGGGGACTGGCAGAGGCCTGTCTGGACAAGGCTCCAGCAGCGGAGATTCACCGCTTGGCGGAGCAGGCAGAGAACGAATTATTAGCAAAACAGAATCCCGAAATGAAGTATCACCAGGGCACGATCCTGGCGGCTTGCGGCGAAAAGGAAATTGCATTCGCGTTTCTGCGCCAGGCCGTGGCCGGAAACTATTGCGCGCAGCAGGCGTTGCAGTCCGATCCGCTGCTGGCGAGTGTGCGTGGCGATGCGGCGTTCCGCCAGATTGTGCAAGCGGCACGCGAATGCCGGCAGAAATTCGAGGTGGCGCAGGGGATGGGGAGATGAACGTAATCATGGAATTTGCTAACCTGCGTTGGAACGATGAGTCCAACAGACGTGGGGCGCGGGCAACTCCGGCTGCGGTTTCTTAGCAGGCAGCAGTTCACCGGCGGAACGCCCACGACCACAAAAACCGGGAATATATTTGATCCTTTCTTTGGGGAAAATCCATCAGATGGTCATGTTTGAGATCTTGAAGAAGCTCGGGCTTGGAGTGCTGTGCAAAAGGCTTGCGGCGGCAACGCTGCCGGTTCTGCTGGCGGCTTCGACCGTGATGCCCGCCGCGGCACAACGCGCCGAGACGGCTCCGGTCGATCATAAGGCCGATCATGTCGTCGATCATTATTATGATCCGCTGCCGCAGGAACTGGCGCGCCGGGGCTGAAGCTGATGCTGCGGCGCTTGCAGACGACGGGGCGGCTGATGCAGGTGGATGCGCATCCCGATGACGAAGACGGCGGCATGTTGACGCTGGAGGCGCGAGGGAAAGGCGTCTCAACGGTGCTGATGACGCTGACCCGCGGCGAAGGCGGACAGAACGAACTGGGTAGCAATCTGTTCGACGTGCTGGGCGTGGTGCGGACGCTGGAGGTGCTGGCAGCCGACCGCTACTACGGCGTGGAGCAACGGTTTTCGCGAGTCGCGGACTTCGGGTATTCGAAAACTCCAGAAGAGACTTTTCAGAAATGGCAAGGGCACGACATCGCGCTCGCCGACATCGTGCGTGTGGTCCGCACGTTTCGTCCGGACGTGCTGATTGCGCGCTTTTCAGGAACGGAGCGCGACGGGCACGGGCATCACCAGGCGTCCGCGATTCTAACCAAAGAATCTTTTCGAGCGGCTGCCGATCCGAAGCGCTTTCCGGAGCAGATCAAAGAAGGATTGCAGCCCTGGCAGCCGAAGAAGCTGTACATCGGGAACGTGTGCGGCTTCGGGGCTTCTACCTGCGATGCGGGAAACTACACGGTCAGGCTGAACACAGGAAAAGAAGATCCGCTGCTGGGCGAATCCTACGTGCAGTTTGCAGTCGAGGGACTGCGACATCAGCGATCACAAGCGCTGGGTGGCGTCTCGATTCCCAAGGGTGATCGATTTGCCTATTACAAGCTGGTGGATTCGGTCGTTGAATCTCCAAAGGACAAAGACGGCCACGAGCAAGATTTCTTTGACGGGATCGATACGACATTGCCGGCGCTGGCGGACCGACCGCCGCCGAACGCATAAGCGATAAGGAACGAAAGTCTTTGCGGAGCAAGTTGGAAGAGATTCAGAACAGAATTGATATTGCCGAGCGGCAGGAAATGATCTCGTGACATTGGATGCGGCCCTTGCGGAGGCAGGGAGTTTACGAGTAGGTTCCTAGTAGTTGCTGGACTGCCTGGACCCTGGTACGAACGGACAACTCCTATGCTCGAGAGTTTACAAAATGAAATCGAAGGAGCTCGTGCTCTAATTGCGGGAGCAAAGCTCGAC
>CAWABC010000077.1:0-18246 GCA_963780105.1 uncultured Acidobacteriaceae bacterium
CACCGCAAAGTTGTAGAGGAAGAGGAAGTGTCTGCGGCAGCGACCTTCGCGGATGCGGTCGATCGGGACGAGATGAGGCAGCGGCGGAACCGAATGGAGAGCCGGCCCGCGAGGCGATGGCTGAGGTGGCAGAAGAGAATCTGGATTCGAGTTCAGAAGCTGGGGGGCAGGAATTCAGCGAGAGACTGAGCACCCGACGGGAAAGCGAAATCGGGGAAATCCAAGTGGCGTCAGATTCACACGGCGCCAGCGCGGCCGCGACGGGTGACGTGGTGGAAGCGGCGAAACAGGCCGAGCACGTAGCCGAGGAGGCTCCGAAGGCCATGGCGGCGGCGGCAGAGGGATCGTCCTCGACGTGGTCGCGGACACCGGGACATCGCAAGCATCGTGGACAGCGTGATGGCCGATCTTCGCCCGAGGATCGTGGAAGAGATTGCGAAGAGACTGGCGGGGAAGTAAGGCGGCATTCAGGCCATCAGTTCACCAATCAGTTCTTGTCACCCCGCGCCGGCAGCCCTACAGGTAACCTCGCGATCGGGCGGTTCGACTCGTCTCGGTTCCCGGTTCTCAGTCAGAGCGCTTCGGGTTGGTGTTTTCTTTCCTGACAGGACAACCATTTTTTATCTATTAGACTCAATGAGTTAGGCGGAGAGCCCCAAGGTCTTTGAGTCCGAACTTCGGTCACCGCCGCTCGGTCCCTTGGTTACCTTCCCAGCGCCGTTTGAGGTAGGCGATCCTATTCGTTAACCGAAGTTTCTCCCCTGCCGACGGATCGACGAGTGTCGGTTGACTATGAACAATTTGGCGGGTCGGAGAGTGCGAACATGGCCCCAAACGCTTGGTTATAACGGAGAAGCCGCGCGTCGAGGGCGAGCCTCTCCCAAAGTTTGCGCACCAGGCTTTACCATAGTCGAAATCGTAATTGTCATTGCGATCTTCCTCACCCTCGCTGCGATTGTCATACCAAGTTACTCAGCGGCAGTCGATCAAGCCAGAACCGCCAGGGCTGTCGGCGATATTCGAACTATTGGCAGCGCAGTTCTGGCGTACGAGCTTATCAACCAGCGATATCCGGATACCCTTGATCAAACGGACTTCGGGGCTACTCTGGACCCTTGGGGCAATCGGTACCAATATCTGAACTTTGCGAACACTAAGGGTAAAGGCAAGATGCGGAAGAACCGCTTTCTCGTTCCGATCAACTCTTTTTTTGATCTTTACAGCATGGGTAAGGATGGCCAAAGCGTCCCCCCTTGACCGCCGGCGTCAGCAAGGACGACATCATTTGGGCGAACGACGGCGCTTTCATTGGCCGGGCAGCGGATTACTAAGGAAGGTTGGCAAGACTGTGATGCTGGAGAGCAAATTCCTGCGCAGCAAGGTGGCGAGGCGATTCTTCATGCTCTTCATCGCTTGCGCACTGGCCCCGATGGCTGTGTTCACGACCCCTGTCGTTCATCCAAGTCTCCCGCAGCTCCGAACTCAGAACCAACGTCAGCTGCAGCAGTCCGCCAAGTCTCTGGGATTAGCCATTTACGAACGCCTCACAATTCTCGACGCTGATCTGCAGGTGGCGTCGCTGCGGATTCAGCGCGGCGATCCCAGCCATCATCCGCTGGCGCGACACACTTTCAGACAGTGACGGTGCAAACGAGCCAGATTGGCCCGGAAGCTAACTCCATCTCGGCCACGGCCGCGTCCGAGAGAAACCACTTGCTCTCCGGAAAATCGCTGATCCGCGTGGATTCCTGTTCCTCGAACAAAAGCATGAAGTGCATCTTGATGGTGAGGATGATTGACCTCGATAAGCCCGCGGCAGGCTTGATCGTGGGTGAGGTCGATCCCCACTTATCTGTGGAGTGCAGACCGGCTGCCCGCCGACATCGACCTGTTCGTCCTCGATCCCGAGAAGGAAATTCTCTACGGCTCCAACTCCGACAAGACTTCCGTTGCAACCGTACCATCGCGGCGAAGCTCCTCGGGGTTCTTTGCATGGACGAGCCACGGAACACTCTACGACGCCGTCTATCGAGACCTGTTTCTCAGGGCTGAATTTCGTGCCGGAACCTGGACTGTCATTCTGAGCCAGAATCAGCAGGATGCTTTTGCACCCATGCAACACTTCCGGGACACGCTGTTGCTGGTCGCGCTTCTGGCCGTGTGGATCGTCATTCTGCTTAGCCTGATCCAGATCCGGCGCACCATGGGACCGCTTGAAAAACTGGGCGAGGGCACGAGGCAGATTGCCGGGCAGAACTTTGATGCGCGCGTGGAGATTGCCAGTGGAGATGAATTTGAGGATTTGGCCGCATCCTTCAACTCCATGTCGAGTCGACTGGGCCGGCAATTCCACACTTTGCGCGCTATCAACGACATTACCAGCGATCTTGTCTTCCTTGAACCGCGACGGCGTGGTACGACTGCTCTCAGCCAGGATGCCGATCTACCTGCCGGCGAGTGCTTCGCGCTCGTACTCTTCCAGTTGAACTCGCCGGACTCGCTCTTGCGAGTCACGGGTCGTGCGCGAGTCGGATGTGCTCGGACATTCGCCGGCCGGATTCGCCGCCGAGCGATCTGGAGCAGCTGCGGCAGGATCGCAGTCTGCAAATTTTGCTGGAGCCGGAAACGGCGCCAGACTTTCTGTTGCCGCTGAAGGATCTCGGGGTGACATCGGTGCTTGTCTTCCCAATTTTGCTCGAGCAGAGACCCTTCGCGGCTCTGGTGTGTGGACAATCGGCCACCGCTCCCATGACATCGGAAGATATTCACCACGCCACTCAAGTTGCGGACCAGTTGGCCGTTGCCTTCTCGAATGTTCAATTGATCGAAGCCATGGAACAACTTCACTCGGGGAACTCTTACCGCCCTGGCGCGAGCCATTGACGCTAAGTCCGCATGGACGGCCGGTCACTCGGAGCGAGTGACGCAGATGGCATTAAGGATCGGGAGCGCTATGGGTTTATCTGCCCGGGATTTGCAGATCATGCACCGGGGAGGTTTGTTACACGACGTCGGCAAGATCGGCATTGCTCCGGAGGTTCTTGACAAGCCCGGCAAACTCGAGCCGCAGGAAATGCAGCACATGCGCGACCACGTCCGCATCGGGGTGCGCATTCTGGAACCGATCACTGCCTTTGCCGAGGCGCTCCCGATTGTGGCACAACATCATGAATGGTTTAACGGCGGTGGCTACCCGGAAGGTTTGGCCGGAGAAGAAATTAGCCTCTACGCGCGCATTTTTGCGGTCGCCGACTGCTACGATGCCTGCGCTTTTCCGAACGTCCATACCGAAAAGAGCTCCCGAAGAGACAAGTTGTGGAAATGCTGAGAGCAAGATCTGGGATTCAATTCGATCCCAAAGTGATCGAGGTCTTTCTCGGGCTGGTCGCAGAGGACGAGACAATCCCTGTCACGAAAGACGCCGATAGATTGGTTGGGCAAGCAACATGATTGGGCTACCGCCACAGAACGAACTGGATGGGGCGCCGCGTGTAGCACTGCTTCTGTTGCTCCTGCTATTGCTCTCAGGTTGCGATTGGCGAGGGCCCCAGACGTTGCCTGGACAAATGGTTGGAGAATGGAAAACCGACGAACCTCGCTATCGTGGACGATTTATAAGAATTGAGGCTGACCGGATTACGTTCGGTTTGGGAGGCCTTGCACCGGACAAGGCCGAGCATGTCGAGAGAGTCAGGATGGCGTCGACAAACGACGATGCGACGGACTACACGATCCGGTTGAGAGAGGTAGACGGGGCACCCGACTCGATTGTCCTGCAGTTCACTTCGCAAAACGGCGGAGAATTGCGCTGAAAAATCGCCCAAAATTGTTTGGGAACGCAAAAGCGAGCGTGCCAGAACACTGCCCAAGGAAACCCCACAACAAGAAACTCCGAAACACGAGACCCCGCCGACCGATCGCACCTATGGAGAACATGTGACCATCTATAAGATCGACTGCAACGGCCCAAAGTTTGTCACAGCTATTGAACTGCACGGCGCTTTCGAGCCAAGGAGTCCGAACCTAGGTAATCCCACCGTAACAAGTACGGCGTAACCTTTCGCTAGATTGCCCGCACACAGTAAAGTTAGCTCTATCCGAGGAACCAATGATCTCGTGGAAAGCGCTGGCTGCCGCCCTATTCTTCGTCGGCTTTCTGGGCGGCATCAAGTACCTGTTCGACCTAGTCGAGAAGAACGTGCGGCCCAAGTGACAGGGCCAAAGGTATCGCTTCGCCTCCGCACGACAGTCGGAAACGAGAATCAGCTCTGCCGGTCTTCTTCGCCGGCCGAAAACTGGCCAGCAAACACGCTCCCGACGCGGTTCTGCCGTTCTCCCCGTCCCCGCCTCACGTTTGACCCTTCTTTTCTTGCGCCTGTAAGATCAATGATTCCCTCCTTCAGCCGGAAAATCTGCCGAGCTTCGCTCGGCCTGGACGGCCGAGGGCGGCCGTCCCTACACGATCAGGATAGACATGCCGCACGAACTGCCGAAAGCTTACGAACCGGGCGCGATTGAAGCGCGTTGGGCCGAGTATTGGGTCCGGGAGAAACTGTTTCACGTGGAGACGCCTCCGCCGAGCTCGTCCGAAGAAGCGGCGCGTCCGGTGTTCACTTTGCTGCTGCCTCCGCCGAACGTGACCGGGCGGCTGCACATGGGGCACATGATGGAACAGACGCAGATGGACGTCATCGTGCGCTGGCACCGCATGCGCGGCTTCGTTTCGCTGTGGCTGCCGGGCACGGATCACGCCGGCATTGCGACCCAGATGCTGGTCGAGCGCCAGCTTTTGAAAGAAGGCAAGAAGCGGCGGGAGATGGGGCGCGAGAAGTTTCTCGAACGCGTCTGGGAATGGCGGCGCGAGTATGGCGGCGCGATCCTCGAGCAGATGAAGCGGCTGGGCGCGTCGGTCGATTGGGGCCGTGAATACTTCACCATGAACGACAATCTGTCGCACGCGGTGAAGGAAGTGTTCGTGCGGCTTTATGAAGAGGGGCTGATCTATCGCGGGAAGTATATCGTCAATTGGTGCCCGGACTGCGGCACCGCGATCTCGGACCTCGAAGTGAAGCACGAAGACGTCGCGGCCAAGCTGTATGAGATCCGGTATCCGGTGGTGGGCGGAGTCGCTGGGAAAGACGAGTTTATTACGGTGGCGACTACGCGTCCGGAGACGATGCTGGGCGATACGGCGGTGGCAGTGAATCCTAAAGACGACCGCTACCTGCATCTGCACGGCAAACATGTGATGCTGCCGCTGATGAATCGTGAGATTCCGATTATCGCCGACGAGCTGGCGCAGCCTGAGTTCGGAACCGGCGCGGTGAAGGTCACGCCGGCGCATGATCCCAACGACTTCGAGGCCGGCCTGCGGCACAACCTGCCGCAGATCGAAGTGATTGATGAACATGCCAAGATGAATGCGAATGCAGGTCCCTACGCGGGATTGGATCGTTTTGCCGCGCGTGCGCATGTGATCGAAGACCTCTCCGAGCAGGGGTACCTGGTGGGTACGAAGGATTACACGATTGCACTGGGCAAGTGCGACCGCTCGGGCACGATTGTCGAGCCGCGGCTCTCGACGCAGTGGTTCATCAAGATTGCGCCGCTGGCTAAGCGGGCGATTGAAGTTGTCGAAAAAGGATATATCCGTTTCACGCCGGAAAATTACGGGCAGATTTATTTGAACTGGATGCATAACATCCACGACTGGTGCATCTCGCGGCAGTTGTGGTGGGGACACCGGATTCCGGCTTGGTATTGCGGCACGTGCAAGGAAGTAATCGTGGCGCGCGAGGCTCCTTCGGCTTGCAAATGCGGCAGCAGGAACCTGGAGCAGGATACGGACGTGCTCGACACGTGGTTTTCATCGGGACTGCTGCCTTTCACTACGCTGGGCTGGCCCGAGGAGACGCGCGACCAGGAAGTTTTCTATCCCAATTCGCTGATGATCACCGGCTTCGACATCCTGTTCTTCTGGGTGGCGCGCATGATCATGCTCGGGTGCTGGTTCATGACACCGCGGGCGGGCGGAGATGCGAACGGGGTTGCAAGCGAAGATACGAGCACAGCTGCGAAAGAAGTTTCGGACGACGCGCTACGGGCGAGCGTTCCTTTTCGCGAGGTCTACATCCACGCGCTGGTGCTCGATGCGGACCGGCAGAAGATGTCGAAGGTAAAAGGGAACGTGCTCGATCCGATCGAGGTGATCGGGAAGTATGGGACGGACGCGACCCGCTTCACCCTGGCGGCGATGGCGGCGCCGGGGACTGATATCGCTTTCAGCGAGAGTCGCACGGCGGGGTATCGAAATTTTGCCAACAAGATATGGAATGCGGCGCGGTTCATGTTCATGAACTTGGATAGGATCGAGCCGGGCCTGCGGCCCGGTGACGGGCGGGACGCCAGTCTCTCCACAAGCCTGGGCGTTGCCGGGTTCCAGACGCAGACGCTTGAAGACCGTTGGATACTCTCGCGCTTCAATCGTGCGGCGAAAGACGTGAACGAGTCGCTGGAGACTTATCGTTTTGATGAGGCGGCTACTCGTATCTACGATTTCTTCTGGGGCGAGTTTTGCGACTGGTACCTGGAACTGATCAAGCCGCGGCTGAATTTTGAGGAAGGGGCGGACACGGGACCGGCGCGAGTTGCGTGTGTAAATCTGGTCAATCTGTTCGAGGCCTCGTTACGATTGCTGCATCCGGTGATGCCGTTCATCACGGAAGAGATCTGGCAGGCGATGTACGATGGCAAGCCTCCTCTGAAGTCGATTGCGCTGGCGGCCTATCCGGCAGCGAATGAAAGACAGATTGATCTGGGCGCGGAAACGGAGATGGCGATTCTGCAGGACCTGATCGTTACCGTGCGTAATCTGCGGGCGGAATTGAAAGTCGAGCCCAAGGTCAAAGTGCCGATCGAAGTGTTTGCCCATGAGCCAGCGATACGCGCGATGATCGACAAGAATCTTGGCGCGGTTCTGATGGATCGCCCGGCGAATGTGGAGAAGATCACGCTCGTGGAAAGTTCGCTCGGGAAACTGCCCGGTGCGCGCAGCACGTCGCGGTTTGATGTACATGCGATCTACGAAAGAAAGATCGACGTTGCGGCCGAGCGCGAGCGTCTAACCAAAGACCTGGAGAAGATCGAGAAGGAGCAGGCCAACGGGCGGCGTCAGCTCACGAACGAGCAGTTTCTGGCGAAAGCTCCGGCGAAGGTGGTGGAAGGGCTGAAGGCGCGGGCGCAAGAACTGACGGTGCTGCGCGATAAAACCCTAGCCAAGATGAAGGAGTTGGGGTGCACGTAGCACGGTGAGCTGCGGCTCGTCGAGCCGCTGGACGGGGCAAAGCCCCGTCACCCCACGAAAATGGACTGGAATTCACGACGCATTACCGCGATTCTTGAGAACGCGCTGACCGAAGATCGGGCGACGAGCGACGCGACCAGCTACGCCTGCATCGATCCCAATCAGCGCGCGTCGGCGACGGTAATCGCCAAGCAAGAGTGCATTCTGGCTGGCCTGGGATGCGTTCCGCGGATTCTCGACGTTTATGCGGCGCTCGACGGGGCGGTCACTTCCCATTACGAGGTGACGAGCCATCCTTCGATTTTTGACGGGATCCGCGTCAAACCGGGGCAGCAGATCGCGGTGATCCGGCATAACGCGCGGGTGATTCTGTCGTGTGAGCGGGTGATTCTTAATTTTCTGCAGCGCATGGCCGGGATTGCGACCACCACGCGCAAGTTTGTTGACGCGGTGGAAGGCACGCGCGTACGGATTCTCGATACGCGCAAAACAGCTCCGGGGCTGCGCTTGATCGACAAGCACGCGGTGCGCTGCGGCGGCGGGCAGAATCACCGGCTGGATCTCTCCGACGGAGTGTTGATCAAGGGCAACCACATTGCGCTGGCCGGGGGCGCGATTCCGGCGCTGGAGCGGGCGATCCGCAACCGGCGTGGGCGGCAGCCGATCGAGATTGAAGTGCGGTCGCTGGAGGAACTGCAGCAGGCGCTGGACCACGGGGCGGAGGCGATCTTGTTCGACAATATGAGGGTTGAGGACGTACGCAAGGCGGTCGAGATTTGTTCGCGCCAGCCGCGCCGCATTCCGCTGGAGTGCGCAGGCGGAATCAATCTGGAGAACGTGCGGTCGTACGCCGAGACGGGCGTGGATTTCATCTCCGTCGGAGCGCTGACGCATTCATCGACAGCGGTGGATATGAGTTTGCGGGTCACTCCGGCGTAAAGACCCATCGTTAGTCGTTGGTCGTTCGCGAGCCAGGGGGCACGATCGCTGCCTCTTCATTTTCCCCGGATTCGATTTGCCAACGACTAGCGACTATCGACCAACGACTGGTTATAATTCCCTCCATCACAGTTTCCACCAAAACTCGCAGCCTGCCGTCCGTACACCCGGCGACCGACGTTCGTCTGGGCCGCATCGTGCGCCTGCTTATGAGTCACGCTATCGTCGTCGTCAGCGGCACCAAGATTGCGGAAGAGATTGGCACGAGCCGGTCGGAAGTCTGGCGGCTAATTCAGCAACTGCGCGGATTGGGCGTGGATGTTGCTGGGCATCCCGCGACGGGCTATCAGCTGCGGTCGGTCCCGGACTTGCTGCTGCCGGAGATGCTGGCTCCCTCGTTGAAGGGCACGATCTTCGGCGCCGGCAAGCAGATCCATCACTATTACAAAGTCGGCTCGACCAACTTGGAGGCGATGCGAGCCGCGGCGGACGGCGCGCCGGAAGGCAACGTGTTTCTTGCCGAGGAACAGCTTGCGGGGCGGGGACGCGGCGCGCACACCTGGCATTCGGCGCGGTCGACGGGGATTTATTGTTCGGTGATTCTGCGTCCGGCGATGCTGCCCTCGGATGCGCTCATTTTGTCGCTGGCTGCGGGGCTGGCGGTGCGCGCGGCGGTGGCGGAGATTGCGCCGCAGCTTGCAGTAGATCTGAAATGGCCCAACGACCTGCTGCTTGGCGGCAAGAAATTCGGCGGCATTCTGACGGAGATGAATGCCGAAGTAACGCGAGTGCGCCACCTGGTCGTGGGAGTCGGGATCAACGTGAACCAGGTGAAGTTTCCGGCTGAGCTGCGCGAGATTGCGACATCGCTGCGCATCGAGACCGGGACGGAGTGGTCGCGCGTGGAGCTCTGCGCCGCTTTGCTAAAATCGCTCGACCGGGAGTATCGGGGTTTGGTGGAAGATGCGGGAGCGCGAGAAGGGATCCTGCGCCGGTTCGAGGAGAGTTCTTCGTCGGTGCGCGGCCGACATGCGAGCATCGAGGAGAACGGAGGTCTGGCAGGCGTTACCGAGGGATTGGATGATCGAGGATTCTTGCGGGTAAGAACGGCGGAGGGGTTGCGGACGGTGGTAAGTGGCACGGTGAGGCTGGACGGGGCATAGCCCCGTCACCACACAGCCTGTCCCATGGCGTGGTTTATCTATGTTGCTAGTCATTGATGTCGGCAATACGAATACGGTGCTGGGCGTTTTTGAGCAGGCGGCGCACCATCCGGGCGAGGACGTGACGACGGACCCGGCTCGTTACGAGCGGCTGATTGCGAACTGGCGCGTCGGTTCACACTTGACCCGCACCGTCGACGAGTACGGAGTGATTTTCCGCAACCTGTTTTCCATGGACAACCTGGAAGTGTCGGATGTCCGCGGAATCGTAATTTCATCGGTGGTGCCTCCGCTCGATCCCGTGTTGCGCCAGGTGTGCGAGCGCTATTTCAACATCAAACCGCTGTTTATCGAGCCCGGCGTGAAGACGGGCATGCAAGTGCTGTATGACAATCCAGCGGAAGTGGGCGCGGACCGGATCGTGAACGCGGTCGCGGCGTTTGAGAAATACGGCGGGCCCTGCGTGATTGTGGACTTTGGCACGGCGACGACCTTCGACTGCATTTCCAAGAAGGGCGAGTACATGGGCGGCGTGATTTGCCCTGGGATTGGAATTTCCGCGGACGCACTGTTTCAGCGCACGGCGCGGCTGCCGCGGGTGGAGATTAGAAAACCGGCGCGTGTGATTGGATCGACCACAGTCGGGAGTTTGCAGTCGGGGCTTTACTACGGGTATCTCGGGCTGATCGACGGCATCCTCGAGCGACTGGTAGATGAGATGGGGCGGGAAACTCACGTGCTTGCAACGGGCGGGCTGGGATCGCTGCTGGGCACCGCTTCACGATTTATCAAGGATGTGGACGAGTTTCTGACCCTCGAGGGGCTGCGCATCCTTTGGGATCGGAACCAGTCGTTCTCACCCCGTCGCGAAGCCGCCCCGAAAGCGGCAAAGGTGGCCGCCAAGCCCTTGGATCCCGACGCGAAACCGTGGCCCTCGCCGAAGGTTCCCAAAACTAGGTAAGAGGTCAGAGGTCAGATTCCAGAGGTCAGAACCAGAGGTTTCAGCTCTGCGACCTGACCTCTGACCTTTGACCTCTCAGAAACCTGTTGTGGAAAATTACTTTAACTACTTCACGGAGATCGAAGAGCACTATCTGAGACGGCGCGGCACTCACCTGCTGCTTTCGACGCTCGATTGGGCTCTGATTGAGACTTGGAAAAACGCGGGCGTACCGCTGGAGGCCGTGCTCCGCGGCGTGGATGACGCGTTTGACAAGTACGATCAGCGTCCCTCGAAATCGAAGAAGGTAAACAGCCTTGCCTATTGCTCGCAGGCGGTGCTGGCGGCAGCGGAAGATATGAAGGAAGCGGCGGTGGGCGCTGGCGGCGAAGAAAAGGCTCAGCGCGAGCCTGGCTTCGAAGCAGAGCAGATTGCGGCGTTCTTGCGGGGAAACGCCGAGAAACTGGAAAAAACAAAGCTGCCCGAACGTTCGGGCTTCGCGACTGGAGAGCTGGCGCGGAGCGAAGCAGCGTCGCTGCGCGAAATGGCGGAGGTCATCGAGAGCTCCGGGAAGCTTCCGCGGCTGGAAGACTTGGAGCGTCGGCTGACCGTGCTGGAGGAGAAGCTGTTCGCGGCGCTGATGGTGGCGACTCTGGATGAAGATCTGGTCAATGTGCGCGCGGAAGCGGATCGGGATATTGCTCCCTACCGGCGGAACATGACGGCCGCGCAGGTTGAACAGCTGCACAAGCAGTATGTGCGCAAGCGGCTGCTGGAGCGGTGCGGCGTGCCGCGGCTGAGTTTGTTCTATATGCATTGAGATTGTGTGGGGCGGACACTCCTGTCCGCCCGCTTTTGCTCGAGCCGCCGGCGAATCCCGCCAAGAAAGCGGCGCAGCACAAAGCTCCCATCGTCCGGCGCGGGCAGGAGTGCCCGCGCTACACTTATGACTTGCTGCTTTCCATCGAAAAACTAATCTACGGTGGTGACGGGTTGGCGCGGACTCCCGCCGGCGCGGACGGGCGGAGCATGGCGGTGTTTGTGCCGTTTGTTTTGCCGGGAGAAGCAGTTGAGGCCGAGATCCGGCAAGAGAAGCCCGGATTCGCTCGCGGCTCCGTTGCGCAGTTGATCGAAGCGTCGCCCGATCGTGTCGTCGCTCGCTGTCCGTATTTCCGCCAATGTGGCGGATGCCATTACCAGCACATTCCCTACGAGCGGCAACTGGAGTTTAAGGCTGGAATTCTGCGCGAGGCGCTGCAACGGATTGCGAAGATTGAACTGAGGCCTGAGATTTGTCTGCACCCTTCTCCTCCGTGGAATTACCGCAACCGGACGCGGCTGCAGGTGCGGAGCGCGCCGGAGTTTCCAGCCCAGACCAGCAAGACCGGCCGTTCGGGGGACCCCGGATTCGCGCTGGGATACTTCCGGTTCGGCTCGCACGAATTTCTTCCGGTTGGCGAATGTCCGATCAGTTCGCCGCTGCTCAATCGAGTGATGGCGCGGCTCGTTGAGCTCGGAGGATTGAACTGCCCGGCGGCGGTGGAAGAGATCGAGTTGTTCGCGGACGCGGCCGATGAGCGGTTGCTGGCTTGGACATTCTGCGGGCGCGAGGCAGACAAACGAGATCTGTTGCGCTGGGCGGAGGCGCTCGAACGCGAGTTGCCGGAAATCAGCGGCGTGACGTTTTTCGCTTCGCGGCGACGATCTTCTGAACGACGATCTTCACGGGAACGATCTACGCAAGAACGATGGGAAGAGGACGCGCCCCTGGACGCGAAGCTGCTGGTGCAATCGGGCGCGAAGGCGATTCACTATCGAACCATTGGCTATCAAACCAAGGAGCACCAATATCAGGTCAGCGCCGGGGCCTTCTTCCAGGTGAACCGCTATCTGATCGACGAGCTGATTTCGGTCGTGACCGGCAATGCGCAGGGGAACCTTGCACTCGACCTGTATGCCGGAGTGGGATTGTTCTCGGTGGCTTTGGCGCCAAGTTTTCATCACATTTTTGGTGTAGAGGCGTCACAGACAGCGCATGGGGACTTTGTGCAGAATGTGCCTGCGAACGTGAAAGCGGTCGGCGCGCGAACCGGGGATTACCTGAGAAGCGTCTACCTGAGAAGCCGGCCGGTGCGAAACAGACCTGAATTGGTCGTGCTCGATCCTCCCCGCACCGGCGCCGGCTCCGCGGTGATCCGTTCTCTGGTGGAACTCGGAGCGCCCCGTGTCCGATATGTTTCGTGCGATCCGGCGACGCTGGCCAGGGATATCGCCCCCCTGCTAGCGGTCGGCTACCACATCGAGGAAGCACACTTGTTCGATTTGTTCCCTGGGACGTTTCACATCGAATCGGTGATGCTGCTGGCGCGCTGACCGCTTTCACGTCGTCCAAGTTCCTCCTGGAAGACGGGTGGGGTGGTGGAAGGCCTTGGCGCGAGCAACCACGCGCTAGGGCCCCGCTCGCCCTCCCGTTTGTTTCCGATCGTTGGTTGCAAGTCTGGCCGAGATGCGCCCGCCGCCCCGGCGAGGCCTCTGGCTGCGCCTCGTAGCACAGGCGATAGACAGACTAGGCTCATTTTTTCCAACCACCGGAGATTAAAGCCATGACGCACGACCGGAAGCCGCCGCGGCAGCCTTTGTTCTGGGCGGCGCTGGTATTTTCGCTCGGCCTGTGGACGGGTGTGCGCGCCTGGCGTCCGCCGTCCTGGTGGGTGATTGCGGTAGTGGCCTTCGTTTTCGCGGCGTCGTGGTTTCTTCGGAAGCGAGCCTGGCTGGCCAAAGCGCTTTCTTTGGGCGCGTGGTTCCTTCTGGGCGCTTTCTTAATTCAGGTTCGCAGTCAACGGCCGGACGACCTTCGGCGGGGTAGCGCTCGGATTCTCACCCTGGCCGATGGCCGTCCCGTCACGCTTACGGCGCGCGTCATGCGGGAGGGATATGCCCGGGCCGCGGGGCCGCAGTCAACCCGTGAATCCATCGATGTGGAGACGGAAGAGATCGCGAGCCAGGGCGAAAACTGGCCGGTGCGGGCCGGGGTGCGGCTGTCGATTTACGAAAAAGTGGAGAATTCCGAGACAATGGAGCGCCGGGCGTCCCCGCCCGGCCTCGATGCTGCTGACGATGGACGCGGCACGGGCGAGACGCCCGTCGCTCCACTTGCTCTTACCTACGGAACGCGGCTGCGCATCCTCGCGAAGCTGCATCCGGCGCGCAATTACCGCAATCCCGGAGCCTTTGATTATGAAGGCTATCTGCGCGACAACGGCATCAGCGTGCTGGGGTCGGCGGAGGCCGCGGACATTGAGCGCCTTCCCGGCTTTTCCGGCAGCCGAATTCAACTCTGGCGGGCGCGCGTTCATGCCAGCATCATCGCCAAAATTCACCAGCTGTACCCTGCGTCACAGGCCTCGCTCATGGACGCCATGGTTCTCGGCGAAGAATCATTCCTGCGCAACGCGACCCGCACCGAGTATCAGCGCTCGGGCACGTATCACGTCCTGGTGGTTTCTGGAATGAACCTGAGCATTCTGGCGTTCGCCATTTTCTGGACGCTGCGCCAGTTTCGCGTGGATCCTGCTGTGGCGGCCATCACCACGGTCGCGGTCTCGTTCGCGTACGCATTCGTGGTGGGGGTCGGTCCGCCGGTGTGGCGCGCCGCGCTTATGCTGGCGACCTATTTGGGCGCGCGTCTGCTGTATCGCGGACGCAACATGATGAACGCCATTGGAGCGGCGGCGCTGGGAGTTCTTATCGCCGATCCTCATGCCCTGTTTGGCGCCAGTTTTCAACTTACGTTTCTGGCCGTCTTCATCATCGCGGGCATCGGCTCGCCAATTCTCGAACGGACGACGTTGCCCTACGCGCGGGGCATACGCTTGTTGCGAGCTGCCAGCTACGACTTGCACGTCGCTCCCGAGGTCGCGCAATTCAGGCTCGATCTGCGGATGATTGCAGGGCGGCTGAAGAGATTCGTCGGCAATCGCCTCAGCCTGGCGCTGCCCGCGATCTTCATGCGGGTGGCGATTGGTTTCAGCGAACTGATCTTCATCTCGGCGCTGATGCAGGCGGGACTGGCGCTGCTCATGGCCTACCACTTTCATCGCGCGACCACCATGGGAATGCCGGCCAATCTGGCGGTAATTCCGCTCACCCAGGTGCTGATGCCGACCGCCGCCGCCGCCGTCGGCCTGGGATACATCTCGACCACACTCGCTAAGCCCGCAGTTTGGATTTCCGGCCTAGCGCTCGAGGGCATCGCGGGAACGGTGCACTGGCTCGGCGGCGCGGTCACCGGCATGCCGAGTTTCTTAGGATCGATCGCCGATCTGAGGGTGGCCATGCCCTCGCTCGCGATGATCCTGGCGTCGATCTCCGCTCTGGCGCTGGCCATGTTGGCGGCGCAAGCTCGTCGCTCGCGTCTGGCCGCGTTCGCTTCCGTGGCACTGCTGTTCGGAGTTGCGGGCTGGATCGCGTTTGTTCCCTCTCATCCTCACCTTCGCGCCGGTGTGATGGAAATGACGGCCATTGACGTTGGGCAAGGCGATTCCATTCTGCTGGTCACGCCCGAGGGCCGCGCCCTGCTCGTCGATGCTGGAGGCATCCCACAGTGGATGCATTCGGACTTCGATATCGGCGAACAGGTGGTTTCTTCTTATCTTTGGAATCGAGGCATCGATCGCCTGGACGTGGCCGTAATCACGCATCCTCATGCCGACCACCTCGGCGGGATGCCCGCGGTGATGGCAAATTTCCACCCGCGAGAACTCTGGATCAGTATCGACAAGCCGGTGGGCGAATTGGCGCCGATCGTTGCGCAGGCCCGGAGCGCGGGAATGAACGTCTCCGTTAAGAAGGACGGCGATACCTTCGATTACGGCGGGGTGCATTTCCACCTGTTGGCTCCCGGACGCGACCAAATCACCGGGTCGATGCGTCCGAACGACGATTGCCTGGTGTTTACGGCCACTCTTGGCGGGACGACCGCTTTGCTTGAGGGAGACGCGGAACGTCCGGCGGAACGGCATGTCGTGGAAGAGCATACGGAGGCGGTCCTGCTGAAAGTCGCGCACCACGGGAGTGCGAGCGCAACTTCCGCCGATCTGCTCTCGACGGTGCATCCCCGCTTTGCGGTCATTTCCGTTGGCGCGCGGAATGTGTACGGGCACCCCCGGCGCGAAGTGCTGGAGCGGCTGCAGCAGGCCGGGGTGAAAACCTACCGCACCGACGCGGAGGGCGCGGTCAGCTTCTACCTGGACGGCAAGTCGGTGACCCCGGACGTCGCGCTCACCCATTGATGCCTTGAAAGGTGGGGTTCTTGGCACCGCCCGGTCCGAGCCGGCCTGTCTCGGCGCCTCGGCGGTAACCAAGCGCTCGGTGCCGTTACGTTCGTACTTGTCCTCATTGACAAGAATTTTCACTATTTCTTAAAAATATTCTTGCATCTGTGGAAATTTGCCGTAATCTCACAATTGCGAACTAACTTCGCCGACAATGCCCGGAAATCGCAGTTCACCCTGGGAGCCGCGTGACGAAAGTCAAGGGAGACGCGGTGGTGAGAGTGAGTCGCCTGAGGAGGAAGCCATAGAAATTGGCAACAGCCACCGCAACCACTAGCTTCTCGCAGCCTACCCTTACTGTAGCTCCCCGGAAAAAGTCTATCCGCCTCACCCTTTGGCCCCTGGTCGCCGCGACCTTCTTTATGGTCTCGGGCGGAACCTATGGGACCGAGGACATCGTGCACGGCGCCGGGTATGGCAAAGCAATCCTCATCCTGCTGCTGACCCCGCTTCTTTGGAGCCTGCCGACCGCGTTCATGATTGGCGAGCTCTCAAGCGCGCTGCCCTTTGAAGGCGGCTACTACGCCTGGGTTCGGCGCGCCATGGGAAATTTCTGGGGATTCCAGGAAGCCTGGCTGTCGCTGGTGGCGTCCATTTTCGATATGGCGATTTATCCCACGCTGTTTGTCGCTTACCTCACCCGCATGTTCCCCTGGTTTCAGGAGAACCATCGCGGAGTGGCGGTCGCGCTGGGCGTGGTGATCGTGTGCGCGATCCTTAATATCATGGGCGTGAAGGTCGTCTCGACGACTTCGCTGTGGCTGTTCTTCGCCCTGTCCGCGCCGTTCGCGGCCATCTTTGTGCTCGCGCCATTCAAGATTCACGCGCTGGCGAGTGCAGTGACCAAGCCGACCACCTCGAACGTCGACATTCTCGGCGGCCTGCTCATCTGCATGTGGAACTACATGGGATGGGACAACGCCTCGACCATCGCCACCGAAGTCGAGCGTCCGCAGCGCACTTATCCTCGCGCCATGCTGTGGGCGGTAGTCATCGTCTGCGTTACTTATGTTCTTCCGTTTGCCGCCATGTGGATCACCGGCCTTCCGGCCAGCGCCTGGGAAACCGGCGCTTGGGCCGACGTTGCCCAGCTAATGGGCGGGCCGGTGCTTCGGATCGCGCTGGTGGCGGGCGGCATGATGAGCGGCTTCGGCATGTTCAATGCGCTGGTCATGAGCTACTCGCGGCTGCCGCTGGCCATGGCGCAGGATGGCATGTTGCCGAAAGTCTTTGGCAAGCTGCATAAGAAGTCGCGCGCGCCCTGGGTCGCGATTCTGGCGCTGGCGGTGGGCTGGGGCCTGGCTTTGAATCTCGGATTCGAACGTCTGGTCACGCTCGACATCATGATTTACGGCGCGAGTCTTTCGCTCGAATTTGTGGCGCTGATCTGCCTGCGCGTTCGCGAGCCGGAATTGAAGCGCCCGTTCCGCGTGCCCGGCGGCATGTTTGGAGCGATTGCCGTCGGCATTCCTCCGATGTTGCTGCTGGGATTTGCCATTCTTCGCAGCGAACACGAAGTTGTGCTCGGCATGAGCTCGTTCTTGTTCGCGACTGATCGTGATCGGCGCCGGCGTCGTCGCCTACGCGATCAACCATGCGCTGAAGCCGGCGGGCTGGGCTGCCGGCCACGCCGAAACCGGAGATGGCGGCGTAGCGAGACGCTAAAGGTGTGCTCGGCATGACGACCACTCCAACCACGTGGTCAAGCCAGCTGGATGGACTCAAGCCGAGCCTAAGGCGGAGCTGGCAGCCTAGAACCCGGCACAGAGGAACACGGAGAAATTGTAGAGACGCGCTTGGCCGCGTCTCTTTTCTTTTGCGGATGGGGCTTTGCCGCTCGATACACAGAAAGTAGAAAAAATGGTGTATATTATGCGTATGGGCAGAACCAACATTGTGATCGATGAGAGCCTGATCCGGAAGGCGCGTAAACTGACCCGCCTCCGGACCAAACGGCAGATCGTTGACCGAGCCCTTGATCTGCTGGTGCGGTCAGAGAGCCGCAAGGGAATCCTGAAGTATTACGGAAGCGGCATCTGGCAAGGCGATCTGAAGACGTCGCGGAGGAACCGAGTGTGATCCTGGTCGAGAGCTCCGTCTGGTTCGATTTCTTTCGTCCGTCACCGGGACGCGGGGGAGCTAAACTGCGTCGAATGATTGAGGAGAGTGAGCCTTTCGCCCTGGCTGGGATCGTGGTCGCCGAGGTCTTGCAGGGTTTGAGGCGGGATGCCGGCGCGATTGAGCGTTTCCTGGCACAGTGGGACATGCTGGAACCCAAGGGATTTGATACCTACCGGAGCGCGGCCGCGATTTACCGCGCCGGACGCGGAAAGGGTATCACCTCCAGCACAATTGATACCCTCATCGCAGCCATCGCGCTGGAACATGGCGCCAGCGTTTTTACGCTCGACCAGGACTTTGTGCGAATTGCGCGTATGACAGGTCTGGAACTGTACTCGGAGATATGACCAAGCGCAAATCCAAAGGCGCGTACATGTTGAGCCGGTTTGCGGGCGTGAGCGAAGCGGGAGCCCGCAGGCGAAATCCCGAGCGTAGCGAGGGAACCCG
>CAWABC010000078.1:0-38625 GCA_963780105.1 uncultured Acidobacteriaceae bacterium
TTCGATCAGGTTGCGGCCTTTGATTTCCATGGTCAGCGGCTTGTCCAGCGGATAGGCGGAGCCGATTTCCATCTTGATCTGCTCGGCGGTGCGCTCGCCCACCAGCAGGTTATATTTCCGCTTCAGGTAATTCATGATGGCCTCATCCATCTGGTTGCCGGCCATGCGCACGGAACGCGAATAGACGATGCCGCTCAGAGAAATGACTGCGATGTCGGTAGTGCCGCCGCCGATATCGACTACCATGTTGCCGCTGGGCTCGGTAATCGGCAGGCCCGCGCCGATGGCGGCCACCATGGCCTGCTCGACCAGATAGACTTCGCTGGCCTTGGCGCGGTAGGCGGAGTCCATGACCGCGCGCTTTTCCACCTGCGTGATTTCCGAAGGCACCCCGATCACGATCCGCGGATGCACCAACATCTTGCGGTTGTGCGCCTTCTGGATAAAGTAGTTCAGCATCTTCTCGGTGACCTTGAAGTCGGCGATGACGCCGTCTTTCATGGGCTTGATGGCTACGATGTTGCCGGGAGTGCGGCCCAGCATTTCCTTGGCCTCTTTGCCCACGGCTTCGACTTCGCCGGTATTCTTGTTGATGGCCACGATCGAAGGCTCGTTGACTACGATGCCCTTGCCGCGCGCGTACACCAGCGTGTTGGCCGTCCCGAGATCGATGGCGAGGTCGCTCGAAAACATGCTGAACAGCGAACGCAAATTGTGCGAACGCCCTGCGCCGTTACTGAACCCGTTGTTTGACATAGCTATACTTCTCTTTCCCGGGAATTCGTCTCGCCTATGGAACCTGGGACTTCGCCGGTTTCCGTGGGCGTCGCTCTCCGCTCGCTTTCTTAACTGTCGTTTCCTCTATTCTACTTCCATGTTCAAGAACACTGGGCTATCTTCCCGGCGCCGGCGGTTCCGGACGTGATCCTGAACATCGAATCCGTTACTGAATCACCACTTTCTCCTGACGGGTATTCACCCCACCTTTCGCATTCTGCGCCGTCACCGTGATCAGGCTTTCCCCGTTCGGCAAGGGCGGCGTGAAATAGTGGAAGGTACCGTCGTCGGCAACGATCGGGACTTCCCGGCCGTTCACCATGACCCGCGCTCCCGCCTCGGTCTTGCCGGTCACTTCGATCACGTGTCCATGCTGCACAAAAGGATCAAGGTCGAGCGACAGCTCGATTTTTTCCTTCGCCTTCACAATGATGGTAAAGCGGTTCTTTTCGCTTTCCACCGATTCCTTGCCGCCCCCATCGTAGGACTGGATCGACCAGTAGTAGGCGCCGGCCCCAAGACCGGTCACCACCACGCTTGGCGTCTCCACCTTGCGGTCCAGCAGCAGTGACGAGAAATACGGATTGTGCGAAATGCGCAGCCGGTATCCGGCGGCGTTTGCCATGGGCGTCCAGGAAAACTCGACTTCCTTCGACTTCTCCCCGTCGTTGATGAAAACCGGCATCATGTTTCCCGGTGTGATGGGGGTTGGCGGACCGATTTCGGTGGCCCGTTCCATGGTCTTCGAATCGTTCTGGAAACTCACCTTTTCCCAGTTCGAAAGGTGAACGACTTCGCCATTGCGCTCGATTTCGCTGCTGCCTTTCTTAACCAGGATTTCATGCTGATCGTCCTTGGGATTGTTGTGCACCATGGCCGACGAATCGGGAGCGAGCGAAGCCTTCGCGCCCGCCACAATGACCTGGGACTTCGAACCCTGAACATAGGTCGCGGTCGTCAGGTCGACCGTGCCGGTTGTGACGGCCACCGACACGTTGGTCTGTTGCTGATCGTTGGCCGAGTTCTCTTCGATCACGATCAACGAATCCTGTTTCACGGTGTAGTTGGTGCCGTCGTTGAAAACGATCTTGGCCATACCCTCGGCGCCGGTCTGCACCACGTCGCCTTTTTCCAGCGGCACATTGTAGTCGGCGTTGATCCAACTATTGCCATCGCTTTTCCTTACCTTGATGGTGCCATCGAGCGCCGTGAAGTGCGCCTGCTGCGAAACCCCGGGCGACGGCCCCTTGAGCGGAGGCGCGAGGCCCGCAACCCTTTCGAGCAAGCCGGTGGAAAGCTGCCCCGCCGCTTTCACCGTGGAGTCGGTGAATTTCGGAAACGCTTCGTGCATGAAGGCGCCAAAGATGAGCGCCGCACCGAGCAGCGCCAGAATGACGCTGCGGTACGTCACCGTCTTCCACGCGACGTAGAGTTCCGGTTTGATTTTATTCGCCACGGACCGGTTCCGACCTCACTTCAAGATTACGAAATACGGGATATTTCTCACGCGTATCTCTTGCGCTGTGACCATCATAGCCCTGCTGGTATGGGTATTAAACTTGGGTGGGGTGTGGAAAGGGTTACGAAAGTGACCACGCGGCGCTATCAGACGGAGTAGGACATCAGCCAAGACTTGGGGTTATCTTTGCAAGTTGAGCCACTACCCAGTCGGTCCCCGGCTTGCCCGTCTTCAATGCGGGCGTTAGCATGAAGTGTTCCGCACTATTCCCAGGAGGCTTCTATGGCGACCGATACCCTGACCAGCCCGGCGATCGCGGGCGGCACGACCAAGACCAAGGTTTTGAAGAATTTCATTGACGGCGAATGGGTGGAATCCGTCAGCGGGCGGACCTTCGAAGACCGCAACCCCGCCGACACGCGCGAGGTCGTCGCCATTTTCCAGCGCTCGAATAAGGCCGACGTGGACGCGGCCGTGGATGCGGCCAAGCGCGCGTTCGCCAAGTGGCGTCTGGTGCCCGCGCCGCGCCGCGCCGAGATGGTTTTCCGGGCTGCCGAGATCCTGATCGAGCGCAAAGAAGATCACGCCCGCGATATGACCCGCGAAATGGGCAAAGTGTTGAAGGAAACCCGTGGCGATGTGCAGGAAGCCATTGACGCCGCCTACTACAACGCGGGAGAAGGCCGCCGTTTGTTCGGACCCACCGTGCCTTCGGAACTGCCCAACAAATTCGCCATGGCCGTTCGGCAACCGATCGGCGTCTGCGGCATGATCACGCCCTGGAACTTTCCCATGGCCATCGCTTCGTGGAAGCTGTTGCCCGCCGTCGTCTGCGGCAACACTTGCGTGATCAAGCCCGCGCAAGACACTCCGCTCTCTACCTTCAACCTGGTGCAGGCGCTGACCGATGCGGGCATTCCGCGCGGCGTTATCAACATCGTGACCGGATTTGGCTCGGAAGTGGGCACGCCGCTGACCGAGCACCCGGTGGTCCGCGCCATTTCGCTCACCGGCTCGTCGGAGGTCGGCAGAATCGTGGGCGCGACGGCGGCTAAGAGTTTCAAACACTGCTCGCTCGAACTGGGCGGCAAGAATCCGATGATCGTGCTCGACGACGCCAATCTCGACCTCGCGATTGAAGGCGGACTCTGGGGCGCGTTCGGCACCACTGGACAACGCTGCACCGCGACCAGCCGCATCATCGTGCAGAAAGGCGTGTACCACGAGTTCGTCGAACACTTTGTCGCTCGCGCGAAAAAAATCAAGGTCGGCAACGGGCTGGACGAGACCGTCGAAATGGGTCCGGCGGTGAATGAAAATCAACTCAAGACTGACCTGAGCTACATCGAGATTGGCAAGTCCGAAGGCGCAAAACTGGTCACCGGCGGCAACCGGCTCGACAAGGGCGAATATCAGCATGGCTGGTTCCTTGAACCCACCGTGTTCACCGACGTCGATCCGAAGATGAGGATTGCCCAGGAAGAAATCTTCGGGCCGGTGGTTTCGATCATTCCCTGCGACAACATGGAGAACGCCATCGAAATCGCCAACAACATTGAGTACGGGCTGTCGTCTTCGCTCTACACCAAAGATGTCAACAAAGCCTTCGCCGCGGTCCGCGACCTGGAGGCTGGTATCACCTACATCAATGCTCCCACGATCGGCGCGGAAGTTCACCTGCCCTTCGGCGGCACCAAGGCCACCGGCAACGGACACCGCGAAGGCGGGATCGGCGCGATTGATTTTTACACCGAGTGGAAATCCGTCTACGTCGATTACTCCGACAAGCTGCAGAAGGCGCAGATCGATCGGGTGGAGTAAGGCAATCTACCGCCGAGACGCAGAGTGCGCCGAGAATTCTTGAAAAGGTCGTCCTCGGCGATCCGACGTCCCGGCGGTAATTGAGCTTTCGAGTCGAACATGTCTATCATCCAAGCCCACGAGATTACGCCCGCCGCGCGTCTAGAAAACGTCCGCTACGCCATTCGCGACCTAGCTTGCGTCGCCGACGAGGTCGCGCGCCAGGGACACAAGATTCTTCCGCTCAACATCGGCGACCCGCTCAACTTTGACTTCCAGACGCCCGTCCACATGATTGAAGCCGTCTATCGGGCCATGCGCGACGGCAAGAATGGATATTCTCCTTCATCAGGCATTAAGGAAGCGCTCGACGCGATTCGTGGCGAGGCCGCGCGCAAGGGGATCACCAACATTCAGGATATCTTCATCACCTCGGGGGTCAGCGAGACGGTGGATATCTGCCTGGCCGCGCTGCTCAATCCGGGCGACAACCTGCTTACTCCTTGCCCCGACTATCCGCTCTACTCCGCGGTTCTGGCGAAGCTCGAAATCGGACTGAACACTTATTACCTGAACGAAGAAGACGGCTGGCAGCCGGATCTCGACGACATTAAGAAGAAGATTACCCCGCGAACGCGCGGGATTGTGCTGATCAATCCCAACAACCCGACTGGTTCGGTCTGCACGCGCGCGATGCTGGAACAGATCGCCGAGCTCGCCCGCCAACATAATCTGGTTATCTTTGCCGATGAGATTTACGACAAACTGATTATTGATGACGACCCACAAGTCGCCATGGCCGCGGTCGCACCCGATGTGCCGGTCATTACATTCGGCGGACTGTCCAAGAATTATCTCGCCCCGGGATGGCGTATCGGGTGGGGCATTGCCAGTGGCGAAGCTTCCGTCATCAAGCCTTATCTCGAAGGCGTGAACAAGTTGTTGCGCGCGCGACTTTGCGCCAATCATCCTGAACAGTACGCGATCAAGGCGGCGCTCGAAGGGCCGCAGGGGCACCTCGTCGAAGTCAAGCGCAAGCTGCGCCGCCGCCGCGATCTGACCATGAAGTGGTGTGCGGAAACTTCGCGCGTCAGTTGTGTCGCGCCGCGAGGGGCTTTCTACGCGTACCCACGCATCGAGATCCCGGAAGGGGACGACGTCTTTGTTAAAGAACTCATTCGGCAGAAGTATGTAACCGTGGTGCACGGCTCCGGATTCGGCCAGCGTCCCGGGACGAAGCACATCCGCATCGTCTTCCTGCCAGACGAAAGGATACTGACCGCCGCGTACGCAGCGATTGGCGATTTCATGCGCGAGCGGTACGCGTAACGGGAGGCGGAATCGGTCGTCCCTCCGGGACTTAGTTCGTTCCTTTCGCTTTTCCCAGCGCTGAAGCGCTGGGCTAAGTTAGTTCGCCCCTCCGGGGCTGGACCTAGATCCGTCCTACGTCGTCCGCTCAGATCAACGGGTCAGTAGATCCCCGGGATCAGCGCCGGCACTTTCCGCGCGTAGGCTTCGAATTCGGAGCCAAAGGCCTCGCGCAACAGCCGCTCTTCAATGCGAATCCGGATGAAGGTTCCGGGAATGAAAAGCACGATCCCAATCAGCAGCGGCAGCCACTGAGCGGTGGCCAGTCCCGTTGCCACGAGCATTCCAAACATGCCCGTGTAGATGGGGTTTCTTACGAAGCGATAAGGTCCGTCCTGAATTAGGGTGTGGCCCTCCACCAGGCGCGCGGCCAGAGCCCACTGTTTTCCCAAGCGCCGCGCGGCTGCGTTGACCAGCCACACCGACGCGACTGCGACCGAGACAGTCAAGACTGCCATTCCCCATTCCGCCACCGGCGCCCTGGACGTGACCGGTGAGAATTGTTTCTGCCGCAGGGGAAACGACCACACGCAGAAGTAGCCTGCGGCCTGCAGCAACAATCCGATGAGCGAAGTCCAATCGCGTTTCGCTTCGCGGGCCCGGGGCGGACGTTTCCGCAGCCAGAAGGTCAGGCCAAAAATCCACCAGCAGACGATGAGCGCGTAGAACGCTACCCGCACGGCCACATGCGGTGTTGATGAAATCGCCACGGTTACACCATCTCCGTGCCCCACAGATCGTGCAAGTGCACGATCCCCAGCAAGCGCCGATCGCCATCCGCGTCGTTATCAACAACAACCAGCGACGTAATTTTCATTTCTTCCATGCGTGCTAGTGCGGTCGCGGCGAATTCCTGCGCAGCGATGGTTTTGGGAGCGCGCGTCATGCAATCCCCCGCGGTGAGGTCGAGCGCATCTTTGCCGCGCTGCTCGAGCAACCGCCGGAGATCGCCGTCGCTGATCACCCCCAGCAGACGGTCGCCCTCGACCACCGCCGTCATTCCCAGCTTCTTGCGCGACATTTCGTAAATCACGTCCGGCATTTTCGTCTGCGCCGTCACCCGCGGAACCGCGTCTCCGGAATGCATCAACGATTCGACCCGTGCCAGCCGTTTGCCCAGCTTGCCACCGGGATGCAGGTTGGCGAAGTCTTCTTCCTTGAATCCGCGTTTTTCCGAAAGCGCCACCGCCAGCGCATCGCCAAGAGCGAGCATGGTGGTGGTCGAAGCGGTGGGAGCAAAGCCAAGCGAGCAAGCTTCCTTGGAAATCGAACAGTCCAGAGCCACGTCCGCCGAAGATGCGAGGGTAGAAGCGCGTGTGGAGCGGACCTGCCCTGAGCGAGAGTCGAAGGGGCCCCCGCCCGCTAGATGTTCTGCAACGCCGTCGCAAGTCATGCTGATGAGCGGAACCCGGAGCCGCTTGAGCGTCGCCAGCAACTGCAGAATTTCTTCGGTCTCGCCGCTGGCGGAGAGCGCCAGCACAACGTCGCCGCGGACGATCATCCCTAGATCGCCGTGCAGCGCCTCCACCGGATGCAGGTAAAGCGCCGGTGATCCGGTCGAACTCAACGTAGCCGCGATCTTGCGCGCGATCAGCCCGCTCTTCCCCATGCCGGTAACGACTACGCGGCCGCGGCATCCGAAGAGCAGATCGAGCGCCCGGTCGAAATCCGAAGCCATCGGGCCAGCAAGCCGGTCGGCCAGCGCCCGCAACGCCTCCGCCTCGATCCGCACCACATTTTCGCCTATGTGTTTCATGGAAGCAGGAATGTTAGCAGAACGAGCAGGGCATCGGGTGATCGGGCCATCGGGTCATCTCCAGGCAAGGACACCGCGAGCCTCCCCAGCCGGGGCGCCCCAAACCAACTTAAAGTCGCTATCTCATCAATTCCCAACTGTTATGTTTTTGTCAACCTAGCGCCCCCATCCTTACGTTTACAATGCAGGACGAGGCAATACCGCATCCATGATGAGCTTCGATCGGGTATTCACTGCAAAGACTATGCTGCTATTCATGAGCACCCTGATTCCTGCCGGAGCCGTCGTGCTCGGCTGCGTCGACAGCGCTCGCGCCGCGGTGGCCGACTTCGGCCCCGCCAACCCGTTCTATGCGCCCAGCACACTGCCCTTCGAGGCGCCACCTTTCGACAAAATTAAAGATGAAGACTACCAACCCGCGATTGAGGCCGGCATGGCGCAGCAGCGTGCCGAAATCCTGGCCATCGCCGACAATCCCGCCGCCCCGACTTTCGACAACACGATCGTCGCCATGGAAAAGAGCGGCTTGTTGTTCGATCGTGCCGAACGAGCTTTCAACGGCGTCACGGGCGCAAACACCAATCCCACTCTCCAGCATGTCAAGACCATCGAAGCTCCCAAACTCGCCGCTCATCGGGATTTCATCTACCTCAACACCAAACTCTTCGCGCGCGTAGCCGCCATTTACAAGCAACGTGCCACGCTCAAGCTCGACCCCGAGTCTCTCCGCTTGCTGGAGCGCACCTACGACCAGTTCGTGCACGACGGCGCCAACCTCTCAGAAGCCGACAAGACTGAATTGAGGAAGCTCAACCAAGAGATTTCCTCACTCTCGGACGCTTTCAACACCAAACTTCTCGCCGCGACAAAAGATGGCGCCTACGTGACCACCGACAGAGCCGCGTTCGCCGGACTCTCCGACGCCCGCATCGCCGCTGCAGCGCAAGCCGCTAAAGGCCGCAAAGTCGAGGGCTTCGTAATTCCGCTCCAGAACACCACCCAGCAGCCCGACCTGGTGTCGCTCAGCGATCGCAAAACCCGCGAGGCCATCTTCGAGCACTCATGGAACCGCACGGAGCGCGGTGATGTCAACGATACTCGCGACACCATCGCCCGTCTGGCTCAACTTCGCGCGCAGAGGGCGAAACTTCTCGGCTACTCAAGCTTCGCCGCGTGGAAGCTCGAAGATCAGATGGCCAAAAAACCCGAAGCCGCATTGCAGTTCATGGATGCCATCGTCCCCGCCGCGACCGCCCAGGCCGCGCGCGAAGCCGCCGACATCCAGGCCGTAATCGACGCCCAAAAGGGTGGCTTCCAGGTCCAGGCTTATGACTGGGATTTCTACGCCGAGCAGGTCCGCAAAGCGCGCTACGACATCGACGATGCGCAAGTAAAGCCCTACTTCGAGCTCGACAGCGTCCTTCAGAACGGTGTTTTCTACGCCGCCAATCAGCTCTACGGACTCACTTTTAAAGAGCGTCACGACATCCCCGTCTACCAGCCGGATGTGCGCGTCTTCGAGGTCTTCGACGCCAACGGCAAGCATCTGGCACTCTTTTACTGCGACTACTTCAAGCGCGACAACAAGAATGGCGGGGCATGGATGTCCGAATTCGTCGGCCAGTCACGCCTGCTGGGAACTCAACCTGTCGCCTACAACGTGGCCAACCTACCCAAGCCAGCCGAGGGCGAACCCGCGCTGATCAGCTTCACCGACGTCATCACCATGTTCCATGAGTTTGGACACGCCTTGCACGGCATGTTCTCCGATGCCGAGTACCCCACACTTTCCGGTACTTCAACTGCTCGCGATTTTGTCGAATTTCCCTCGCAGTTCAACGAGCACTGGGCCCTCTATCCCGCGATCTTCACGCATTTCGCGAAGCATTACAAAACCGGCGCTCCCATGCCAGAAGAACTAGCTGCAAAGATCAGAAAAGCGGAGACCTTCAACAAGGGGTACGCCATGACCGAACTGCTGGCCGCTGCAGAACTCGACATGCAGTGGCACGCACTCGCTCCCGACTCTCCGCTTCAGAACCCGGACGAGTTCGAGAAACAGGCGCTCGAGAAGACCCACCTGAACGTCAGCTACGTACCACCTCGCTATCGCTCCAGCTACTTCAGCCACATCTGGGGGAGTGGCTACAGTGCCGGCTACTACGCCTATCTCTGGACCGAGATGCTCGCCGACGACGCCTACCAGTGGTTCGACGAACATGGCGGACTGACTCGCGCCAATGGCGATCGCTTTCGCCAGATGATCCTTTCTCGCGGCAACACCCAGGATCTAGCCAAAATGTACGAGGCCTGGCGCGGCGCACCGCCCAACACGAAAGCCATGCTGAAGCACCGCGGCCTCGAGGAGTCGATCCCGGTCAAGTAACGGCAAGCTTCAGATGGACGCTGGATTCTTCGCGGCCCGAAGAAGCGCTCAGAAATGATCGTCCGCCGCGTGCCCCGGACGCTCCAGCGCGCGCGCCTGAATGGCGCGGTCCCACGGGCCTCCCTGCCAGTTATCTTTCTTGCGGTCCGCAGGGAGCCACGGCGGCAACGTCATCAAGAGCCGACGGCTGAGCGAGTGAAGGTAAGGTTCGTAGAGAATCCGAAGTTTCGCCAGCCGTTCGGGCGCGTCCGCACCGTCGTAAAGAGTCACACCGCGCTCGGAGAGTTCCGCACGCAGCCGCGTTAGATCTGCCGCCGCGAGCCGGCCGACATCATGCGGATTGTATTGCGCATTCACCACCTGGGCGAGATCGACGGCAGCGTGGCGCGCCATGGCAAATGTGAGCCTTGCCTGGTCCGGAAGGATGCCTTTCACGCCGGTCGTAACCAGCGACGTGACGTCGAGCATCACCGTCAGCGCACTTAACCAGGATTGATTGCTGTGCTGCGAGCGGAAGAAGACCAGCACGGGATAGGAAATATGGCTCGACAGCAGGTCGGCGCACCAGCGCTCCCAATCGCGAAAAATTTCGTCGAGCACGGTTTGCTCGGGGCAGCATCCCAGCCGGCTGAGAAACTCGGCGGCGCTTGGAGGCGAACCGGAGCGCGCGTCGAGCAGCGAAATTTCAATCTCGCGCGCGGCAAACGAATTGTAGATTACCGGCAGATATCCGATCACGACTCCGAGGAACGCGAAGCCCATGCCCGCTTCCATCACGGCCAGGGCGCGGGTGGCGGCGTTGTTGGGCGTGATGTCTCCGTAGCCCAGCGTGAAAAAAGTTTCGCCGCTCAGGTAAAGCACTTTCCCAAACGTGATCTTTTCGTTGGCGAGCGTCAGATGTTCGCCTAGCCCGTACTGCACGCAGGCGAATCCAAAAATCAGCCCTAGCGCCCAAAAACCCATCAGTGGGATCAGCGAAAGCGGCCCAAAGTAAGCGAGGAAGCCTTCGCGCCGGTTGGCGGACTTGATATGCCGCCCCACTTTGGTCCAGAGGCCCCAGCTATTCCGGTAGAACCAACCTGTGATGCGAAAACTTCGTTTGATGCGCCGCGGTAAAACCACGGTCTCAAACGCATCCATCAGGATGATGAAGATCAGAGCAATGCCGAAGATCGACGCCCACCAATGCATACGCGATGAGATTCAGATGAAGCGGGAATGGTAGCAGATTCAAAAGCGAACATACACGAGGTGATGGCTGTCACAGATTCATCGCACTGGACCCTCTAGAACGAATAAGTCCGGAGGACCAGGGCGAACTAAGTCCGGAGGACGAGCCAGCTTAGCCCACCGCTTCAGCGGTGGGTATGCGATGGATTGTCTGACCAAGTCCCGGAGGGATGACCCATGTCGCATACCTATACGAACATGCGTATCCATGTGATCTTCAGCACCAAGGAACGCCAGAAGCGCCTACGCGAGGAAATCCAACCCAAACTCTGGGCCTACATCGCCGGCATCGCCCGTCATCACGGATTTGAGGCCCTCGAGATCGGCGGCGCCGCGGATCATTGCCACGCCTTGATCGTGCTGCCCGCTCCAATGCCATTATCAAAAGCTGTTCAGACTCTGAAGGGTTGCTCGTCCAAATGGCTCACTGACACCGGCGTGGCGGGGACGGGATTCGCGTGGCAGGAAGGCTATGGCGCCTTCAGCGTGAGCGCATCGCAAACGGCCGGAGTGGTCGAGTACATCAAGAACCAGCCGGAGCATCACAAAAGGCGGAATTACGAAGAAGAATTTCTGGAGTTGCTCAAGCGCTACGACATTGCCTACGACCCGGCGCACGTGCTGGGATAGGTGGGCCGTCCCTCCGGGACTTGCTGTCTTTTTCCTGCCCACCCAGCGCTGAAGCGCTGGGCTAAGCTGGGCCGTCCCTCCGGGACTGGGACTGGATTTCCAGTAAATATATGTGCGTATGTCATCATACATTTCATGGCACGAGAATTCGTCAAAGTCCGCAGGGTAGCAGGGTCGGTTGTAGTGACACTGACCCAAGACGTCCTCGCCGAAGTACACGTCAAGGAAGGTGACAAGGTATTGGTGGAGTCCCTTCCTCCCCGCAGGATCATTCTTACAAAGGAGCAGAAGAAAATGCCAAACAGTCGCAGAGTGGAACTGGAGCTGTGACTTCTCAAATCGCGCAAGGCCGCACTCGAATCGGAACTCGCGTATGCAATCGCCCAAAACAGTCTAAACATGCCGTGGGATCCGGGAATGGACGATGCGGGCATCGTAGAACTCCGTATCCGAAAGCTCGAATACGATAGGGACCAAGTTGCAGTCGGGATCGCCCAAAAAGAATTGGAGATGTTTGAAGTTGGAGTGTAGCTGCTTCGCGGTTCAAGGCGTCGCGTGCGCTGCGTCCAACGCCTTCTTCACCGCCTGCAACTCTTTCAACAGGCCGCGCAGGTTGCGTGTGTCGAGCGCGTTGGCGCCGTCGCTTTTCGCTTCTTTCGGATTGTCGTGGACTTCCATGAACACGCCGTCCACTCCCGCTGCCACTGCCGCGCGTGAAAGCACAGGGATAAACTCCGGCTGGCCTCCGCTCGCCGCGGGCTGATCTTCATCCCCGTGCGAGGCCGACGGCAACTGCACCGAATGCGTCGCGTCAAATACCACCGGCGCGAACTTCCGCATGATGGCGAGCGAGCGCATGTCCACGACCAGATTGTTGTATCCAAAACTCGAACCGCGCTCGGTCACAAACACCTGACTGTTCCCGGCATCGCGGCATTTGTCGACGGCATGCTTCATGTCCCAGGGCGAAACGAACTGCCCCTTTTTGATGTTGACCGGACGCCCGCTGAGCGCGGCCGCGACAATCAGGTCGGTCTGCCGGCAGAGGAATGCTGGAATCTGCAAAACGTCCACGACTTCGGCGACGGCAGCCACGTCGGCGGCCTGATGCACATCGGTCAACACTGGGATGTGGACTTCGTCTTTCACCTTCTTCAGAATGCGCAGGCCTTCCTTCATCCCCGGCCCGCGATAGCTGCGGATCGAGGTGCGGTTCGCCTTGTCGTACGACGCTTTGAAGAGGAACGGAAAATTCAGCGCACGCGCCACGCCCTTGACGATCTCCGCCATGCGCAGGGCGTGTTCTTCGCTCTCAATCACACAGGGCCCGGCAATGAGGAACAAATCGCCGGCGCCGACGCGGACGTTATCGATTTGGAAAGACAAGGTCAAAGTCATTTACCGCCGAGACGCCGAGTGCGCCGAGAAAACCGAGAACTGCAGATCCCGCCCCTTCGGCTCCGCTCAGGTTTTCTCGGTGCCCTCAGCGTCTCGGCGGTGAAAACTATCTCCTCCCCACTTTTTCCGGACGCAGGTACATCTCGACTACCGAAGCGTCTTTCCGCTCTTTCTTTTTCTGTCCGTGTTCGTAGGCCGCGCCCACGAACGCCTTAAACAGCGGATGCGGCTCCAGCGGCTTCGATTTGAATTCCGGATGGAACTGGCATCCGAGGAAAAACGGATGCCCTGGAATCTCCACCATCTCAACGTAGGTGCCGTCTGGAGTCGAGCCGGAAATGCGCAGCCCGGCGGCCACCATGGGCTCTTCGTATTCGCGGTTGAATTCGTAACGATGCCGGTGGCGCTCGCTGATCTCAGTCTGGCCATACACCTGGTACGCCAGCGTCCCGGTCTCGATCTTGCACGGCCATGCTCCCAGCCGCATCGTGCCGCCCAGGTCTTCGACGCCGCGCAACTCGCGCAGCTTGTAGATCACGCGATGCGGAGTGGCTTGATCGAACTCACTGGAGTTGGCATCCGCCAATCCGCAGGCATTGCGCGCAAATTCAATGCAAGCCGTCTGCATGCCCAGACAGATTCCGAAGTACGGCACATGCTTCTCGCGCGCGTACTGGATCGCCTTCAACATGCCTTCAATGCCGCGCTTGCCGAATCCGCCGGGTACGAGCAACCCGTCATAGTCTTCGAGTTGTGCCTCATAACTCTTGTCGGTTTTGTCGGCCATTTCCAGGCCTTCGGCCTCGATCCAGTTCACTTCCAGCTTCAGGTTGTGGGCCAGCGCGCCGTGGACCAGCGCCTCTTTCAGCGACTTGTAGCTGTCCTCATACTCCACGTACTTTCCTACGATGCCGATCCTGACCACATCTTTGGGGTTGTAGACGCGGTGCACCAGATCGTTCCACTTCGAAAGATCTCGATCTTTAGCTTCCAGCTTGAGGCGGCGCAGGATCAGCGTGTCCACCTCTTCATGCGCGAAACACACTGGCACTTCGTAGATGGACGCGACGTCCTTGGCGGTGATTACCGCTTCTTCTTCGACGTTGCAGAACAGCGCGATTTTCGACTTGATCTCTTTCGAAAGGAAGCGGTCGGTGCGGCAGAGCAGGATATCCGGCTGAATTCCGACACTGAGCAATTCTTTGACGGAGTGCTGGGTCGGCTTGGTTTTCAATTCCTGCGCGGCGGCGATAAACGGCACCAGGGTCACGTGCACGAACAGCGTGTTGTCTCGGCCCAGTTCCTGCCGCATCTGGCGGATGGCTTCAATGAACGGGAGCGACTCGATGTCGCCTACGGTGCCGCCGATTTCGGCGATCATCACGTCCACGTCCTGCGCGACTTTTTTCGCCGCCGCCTTGATTTCGTTGGTGACGTGCGGAATGACCTGCACCGTCTTGCCCAGGTAATCGCCGCGGCGCTCCTTGGCGATGATCTGCTCGTAGATCTTGCCGGTCGTCCAGTTGTTATCGCGAGAAAGTTTGGCGTGGGTGAAGCGCTCGTAGTGGCCCAGGTCGAGGTCGGTTTCCGCGCCGTCGTCGGTCACGAAGACTTCGCCATGCTGAAACGGCGACATCGTCCCCGGATCGACGTTCAGGTAGGGATCGAACTTCATCAGGTTGACCTTGAGGCCGCGGCTTTCGAGCAGGCATCCGATGGAAGCCGCCGCCAGGCCTTTGCCTAATGATGAGACCACACCGCCGGTTACAAAGATGTACTTGGCCGACATCGCTTCCTCGCTTTAATTTTGTTTGGAAAATTGTGCGGGCTGGGGTGCACGATCAATTATGGCAGAAGTCTTTCGGGAAGGGAATGTGGAAAAAGCGGCTGTCAGCTGTCAGCTTTCAGCCGTCAGCTCGAGACCTATGTCGGCTCTTGGCATTCCGCTGGGCCGGCTTGACAATCTCTTGCAGAGATAATTGATGTCCGATACAGCACTCGCTCCTGAACTCGTCTGGCGATACCTTGCCGCACTCGGCGTGGCGCAACAAGAACCCTCGCTGGGAGCGCTTCGCGAACCTGGTGGCCGCCCATCTCACGCATGATTCCGTTCGAGAACATCTCCAAGCTTTACAACCGGAAGCACCTCGGACTCGCTGGTCTGCCGTCCCTCCAGCTCTATCTCGATGGCATCGAGCGCTACCACTTCGGCGGGACCTGCTACGCCAACAATTTCCACTTCTATTCTCTGCTGTCGACTCTGGGATACAGCGTGAAGCTGTGTGCGGCGGATATGACGAATCCCGACGTTCACATGGTGATCATGGTGAACGTGGACGGGCGCGAGTACCTGGTGGACGGCGGCTATGGGGCGCCGTTTCTGTCGCCGATGCCTCGCGATCTTGCAAACGATTATGTTGTCGAGCTGGGACGAGACCGTTATGTCCTGAAGACACAGGACGACCATGGCCGCTCACGTTTGGAGCTGTATCGAGATGGCCAGCAGAAACATGGCTACGTGGCTAAGCCGGAGGCCACGGAGGATCGAGGAGTTTCGCCAGGTGATTGCCGAATCTTTCCGGCCGGACGCGACTTTTCTGAACTCCCTGCTGCTGACGCGGTTTTATTCGGACCGGGCGGTGATGATCCACAATTGGACGTTAGTCGAATCGCAGGGAAGCGAATCGACGGTTCGATCTCTTGCGCAGTCGCGACCAACTCGTCACTTCGGTGGAGGAACATTTTGAGATGCCGCGGGCCATTGTGGCCGACGTCGTCCACGAACTCGGAGACCTGCAGGACCCGTGGACTTGAGATCCCTCGCCAAAGGAGCTTCTTCAGGAACTGCCCGATCACAGGGCTCGCATCTAACGGTTACGGAGCACGAAAAAGCGTGGATAATGCTGTGTAGCATGAATTCACAGATTGTCAGAGCGGATGCCCGATGGATGCTTTTCGGCCTTACCGTGCTCTGCCTTCTCTTGGCCGTTCCCGCCCCCGCCCAGACCCAGGCCCGCCGCCTGATCCTGAAAGACGGCTCCTACCAGTCCGTCACCAAGTATGAAATTCATGGCGAGCGCGTCCGGTATTTCAGCGCCGAGCGGGGCGAGTGGGAGGAAGTTCCGAAATCGCTGATTGATTGGGACGCAACCGATAAATTTGAACAAGGCCGTGAGCAGGGCAAGCTCGCTCCGGAAGCGGTGGAACTCGACAAAGAACTCGAGGCGGAACGAAAAGCCGAACAAGCCCGGTCTCCGCAGGTGGCGCCCGGTCTGCGCCTGCCCGACGAAGGCGGCATCTTCCTGCTCGATACCTACCAGAATCAGCCGCAGTTGGCCGAACTGCAGCAATCGGGCAGCGAGCTGGACAAGAACACTAAGTCGAATATTCTGCGGTCGGCGATCAATCCACTGGCTGGCGCTAAGCAAACGATTGAACTTCCCGAAGCCCACGCCAAAGTCCAGTCGCACACCGCGGTGCCGTCGCTTTACATCAACATCGACGCGAACAATAGTGACGCGAATCGGGGCGCGTCCGCGTCTGCGCCGCTCTCCGGCGAACGTCCGGCGGTCGCGCTCAGCAATGTCGAGCGCTTCAAGATCATTCGTGTCGAGGTTAAAGGCGGCAAACGAGTTGCCGGCGCAGTCAAGATCGCGGTCACCGGAAAAATGAAAACCGATGAACGCTTTGTCGCGGCCACGGCCACCGCCATGACTGGAGGCTGGGTCAAGCTCACGCCCACCGAGCCTCTCGCGGCGGGTGAATACGCCGTCGCCGAGATGCTGGGCAAAGAAGGGATGAACCTCTATGTGTGGGACTTCGGCGTCAACCCTTCCGCACCCGCGAACGCTTTGACGTGGAAGCCGGATCCGAAAGAAGCACCGAAGTAACGGAGCGGCGCGAAAGATTCCTTTCTGAGCAAGAACGCGCTCAGCGGACTAAAGCCGCATTCAAGAAAACGCAGTTATCGCAGCGGTGAACCAGCTGCGCCGGCTTGAAGGACCAGAGCTGCACGGAGTCTCCACCGACAGCCTGCTACGGCTCCAGCAGCCCGCGCGAGGCGATGCCGATGTTGTCGCGGGTGGTGTTCTTCACCATATACATCATCTCGTCGGCTTGGCGGATGATGTCGTGCGGGGTCCGCGCATCGTGCGGAAAAGTCGCCAGTCCCATACTGGCGCGCAGGTTCAGGCTCAAGCCCAGCTCGGTGCAGAAAATTCCCGCGCGTATGGAATCCTGCAAACGTTTCGCCACCACCACCGCCTGATCCTTGATGGTTTGCGGCAGCAGGACGACAAACTCGTCTCCCCCATAGCGGAAGGCAAAATCAATCAGCCGCAACTGCGCTTTGATCAGGTAGCCGACTTCGGCCAGCAGCCGGCTTCCCACCAGATGTCCATGGGTGTCGTTGACCGCCTTAAAGTGGTCGAGATCGATGAAAATCACGCTGAACTCATAACCGAAACGCGCCGAGCGGTAGACTTCGGTTTCGAGCGTTTTGTGCAGATGCCGCGCGTTGAACAGGCCGGTGCAATCGTCGGTGATGGTCAGTTCCTGGATCTTCTCCACCGCCCTGGCATTCTCGACGGCAATGGCGGCGTAATCGCACAAGGCATTGAGGAAGAACATCTCCTGTTCACTCAGGCCCACGTTGGCGTTGATCAGTTGAATCACGCCCAGCACCCGGTGTCTGGAGCGCAACGGCACGCAGATGACCGACCGAGTCTGCAAGCGCGTCATCTCATCCAGCCGGGAGGAGAAGCGCGAATCATGCTGCACGTCAGGCACGATCAGCGTCTGTCCGTGCTTGGCCACCCAGCCGGCAATTCCCTCCCCCATCTTTAATCGCGCTTTGGCCAGAACTTCAGCCGCAGCCCCCACCGCGATGGCGAAATAGAGCTCGTCCTTTTCCTCATCCACCATCAGCAGGGACCAGGTATCGGGGCGGAAGTATTCCGCCATTTTTTCCATGATGGTCTGCAGAATCGAATCGAGGTTGAGCGACGATGTCAGCGCCTTGGCGACATCATGAAAGATGGTCAGCTCTTGCGACAGGCGAATGTGGGATGTGCCCGCTGCCTCCGGCATGAACTCCTCGTTCGAGTAGTTGGATACAAGATTATAGGTTTGGGTGCGCCGCTCGGGCAACGAACCTAGGTAACCCGTACCTGTCACGCCAACCCTGCTGTGGAAGCGGATACGGAAAAGTCGACGAACTGCGGGCAACCGGTTTGCTCGAAGCTCGCGGCTCGGCAACGCCGAATAGTCTATGATCTTGCTTCGCGACAGAGTAAAATTTCGTTCGCCGTCCGGTGAAAGCGGGAGACTGGTTTGCCGTCCTTTGGCGAAAAATTGAAGCTGGAGCGCGAGAAGCGCAAGATCACCCTGGAGCAGATTTCCAGCTCCACCAAAATCGGAACCCGCATGCTGCAAGCGCTGGAAGAGGATAAGTTCAACCAGTTGCCGGGCGGCATCTTTAACAAGGGCTTTGTCCGCGCCTACTCACGGTGCGTTGGGCTCGACGAAGATCAAGCTGTTGCCGACTACCTGGAAGCTTCCGGCGACGCCCCTCCCGTTTCGACAGAAATCGTAGTGCCCGAAGACGATGGGCGGCGCGCAAATGAAGAGAACCTTAGCCGCCTGGAAGCCAGCTCCGGTGCCCCTCCCCGCCAGTTGCCCTGGGGTTGGTTCGCGGCGGTTCTTCTCGTCGTAGCGCTGGCACTCTCCCTCTGGAGCCATCGCCGTTGGGAGCATCCGAGACCGTCCGTTGCGCCAACTCCAAGCACGACCGCGACGTTGTCACCAGCGGCGCGGCGATCAGGCGGAGCATCCGGCCAACAAAATGGCGCCAGTTCGCCTACCCAGGGTTTGCCGAAGAGTGGTTCCCCGACAACCGGCTCGCCGGCGGGAGGAGCCGCCGGGTCCGTCGCTCCCAAGACATCTCAGGACTTAACTCCTGCCTCCCGTGCCGCAGCGCCAGGCGAGTTTACCGTGGTCATCCAGGCCCGGGAAGAATCCTGGGTCTCGATCACCGCCGACGGCAGAACCGGCTCCTCCGAACTTTTGCCCGCCGGCAGCGAGCGCACCGTGCGAGGCCGGAAGGAAATCATCGTCAAAGCCGGAAACGCCGGCGGCGTCGACATTCGATTTAACGGACAGAAGCTTGACATCGGGGGAGAATTCGGGGAGGTCAAGACGGTCACTTTCGGCCCTCGGGGAATCCTGCCGAATGCCCTTGCGCCGCCTTCCACGCCTTAAGTTCGTCTCTTTCTTTTCTTCCGTTTACCAGCCGGTTCCTCCATTTAATGTCCGCTGCCTTCCACTCAGTGCCAGCTCGCTCCGGCCTTGCCCTATTTCGTTGCGCTTCGGAGGTGAACTCTGGTACCGTTTCTTAGGAAGATTTAGCCAAACCCCGGTCGAGAGCCCGTGGCTCCATAAGCCTCCCTTATCGGACGTAAAGGCTCGAAGTCACCTTTTGAGGAGATACCAGCTTGCCAGCAACCAATCGTTTTCTATTTACCTCGGAATCTGTTACCGAGGGACATCCGGACAAGATCGCCGACCAGATTTCCGATGCCATTCTCGACGCCTGCCTTCGTGAAGATCCGACCAGCCGCGTCGCCTGTGAAACCCTGACCTGCACCGGCCTGGTCGTGATCGCCGGCGAGATCACTACCAAGGCTTATGTCGATTTTCAGAATCTCGTCCGCGGCGTGGTGCAATCCATCGGATACGACAACGCCGTCTACGGCTTCGACTCCAATACTTGCGCCGTCATTTCCAGCATCAACAAGCAGTCCGGCGATATCGCCATGGGCGTCGACACCGGCGGCGCCGGCGATCAGGGAATGATGTTCGGCTTCGCCTGCAACGAAACCCCCGAACTGATGCCGCTTCCGATTTCACTCGCCCACAAGCTCTGCCAGAAACTTTCTGAAGTCCGCAAGAATGGCACCTGCCCCTACCTGCGGCCCGATGGAAAATCACAGGTTACGGTCGAATACAACGCGCCCGGCAAAGTGAAACGCGTCGATGCTGTGGTCGTCTCCACCCAGCATTCCGAGGCGGTCGGCAACGACGAACTGCGCGCCGACATTTTGAAGCACGTCATCCAAGCCGTGGTTCCGGCCAACCTGCTCGATGAAGACACCAAGTACCACATCAATCCCACCGGGCGTTTTGTTATCGGCGGACCCATGGGCGATTCCGGGCTGACCGGGCGCAAGATCATCGTGGACACCTACGGCGGCATGGGACGCCACGGCGGCGGCGCGTTCAGCGGCAAAGATCCGACCAAGGTCGACCGTTCGGCCGCGTACATGGCGCGCTACATCGCGAAGAACATCGTGGCTGCCGGCCTGGCCGGATCGCTGCGAAGTGCAGCTCGCCTACGCCATCGGAGTGGCCGACCCCGTCAGCGTGCTGGTGGATACTTTCGGAACCGAGAAGGTCGATGCTCAGCTGATTCCGGGTCTGGTGCGGGCAAACTTCAAGCTGAAGCCGCGCGAGATCATCGAGACGCTCAACTTGCGGCGTCCGATTTATCGCAAGACGGCGGCGTACGGGCACTTCGGCCGCAGCGACCCGGATTTCACCTGGGAAAGGACTGACAAAGCCGCCAAACTGGCCGTCGACGCCCATTTGAAGCACGAACCAGTTGGGGCAAAGAAGTAGTTTTTTTTCACCACGGAGACACGGAGAAAGACGATTTTGTTTTTTCCCGGTTTAGGTTTTCTCTGTGACTCTGTGGTGAAGTTGTTCTTCATAGCGTCATCATCCGGGATTAGGAGAGAAATGGCTACGACATCGATTAGCAGCGACGTAAAGGGATTGGAACTGGGCGATCTGGGCAAGAAACGCATCGAGTGGGCGAACCAGTCGATGAAGGTGCTGCAGATCATCCGCAAGGAATTCATCAAGAACCAGCCGCTCAAGGGCATCCGCGTTTCGGCCTGCCTGCACGTGACGGCCGAGACCGCGAATTTAATGATCGCTTTGCGCGACGGCGGAGCGGACGTGGCGCTGTGCGCCTCGAACCCGCTCTCAACTCAGGATGATGTGGCTGCCAGCCTGGTGCGCGACTACAACATTCCCGTGTTCGCCATCAAGGGCGAGGACAACGATTCCTACTATTCGCACATCATGGCGGCGGTCGATCACAAACCGCAGATCACGATGGACGACGGCGCCGACCTGGTCTCCGTGCTGCACACCAAGCGCACCGCGGAACTGGCTCATGTAATCGGCGGCACCGAGGAGACGACCACCGGCGTGATTCGCTTGCGCGCCATGGCCAAGGAAGGCGTGCTGCGCTACCCGATCGTGGCCGTCAACGACGCCGACACCAAGCATCTATTTGATAACCGCTACGGCACCGGACAATCGACCATTGACGGCATTATCCGCGCGACGAATTTCCTGCTCGCAGGGTCGAAGTTCGTGGTCGCCGGTTACGGCTGGTGCGGACGCGGCCTGGCTTCGCGCGCACGCGGCGCGGGAGCCGAAGTCATCGTCACCGAAGTCGATCCGACCAAAGCGCTCGAAGCGGTCATGGATGGATTCCGCGTGATGAGCATGGAGGAGGCCGCCAAGCTCGGCGACGTTTTCTGTACCGTCACCGGCAACAAGAACGTGATCGCCAAGCAGCACTTCGAACTCATGAAAGATGGCGCCATCATCTCGAACTCGGGCCACTTCAACGTCGAAATCGACATTCCGGCGCTCGAGAAGTTGTCGTCGTCCAAACGCACCACGCGCACCTTTGTCGATGAGTACTCGCTGAAAGACGGCCGGCGCATCAACCTGCTGGGAGAAGGCCGGCTGATCAACCTGGCCGCCGCCGAAGGGCATCCGGCGTCGGTGATGGATATGAGTTTTGCCGACCAGGCCCTTTCGTGCGAGTACATGGTGAAGAACCACGCGTCGCTGGAAAACAAGGTTTACACGGTTCCGGCGGAACTCGACAAGCGCGTGGCGAAACTCAAGCTGGAATCGCTCGGCATCAAGATCGACCGCCTAACCTCGGAGCAGGAGGAGTATCTGGCGAGCTGGTCCGAAGGCACGTAGGGGCAGCTGTCAGCTATCAGTTGTCGGTTTTCAGTTTTCGGTTCTCACAAGGGCGGCGCTAGCCGCCCTTGTGTTTCGTATCAGAGGTTTCTTATCAGGGTCTCGGCTTAGCGATACCAGCTGGGACCAAATGGGACGGCCCTTTAGGGTACGGGCATCGAACCTTCTCATTTCTCAAGGTTTCCGGCGCCACGCCGATGAATCCGCACGAGGGGATTCGTGTGAGCGTTGCGAACTCTAAAGTGCTGTTAGTTGACGACAGCAAGTTTCTCCGGATGGCGAATGAGCGCGCTTTGTCCAGAGCCGGTTACCTGGTGTCGACGGCGGCCGACGGCGAGGAGGCGTTGCAGGTCGCCCAGGACAAATTGCCTGACATCATCCTGCTCGACATGATGCTTCCCAAGATCAGCGGTCCGGAAGTCCTGAAAGCGCTTAAAGCGAATCCCGCGACCATGAATATTCCAGTTATCGTGCTGACCAGCCTGTCGCAGAAGAACGAGGAAAAACTCATTGATGCAGGCGCGGCCGCGTACTTCGAGAAATCCACGCTGGAACTCGATAAGAGCTCGGATCGCCTGGCGGCCACGGTTGAGACCGTGCTTGGCCGGGTCAACCACCAGAAAGAACTGGATCTTCGTTTGCGTCAACTAGCTGCCAAGAAGGCCGCTGGCAAACGATGACCGGATCGATCGCTGAACCTCGATCGCGGAACAAGGGGCCAAATTCCCGAAGGCCTGAGAAATCCCACCCGTGGCGATAGAATGGAATCCATGTACCACTACAATCCCGCGACCGCCCTCGAAGAACTGACCGAAGACGCTACCCTGCCCAATCCCGTCCACGTGCGCGACATGCTGCTGCGCCACAAGCTCACCGCCGACCAGTCGATCGAGCTGAATCGGATTTTTGTCGAATACCAGAAAGCTTTCGGCGAAACGCAGAAGCTGGGCAAGGAAATCTTGAAGCGGCTGGCGGCGTAGTTCTTCCTGGGATCAGCGTTCAGGAATGAAGAAGGTAGCTGGAAGCGACGTCGCAGAACGCAGTCAACTGTTTGGTCCGGGTGACCTCATCCCAACCCAGCTCCGCAGCCATCAAGTCCGCGACGGCGGGCGCCATTGCGAGGGCTGCACGCGCATTCAAGAACAGCGCGCGCGTGCGCCTGGCGAGCGCGTCTTCCACAGTGCGTGCCATTTCGTGTCGGACCGCCCAGACGAACTCCGCCTTCACATAGGGCAACGCCGCATGGAGCGGTTCGCCGAGCCTCGCGTCAGCCTCGATGAGCTTGCGAATCTCGCGCGCATCGGAACCATAGACTGCCAGCGAGCCGAACGGTTTTGCTGCCTCTTCTTTCGCAGCGTCATAAGAGCCGTGGATGCGCAGGTGGTGGGTTACGCATGGCTTATCTGGCAACTGCGCGAGCGTTGCCGCTTGATCGACGCATTCCTCCGCCATATGCCGGCAGGTCGTCCATTTGCCGCCGCAGATGGTGACCAGGCCGGAGCGGTCGATGTGGAGGACGTGATCGCGCGACAGTGCCGCCGAACTGACCACGCCGCTGGCCGCGCCCGCAACCCCAACCAGCGGCCGGATGCCGGCGAACACGCTCAAGACATCGTCGCGCGTAGGTGCTTTGGCCAGGTATTGGCCGGCGGTCGCAAGGATGAAATCGATTTCCTGCTCCGTGGCGATCGGCTCCAGCGTGGCGGCCGCAATGGGCGTGTCGGTGGTTCCAACCAGGGTGTGGCCGTGCCACGGAATGGCGAATAACACGCGGCCATCGCTGGTGTGTGGAACCATGACGGCGCATTCACCCTGGAGGAAGCTGGAATCGAAGACCAAATGAATGCCCTGGCTGGGAACGATCATCGGCGTGGCGGCAGGCTCCGCCTTGAGTCGGAGCGAGTCGCTGAAAGGGCCGGTCGCGTTGACCACAACCTTGGCGGCGGCGCGAAATTCGCTGCCGGTTTCGACGTCGCGGGCGCTTACTCCATTCACAAATCCCTGAGCGTCTTTGGTCAGTCCGGCGACTTCGACATAGTTCAGCAGCGTGGCGCCCTGCTCGAAAGCCGTGGCGACCATGTGGATGAGCAGACGGGCGTCGTCGAATTGTCCATCGTAGTAGACGGCGCCGCCGCGCAGGCCTTCGGTCTTCAGGGTTGGCAGATGTTCGAGTGTTTCCTCTTTAGAGAGGATGCGTGAGGTTCCAAACCCGTATTTGCCAGCCAGCAACTCGTAGAGTTTCAGGCCGAGACCGTAGAATGGGGTCTCCCACCAATCGTAGTTCGGCACTACGAATCGAAGATCGTGCACCAGATGGGGAGCGTTCTGGAGAAGCAAACCGCGCTCCTTGAGCGCTTCCATGACCAGCCCGATATTGCCCTGCTCCAGGTAGCGCACGCCGCCGTGTGCCAGCTTGGTGCTGCGACTGGAGGTGCCTTTGCCGAAGTCGCTCTGTTCGAGCAGCAGCACATCGTAACCTCGAGCCGCCGCATCGATGGCAACGCCTACGCCAGTGGCTCCGCCGCCCACGACCAGTATGTCCCAGGCTTTGGGATGCACTTCGATACGGCGCCACATGTCGGCTCTATTCATAGCTGCACCCGCTGAACGGCAAGTGACGACAATTAATGGAGTTAGCTCCTCTCACGTGGGGGCGGCATTCTTTGGTAACACGGTACGGATTCTCTTGTAACTCCCCTATAGCACAAAGGTGCCTTGAAGCCCGCAACGGGTTCGTGGCATCTTACTTATTATAGACGTGGGGCGCATGCCCTTGATAAACCGGGGACGTGGGGTTCCGATGAAGAGTCTGGGAAGGGTTATCCGGAGTGTACAAGCCTTCGGCCGCGAGTTTGCCCACAGATCGAATGGGAACGTGGCGAAGCGCATCCCTGCCATTGGTGTCGCTTTGGGCGGAGGCTTTGCTCGCGGCATCGCGCACATCGGGGTTCTCAAAGTCCTCGAAGAAGAAGGCATCCCGGTTCGCATGATTGCGGGCACCAGTGTAGGTGCAATCATGGGTGCAGCGTATTGCAGCGGACTCACGATTGCGGAACTGGAAGAACTCGCCCACAAAGTTCGCTTTACTACCTTTGCGCGCTGGACGCTCTCGCGCTACGGCTTCGCCACCAACGACCGCATGGTTTCGTTCCTGAAGCAAACTTTGAAGGTGCAGACATTTGAAGAATTGCGCATTCCTCTGGGTGTGACGGCCACAGACTTCAATACCGGCAAAGGAGCCGTCTTTACCTCCGGCTCGATCATCGATCCGGTGCGGGCGAGTTGCGCTTATCCGGGGATGTTCCTGCCGGTAGAGATTCGCGGGAGTTGGTTGGTGGATGGCATGCTTTCCTATCCCGTGCCCACGCTTCCGCTGCGCGAAATGGGAGCGGAGCGCGTGCTGGCCGTGCACCTGAAAGGGCAGTGGTCGAAGACGAGTGTGCCCCGGCACTACTTTGACGTGATCGGGCAGTCGTTCGCCATCGCGCAGGAGATGATGAGCAAGGAGTGGAGAGGCGCGGCCGACGTCGTGATCGAGCCCGATGTCGCGGGTTTTGACTATGACGACTTTAAACGCGCTGACGAATTGATCCACGTGGGCGAACGGGCGATGCGCCGCGCGCTGCCGGAAGTACGCAAATGGATGACGGCTCCTGCGGAAGCGACTGCCCCTCTGAGAGCGCCTGCGTTAGTTGCGAGACCTACTCCCATGCCAGCGGACTGAAGCCGCGAGCCGGTGTGGTTGCCAGTGGGGACACGCTGGTCGTACCCGTAAAGCCTTGATCGGGAATCTGGAGTTATCCCACGTCAGCGGAAACGTGATGGTGAGCGCGGTAGGAATCGAACCTACAACCTACTGATTAAGAGTCAGGCAAGGCTCTAACATCCGTGTTCCAGCAACTCACAACGAACCAATAACTTACAAAGTCTTGCGCGCACAGGGAACCTTTTCCAAATGCGACCACCAGTGACTCGTCTAACGGCATGTGGGCAACGCCGCCCCGCGCTTCTGATAGCGGCGGGAGCGGGCGAAGTCCGTCAGAATCCGCCGCATCAACTGGGCGCAAACCGCGAAGAAATGGGCACGATTTTGCCAATCCATCCGTCCGACATCAATCAGCCGCAGATACACTTCATTGATGAGAGCTGTTGCCTGGAGGGTGTGACTGGGCCGTTCCCTGGCCATATAATGCCGCGCTGCCGCGAACGTAAGCATAGAGAGTGAGCGGCGTCGCATTCCCGAACTCAATCGCCCCGGCAGGCGTCAGATCATCGATGGCCTTCCCTGGTTGCCCCTGGCGGATATTCAGCGCTGCACGGATAAGGGGGGCGCCGCTACGGCCACGATGTCTTTGCCGGAGCGCATCTTCACAGCTTGTACGACGTAGCCGAGTGCCTGCGAAGAGACCCCGGCCTCAGCCTCGCGAACCGCAGCTTCGGCAAACAACCGGCAGCCGATTCATGGTCTTCGTCAGACAGCATAAAGCCCGCAAGTCGCGCCAGTTCTGGAGTTCAACTGCGAGCGGCGGCTGCTTTGCGAGCAACGAGACCGAAGCCTCTGGTACGCGCCGCCTTTTCCAAGGCAATGAACTGTGCCTGCGCTGCCGCGGTCCGTCCTGACTTCTGTTCCAGTTCCCCCAAGGCCAGCCGCGCCTCGAATTGCGGACCCGCGAAACCGCGAGCGGTCGCTTCCTTCAGAATGCTCTGGAGCAAGGCTCTGGCCGCCTGGTGTTCATCAGACGCGAGGAGGACTCGCGCCGACGTCAGAGCAAAGCGCAGACGAGGTAGGCGCCGCTGGCACTTCGATGCCAAGGCTTCCGATCCTCGGATCTCGCTGTCGGCTTCGGATCGTTTTCCTTGCGCCAGCAACGATCGCGCCAGCACCGCACTGGCAGTAAGTTCGTCGTCCACTTCTTGCTCTTCGTGAAATTGCCGTTTGGACTTGCGCAGAGCAGCCTCAACCTCTGCGGCGTGGCTTTCCTCGATGGAAAGGTTGGCCAGTGCGACTTGTGTCTCTGCGGCGGTTTGCTTTTCGCTGAGCTGGTTCCGCAGCGCCAGGGAATCCTGGTAGCTCTTGCGAGCCTCGGTCAAATCACCCTCGTCGGTGAGGATGTCTCCCAACCCGGTTAGGGCAGATGCAATTACACTCTTGTCATCGATCTCTTTGGCGGTGGCTATGCTTTGCTGGTAGGTAGTCTTAGCCACTTCCAAGTCGCCCCTTTCCCACAAAAGATCGCCCAGATCATTCAGCACACGTCCCACGCCGTCCTTGTCATCCGCAGTCTGGTAGCTGGGGATCGCTTCCTCCAGCATTTTCTTTGCTTCGGTCAAGTCTCCCTCGAGAAGGAGGGCCTCACCAAGATTGTTCAAAGCGCCTGCAGCCCCTTGAACGTCGCCGATCTGGCGGAAGGTCTGTAGCCCCTCGCGCCAAATTGCCTTCGCTCGTATCAAGTCGCCCTGTTGGGCGTAAATAATTGCAAGATCGTTCAAGGTGCGGGCGGCAGCGTTGCGGTGACCGGCGGCAACATAGCTCTGGCGAGCGCGCTCACAGTCGCGAATGGCTTCCTCGGTGGAGCCTCCAGTATAGGCGAGTTGCTGACAGAGAATCCCATAGGTACGCGCCACCAGGAAATGAGACCCTCGATCGCTGGCCTTCTCAATCGCGCGCTTCGCGGCGGCTTCTGCCTTTTTGAAGTCCAGAGTCACCCAGGCAGATGCTTCGTTCATGTCAATCCGCGGGTCGTCGCGCTCCGGAGGAGGTAACCGGCGGAGAGAAGCGAGAGTGCGCAAACTGTCCTCCGGCTTGACGCGCAGTTGGGCGGCTGCCAAACGGAGTCCATAGTCGAGGCTGTCGGGGAAAAGCTCAAAGAGTCGCTGATCGGCTTCAACCGACTTTGGCCAATCCCCCATGGTTTGCCAGTATTGTCCTTCAATCTGCAGGCGCTCCTCGTCCGGGAGGCGATGCGAGAGTTCCAGAGCGCGCTTGGCCTCCGCCTGTGACTTGGCTTCATAGCCCAGTTGCGACCAGGCGCTCGCCAACGCCGAGTGACTCAGCGGGTAATTCGGGTCGGCAGTGACCGCCTTGACCAGCAAATCACAGGCCGCAAGAAAATCATATTCCCAGAGCCTGTCACGGCCTTCCGCGTACAGCCGTGCCGCCTGTTGGTTGGAAGGCAACGAGGCGCGTACCCCGCTCATCGCACTTGCAGAAATCGGATCCACCCTGAGGGACTGGCGTAGACGAACTCCCGCCTGGGAGGCAAGATCAAAGAGATGTTCCTCCGGCCCGGTGAAAGCGTCCTCAGAAATGGTTTCTCCAGTAATCGTGTCCTGCAGACGGACGTCTAGCCGGACATATTTCCGCCCATCCTGTTCCATCGGAGTGTAGGAGCCGACGACGACCACGTCCGCACCGGGATTCTGCCGCAGCCGTGTCAATGTGGCTTTCGCCAGAGTTTCTGCATCGGCGAGCGGCAATTCCTTTTTGGCCCGCGCCACATCCTCGCCCGAGATCAGGCGCAAACTGCCGCCGGCGGCGAGCTCTGTGCTCAGCATTTCAGAGAACGCGGTGGAAAGCCAATCCTCTTCGGCACGTTTGGGCAGATTGCGAAAACCGAGCACCGCGACGGAGCGGCGAGTTGGCACGCCTGGCGGGCTTGAGTTCGTCTTGGCCGGACGCGGCCACGTCGACCGGAACAAGTAAGCCGCGCCGCCGACCAGCAACACCGTGAGCGCAGCGGCCACCCAATAGTGAGTCGGACTCAATGAAGTGCGCGACGCCACTGGAATTGGTCTCGTCTGCGAGGCGGGGATCCCGATGGCAGTCGCCTCCTTTATACCATCGGATAAGCCCGAGGTTGGAATGGAGACAGGGGCGACAAAACGGTAGCCGCGGCGAGGGACGGTTTCCAGAAACCTGGGGTTATCGGCGGAGTCGTTTAAGGCCGCCCGCAGTTTCCGGACCGCAGTATTCAGCGCGTCATCAAACTCCACAAAGGTATCGTGCGACCAGAGTTTCTGGCGGATTTCCTCTCGGGTGACCACCTGACCGGGGCGTTCCAGCAAGAGCGTCAAAATCTGAAACGGCTGCTCTTGCAAACGGATTCGAATCCCCGCCTTGGTGAGTCGGCCTTCCTGGAGGTCAACCTCGAAAGATCCAAAGCGAACAATCCGGCTTACTGGTTGCTGCTGCATGCGAGAGCCCACCCGCAGAATGCGGAAGATTCTAGCACGGCAGGTTAGAAAGGTCACTAACCGCCTTTTCTCCAGTGTGTTAGCTGGTTAGCTTCGATTCGGCAACAGTTTCGTTGCTCTTTTCTTTAGGCTGCGGCAGATTGCCTCCACTTGACCGGACGACCGGCAAGAATGTGGGGGAGGACCATGATGTGCAGAGCACTACAGAAGTGCCAGAGAAGATGGAGCCACGGGTTGGCCAGTGGCTTACTTGCGATCCTGATCGTTGTTGCGTTGCCTGCGTTCGCGCAGATTACGCCCAGCGACGACTCATACACGCTCACCAGTTCGCCGGGCACCAATTTCGGCGCCAAGAATACCCTGGAAGTCGAAAGTGCGGGCGCGACCACTTTCGTCCGCTTTGATCTCTCCAGCATTCCTTCCACCGTCACTGGTTCCATGGTGGCCAAAGCCACTTTGAAGATTTACATCAGCGCCGTGACCACTGCCGGATCGTTCAACGTCGATTTAGTCACGAGCACTTGGAAGGAGGGCACGATCACCGGCAACAACTCACCCACTCTTGGCAGTGCGATCGCCTCGGCTGTTCCCGTGACCACGGCCGACACGAATCAGTATGTGCTCGTCGACGTGACCGCTGCGGCCGTGGACTGGCTGAATGGAACGGCGAACGACGGCCTCGCGATCGTACCTGACGGGGCCGTTTCGTTCGCCCTGAATAGTAAAGAGACAACCACCACCAGCCATCCGGCAGAGTTGGACATTGTACTGACCGGACCGCAAGGACCTCCGGGATCGATCACGGGCGTGACGGCGGGAGCAGGTCTGAGGGGAGGAGGCACGAAGGGCAACGTGACGCTGAGCTTGTTGACTTCTTGTGCGAGCGGGCAGGTGCTGCAATGGAACGGAAGCACCTGGGTGTGCGCCACCACCAATGGCTCGGGAACGATCACCGGAGTTACCGCGGGCACGGATCTCACGGGCGGAGGCACCAGCGGCAACGTCACGCTCAATCTGGACAAGACTAAAGTGCCGCAACTGGCCGCCGCAAACGCGTTTACGAACGGCCAGAGCGTCACCGCCAAAGCGGACAGCGGCGCTGCCGCGCTTGGGGTCACTAACACAGGAACTGGCTACTCCATCTTCAGTAACTCCGCTGGTACATACAACATTTGGGCTGCCGGCGGCCAATACGGAATCGTTGCCAACGGCCAAACTTATCCCATCACGGGACAGACTAGTACCGGTTCGCCAGGCGTGTACGGCGGAAGCACTGCCGCCGGCCCAGTGTTTGGCGTCGAAGGCGTAGTACAGAGTCAGGGTGCGTCCGGCGTTTTCGGGGTAAATGGCACCCCAAGCACGATGAGCGGCATCGAAGGCAGCCATGCTGGCGTTTGGGGAGATGCGGGAAGCCTCGGGGGCTTCGGCATTTCCGGGACTGCCGACGACGCCATTGGAGTCTTCGGAGCCAACGCCAGCGGCAAAAATGCCACCGTGTACGGCCTCAATTTTGGCGGCACTGTTTTGGGAGTGCCTTCACCCGCTGTCTGGGGCGTCAGTTTCGGAGGAACCGGAATCGGCGTCATTGGAACCGGCGCTGACTACAGCAATACCTTTTCCAACGGGATCGGCTATCAACAAATCGGAGTTATTGGAGATAGTGCTGAAAATGGCGGAATCGGCGTGGCAGGGACAACCGATTTTGGCACGAGCGTGTTCGGCAATTCCGACCAAACCGGCACCGGGGTCTACGGCTTGTCTACCAAGGGCACCGGCGTGTATGGCACGACCCAGGCTCCTGGCGACTCACAATCCGATTTCAGCTATGGCGTTTGGGGATATGCACCGGGCACTCTCGACGTCGGTGTTTACGCGTCCTCAAAAAGCGGCTTTGCTTTCTCCGGCACCACCGGGGGCCCCTATACAGAGTGGCTTACCAGTTCTCCTGGTGGCAGTCCATTCATCGCATGGGCTGGGAACGGATTCTGTCAGGTCGATGCCGGCGCCGACCTGGTCTGCACCGGAAGCAAGTCGGCGGCAGTTTCCCTTCCCGATAACCGCTGGGTCCGACTCTATGCTGTGGAGTCTCCCGAAAACTGGTTTGAGGACTTCGGCTCGGGACAACTCTCCAGCGGATCAGCCATCGTCCCACTAGAACCGACTTTCGCCCAAACCGTTAACTCCACCACCGACTATCACGTCTTCCTGACTCCCAACGGAGATTCCCATGGACTCTTCGTAGCAGCGAAAACGGCAACATCCTTTGAAGTACGAGAGCAAGGCGGCGGGACTTCCAATATCGCGTTCGACTACCGGATCGTGGCCCGACGCCGAGGCTACGAGAACATTCGGATGGCGGAAGTGACCGAGTCGCACAACCGCAAGGTTGAACTAAAGCAGGAAATGGAAAAGCAGCCGCTAAGCATGGCGTCTCCAATTAAGGCCAACGGCGGCTTCGCTAGACCCCAAATGCAGAAGCCTGTTTTGCAGCGGCAAGCGACGCTTCGGCGGCCGAGCAATAAGCCGCCAGTCCCCTTCCCGCCAACCGCGCCGACCGGCGCACCGAAGCGCTAGGTCTCGGCGGCGAGAACCGCGCTTCGGCGCGGTTCTTCCCGGTCCTCTTGAAACTGGCAGCTCAACGAAATTCCAGACGGAGAGTTCATCATGAATCTAGAAATGAAGTTGCAACAAAAACTCTTGATCAGCATCCAGCAGTTCGCTCCGCCTCGATTGGTTGTGACCGCCATGCTGGTAACGCTTGCATTTATTCTCACTGCCGTTGCTAGTCCAGCGTACGCGCAAGTACCGAGCCTTGTTTCCAGCTTCGACCCCATCAGCAATGGCATCTTCGGACCGTTCCCGCCTTCCGTTATGACGCAAGGGCAAGACGGCAATCTCTACGGCACTACGGATTCGGGTGGGCTGAACTTGGTCGGCGGCGTCTTCGTGGTCACCCCCGGCGGGAGTGAAAGCACACTCCACGTCTTCGCAGATTCAGAAGGCCGGCATTGCAACATGGGACTCACCTTGGGCACCGACGGAAACTTCTATGGGGCCTGCTACGACGGCGGCACAACGAATCATGGCACGGTCTACCAGATCACGCCCAGCGGCGTGTTCACGATTCTGCATAGCTTCAGCAACAGCGGAGCGGATGGAGCCAGTCCTAACGCTCCGCCGATTCAGGGCAGGGACGGCAACTTCTACGGCACAACCGTTGGGGGAGGCACCAACGGCGACGGAACCATCTACAAGCTCACGCCCAAAGGCACGGTGACGACCATCCATTCCTTTATCTATCCCGCGGAAGGTGGCTCTCCCGGCGCGCAATTGGTTCAGGGAAGCGATGGCAACTTCTACGGAACCACTGAGGATGGCGGGGTCTTCCGAGTGACGCCTGCGGGAAAACTGAAGGTGGTTCACACCTTGTCTCCAAGTGAAGGGGAGGTTTCTCTCGCAACCTTGGTGCAAGGCACTGACGGAAATTATTACGGAACCGCCAGCCTGGGCGGGACAATCGGCGAGGGAACGGTCTTTAAGACTACTGCGGGCGGCAAATTCTCCGTCCTCTACAACTTCAATTCAGCCCTGGACGGACAGGGCGATCCGTGGGTTGGTCTGACACAGGCGAGCGACGGGAACTACTATGGTGTGACATTCCGCTTTGGTCTCCAAGGACAAAATCAATACGGCGGGATCTACAAGCTCTCACCGAAAGGTGTCTACTCCTCTCTGTACTTGTTTGACGGCACGGTCGGCGCCAATCCTGCTTCCGCCCTGATCCAGCACACCAACGGATTGCTTTACGGGAACACGCAAAACAACGGTGGCTTCAATGTGGGCACGATTTATAGCTTGAACATCGGCGCTACGCCGTTCTGCAGTCTCCAGATAACTTCAGCGAAGATTGGCGCGTCGGTCGGAATTCTCGGCCAGGGATTCAGCACGAGTTCAGTGGTCAAGTTTGGCGGCGTGCCGGTTTCATCCATCAGTCTGTCAGGATCCACCTATATCGCTGCAACCGTTCCAGTTGGCGCACTTACGGGTTCGGTTACAGTCACCACCGGCGCAACCAAGCTGACCTGCAGACAGACATTCAGGATTACGCCAACGTTCAAGAGTTTTAGTCCCCCGAGCGGTCCGGTTGGAACCTTGGTCACGATCACGGGCTCTGGCCTGACGCAGGCCTCGAAGGTCACATTCAACGGAACCGCGGCGTCGTTCACCGTGGACTCTGACTCTCAAATCACTGCAAGCGTGCCTGGCGGGGCGACGACGGGGAAAATCGCTGTGACTACCAAAGGAGGAAGCGTTTCCAGCACGACAAAGTTTGCGGTCAACTAAAACTAAGGTGTCGCGAACTGGGGACCGCGTCCCACGTGCTGCTAAGGGAAGAAAGCCGGAGGCTCATCATGAAGATCAGTATCCTGGCGGCGTTAGGGGCTGCAATGGTGTCCCTGGTGGCCTATCCCGCGCTAGCCCAGGTGTCCACATTCGAAGCAACTGTACCGTTTCCGTTCATTGTGGGTAACCACACCCTGCCGGAGGGAACCTACACCGTGCAACGACTCATGGGGCATTGGCAGCGATCCGGCCACGGCACAGATGATCGCTCCGGCAATGAAAATAATTGATGTGATGAGCAGCGTGAGCCGTCGTCCCAGCCAATCAGCAATGCGGCCGCCACTGAGCGCACCAACTGCGGTCCCCAGCAACACCACGGCTACGACCAGCTCTGTGGGGAACACGGATAAGGCAAACTGTTTTGTGATGAAGAGCACGGCACTGGAAATCACCCCCGTGTCGTATCCGAACAGCAGTCCACCCAGTGCGGCAAAGACAGCCGCAACGTAAACGAATCCGCTGCTCGTTCCCTGTGCTCCTGCCTGACTGGTCCGTAGTTCCGCTTCAGCTCTCGGCGATTCCGTTGCTGCACTGTATCAAACGCGACCGATTTGTGAGCAACAAGAGTGGCAGTCCCAGCGAACCACATTCCAGCTGAACTCGAAAAATCGAATCATTGTCGTAGACGCCGCAGGTTCGAAAGAGAACCGAGTACGCCGAACTCAAGCCCTCTTGCTTGCGTATGCATTTGCTAACTTTTCGCAACCACTTTATGTTTTCCCAGGAGAGAATCCTCATGTCCAGGCGGTCGTCGCTGCTCTTGCCATCGCTTATCCTGCCGTTGCTGCTGACGTTGTTTTATCCCCTTTTCGCCGCTGCTCAAGCCAAACCGGTCGATGCGGAAGGCCATCAGTGGTGGCAGCACGCAGTGTTTTACGAAATTTATCCCCGCAGTTTTGCGGACAGCGACAACGACGGCGTCGGTGACCTCAAGGGCATCAGCTCCAAAATGGGCTACCTGCATGAACTGGGCGTCGATGCCATCTGGATCACTCCCTGCTATCCCTCGCCCCAGATCGATTTCGGCTACGACGTTGCCGACTACCGGAACATCGATCCCATGTACGGGAATCTGACCGACTTCGATCACATGGTTGCCAAAGGCAGGAAACATCATGTTCGCATCATCCTCGATTTTGTGCCGAACCACACCTCCGACCAGCACCCGTGGTTTCTGGATTCGAAGTCTTCCCGCACCGCGGCGCATCGCGACTGGTACATCTGGCGCGACGGCAAAGCACCCGGCCAGCCTCCCAACAACTGGATCTCAATTTTCGGCGGCTCGGCCTGGACCCTCGATCTCACGACTAACCAGTACTACTATCATTTCTTCTACGCGCAGCAGCCAGACCTGAACTGGCGCAATCCAGCAGTCGAACAAGTGATGCTCGATACCACGCGCTGGTGGTACAAGCGCGGCGTTTCCGGCTTCCGCCTCGACGCCGTTGACACCCTGTTTGAAGATCCCGAACTGCACGACAATCCCATCCTCCCTGGCACCAACAAGCAGGGCGATCCCAATATGGAGAACAAGAACAACACGAACTTTCCCGAGGTTCACGAGGAGCTGCAGAAGCTGCGCAATGTGGCCGACGAGTCCGGGGCCGTGCTCATCGGCGAAACCTGGACATCCAACGTCGCCGAACTCGACCGCTACTACGGCCAGGGCGGCAACGAACTCCAGATGCCCATGGACTTCATGTTCACCACCGTCAACAAGCTTTCCCCACCCGAATTCCGGCGCCAGATCGCGGCCGTCGAGAGCGCGCACGGTTGGCCCGTGTTCGTGATCGGCAATCACGATATGGTCCGCTCCTACAACCGCTACGGAGACGGCAAGAACAACGACGCCATCGCCAAGTTGATGGGCGCTTTCTACCTGACTCTGCGTGGCACCCCCATCATGTATTACGGCGAAGAAATCGGCATGGAGAACAACGATCCCACCCGCAAGGAAGACGTGAAAGATCCGATCGGCCGCACGGGATGGCCGGCAGAAAAAGGTCGCGACGGCGAACGCACGCCCATGCAGTGGAAAACGGCACCCAACGCCGGATTCAGCAAGAAAGACCCGTGGCTGCCCGTGCCGCCGAGCTACCAGACTCACAACGTGGCGACGGAGGCGAAAGATCCCAACTCGGTTCTGAACCTCTACAAGAAAGTTCTCGCGCTGCGCCACAGGAACCAAGCCTTACTCGAAGGCAGCTACACCGCCCTGAACGAAGACGACCCTAATGTGATGTCTTACCTGCGCAGCTACAAGGGAAAAGCCGTGCTGGTCGCGCTGAACATGTCGGCCACTCCGCAAAAAGCAACCTTCGACCTTTCCCGGCAGGGATTCGGCCGGGCTCCGCTGAAAGCGCTGATCGCGTCGCCCGAGGCATCAGCCAAAGGCAATGAAGTTACTCTCGAACCCTTCGGGCTGCTGCTCGCGGCATTGAAGCAATGATGAGCCGAATTTTCTGACACCTTGCCCTGATGCCGCCGCCCTGCGTATTGTTACGGAGTGAAACTTCCGCGCTGTAGTGGAATTCTGCTGCACTTCACTTCTTTGCCTGGCCGCTTCGGCATCGGCGATCTCGGCCCCTGCGCTTACGAATTCGCTGATTTCCTCTTCGCGGCCGGACAGAAGTTGTGGCAAGTGCTGCCGCTGCATCCCACCGGATACGGCGATTCCCCGTACCAGTGCTTCTCCGCCTTTGCCGGCAATCCGCTGTTGCTCAGTCTTGAGCGGCTGCGCGATCGGGGCTTGCTCCAAAAGTCAGACCTGGACCTGTCTCAAGCGCCGCCGTTTCCGGAAGATTTCGTTGACTATGGGCCGGTGATCGAATTCCGGATGGCGGCCTTACGCCGGGCGGCGCAGGTTTTCTTCGCCGACGGTTCCCGCGCCGATCGTGCGGCCTTCGACCGCTTCTGCGAAAGTGCCAGTCCATGGCTCGACGACTACGCGCTTTTCATGGCCTGCAAGGATGCCCACAACGGAACGATGTGGACCTTATGGGACCCGCAAGTCCGCCAGCGTGACGCGCATGCATTGAGCGAGTGGTCGAAGAAATTGGCGCCGGAACTGAAGGCCTACAAGTATTGGCAATTCGAATTCTTCCAGCAGTGGGAACATCTCAAGAACTACTGCCAGGAGCGCGGTATCCGTTTCATGGGCGACGTCCCGATCTACGTTGCGCACGACAGCGCGGATGTCTGGGCTCATCCCGATCTCTTCGATCTCGACGACCAGGGCCGCCCGACCGTGGTCTCCGGCGTGCCGCCGGATTATTTCAGCGCCACCGGGCAGCTTTGGGGGAATCCTATTTATCGCTGGGACTTGCTGGCCGCCAGCGGATACAAGTGGTGGATCGAGCGCTTTCGCGCTTCGCTCGCGCTTTTCGACATGGTGCGGCTCGATCATTTCCGCGGCTTTGAATCTTACTGGGAGGTTCCCGCCGGCGAAACCACCGCCATAAACGGGCGCTGGGTGAAAGGCCCGGGCGAAGATTTTCTGTCGGCACTACAGAACGCATTTGGCGGTCTGCCGATTGTGGCGGAGAACCTGGGTGTTATCACTCCGCCGGTGGAGAAATTGCGGCAGCAGTTTGGTCTGCCGGGGATGAGTCTTTTGCAATTCGCGTTCGGTACCGATCCGCAAGGCCCATCGTTTCGTCCGCATAATTACAGTCGCGACCTGGTCGCCTACACCGGCGGGCACGACAATGACACGACCATGGGCTGGTGGTCGAGTTCCGGCGCGGGCGACAGTACACGCACTCCGGAAGATGTCCGCAAAGAACACGATTTCGCGCGGGCGTATCTCAACTTCCACGACGATTCCGAGATCAACTGGATCATGATTCGCGCCGTGCTGGCGTCGGTCGCTGACGTAGCGATTGTCCCGTTGCAGGATGTGCTGGGCTTGGGCAGCGCGGCGCGCATGAATCTTCCGGGCACAGTCAGCGGAAACTGGAAATGGCGTCATCGTCCGGGGGCATTGAGCAGCGACTTGAGCGCGAGACTGCGAAGCTTGGTCACGCTTGTACGATCGGTAGAAGACCTTAATGGACAAGCCACCACGCACGTTCTGGCAGATTTGGAACATGAGCTTCGGTTTCCTCGGCATCCAGTTCGGCTGGGGATTGCAGATGGCGAACATGAGCGCCATCTACGAATACCTGGGCGCGCGGGCCGATCAGATTCCGATTCTCTGGCTGGCCGCGCCGCTGACGGGATTGATCGTTCAGCCCATCATCGGCCACGCCAGCGACCGCACGTGGGGGCCTCTGGGACGTCGGCGTCCGTATTTTCTCGCGGGCGCAATTCTGAGTTCGATCGCGCTCATCCTGATGCCGCGCAGTTCCACGCTCTGGATGGCGGCCGGTCTGTTATGGGTTCTCGACGCCTGCATCAACATCAGCATGGAGCCGTTTCGCGCGTTTGTCGCCGACCTGTTGCCGGAATTTCAGCGCACTCGGGGTTTTGCCATGCAGAGCCTCTTCATCGGGCTGGGTGCGGTGATTGCCTCGGCGCTGCCTTACCTGCTGACCAATGTTTTTCACGTTGCGGGGACCAGGGCCGCGGGAACGATTCCGTTCACCGTGCGCCTTTCGTTTTACATTGGCGCCGCCGCGTTTCTGGGCGCGGTGCTTTGGACCATCGTGACAACAAAGGAATACCCGCCTGACAATCTGGCGGAGTTTCAGAGAGAAAAGGCCGAGCGCGCGGGCTTCGGGGCGGGTGCACGCGAAATCGTGGCGTCAATCCGCGAGATGCCCCGCACCATGCGACAGCTGGCGTGGGTCCAGATCTGCACGTGGCTGGGACTGTTCTGCATGTGGCTTTATTTCCCGGTCGCGGTGGCGCGCAATGTCTTCGGCGCTTCCGACACGAACTCTCCCCTGTACTCCGCGGGCGTGGAGTGGGCGGGCGTTTGTTTCGGAATGTACTCGGCGGTGTGTTTTGGATTTTCTTTTGTGCTGCCCGCGCTCGCCCGGCTGTACGGGCGCAAGGCCACTCACAGCCTCTGTCTGATTTGCGGCGGCCTGGGGTTGCTTTCCGTGGCCGTCATTCACAGCAAGTTTCTGCTATTACTCTCCATGACTGGAGTCGGCATCGCCTGGGCCAGCACGCTTTCGATGCCATACTCCATTCTTGCCGGATCGCTGCCGC
>CAWABC010000079.1:0-14131 GCA_963780105.1 uncultured Acidobacteriaceae bacterium
ACAAGGGCACAAAGATCATCACGCCCAAAAGCCCCAAGAAAAACCGTCGCCCGGGCAAATCGGTCCGCCAAAGCAGCCAGGCCAGCAGCAGTTCCAAGAGGCACGCTTATAGCGCACGTCGCCCCGCAAAGGAGCAACGTATTCCAAAGAAGAGAAAGTGTGCGTGCATCCACCGTTTAGCCCGGTATGCTTGCGACAGGAGTTTATGCTAAGCCCACAGGGTTGAAAGCCCGTGAACTTAATGCTATGCATTATCCGGCGATTCAATAAACAAAATTTATCGCGAAACCGCAAGCGGTTTTATCCAGTTTAGTTTTCGTCCGTGCCGATGAGTTTTTGCTCCACTTGATCGGCCTGCCAGGCGATGGCGGCAAGGACTTTGCTGACTTCCAGGGCGCTGATCGTATCGGCCGGTTGGTTGGTCTGCAGCACGACCATTTGCTTGTCGGCGATGGTCTTTACGGCAAATGCCCCGTGGATGGTGGACGTATTGTATTGCAACAGTGCGGCGGCGTTCTTTTCCTCAAACGGTCCGCAGATCGACCAGTAATTGACAATCGCGTTGCCGTCGGCGTCTTTTTGGCCGAATTCGACGGTCACTCGTTGTTTGCGCAGCGGGCCGACGGGGATGGTTATTTGCATGGCGTCGCCCGACTCTTCGATTTTATATCCGGCCGCGGTAGCCACGGTGCGCACGATGGCCTTGGGATCGGCCACGGCGGCTTGCAGGTTGGCAAAATTCGGTCCGGCCGCCATACCTGCCGCGGCAGCGCCGGCAGCGCCGCGGTGGTGCTCGGCGACCGCCGAAAATTCCCCGCGGTGCTGATCGCGCCGCACTTCCCCGTGCTGGAAGAGTGGGCAAGGGAGAACCAGGTTGAATTCACTTCGCGACAAACATTGGTTGCGAACCCCAAGGTACAAGCGTTGTATGAAGGCCTCATCGAAGACATCAACCAGAACCTGGCGCGCTTCGAGAAACTGAAGCGTGTGTTGGTGGTGCCAGAGGAATTCTCGGCCGCGGATGGAACCATGACCCATACTTTCAAGGTGCGGCGACGCGGGATTGAGGAGCGGTACCGGACGTTAATTGAAGAGATGTACGCGAAGGCGGAGACGTCTGGAGGGTAAGCCGGTCGCTGACGTGGAGCGCCGGGCGTCCCCGCCCGGCCGCCTAACTACCCAGTGCCCAAGGACGCGATCACCTAAACGTTGAGAAGGGAATATGAAAAGACTGCATCAAGTAACACTATCCGTGCTTCTAGGATGTGTTGCTTTAGGCGCATCCGCAGTCCCGGCTCAAGACACGTGCTCACTGGCGGTCAGGGTATTGTCACCTGATGGACACCGATTTGAGGTTCCTGTCACGGTTCGCGAAAAAAACGGTCGCACAATAGTAAAGGACCAGGAAGATAAAGATGTCTATTTTTGCGATTTGGGGATACTTCCCGTTGAGGTAAAAGTTGGCAGTGACGAGATGTGTAGCCAAACGACGATCCGCGATGTCCCTGTATTCACGGATAGGACATATTTGGTCAACGTAACCTATGATCCGAAGGCATGCCCAGAGGTTGTGCCTCTACCTGTGCCGACTTGTAGCATAATGTTCCGGATTTCGGATTCGGCGGCCAAGTGGGTACCACGTGCGCGAGTTTCCATTTCAAGTCCGATTAAGGTACAGCGAGAGGCCGACGCGAATGGTCGCGTGCAGCTCATCGCCAGGAGGGGTAGCAGAGTTCGGGGCTCGGTCGAAGCAAATGGTTTTAATCAAAAGAGGTTTGACTTCAGGTGTTCGAACTCGCAATTACTTCGTGAGGAGAATATACGTTTGACTCAGCACTGAACGTGGGAAGCTCGCCCATCGCCCCACGATCTGGCTCCTACTCACCCTGGAGCCGTACAATAAACTCATGACCGACTCATTGATGATCGCTGGCAGGCAATTCCGTTCCCGCTTGATCGTGGGGACTGGCAAGTACAAATCCTTCCAGGAAACCGCCCGCGCCCTCGAGGCCAGCGGCGCCGACATGGTGACGGTGGCCGTGCGTCGGGTGAATCTCGACCGCAGCAAGGAGTCTCTGCTCGACTACATCGATCCCAAGAAATATTTCCTTCTGCCCAACACCGCCGGCTGCTATACCGCCGACGACACCATCCGTACAGCCCGTCTGGCCCGCGAGGTCGGCCTCTCCGACTGGATCAAACTGGAAGTGATTGGCGACCAGGCAACGCTCTACCCCGATGTGCAGGCGACGCTCGAAGCCACGCGCGTGCTGGTGAAGGAAGGCTTCACCGTTCTGGCTTATACCTCGGATGACATCGTATTCGCGAAACGCTTGGTGGATGCGGGAGCTTCGGCCGTGATGCCGTTGGGCGCGCCCATCGGCAGCGGGCTGGGCATTCAGAACACCGCCAACCTGCGCATCCTGCGCGAGATGATCACGGGAATCCCGTTGATTGTGGACGCCGGCGTGGGCACAGCTTCCGACGCGGCCATTGCCATGGAACTGGGCTACGACGCGGTGCTGATGAACACCGGCATCGCCGGCGCCCAGGAGCCGGTGCTCATGGCGGAGGCGATGAAACACGCCGTGCTCGCGGGCCGACAGGCGTACCTGGCGGGCCGTATGCCGCGGAAGCTTTATGCGACTGCCAGTTCGCCGCTCGAAGGCGTGGTGAGATAGAGGCGCGCTGGTGGAGAGCCGGGCGTCCTCGCCCGGCGGGCGAGCTGCCCATCACTACACGGAAAAAACATTGGGCGGCCACCAGGGCCGCCCAATTTGCATCCGTTGGATTGTTACCCCTAAAGCATCTTGACACTATCAACGTGGATCTTATCCCCGTCGATGTGCCCGGTCACGGCAACGTGATGTCCATAGTGCTCCTTGAGAGCTTCGGGATTGTCGACCGTCAGAACCTTCTGGTCTGTATCGGTGACGACGACCGGCTTGGCGCCAGCTTCGATGCACTTCTTCGTGCATGCTTCCGCACCCGCGTTGGCTCCCTTGACGCCACACTTGGAGTCGCTGATCCAGCCGTTCACGGTTTGGGCATCGCTGGCAAATGACACCGAGGCGACCGATACAACGAACGCGCCGGCAAATAACAACAAGAGAAGTTTCCGCATGTCACCCTCCTTAAGATTGATTCCCACACGTGATGCGATCTCCGAACTTTATCACAGAAGCAACAGGGGCGGGGCTGCGAAAAACTCTTTCCACCAGCATCTACCGGTCGCTCTTATTCTCGTTCTTGGCGCGTCCGGTGGGTGGCTTCTGCGGCGGTTCGGGAGCAACGTAGACAACTTCTCCAGGCCGAGTGTAGTGCAGTTGCTCGCGGGCTTCCTTCTCAATGGCGGCCGGATCGGATTTCAGCGATTTGATCTGATCGGCGTACTGACTGTTTTCCTTCTGCAGGCGCTCGACTTCAATTTGGAGCGATTGCATCTCGGCGTGCTTCTGGCGATACACGACCATTCCGTTGGCCCCGAACAGGGCGTGTAGCAATAATCCAACGATCAGAAGAGTAGCGGCCGCAGTTCCCAGCCGGTGCCACTCCGCAGCCAGCCACGACCAAGCCGGACGCGTTCGTTCGACCCAGCGCGCCGCCACCGCCTCGGCCCTCGGAGCCTGATCCTTGGCCCGATCCATCGCCTGACCAACGACCGCGCAGAGCCCTTCCTCCCCTCTTGGAAGGATGCGCACTCTCGACGGCGGTCCTAGTCGAAGATCCATGCTTTCGCTGCCGCGCTCAACTTTGCGAGTTCTTCCCTGCTGCGCGCTTCGCTATACACGCGCACCACCGGTTCCGTGCCCGAGAGCCGGTAGCAAACCCACGATCCGTCGGCGAGAACGAGTTTAAGTCCGTCGATCCTTACCGCCTGGGCAACTTTGATGCCACAAAACTCGCCCGGATCGCCCCGTAACTTCTCAGTAAACTTCTGTTTCACTTCCGGCGTCAAGCGGAAGTTCTCCCGCAGCGGGTAAAAGGAACCAACTTTGGCAAATAGGTCGCGCAGTTGCTGGCCGAGCGAGGCGCCGCGGCGAGCGACCATCTCGCAGCAGAGCAATCCGGCGAGCACTCCGTCTTTCTCTGGGACGTGTTTGCGGATGGAGAGCCCGGCGCTTTCTTCACCGCCGATGAGAATCTTGTCCTGCTTGATGAGCTCACCAATGTACTTGAATCCCACCGGGGTTTCGTGGAGCTCAATCTTGTGTTTCTCAGCCAGCGCGTTGATCAGATTGGTGGTAGCGACGGATTTGCCAACTCCGTTCTTCCAGCCGCGGCTTTCAACCAGGTAATCGAAAAGCAGCGCGATGATGTAGTTGGCCTGGAGGAACGTGCCGTCGTCGTCGACAATCCCGAAGCGATCGGCATCGCCATCGGTCGCAATGCCAATTCCAGCGCCGATTTCGCGCATCTTCTGCCGCAGGTCTTCGAGCAGATGATCGTCGGGTTCAGGGGCGTGACCGCCAAAAAGCACGTCGCGGATGTCGTGGACGGTGGCCACGGTTACGCCGGCCTCGCGCAAGAACGCGTCGGAATAGCCGCGGGCTGCGCCCCACATGGGATCGAAGGCAACCTTGATACCGGCTTTCTTGATGACGTCGAGATCGACGATCTCGCGCAAACGCGAAAGATACATGCGGCGCGGATCGATCGTTTGAGATGGGGTCTGGGCTTCGGCCTTTGCCCCGTGGGGCGTTCGCGGACTTGCATCGAAGGCCGCGATTTCCCGCTCAATCGCTTGCGTAACTTCGGGGAGAGCGGGCGCGCCGTCGGGCGTCGAAAACTTGATGCCGTTGTATTCCGGCGGATTGTGCGAGGCAGTGAAGTTGATAGCGCCGTCGGCTTTCGACTGGATCACGGCATAGGAAATCGTCGGAGTGGGCGCGGGCTCCGCAATCACCAGCGGCGTGATTCCGTAGCAGGACAAAATGCCGGTGGCCGTCGCGCAGAAACTTTCACCGAGAAAGCGCGGGTCCCGCCCGACAATGACTTTTGCCCCATTCGATTTCTGCGACGACACGTAACGCGCGATGCCGTGCATGGCCCGCTGAACGTTGGCAAACGTGAACTCTTCCGCCATCACGGCCCGCCATCCAGATGTGCCAAACTTGATTTGCGTTGCCATCGGCTGCCTCGTATGCTTCCAGGGAAACTCGAAGCTTCGATTTCGATTTTACTTAATATGACCGACAAAAGACTCGTTCTTACCACCTGCGGTTCGCTCGAAGAAGCCCGAAGCATCGCCCAGACGCTGGTAGAGCGGCAACTGGCCGCCTGCGTCAACATCGTTCCTCAGATTGAATCGGTGTATCGCTGGCACGGCGAGGTCGAGACCGCAGCGGAGTGGCTGCTCGTAATCAAGACAACCGCCGACGCCTTCGATCGTCTGCGTGCCGCTTTGAGTCAGTTACATTCCTACGAACTCCCGGAGTGCATCGAGATCGCCATTGAAGATGGAAGCACGGCGTACCTGGAGTGGATTGAGGAGTCCGTGCGCTGATTGTGCAAGCAAGGTTCGTATCAGGGCATCGCTTTAGCGATGCCAATTCTCCAGAATCCGACGCCCCTTTAGGGGCCGGGCATCGGAAATGGTCTTTCCCGCAGCACTCTAGATCGCGCCCAACGCCTGGTCGAGATCGGCGAGAATATCGTCCACGTCCTCAATGCCGACCGAGATTCGCACCAATCCGTCGGTGATGCCGATCTTGCGGCGACCTTCTTCGCCGACGGCAGCGTGCGTCATGGTTGCGGGATGCGAAATCAGGGTTTCGACCCCGCCCAGCGACTCAGCCAGCGAACAGACGCGCACCTTGCGCAGCATCTTGTTCGCGTTCGCCAGCGATCCGGTTTCGAAGGCGATCATCGATCCGAAGCCAGACATCTGGCGCGTGGCCAGTTCATGCTGCGGATGATCGGCGAGTCCGGGATAAAAAACCTTCTGCACCTTTTTGTGTTTCGAAAGATAGTCCGCGACTTTGCGGCCGTTGCAGTCGTGCTGCATCATGCGTACCGCCAGCGTTTTGACGCCGCGCAGGATCAGCCAGCACTCAAAAGGCGACAGGATGGCTCCGGCAGCTTTCTGAAGAAAAGCGAGCTTTTCCGCCTGCTCGGGTTTGGTGCAAACGACGACGCCGCCCAGCCCGTCGCTGTGTCCGTTCAGAAATTTCGTAGTCGAGTGGACAACCATGTCGGCGCCAAGTTCGATCGGGCGCTGGAAATACGGCGACATGAAAGTGTTGTCGACCACGACCTCAACGCCGTGCCCGTGGCTGAGTTCGCTAATCGCGCGAAGATCGCACAGCTGCATCAGCGGGTTGGTCGGCGTTTCCAGGAACACGAGCCTCGTGTTTTTCTGCAATGCGCGTTCAACGTTGCCGGCGTCGGATGTATCGACGTAGGTGAATGTAAGACCGAAGTTGACGAGCACTTGATTGAATAGACGCGGGGTCCCGCCATAGAGATTGTGGCCGGCGACGACGTGGTCGCCGGCTTTGAGCATGGTAGCGACGGCGTTGATGGCCGCCATGCCGCTGGCGAACACGCGCGCTGCCGATCCCCCTTCGAGCGCCGCCAGGTTCGTTTCCAGCCGGTCGCGAGTCGGATTCGATACGCGCGCGTATTCATAACCTTTATGCTTGCCGATTTCTTCCTGAACGTAAGTCGAGGTAGCGTAAATCGGAACTGCGACCGCGCCCGTTGCTGGCTCGGGCTCTTGTCCGGCGTGGATGGCCTTGGTTGCGAAGCCCGATTGTTTAGTGGTCAAAGGGTTCTCCCGAGGCGAAAGCTCTTAGCTCGTAGCAGCCTCTTGTGAAACTTGAGTAGAGACGCGGCTTGCCGCGTCTCCCGCCGCCGAGTGAGAGGGGGCAAGCCCCGTCTCTACAGAAGATCTCGGGCGCTCCAAGCCAACAGCCAAGCGCTAACAGCTAGGAGGTCTATATTCCGCCTTCAAAAATCTTCTTCGACAAATACCGTTCGGCAGAGTCGGGAATCAGCGTCACGACCCGCTTCCCTGCTCCCAGCCGTTTGGCAATTTGCACCGCCGCGTGGACGTTCGCGCCGGCGCTTGAGCCTCCGAGCACGCCTTCGCGGGTGGCCAGCTCTTTCACCATGCCAAAGGCCTGAGCGTCGGTCACCATCATGATTTCATCGCAAACGGAGCGGTCGAAATTCTTGGGGATGAAGCTCGATCCGATCCCTTCCACCTTATGCGAACCGGGCTTACCTCCGCCGAGTACCGACCCCTCAGTTTCCACCACAACGGTGTGCACCTTCGGGAGCCGCTCTTTCAGAAATCGGGCAATGCCAGTAAAAGTTCCGGCGGTGCCGCTGCCCACGGTGACGGCATCAATCCGCCCTTCCATCTGTTCAAAGATTTCGCGGGCGGTGGTTTCGTAGTGGTAGTCGGGGTTGGCGGGATTCTCAAACTGCGCGGCCATGAAAGCCGACGGATCGGATGCCAGCAGATCGTTGGCGCGTTGGATGGCGCCTGTCATACCCTCGGCCTCCGGGGTGCGGGTCACCTCGGCGCCGAGGGCCCGCATGATGATCGCTTTTTCTTCCGAAAATTTTTCCGGAACAAACAGCCGGACTTTGTATCCGCGACTCACCCCGATCAGGGCAAGGCCGATGCCGGTATTTCCGGCGGTAGCTTCGATGACGGTGCCGCCTGGCTTCAGCTTGCCTTCGCGCTCGGCGCGCTCGATCAAGCCAATGGCGGCGCGGTCTTTCACGCTGCCGCCCGGGTTTAAGTATTCGAGCTTGGCGAAAATATCGGCCGACCCCGGAGGGGCCAGCTTCTTCATTTGCAGCATCGGCGTTTCGCCAACGAGCTTCGATATATCGTCGCTGACGCGGAGGCGGGAGTTCGAGGTTGATGTGGGCACTCTACAGACTAAGGAACGGGACGGTGAAGCGTCAATGCGGGGTTTTTCTAACTCACAGGTTGTCATCCTGAGCGAAGCGAAGGACCTGCTGTCGCGTACGCTGGCAAAAAGCAGGAGATTGGAACCTACTGCGCCCCCGACGCAGGCTCGGCTCCGGCGTAATAACCGCTCTTCGTCCGGACCGTGAGTTTACTGTGGTTGCGCGAACGGGCGTCCACTTTCACTTGACGATAGCCGCCCTGGTCTTTCGGCGTCGTCGGCTTGTATCCAATCGTGTACTGGCTGCGAATATCGTGGGCCACTTCACGGCTGATGGCGTCGACCTCGTCCAGCGTTTGGGGGAAGAACGCGAGGCCGCCAGTTCGCTCGGACATGATTTGCAGGGCGCGTTTGGCGTGCTTGGGGTGCTCCTCTTTCTCCAGAATGCCAATAGCGTAAACGGCGGGTCCGCCGTCGCCCTGCAGACGCCGCACCGCCTGCTCCAGAGTTTCGGCGCTCTCATTGTCGTCGCCATCTGTCACTACGAAGATGACCTTCTTTTCGAGCTTCGCGTCTCTCTTTAGGTGGTCGGCGGAGGCGACGACCGCATCGTAGAGCGCCGTGCCGCCGCGCGCCTCGATTTTTTCCAGCCCCTCTTGCAGCTTCTTGATGTTGGAAGTGAAATCCTGGTCGAGGTAGTACTCGTCGTTGAAGTTGACGATGAATACCTCGTCGTTTGGGTTGGAAGACCGCACCAGGTTCAGCGCTGCCGCGTTCACTTTTTGCCGCTTCTCGCGCATGGAGCCGGAGTTGTCGACCACAATGCCCATGGCGACGGGAATATCTTCGTGGCGGAATGAGGTGATGGTTTGGGGACGCCCATCCTCATAAACACTGAAGTCACCCTTATCGAGCGTAGTGACGATGCGCTGCTTGTCGTCGACGACCGTGGCGTGCAGCACGACTTCGTCGACCTCCTGGCGAAAAACGAAGGTGCCGTTATCGGTGGAATCCGGAGCCTGAGCGACGTTGGCCGCAGGCGGTGGTGACATCGGTGAATTCCCCGATGACTGGGAACTCGCAGCCCGAGGGGAAGACGCCTGGTTCGGAGCTCCCGCTTGCCCGTGAGAGCTGGCTTCCTCAATCGATTTCGGGTAGGGCACGGCTTCAGCCGTGCCGTTTAGGACTTGGAAAAATGCTGGCTTGAGCCCCTGAGGGACATGCCTTGCGAGCGGAAGGGCGCTTATGATACCAGCTCTCGCCAGGAACAGCGTCGTCAGGAGGAAGAAAATCAGTACAGGAACGTTATTCCGTCGGCGCATAGTAACCCGTCTTGGCGTAGACCTTCAGCGGCGGCAATCCTTTTGGCGGTATGAGTTTTACTTTTATTTTACGCCACTTGCCATCGCGCACTGGGTTCTTTGGACGGTATCCGATGACATATTGGTTGCGCAACTCAATGCCAATTTTTGTGGAAACGTCCGCCAAATCGTTCGGGTTATCAATGGTAAAAGCCCGGCCACCGGTCAGTTCAGTCACATCGCTAAGCAGGGTCGGCCCGAGCCGCTCTTCTTCGGTCGGGAAATAATGATCGTAGATGCCGATCGCGTAAATGAGAATGTCGGCTTCTTTGACCATGGAACGGATCTCGCCTTCGGTATAGCGGCTATGGTTATCGCCGCCGTCGGAGATGATCAGCAAAGCCTTCTTCGGATACTTGGCCTGACGCATTTTGCTGACCCCAAGGTAGATGGCATCCAGCAGCGCCGTGCGCCCCCTAGGCACGGTGTAGATGAGCTTGCCCTGTATGTCATCCACTGAACTGGTGAAATCGGAAATCTCCTCGGGCCGGTCGGCGAAGGTGATCATGAAGAATTCGTCCTGCGGGTTGGCGGTCTTGAAGAACTCGACCACCGCCTCGCGGGCGCGCTCGATCTTGCTGCTCATGCTGCCGCTCATGTCAAAAATCACGCCGATCGAAACCGGAGCGTCTTCGCTGGAGAAAGTCTTGATCTCCTGCCGATCCTTGCCTTCGAAAAGGTTGAAGTTCTCGCGGTCAAGGCCGGTGACCAGCCGGTTTAAAGGATCGGTGATGGTGACCGGCACCAGCACCATATCCACGTCCACTTTGTAGGGCTTGGTGTGGCCCTTGAACGCTGCGTCAAGGTCGGGCGCTTTCGGAGCCGGTGGCTGGACGCGGGGCTGGATGTGCACATCCTCGGTCGAGTTCTGCGCGAACAGCGGGAGGGCACAGCATGCAGCAAACACCAGAAGAACGGCGAGGGAGACTCGTGCCGAGAACTGTTTGGCGTACAACATAGACCCTACTCAATCAGCGCAAATCCACGCCTTAGAGGGAGGCGACCCGCATCCCACAAGGCGGGCCACAAACATCTCTACTAAGCCGGATACTAGCACAATCTTGAAAAACTGTTGTCACCTTTTCGTAAACAACCCCAAGAGTGGGTCCGACAGGTCGCAGCTGGCTTCTGACTGTGCGCATCTTTTTTCCCTTTTGCTCTTTACGCCCGGCTTTGGGCCGGCACCGAACCGTCCCTGCTACAATTCTGCGTTCCCCTTGTGGCAATTATCTCCCCATTCCGAGCCTGGCGCTACGACCCTGAGCGCGTACCTGTCCAACAGGCTGTGACCCAGCCCTACGACAAAATCACCCCAGCCATGCAGGAACGCTACTACCAGGCCAGTCCCTATAACCTGGTGCGTATTATTCTCGGAAAACGCCTGCCGGGCGACGGGAACGCCGAAAACGTTTATACCCGGGCGGCGGCGTCCTTTCAGAACTGGCGCCAGACAGGCGTTTTGCGACGGGATCCCGAGCCTTCGATCTACCGCTATTCTCAGACATTCAAGGTTCCTGGAACTGAAGCACACGCCGAGCGGCGCGGCTTTATCGCCCTCGGCCGAATCGAGGACTATTCCGCCGGCATCATATTCCGGCACGAGCAGACGCTGGCCAAGCCCAAGGCCGACCGCCTCGACCTCTTGCGCGCGAATCGAGCCCACTTTGGCCAAATCTTCATGCTGTATGGCGGAGCAGCCAGGGTGGATGCCCTGCTAGATTCCGCGGCCGCCAAAGACGCCGACATCGAGGTTACCGACGAGTACGCTGTGGTACATCGCGTATGGAGGGTTTCTGACGCCTCGGTCATTGCCTCCGTGCAGCAACAGATGCGGGATCGAAAACTGATCATCGCCGACGGCCATCACCGGTACGAAACTGCTTTGGCGTACCGCAACGAACGCCGAGCCGCGGCGGACACGGGGACAGGCTTGCCCGCTCCTTACGACTCGGTGATGATGACCTTCGTCGACATGGATCATCAAAATATGGATCGCCAAAATATCGATCAGCCCGGTAAAGACCGCCCAGGCCTGGTGATTCTGCCCACGAACCGGCTCGTCCACGGCCTGCCGCATTTTTCAGCAGCGCAATTTCAGGCGGAGGCCCGGAAATTCTTCAATGTGGAAGAGGTCGATGCCGGAATCGACGCGGCGCGCTCCACCGTTATTTTGCAGCAGGCCGGGCACGCGGGAACCGCCCTGCTAGCGGTCACCGCCGAGCGCGCATTTCTGCTCCACACGCCGAAGGCCGTTGGCACTGGTTTGTTTGGGAAGCTTTCCCTGCGCCAGCAAGCGCTCGACGTCGTGCAGTTGCACAAGTGCCTGCTCGAAGGCGTTCTGAAGATCTCGGAGGAATCCATTCGCGATCAAGACAACGTTTCCTATTGTCGCGAGGCTGCGGAAGCGCTGTCGCAGGTGCAAAGTGGAAATGTCCAGATTGCGTTCCTGATGAACCCGGTGCGCATGGAGCAGGTTCGCGACATCGCCTTCGCCGGCGAAGTGCTGCCCCAGAAGTCCACCGATTTCTACCCCAAGTTGCTGAGCGGTCTCACGATCTATGCGTTGGAGTAGCAAGGAATGGGTAGGGCACGGCTTCAGCCGTGCCGTTCCGGGGCCGAAACGATGAGGGCTTTAGCCCCTGAGGAACGTGCCTTCAGAGCTGAAAGGCGTTTATGAAACCAGCCAGCAATAGCTCTGGCACAAGCCGCGTCAAACGGGGTAGGGTTTAGCTGAAGTGCCCGCTATCACGACAAACCAGACTTTGACGAAAAGAATCCTGGCCATCCTGTTGGCCAGCGTAGCGTTTCTGTCCGCTGCGCCCGCTGCGGACGAAAAGCACATCTCCGTGTACTCTCCGGTTGCGACTTACTCGCTCCCGGTTCTGGACCGTGCGGGCCATGAGTATGTCGGCCTGCTCGAACTTCTGGAACCGCTGGGCCGCGTAAGCACTCGCACGGACGGCCGAAGTTGGAACCTTCGATATAACGCGCTGGATGCCGAATTTGTCGCGGGAAAAACGCGAGCCAGGATTCGTGGGCGCAATTTCGATCTTGCCGCCCCGTTCCTGATCGAAAACTCGCGCGGACTGGTTCCTCTAAGCTCGCTCGGCGCGTTGCTGCCGCGTTTTCTGGGGACGCCGGTTAATTTCCGCGAAAGCGCGCGCCGCTTGTTCATTGGCGATGTCCGCATCCAAGTCAGCTTTCAACTGGACGCGAGCAATCCGCCCCGGCTGGCGCTGAATTTTAGCGCGCCTGTGAACCCGACCATCTCCACCGAACCGGGCAAGCTGCGCCTGGTCTTTAAGCGGGACCCGGTCGTGTCTCCGGGAAGCCAGTCGATTTCTTTTGACAGCAAGGTCATCACACAAGCCAGTTACTCCGAGAATAACGGTGACGCCGAATTAGACGTCGCTGCCACCCAGCCGCTGATGGCAAGCTTCAGCAACGATAGAAAAGCGATCGTCATTTCGGTTGTCCCACAGACACCTCCGAGTGTTGCCGGGTCGCAGAATACTGGATCGCAGGGTCCCTCGCCGGCCGCAAACACCCCTTCGGGCAATGCTAACGCCCGTCGCGTTCTGGCCGTGGTCGATCCCGCACACGGTGGCGAGGAACGCGGTGCAGCCTTGACCGATACCTTGGCCGAGAAAGACGTCACGCTGGGATTCGCGCGGCTGCTGCGGCACGAACTGGAAACGCGCGGCTTCGCGGTCGCGTTGCTGCGCGACGCCGATACCAGTTCGACTCTGGACCAGCGCGCCGCGTTGGCGAACGTTGCCCGCGCCGGAATCTACATCACCCTGCATGCGACTTCCGAGGGCAGCGGCGCGCGCGTATACACCGCGCTGCTGCCAGTGGAAGGCCCGAGCAAAGGAGCGTTTCATGCGTGGAACGCGGTCCAGGCGCCGGCTTTGCCCGTGAGCCGGACGGTGTCGGCGGCCATCGTCGCCGAGATGCGGAAGAGTGAATTTTCAGCACGAGCATCGTCCGCTTCTCTGCGGCCGCTCAATAATGTGTTCATGCCCGCAGTCGCCGTGGAACTCGCGCCCGGACCCAATGGCATAGCCGACTTGACCAATGCCAACTATCAACAACGCGCCGCCTCCGCCATCGCGGACGCGGTTGTTTCCGTCCGCGACCGCCTTGGAGTTCAACCATGAAGGGCAAGGGAAGAAAATCGGGTCATCGGGCCATCGGATCATCGGGTGATCGAAGGTCAAAGGCTTTTGACTTTAGATCGTCCGATCACCCGATCGCCCGATCACCCGATCCCAGGATGCAACCATGATCCCACGGCATCTTCTGATCGGTGTAGCCGCGCTCTTGGTACTGGTGGTGTCGATGGGAATCTATCTCCGCCACATGCGGCGACAGGCCGGAGAGTTTCAGTATGCGGCGGCCGACGCCTTCCCCGTCGCTCCCCCAGCTTCCGGTCCGACAGAGACAGTGACTCTGTATGTAGCCGATGACGCCGCGGGCGTGCTGCGCGCGCGATCGGCGCAGATTCCTCTTCCCGGAGGACGCCAGCAGCGCGCCGAGGAATTACTGCGTGCCCTGCTGCGCATCTACCAGCAACCGGACTCCGCTCATCCTCTGGCTCCGGCGGGGGACATCCGCAGCATCTACCTCGTCGATCCGGGCGCGGCCGTCATCGATCTGAATGCCGCCTTCGCCGACCAGCACCGCTCCGGCATTCTTAGCGAGCAACTCACCGTGAATTCGCTGGTGGAAACCCTAGCCGCCAACGTTCCGGGAGTAAGTCGGGTCAACATCCTGGTCGAGGGTAAGACGCGCGAAACGCTCGCCGGACACGCCGACCTGACCGAGACGTTCGATGTGATTGCGGTGGAGCAGGCGGGCAATCAGTAAGTATTCCTGAATTAAGTCGCCGGATGGGGTACC
>CAWABC010000080.1:0-26990 GCA_963780105.1 uncultured Acidobacteriaceae bacterium
CCGACGTGCGCAAAATCCGGCCGAGCTGGTCTACCGGTTCGGCGCCGCCCACGCGCAGGAAATGCGGGAGGGCATCGAGCGCTGCCGCATCGGACGCACGCCCGAGGACAGGATCGACGGGCGCAAATGCTACGGCCACCTCGTGTGGAAGCTCAGCGACACCTGGCCGATGATCTACTGCGCCATCGTCGACGCCTTTCTCGAGCCCTACATGCCGTACTATGCCATCAAGAGGGCCTATGCGCCGGTGCTGGCCTGTCTGGACTTCCGGGATCACATCTACGCCTGGGTCGTGAACGACACGCCCGAGCCGGTGCAGGGGACGCTCGGAGGTGCGGCTGTTCGACCTCGCGAAAAACGCGTTCGCAGATGCCTGCCGCAGCGAGGTGTTCGTCGCCGCCGGTCATTCGCACATGGCCACAACGCTCGACGGCTTCGGCCAGTTCCGTCGCACGAACGTCCTGCAGGTGACGCTCACGGGCGTCGATGGGAAGGAGCTGTCCCGCGGCATCTATATCGCCGACATCGAGCGTCACATGGCGTTTCCCGATGCCAAGCTCGACGTCAACGTGAGCGGCAGGGACCTGACGATCCGGACGGACCGCTTTGCCCGCTGCGTCGAGCTGTCGGGCAACGATGGCGGCGACGAGTTCGGCTGGGGATTCGACGACAACACCTTCGACCTGCTGCCGGGGGAGAGTCGGCATGTGCGGGTCCTCGGCAGGCACGACACGGGCACGATCACGGCCCGAGCTCACTACGCTTCGGCCGCGACGGTCGTTCCTCTCAAAGGTTGAGTGTCCGGGAGGTGCGCATGAGACAGCCGGCTCTCGAGCGGCGATTCGTTCATGATGGCGACGCCGAGCTCGCCACGCTGATACGGATGCTCCTGGACCAGCGCGGTCCTGTGTTCCGCGCGGACATGGAGGCGCATTTCCGCATCGCCAAGGCGAAGCCGCCGGGTTTCAGGGACCACGGACCCACCCTCGGCATCTCCCTGGTGGGACGCGAAGAAGCATCGGGTCGAGCAGCCCGATTACGAACTGGCGGTCATCCGCAAAGGTCCGCAGGGCTGGTATCTATCGCGCAAGATCGAGTTCAGCCGATCGGACCTGCTGCCGCACCGACAGAGGATCTATGACCAACAGGGAAACGTCGTGACCGACGCCCACTATCAGGGTTACAAAGACTACGCGGGGACTACCTTCCCGGCTACGATTGAGATCGAGCGGCCGCGGGAGAATTACGACATCACCCTGAGCATGGTCAAACTGGAAATCAATCGGGCGCTGACCGACGAACAGTTTGCGCTGGAGCAGCCCGCTGGGGCTGAGGTGGTGCACCTCGACCAGTCCAATTCCAGCGCGGCGAAAACATCGGATGGCCGAGGCAAGTAGTTCTCCGGAAAACACATGATGAATCGCATGATCGTCGGGAATTTGGTGCATCGGCCGGTGCGCTCGCTGATCAGCATTGTGGCGGTGGCGCTGGAAGTGGCGATGATTCTGCTGATTGTGGGGTTCTCGCTGGGGCAGTTGGAGGGTTCCCGCACGCGTGCCGCCGGCATCGGGGCGGACGTGATCGTCCTGCCACCAGGATCGTCGTTTATCGTTGGGCTGACGGGGGCTCCCATGTCCGTCAAGATTGCCGACAAGCTCGCCAAACTGCCGCACGTGAAAAGCGTTGCGCCGGTGGTGACGAATCTTTCGACGGTGGGCACGCTCGAAATCATAGCCGGGATCGACCTGCCGAGTTACGAGAGCATGTCGGGCGGTTTTCACTATCTGAGCGGCGGTCCGTTTCAGGGGCCGCGCGAACGTCCTGATCGACGACCTGTGGGCGCAGTCCAAGCATTTGCAGGTCGGAAACACGATCGAAATCCTCAACAATAGTTTTCGAATTTGCGGCATCGTCGAGCACGGCAAAGGCGGCCGTAAGTTTCTTCCCCTGAGCACCTTGCAAGATCTGACCGGTAGCGAGGGCAGGGCTTCGATGATGTATCTGAAACTGGACGACCCGGCCAACGCGGATGCGGTGGTGGATGAGATCAAGCACATCCCGGGTATGGAGCGCTACGTGCCGAGTTCCATGGCGACGTACCTGTCGATGATGACGCCCACCAACTATCCTGGCCTGTCGACGTTCTTCAGGATCGTGATCGGGATTTCGGTGGTCATCGGGGTGCTCGTGATCTTCCAGGCAATGTACACCGCGGTCATGGAGCGGACGCGGGAGATCGGGATTCTGAAGTCGATGGGGGCTTCGCGGCTGTACATCGTCAACCTCGTCCTGCGGGAGACGGTGCTGCTGGCGATAGGGGGGATACTCGTCGGCATCGTCGTGAGCGTGGCGGCAAGGGCTGCGATTCTCTGCAAGCCTGCCCCTAATGCCGATGGTTCTGCCGGCGGGATGGATTGCTAAAGCTACCCTGATTGCCATTGCCGGCGCCGTGGGTGGCGCGCTGTATCCGGCGTTCAAGGCGGCGCAGAAGGATCCCATCGACGCACTGGCGTACGAATAGGGCAGGCGCCAATCTCCGGTTTCGCTTTTGCTTCGCCCAGCGTTTGCTGGGGTTTTTCTCCCTTATAATTTTCCTCGCAAATCGGAAGAGAATGCACGATACTGCCCGTGAAACTGCCCCGTGCTATAATCACGCGCCGTTACGCGAAGGAATGCAGTTTCGCAGCTAGTTGTCCTAATTCCCTGGCCCTGTGCGCGCATGCGTGCGGGTGACCACAAATACTTTAGGAGGAGATATGCGCTTCAATGATCCGACTCTGTACGGTCGGGACGATGAGACGGATGAATTCGGCGACAGCGGCGCCTATGGCGAATCGCTGGAAGAGGATTTGGAAGAAGAGGAAGAAGAGGAAGAAGAACCCGTTCTCGTAGAGGAAGACGAGATTCCGCGCCGCTGGCACGGGAACCTGTGGCAGCACCCGCGCCCGTAACTCCATCGGGTGGCGGTGGCAGCCAGAGCGGACCTCCGAAGAAGAAGGCCCCTGCCAAGAAAGCGCGAGTCAAGAAAGCTCCGGTCAAGAAGGCGCCCGCCAAGAAAAAGGCGGCAAAGAAGACAGCCAAGAAGCCGGCGAAAAAAGCGGCCAAAAAAGCGGCCGCCAAGAAAAAGGCTAAACCGGCGAAGAAGAAGAAGCGGCGAAGAAGCCAGCCCGGAAAGCGGCAAAGAAGAAAGTTGCCCGCAAGAAGGGCCGCCGCTAGCGGTTCACGCTATCAGCGCAACCAATGGCGGAAGACCGGCTGACGTTCCGGCTTCCGCCATTTCATTTATTTTCCGTCGGGCACAATCGCTTCCGCCTCGATTTCCAGCAGCATCTCTGGAGAAACCAGGGCCGTAATCGCCATCATGGTGCTCGCGGGACGAATGTCGCGGAAGAACTCTCCGTGGGCTTTTCCTACTTTTTCCCAATCCGCAATGTTGGTCAGGAACACGCGCGTGCGGACTATATCCTTCAGTGAAGCTCCGGCCCGCTCCAGCGCGCGTTCAATGTTCTTGAGGGTTTGAACCGCCTGCGCGTAGGCATCGCCCGCGCCGACAATTTTGCCGTCGGCCCCAGTCGCGGTTGTGCCCGCGACGTGGACGTACGCGCCTACGCGAACCGCACGGGAGTAACCGACAATCGGCTCCCACGGCGTTCCGCTGGAAATGTTGATTCGCTCCACACCGCCTCCGTTTTCCTGGTTCTTCTTACGCGAATAGATTCGCTGGACCCGTTTTCGATCCGCGCGATGCGGAATTAGCAGTCGCCCGAGTTGGCTGCCAACAAACGCGTCGCAACGCCGCGCCCCGCGCGGGCTTCTAACCACAGTAGTGGCTCAATGGTCACTTGCATTGGATCAGGATTCACGGTATCTAATCCGCACGAGTTCATCGTTCCGATAGGAATTAAGAGGGGGCACGGGTTCGGAAAGAAGTGGGGCCATGGAAATGATTCCGGAGACGCATCCGCTGCAGCAGCTGTTTCGTGAACTGGTCGGCCGTCATTATGCGGAGGAGATCGGAATTCGCGATCCGCAAGTCGTGAGCTACGTCGCACATCTGCTGTCAGAGTTTTGCGATGCCGAGCAGTTGTTGAAAATCCGCAATGCGGCGGGGAAACCGTTGAACGATGTGGGCGAGATGCTGATCGAGTCGGACCCGATCTACGGCCCGGCGCCCTCGTTCGACCGCGAGCGCCAGGTCCGCAAGCACATTGGCGACTTTACGCTGTTCTACGCCGGCATGTTTCCGGAGGAAGCATCAGACTCATTATCGCCTGCGCCGACAGCGAGTCGAGAATTTCGTGGATTGGATGAAAGCCGGGAAGGAAAGCTACTACATCGTTTCGAAGTTCGAACACTTCGAATACGCGAAAGTGGCGCCGCTGTTTGCGCAACTCTCTCAAAGATTTGAGCAGTGCGTGTACGGACTGAACCTGGTGAAGAACGAGCTTGAAGTAATGCAGCACCCGCTCGTGCGCGGAACGGGCGAGTTGCTGATGTAGAGACACGGATTGCCGAGCTCTACATCCACCATTCAAATTGTCATCCTGAGAGGCTGTGACTAAATTCAGTTGTCGTTCCCAGCCGTCAAGATTTCTTAGTCCCGCACGGTTGATCGTACTGTCGATCAGTCGCCGGTGCAGGGCGAGGGCGGGGTTTCCGAGACCAACCTTCGCCACCGGCAGAGCGTTTTTATTTTCGTCGCTCGCTTATTGCAGCAGCGCCGCGCCGAAGTGCATCACGTTGTAGGCCAGTGCGCACCACAGCGCCACGCACTTGGCCTTGGCCAGGCCGCGTACCGTGAGTTGCGTCAACCCGCGATAACTGCGCAGGTCGGCGTTGACCGTTTCGCTGGTCGCTGCCCGTTGCCGGTAAATCTCTTTGCCTTCCGCGCTCGCCATGCGCTGCTTCCACGCCAGCACCGCTTCGCTGTCGCCCGGCTTCGGCTCCAGTTCGCGGCCCCGGTTCTGGCGCGGCTGTCTTGCCGGTTTGGGCGGCACGAACAATTCCACGCCCTGCTCGTGCGCCTGCTCGATGTCTTCGGCTTCGCAGGTAGCCGCCGTCCAGCAGGTGCTGCTCGACCTTGCGCGTCCGCTGCGCTGCTCCACCTGCTGGCGCATCGGTTCGCTCAACCCCGCCGAGTCCGAGCCTTCGTTGCTCACCTCGACGCCCACGATCGCGCGGCTTTCGGTGTCGGTCGCCAACTGCACGTTGCACGCCGGGTTGAAGCCGCCGTTGGGCATCTTCATCACGCCGCGCTTCCGCATCGGTGGTGCTCACCCGCGGTTCCTTGTCGCGAATCTTCTGCCCGCACTTTCCCTGGCCCGCTCGCTTCGCCGCTTCCGCCTGCTTCTGTTTCAGCTCCGGCAACTGCGCGATCGCCTGCTCCAGCCGCTGCTGCTTCTCCTCGGCCGCACGCCGCCGCGCCGCCTTCTGCTGGGCCGACAGCACCGCCGACTATTCCGGACACTCCAGTTGCCGCCGCAACTCCTCGACGTGCTGCTTCGGCTTTCCGCCAGCAACTTCTGCAACCGCTCTTCCCGCCGGAAACTGCCCGCCCCCGCACTCACCCGCACCCGCACTCCGTCCTGGCTCACCCGGCTCACCGACACCAGTTCCTTGTCCACCAGCGACGCGATCACCTGCGTGAACAACTCGTCCAGCGCCTCCCCGTGATCGCGTGCGAAAGTCCGACAGCAGCCGGTGGTTCACCGTCACCCCGCCGCACAGCCAGCGAAACGGCCGCGCTCTCCTCGCAGCGCCGCGCCAACTCCCGCGCCGATCCGATCCCGCGAATGCAGGCATACAGCCACAACCCCACCAGCAGCTCGCGGATCGGTCGCGTCCCGGCCCGCCACTCCTTCGCGCGCCTTGATCGGCTCGCGAAAAGCGCGACAGATCCAGCTTCTCCACCACCGCCATCACCATCCGCACCGGATGCGTGCGCCGGCACCAAATCGTCCGGACACTGCACCACCATCGCCATCTGCCGCCGCTCCGGCATCCGCAACCGCACCGCCGCCTGGGCCTCTGCTCGTTCTCGGTTTACTTCGGTATCATGGCTCATGCTCACTTATAACTTTGCGCCACCATAAAACCGCACGAAAAAAGTCACAAGCTCTGAGCGAAGCGAAGGACCTGCTGTCTCTTGCAATGACAAGACAGCAGATCCTTCGCTTCGCTCAGGGTGACAATCCTTTCAGAAATTGCTCAGAAATATGCCCTGCATGGAGCGCTAGAAACCGAAAGCTGAGAGCTGAGAGCTGACAGCTGCCTGCCGCCCCCTTGACACTCTTCGCCGCCATCCCCAATCATTACAGCGGCCCATGCCCCGCTCATTTCAGATGGTCTGGCTGCTCATCTTTTCTTCGGCCCCTCGCCTATTCGCAAACCGAGTCAAGCACCGGCCGCGGTCACCTTCACCCTCGATTTTCCCAACTCGCAGCCGGAGCACTACTCGATTCGCGTTCAATCCGATGGCTCGGCCCGCTACCAGTCCAGCGGCCGGTTGTCGGCCGATTCCGACCAGACCGACAGCTTCGATTTTGCCTTCACCGTAGCCGCCGAAACGCGGCAGAAAATCTTCGAACTGGCGGCCAAGGCCGGATATTTTCGGAAGGACGTCGACTCCCATCACAAGGGCCTCGCCTTTACCGGAAAGAAGACGCTCACCTACAAAGACGCGCACCGCAGCGGTGAGTCCACCTACAATTATTCGTCCAACCCCGCCGTGCAGGATCTGACCAGCCTGATGCAAAGTCTCTCGGCCACGCTCGAATTCGGACATCGCCTGCAGTACGATCACCACTACCAGAAGCTCGCGCTCGACGAAGAACTCAAGCGCATGGAGGAAATGGCCCGCACCAATCAACTGATCGAGGTCGCGGCCATTCAGCCCATCCTCGATCAGATCGTCGCCGACCCATCGGTGATCAACGTAACCCGCGCCCGCGCCCAACGCCTGTTGGAGCGGGCAGGCATTCGATAACAGTTTTCCTGTAGAGACGGGGCTTGCCCCTTCTCCGCGATGCTAGCGGTCTGAGACGCGGCAAGCCGCGTCTCTACGTGGTGTTCGAAGCCCCCAATGGACTCACCCAGATCCCCCTTGACTTAAGCTCTTCAGGCTCGCAAACTCAAGCCAGACGAAGACAAACGGAAAGATCCGTCGGCCTCAATTAGTTGAATCTTTTGCGGGCTAATGGCGCTCGCGGTTGTCGCTGGCAACTCATGCACTTGGCAACGGATTTAGCGTTCTGGAAACCAGTTCCACTCGCTTAGGGGCGCGATTCAGGGAGGAAGCATATGGCGATCGCACAAGCTTGGAAAGACGCTTGCAATGTTGGCCGTGCTCGCAGCGGCGTTTCTGGTGGTCTCGGCGTCGGCCGAGTCGAAGGCCCGCATCGTGCGCTTGAGCGAAGTCGAGGGCACGGTGCAGATCGACCGCGCCACCGGCGACGGTTTTGATAAAGCGTTTATCAACCTGCCCGTAGTCGAAGGCTCCAAGCTGAAGACGGGCAAGGATGGCCGCGCCGAAGTGGAATTCGAAGATGGCAGCGCGCTGCGCCTTGCCCCCGACAGCGAAGTGGACTTCATTCATTTGGCGCTTGGCGACGACGGCCAGAAGCTCAGCACCGTGCAGCTTGTCTCCGGTACCGTCTACGCGAATCTTCATGCGAAAACCGCTGGCCAGAAAACCGTCGACCAGTTCCTGCTGAACTTTGTCCGCGAGTCAGTCACCGTGTCCGGGGCCGCGCATTTTCGCGTAGAACTCGCCGACGCCCGGGAGACCGTGGCCGTATTCAAAGGCAAATTGAGCGTGACTTCGCCCTCCGGACAATTTGAGGTTGCCGAAAAGCACAGCGCAACCATCGACCTTGCGAATGACGATCCCGCCAAGAAAGACACTTTCGTGATCGCCAAGAATTACGAAGCCGATCCCTCCGACGCCTGGGATCGCCAGCAGACCGACTATCACGATCGCTACGCTTCCGCCGGCGGCTCCAGCATTAACGTCGCCCTACGGTTACGGCATGAGTGACTTGAATTATTACGGCAACTTCATGACCGTGCCCGGCTACGGCAACGTCTGGCAGCCCTACTTCATCGACGCCACTTGGAGCCCGTTCCAGGATGGCGGCTGGGCCTTCTATCCAGGCGTCGGCTACATGTGGGTGTCGGGGTATCCCTGGGGATGGATGCCCTACAGTTACGGCAACTGGGCCTTCGCTCCCGGCTTCGGATGGGTCTGGCAGCCAGGTTACTGGAATTCCTGGAACGCGATTCCGCGGGTGGTGAATGCGCCGGTGGGAACGAAAGTGCCGACCGCACCGGTGAGTGGGCACAAGACGGTGATGGTGGGACTGGGTCTCGCAGCCAATCCGGGCGCGGAGTTGGAGCACCGCGCCGTCTGACCATCAAGCCCGGCTCCGCAGGCTTCGGAGTGCCGCGCGGATCGGTGCGCCACCTCGATCACGTCGCGAAAACCATGGATCGTACTTCTCGTCCCGTCGTAGTCGCGACGGCTCCGCCCGTTTCGACCACGACATCGACAACCGGCTTCGGTACGAGTTCGAGTTCCAGGAGAGGCGGGATTTCTACGGGAATGGCTCCGATGGGATCGCCGCACCGGTCGGCCGCTCCGCCGCCGCCGCGTCCTCACTGAAATAGAAATTGTTTTTGGAAAAGGCGGCCAAGAAATCGGCCGCCTTTTTCTTCTCATACTCCTGAGTCTGACGGTCGGTTCCTAGTCTCGCCTACTCCGATGCACGGGAGCCCCATTAGGGGCGACATACGTTAGCCCAGCACGTAAGTGCTGGGTAGCTCAGAGATCGTACGAGTCGCGTCGGGACGGTACTCCGCTATGTCCCCATGGAAAAATGCGGAAGTATCTGCGGGACGTGTTCCTCACTCCACAATAATTCCCGCGTACCCAACCACCGACTCGTAATCGCCCGAGACTTCGCCCGAAGTCGCGTACTTGACCAGCGTCGCCGAAGTCGCTCCCAGAAGTTTTGCAGCGGTCAGCATGACAATCGCCGGTCCGAAGCCGCACATGCTGATGTCTTCATTCATCACCACCTGCCAGAGACCGCGCGCATCCAGGGCCAGCACGCGTGCGATGGCCTTGCGGTCTTTGACGCGAGTGATGGCGTCGGACTCGTAGTGGTTCATGTCGCTGGAGGCGACGATCAGGACCTTCCCTCCCCCTGCTTCTTCTCGCTCGGCAATCACCTCCGCCAGCGCTTCACCCAGTCCGCGAAGCGCGCCAAAGTCGCTGGTGCCGACGGCGATGGGAACAATTTTCAAATTCGGCTGGCGCGCCTGCAGGAACGGCAGCTGAACCTCGATCGCGTGCTCGGCGCGATGTGCGGCGCTGTCCTCTTGCAAGGCGGGGAAACGATGCAGCAACCGAACGCCCAGTTCCGCGTCCGCCGCTACCTCACCCAGCGGAGTCTGCCATGTGGTGTTGGCCATGACCGCGAGCGGATGTCCCCTGCCAGTGTGGTTGGGGCAGAGAATGACTAAGCTCTCGGGGATTTCCAGTCGCGAGTACACAGCGCCCGCGACGCTGCCGGAGTAGATGTATCCTGCGTGGGGAACAACGCATCCAAGGGCGGAGAGGCGGCCGGTTTCCGGGGTGTCGGCCGCCGTTTCGGACAAAGAGGTGTAGGTTCGAATGTCGCGGAGCAATTCTTCCGCGCGCCCTGGATAAAACCTGCCGGCGACGGCGGGAGTTCGTACAGCGGAAGTCATGAGTGGCCTCCTCGCGGAGACGTGCGGCTCGTCAATAGTGGATAGTGTAGTGGGCAAACTGCGTAAGTCAATTCACTATCAACTATCCACCATTCACGGTGTACTCAGCGAGCGAAACAGGGCGGCGGTTCTTTCCAGGGGCAGCGCCTCGGCGCGGATTGCAGGCTTCACTTGGCTCTTCGCCATAGCGGCGCGCAGCGCACCTTCATCGTACGCCGTCTTCAGATTATTCCAGAGCGTTTTGCGCTTCTGCCCAAAGCAGAGTTTCAGGAAGGCAATGAACTCGGCTTCGGAAACCCGCAGCGCCTCCAGTTGCGGCTTGATCGTAATCCGAATCACGCTGGAATGCACCTTGGGGGGTGGAGAGAACGCTCCCGGCGGAAGCGTGAACAGTTGTTCGACCCGGCCGTAGAGCTGCGCGGTCGCTGAAAGCAAGCCATAGTCGCGGCTTCCGGCCGAAGCCGCCAGGCGGTCGCCAACTTCTTTCTGCACTGTGATGACCAAGGTCGAAAAGTAACGGTTGTATTCCAGCAGCCGGAGCAGAATATCGGAGGTAATGTAATAGGGCAGGTTGCCGATGACGCGCGCCGGCGAGGGCGTGAAGTTCAGACCGGTGCGAAGGCTGCCCGGCTTCGCACCAAAGACGGTGTCCAGTTCGATCTTTAGGAAGTCGCCTTCGATGATTTCGACATTGGGGTACAGGGAGAACTTCATTCGGAGCTGGGCCGAAAGGACACGGTCCAATTCCACAGCGATCAGCCGCCGCGACTTCCTTGCCAGCAACTCCGTGATGGCGCCGCGGCCGGGGCCGATTTCCAGCACTGTGGCCTCGGAAACATCGCCCAGCGCCTCGACTATGCGCAGAGCCGCCGGTTCGCTCACCAGGAAATGCTGTCCCAGTTTGGGCTTGCGCGGACTGGTTGGTACGGTCGCGCCCTTTGGCACGTTGACCCTCTTTCTTTCCAGCTTTAGACTGGCGGTGTTCTCTTCCGCAATTTTTGTAGAGACGCGGCAAGCCGCGTTTCTATAGAAGCAATCATAACGTGAGCGAGGCCTATCGGGCCCTCGCTCAGGAGGCTTCTCTGCCATGCATATCGCTTTCGCCGCATCCGAGTGCGTTCCCTTTTCGAAAACCGGTGGACTGGCTGACGTGGTCGGCGCCTTGCCGCGCGCGCTGGCCGCTCTGGGGCATCAGGTGAGCGTCTATCTTCCGCGTTATCGCCAAACCAAACTGCCCGACCCACAAACGGTAGTGCGCAGCATTACCGTCCCTTTCGACGACAAGTATCGTTTCTGTTCGGTGGTAACGGCAGGCACGACCGCCGGAGTTCGATTTTATTTTGTGGAGTATCCGCAGTACTTCGACCGCGAGGCGCTCTACGGCAGCCCGGCCGGCGACTATCCCGACAACGCCGAGCGCTTCGCCATGTTTTCGCGGGCGGTGCTCGAAGCTTCCAAGATGCTGGGCGTGCCGCACGTGTTCCACTGCCACGACTGGCAGTCGGCGCTGGTGCCGGTGATGTTGCGCACGCTCTACGCCGAGGATCCTGCGTTTCGCGAAGTTGCCACCGTTTTCACCATCCACAACATGGGCTACCAGGGTTTGTTCCCGCCCGATACGCTGCCGCTGCTGATGCTGCCCTGGGAGCTGCTTACGATCTCGAAGATGGAATTCTTCGGACAGGTGAATTTTCTGAAGGGCGCGCTCGTGCTCTCCGATTTCGTCACCACCGTCAGCAAGAAATACAGTCAGGAGATCCAGACCACCGAATATGGATTTGGCCTCGAAGGCGTGTTGCGCCATCGCGCCGCGACCGTGACCGGCATCCTGAACGGCGTGGACTACGACGAGTGGAGCCCGCAGACCGACAAATTCATCGTCGCGAAGTATTCGCCACAGGATCTGAGCGGCAAAGCTGCAATGCAAACAGGACTTGCTGCATGCCTTTGGAGTCACGAACGCCGATTCCAAAGTCGCCGGTGATCGGCATCGTGTCGCGATTCGCCGCGCAGAAGGGCTTCGACCTGATCGCGCAGATCATGGACCGGCTGGCGCGCGAAGAGATGATCGTGGTCGCGCTGGGAACAGGCGACAAGCCGTACGAAGAAATGTTCCAGCGGCTCAACAAGCAATTCCCCAACAAGATTGCGGTCAAGGTCGCCTACGACAACGCCATCGCGCACAAGATTGAAGCGGGCGCGGACATGTTCCTGATGCCCTCACGGTACGAGCCCTGCGGGCTTGAACCAGATTTACAGCCTGAAGTACGGGACCGTTCCCGTCGTGCGGGCGACCGGCGGTCTCGACGACACCATCGAGCCCTGGGACGCGCGCACCGGCAAGGGCACGGGCTTCAAGTTCACCGACTACACCGGCGAGGCGCTGCTCGCGACCATCAAACAAGCCTTGCTCGCCTACCGCGATCCAGTCGTCGTGGCAGACGCTGATGCGCAACGGCATGAGCCGCGATTTTTCCTGGGGCGCGTCGGCCCGCGAGTACGGCAAGATCTACGATCGTGCGCGACAGGCGCGGGCCAGTGCGGACGCAGTCGCAGCCGCGGAGTTGAAAAAAGAGCCGGTGCTGGGTTAGCGTCACGCCCGGTAAATTCGCGACATAAAATTAAATTGTCATCCTGACCCTGAGCGGAGCCGAAGGGGAAGGACCTCCGTATTTTGCTGGCGCGGGCGAAATGGGTAAGTTTTGTAAGGTTGCGGGAAGGCCCGGAAACACAGCGGCTCGCAGAAAAGTATCCTATCGGATACAATGAGGGGGCGTGAATATATTTGTTCGGTCGTCCGATTTCGATGCGTGGCTGTCCCATCTGGCCGACCAAAAAGCAAAGGCCAGAATCTTGGCTCGCCTTCGTAGTGCGACCTTTGGAAATTTCGGCGATTGCGGACCCGTCGGCGAAGGCGTTTCCGAGATGCGTATTCATGTTGGAGCAGGGTATCGGGTTTATTACACGCGAACGGGATCGACCGTCTATGTTTTGCTGGCTGGCGGCGTAAAGGCATCGCAGACGAAGGACATTGCCAAAGCGAAAAAAATGGCTCGCGAACTCAAGAGGGCGAAACAGAGGGCGAAACAATGAAGAGGAAAACAACTTACAAAGCATTCGACGCGGCGGCGTATCTCGATAACGACGCGGTCATTGCGGAATATCTTTCGGCGGCTGCCGAAGATCCAAACCCCGATGTGTTCGTTGCCGCGCTCGGCGACGTGGCTAAAGCGCGAGGCATGGCGCAGATCGCCAAAGACTCGGGACTGGGCAGGGAGAGCCTGTACAAAGCCCTGAGCGCAGGCGCGCACCCACGCTTTGAAACCATCAGTTCCGTCTTGCACGCCCTGGGCGTGAAGTTCGCCGTCGTTGCTGAACACGGGAATTAGGCCGGGTGCCCGGTAAGTTCGCGACACAAAATTAGTTTGTCATCCTGAGCGAAGCGAAGGACCTGCTGTTTGCCGGCGGTCGCAGCTTCATCGATCCGCAGGAGTTCGTCAAGTCCATCCCCTTCACCGAAACCCGCGAATACGTGCAAGCCATCCTGCGGAATGCGAATGTGTACCGGCAGCTTTACGGGACGCCGTAGCGTTGCCAAGAATCCGTTGGTCGGGGACTTGAATATAAATTTGTCATCCTGAGCGAAGCGAAGGACCTATGCATTTCGCCCGCGCGAGCAGAATGCAGAGGGTAAAGAGGAGGCATACTCTAATTATCAGTCTCCTTGTCAGTTACCTTTTGAATCGTCCGAATCCTGTAGCGGATAAAGGAGCCGCAACCGCGGGTTTGTCCCCTGCCCATTTTTTCGTGACCTGCGCATGGCAACTCGCCCTCCTTCACTCCGCCGGGCGACCTGCGAGCGTCACCGATTAGGGCATCGACTTCGAAGCCCCCGCCAGTGCATGCTGCGTTCGTACAATGAATGACCCCGCCGTGATTGCAGATGCTGTGATGCTCAGGAAAATCAGTCCCTTGCTCGGCCGCAGAACCGCGCATGTACTGCTTATACTCGACCACTGCATCTTGCAGGTCTGGGTAGGCTACCTCGAAAGTAACAAGACGGCCGAATACACGATTGCTTCTATCCACAAACAGGATTGTACTCCGGGGGTCGGGGTGTTCGCCGTTTACAGACGGCGGCTAATTGACGCCGAAATCCTTATCGAATTGACGCTCGAAGCACTGGCGTGCGTCGGTATTATTCGAATCCAACAGCTCCGCCCGGTAGCGCTCGAGATGGCCCTTGAGGGCGTGGGGGAGGCGTTCTGGGCTGATTGCAAGTACTTGCTCGCATCGGGATAGTAAGCCATCGCCTCGCCGTTTGGCGGTTGACGAGCCACCCACGCCGCGACGAGTTCTCGAGTTGTGATAGAGACCGCATCTCGCGTCCCACGTAAGGATGTCGAGTAGCTTCTTCCGCACTTCGCGCGCAACGTTCCGCATCAATGGAAATACGGTTTGGGCGCCCGCTTTAAATTGAGCGCCACGGACGCAGGTTGCAAGCCCTCTGTACTTTCCGATTGTCTCGAAGTGAGCCAGCGCAACATCGGAGAACGGCAAAACCTGAGTCGCGGAATACGCTGCACTTCGGCTTCGCCTTCGAGCGGGGCCCCGCCGAGATTGGCAATCAGATCCGCAACGTGTAACTGCCGAGCCGTATCTGCTCGTAGAAGATACCAATTTTCTTTTCGATCGTGATCGGCCAAACGAGCTCGTCGTCTTGTCTTTCCACGTTATCCACATCGGTTTCACCTCCTGTCCATGACGAGGCAATCAGACTGCAGGATTCGGGCGCAGTCGTCACGAGTTGTTATAAGGTTGTCCGACTGAAAACCTCGGGTGGGTGCATCAGCGAGGCGTCTGTTCGGCGGCAAGGCGGGCGCGTCCACGCTGCGTCACCTGCTGGGCAAGCTCGCGCATGGATTCCTGCGTGATCGCGCGCCCTTCGCCACGGGCGAGCGAGGCTTCCGCCTCATCGACGGCAGCCAGGATTTCCGCGCGGCCACGTTCGCGCTCCTCCCACAAAGAAAGAGCTTCCTTCACCGCGTCTTCCTCCCCTCGAAGTCGCCCGCTGTCAATCGCTTGCCGGACAAAAGCCCTTTGGTCAGGAGTGAGTTGCACGTCCATATGCCGTAGCGTAGGAGCCGGAAGCGCAGGTGTCAAGCGCACTTCTGGCTCCTGATTTTTCGTCACAAATTATCGGTACGCCCGTCACAGACATCGAACTCGCGTTGCGCGATAATAGCTATCTGATTGGGGCAGTTGAGAGGTGTGCCCGTCTCCCAAGACGGCCCTCGAAGCTGCCCCAAACCCATTTTCAGCGCTCTTTGACAACCTAAGTCCTTATTCCGGAATACTTTGCATATAAGTCCTTTCGATTCAAAGACCGAGTGGAAAAATTCCCGGTAACCCCATGATTCCACTAGACAGGGGGGGAGGGGGGTGGGGGTACCAACTAGTTAACTTCCAGCGCGTTCCGGGTGCCGGGTGTGGGTGTGCGCGCCGTCCCGCTCCTCAGGGTTCCCGCCCAACTCGCGGTACTACTTCTGCCAAGCCGCTCTGGACCCCGATGAGCACCTCCCCGCACACGATCTTCCATGTCGATATGGACGCCTTCTTCGTCTCGGTGGAGGAATTGTTTGACCCGTCGTTGAAGGGCAAGCCTGTCGTCGTCGGCGGGCAGGCGCACGAGCGCGGGGTGGTGTCGGCGGCATCGTATGCGGCGCGGAAGTTCGGCGTGCACTCGGCGCTGCCGTTGCGGACGGCGGCGAAACGCTGTCCGCAGGCGATCTTCGTGGATGGCCATCCGGAGCGCTATCGCGAGTATTCGCAGAAGGTCCACGCGGTGCTTGGCCAGTTTTCGCCGGTGGTCGAGATGGCGTCGGTGGACGAGGCGTATATCGATCTGACCGGCACCGAGCGTCTGCACGGCCGTCCGCTACAGGCGGCGCACCCGCTGCATGCGGCGATGAAGTCGGCAACGGGATTGAACTGTTCGGTCGGGATCGGCACCTCGCGGATGGTGCGCAAAGGTTTCCTCCGCCAAGGCCAAACCGAACGGAGTGCTGTGGGTGCAGCCCGGGGTGGAGGCGAAGTTCCTGGCGCCGCTCGCAGTCGGCGACATCCCGGGCGTGGGCAAGGTGATGGAGCGGCAGTTGGCTGAGTTTGGCATTCGGAAGGTGGGCGATCTGGCGGGGTTGGAAGACCGGGATTCCTGGTGAGGAAATTCGGGCAATGGGGGCTGGCGCTCGCAGGGAAGTCGCGAGGGGAGGATGCGGGTGGATGGTTCGACAGTCCGGTGGGCGATGACGACGACCCAAAGTCCGTCAGCCACGAGCACACGTTCGACGAGGATACGGCCGAGGCCGACAAGTTGCAGTCGACGCTGGTGCACCTGATCGAGATGGTGGCGCGGCGGCTGCGCGAGGGCGGATATTTTGCGCGCACCGTCCAGCTGAAACTGCGCTACAAAGATTTCACGACGATCACGCGGGCGCAGTCGCTGGAGCAGCCGACGCAGATGGATCAGGAGATTTTCGAGCAGGCGCGGCGGCTGTTTTTCGCAACTGGAAAAAGGGCGCGCCGGTGCGGTTGCTGGGAGTGCAGACGTCAAATTTCGAATCGGGTCCCGCTCAGCTTGATCTGCTGGAGCCTGCGCGGGATGAGCGTTGGCAGAAGGCTCTCGCGGCCGCGGATCATCTGCGCGACAAGTTTGGGGAATCGACGATCGGCCTCGCCAGGGGGATGAAAGGCGGATTCCGCGAGCACGCACAAATCCGGTGGGTCTACCGGGCCAAGGTGTGGAAGAAAGAAGAGCGGCCGAAAGCGAAGACGAACCTAGGAGAATCCAGCCCCGGAGGGGCGATCGAGATTAGCCTAACGCTTCCAGAGTGTGCGTGAGAATTTCAGTCGTCCCTCCGGGACTCGCGTATCTCTCACTCCCCCTTTCCCGGCGCTGAAGCGCCGGGCTATTGGCAGATGCTCCTCCGGGGCTGGGTTCCTTCGCACTCCATTCCACCGCTTTCCGAATATGAGTTCTCGCGCAGACCCTTTAGGGGCTGGGTGTCAAGAATCAACTTTGTCCACAGCCTGTGAAAGCGTGCGCTTTGGGTGAAGTGGAATTAGGGAGAAATCTCGAAGTTGTTGGAGACGGCGCTGAGACAGTGAAGACTAGATGCTATGAAGCGACAGCCCTCGGCGGCGAAAGCGCGGTTGAAGCCGCTCCCCTTGAAAACAAAATCACAACTGGAGATTGGACGCGCAGCCCCTAAAGGAGTGTGCGTGGGAGCTTCGGTCGTCCCTCCCGGGACTTGAGTCAATTCTCCCACTTTTCCCAGCGCTGAAGCGCTCGGGCTGGTACCGAGGTCGTCCCTCCGGGGCTGAAGTCTCTGGTATTTGGTTCCACTCGATTGCCCAAGAACGAGTTCTCACGCACACCCTAAAAGGGCATCCGATTTCGCAGGATTTCGGCATCGCTAGAGCGATGCCCTGATACGAAGTTCATTAACCAGCAACCCTACGAAATGTATTCGCGAATGTAGTCGTCGCGCGAAGCGGCGAGTTGGTGAGCGTCGCCATCGAAGATGACCTTGCCGTCGCGCAGGATCAGGAAGCTCATGGGCACTTCGCAATGCTGGCCTTTGGGCAGGACGACCATCTGGTTACTGGCCCGATCGAATTGGTGAGTCGCCATGGTGAAGGCATCCTGCAGGCGGTGGGTCACCATGAGGGCGCTGGTTTTGTAGACGTCGCGTTGTTTCACGATGAGTTCGACGATGGTGTTCGAGGTTACGGGATCGAGTCCGCCGGTGGGCGAGTCGTAGAGCAGCACCTCGGGCTGCGTGACGATGGCGCGCGCGATGGCCACGCGCCTTTTCATGCCACCCGAGAGTTCGGACGGAGGCATGTCATAAGTCTGTTCCAACTCCACAAAGCGCAGCACCTCGCGCACCCGCCGCTCAATCTCCTCCGCCGAAACACGCTCTTCCATCAGGCGGAAAGCGACGTTTTCGGAGACTTTTAGCGAGTCGAAGAGCGCGCTTTCCTGGAACACGATGCCCACGCGCCGGCGCAACTCGAAGAGTTCCTGTTCCCTCATGCGCGTGATTTCTTCTCCCAGCATGAAGATACGGCCGCTGTCGGGCCGCAGCAAACCGATGGCAAGCTTGAGCAGAACGCTTTTGCCAGATCCGGCGACGCCAAACAGAGCTTTGGTTTCGCCGTGCGGCAATTGGAACGAAACTCCATCGAGCACAACTTTTTCATCGAAGGCGATGGAAACGTTGTCGAACTCGAGCGCGTAACCGGAGGGGCTCGCGGCCGCGGCTACCGGATTTTCGCGGGGCAGAGTGGGAGCGGGCATGGCTTATCTGTAACCAAAAATTGCGAAGATCAGCTTGGTGACGAAGAAGTCCACGATCAGAATCAGCACGGAAGAGGCGACCACGGCCTGGGTGGTCGAACGGCCCACGCCCTGCGTGCCGCCACGCGTCGATATGCCGTAGTAGCAGCCGATGGTGGCGATGATGAACCCAAACAGGACGGGCTTGATCAGGCCGGTGAAGACATCGCGGAAGACCAGGATCTGCCAGACGGAGGTCCAATACTGCTCAGAGTTGAGGCCGAAGATCAGATGGGCGACGGCATAGCCACCGATCAGCCCGAGCAGATCGGCGATGATGGTCAGGAAAAACAGCATGAAGACCGTGGCCCCAACCCGTGGCGTGATCAACTTCTTGGTGGGGTCTGTGCCCAGGGCACGCATGGCATCGATCTGTTCGGTCACGATCATCGAGCCCAGTTCGCTGGCCATGCCGGAGGCGTTCCGCCCGGCCACCATCAGCCCGGTGATGAGCGGACCCAGTTCGGTGACCATGCCGATCGATACCAGTTGGCCAATGAGCGTGATCCCGCCGAATCGTTGCAAAGTGCTAGCGGAGTTCAGCGCCAACAGCGCGCCGACGGAGAGTCCGGTCAGAATCACGATGGGAAGCGAGCCGACGCCGATCAGGTCCGCCTGGTGCAGCATGTCGCCCATGTACAGGGGACGGCGGAAGAAGTTTGCCAGAGATTGCGCCGCGAGCAGAGTGTATTCCTGAACTGCCAGCGCAATGTCTTTGGCGATTTCAATGGGCGAAACCAATTCGAGTTCGAACGCCATGTCTGGTCAGGGACTTCCGCTCAAGGAACTATAGCAGAGAGAGAAATCATCGGGTGATCGGCCATGCTCACGGGACGGCTCGGCTGACGGGTGATCGGGCCGATGCTCAGAACCCGTCGATCAACAGCCCAAACCCCCGATCACCCGCTGGACACCGATCGCCTGTCCCTACGTGATTCTTGGCCGGCTCGGTGGTCTCTTCTTCTTGATCTCGATGGCCAGCCGTTTGATTTTCTGGTTCAGGGTAGAGAGCGGGACGCGGAAGCGCTCCGCCGCTTCCGTCTGATTCCAGCCGCACTTCTCCAGCATGTCGACGATGATCCGCCGTTCGCAGTCTTCCATGATGCCGAACAGCGTGGCTCCGGCACTGGCGTCCAAAGACGGAACCGAAGTGCCCCGGTCCACGATGTGATCGGGCAGCAGATCGACCCCAATGTCGCTGTCGGAAGAGAGCACCACGGCGCGTTCGATCGCATTCTCCAGTTCGCGGACGTTGCCGGGCCAGGCGTAGCTCACCAGAGGACGCAACGCCTCGGTGGTAATGCGGCGCGGGGGCCGCTCATTTCCTCGGAATATGTGGAGGAAGTGCTGCACCAGTAACGGAATATCTTCGCGGCGCTGGCGCAACGGTGGTAGATCGAGGCTGATTACGTTGAGGCGGTAAAACAGGTCTTCGCGGAAGCGGCCTTCTTTCACCATCTGGCGGAGATCCACGTTGGTGGCGGCGATGATGCGCACGTCCACTTGAATTTCCTGCACGCCGCCCAGGTGCATGAACTTGCGGTCCTGCAGCACGCGCAGAATCTTGCTCTGCGTGTCCATACTCATGGTGCCGATTTCGTCGAGGAAGAGCGTACCGCGGTCGGCAACTTCGAACAGGCCTTTCTTCGACGAAACCGCACTGGTAAAGGCGCCCTTAACGTGTCCGAACAGCGTGGATTCGAGCAGGTCGGGCGGTGTGGACCCGGAGTTGACGGGCACGAACGGCCGGTCGCGTCGCGTGGAGTTCAAGTGAATCGCCTTGGCGATCAGTTCCTTGCCCGTCCCGCTTTCGCCTTGCAGCAGTACCGTCGAGCGGCTGGGCGCGACCTGGGCGACCAAGTCGAAAATTTTCAGCATGGGCTCGCTCTTGCCTACAATGTGCTCAAAGTTATAGCGCTGTTTGAGCGCGCGCTTCAGTTGAATGTTTTCTTCTTCCGCCTTCTGCCGGGCGACAGCGGCGCGCACGTCGGCTAGGAGCTTCTCGTTGTCCCACGGTTTTTGGATGAAGTTGGTGGCGCCGGATTGCATGGCGCGGACCGCGTTCTCCACCGTGCCGTAGGCGGTGATCATGATGACCGCCTGTTGCGGATGCACCAGCCGGATTTCCGAGAGCACGTCCATCCCGTTCTTGTCGGGCAGGGCCAGGTCGAGCAGCACGACGTCAAAAGCGCGCTCTCCAATCTGCGCCAGACCTTCCCTTCCAGTTCCCGCAACGACGACGGTGTAGCCCTCGAGTTGAAGAAGAGTTTCCAGCGACTCCCGGATTTCCGCTTCATCGTCAATGATGAGGATTCTGCCCGCGCTCTGCGGCGCGCTTTGCGGCGCAGTTGGAGACGCACTTGGAGACGCATTTCGGCGTGAGATAACCGCTACTTCAGACATGGCTGCTTCAGACATGGACTGCCTTCCTGATCGACAGCAATGGAAAATCCAGGGTGAAGGTGGTGCCTTCGCCCGGGCGGCTCTCCACGCGGATGTTGCCCGCGTGTTCCTGGATGATGCCGTAGGTGACAGAGAGCCCAAGACCGGTGCCGCGATTCTGGCCTTCGGCGGGCGATGTCTTGGTGGTGAAAAACGGGTCGTAGATGCGGTGAATGTGTTCCTGCGCAATGCCCGAGCCCGTGTCAGAGACCCGCACGCTGACGAATTCTCCGTTCAGCGTGGCCACGTTCAGCACTCCGCCCCCGGTCATTGCGTCCTTGGCATTCAAAAACAAATTCAGAAACACTTGCTGCAAGCGCCCGGCGTTGCCCTGGATCAAAGGCAGGTTCTCGGAAAGTTCGTGCCGCACCTGGATGTGAGCCACCTTGAACTGGTGTTCGAGCAACGCCAGCGTATCCGCGATCACCTTGTTCAGGCTGACTTCGGTCAATTCCGTGCCCGTGGTGCGGGAGAAATTCAGCAGATTGTTGACGATCTCCGAGGCGCGGAACGTTTGCTTGGTGATTTTCTCCAGCACGCCCGCTTTCTGCGGATCCGACTGCAACTGCTTGGCCAGCATCTGGGTGTAGGAGGAAATTACCGCCAGCGGTGTATTCACTTCGTGCGCCACGCCAGCGGCCAGCAGTCCAATCGAAGAAAGTTTGTCGGCTTGGGTGAGCTGGACTTCAAGTTCGATCCGCTCCGTGATGTCGTCCACGATCACCAGTCGCCCCACCACGTTGAACTTGCGCGTGACCAGCGGCGCCATGGCAACATTCACGATGCGCGATTCGCCGGTGGGAGTCGCCAGCCGGAACTTATAAAGATTATGGATGCCAGGATTCTGCCGGACGCGGTAGAACTCCTCGACGAAGGCGGCCGGAAAAACCTCGCTCAACGAACGCCCTACTACTTGCCATCGCGGCTGGGCGTACATGACTTCCATCTGCGAGTTCCAGCTCTCGATGCGATCCTGCAAGTCCACCGCCATCACGCCGACGTTGATGGACTCGACAATGTTCTCGTTGAAATCCTTGAGCCGCTCGTACTCGCTGACCTTTTGCTCGAGCGAGGCGTAGAGCCGCCCGTTCTGGATGGCGATGCCGATGTATCCCGCCAGCGCTTCGAGCAACTCCACGTCTTCGCTGGAGAGGAAGTCGCCTTGCATGGTCTTGCCCAGTCCGAGGAAGGCGATGGTCTTTTGCCGCGCGTGGCAAGGAATGTAGTAGTTCAGATCCAGACGTCCGATGGCTTCTTGCGCGCTCGCGTTCTCACGCGGCAACTGGCGCGTATTTTCGAAGAAGATATGCCCGGCCGCATCTTCGACTCGCGGTTTCGCAAGGAACGACAAGTCAAGACCGGTGACGTGGGCGAGCCCGAACGATTTCGCCAGCTCAAAACGCGAAGAGTCGCTGTTGCCGAGGAAGATCGCGATGCGATCCACCAGCAATGTGCGTGCCAGCCGGTCCACCAGCGAGGAAAGCATCTTGTCGAGGTCGGTTTCCGAACTCAACTCGCGCCCGAATTCGATCAGCGTGCGCCGGTAGTCGTAGCCGGTCCGGTAGAAAAACTGGTCCAGCTTTTCCTGAATCCATTTCCGTACCGGATCAAACAGCAGCGCGGTGACTACGATGGCCACCATCAGTCCATAAGGTCCGGAACTGGGCACCCGCGTGTGCACCAACTCCGCAATGGCGGCCACGCCGGCGAAGTACGCTCCCACGATGGCTGCCGCCGCCAGCGTATACGCCATGCCGCGCTTGAAGATCAGATCCACATCCATCAACCGATAGCGGAAAATGGCGTAGCCAAAAGTGAGCGGCAGCAAGCCCAGCGAGAGCACCGACACCTTCATGATGGGCGAAGGCATCACTCCGAACAGATACGGCAGAACGTAGAAAAGGGTGAACGGCGTTATAGCGAGGATGGTGCCGCGGGTAATCCACTTAAGTTGCTGCCGCAGAATCGGAGTCGTGGCGCGGCGGTAGTTGCGCCGCAGAACCGCCGCCGCCGAGACGAAAAAGATCGTCAGATAAGTCCAGTGCACCCGGTTTAGGTTGAAGAGCAACCCCGCGCTGGCTTTTAAATACTCGAAAGCCAGGACCTGGATTCCGAGCAGTATCAAGCCCGGCAGGTAGAGCAGCGGAATCGACCAGCGATGCTTGGTGACGAATTCCCGCCGTTCCGGGAAGGTCAGCACAAAGTGCAGGAAGAGCGCCGGCTGCAGCAGCCACGCGACCTCATTGGCCCAGAACACGGTCCAGTCAAAAGCGTTGAACTTGCCGATGTAATGTAGCGAGTAGAAGACGAACGATACCAGGCAGAAGATGTAAAAATGCGTGGAGCCCACCGCCGTCCAGCGCCGCAGCAGTACATAGAGTCCAATACCCAGGTAAATCAGCGCAATCAGCCGCAGCCAATCGTTCATGGAGCGCTCGGCCGGAGCCAGCACCACTTCCACATCCAGTGGAACCGATCCGCGGATCAGCGAGTAGGTCGCCTTCGACCAGACGCCGGAGTAATAGAGCTGCCGCGTGACTGCGGCCGATGTGCCCACGGCGCGGCCGTTGACGCTGACCACCTGGTCTCCGCGGCGGATTCCCGCGCGCTCAGCCGGACCGTTCGGCTCCAGTCGATCCGCGACCAGGCGGCCGTCCGACTCCATCCACCACGCGCCGTCGTCTGGAATGGCGGAATGGTGCTCGATCTTGTAGTTGAAACCGGCGAAAACTATGGCCGCGAGGGTGAGCAGAGCCAGTAGGATGGCGGTAAACCGGGCCTCAAATTCGCGGTTCATGGGCTGGGACAGCTGCAAGGCGGCGCGGCCAGACACTCGTCGCAGTTCAGGTGTTTGCAAGTTCACTGCCACCCCTTCTAGTCTCCCAGTGCGCGTAAGTCGCTTCCATAGAGCGATTTCCGCAATTATAGAGCTGATTTGGAATGGCGGCTATGAATTATGGAAGGCAGCTTCTGCTTTTTGGAATGCTATCTCGGCTGCGGGAAACGGTAGTTGGAAGGGGAGAGCTGAGAACTGGGAGCTGATGGCCGACAGCTGAGAGCCCGCCCCCATTGTCCTCTGTCCGTTCGTTCTACAATAAAGCCATGCCCCGCCTCGACCAGATCGCCGATCTTGAAAAACGCTTTCTTCTCCCCACCTATAACCGCTATCCCGTGGGCTTTGAGCGCGGCAAAGGCGTTTTCCTCTATGACTTCGAAGGCAAGAAGTATCTCGACTTCGTAGCCGGGCTGGGAGTGAACGCGCTCGGTCATGCTCATCCGCGCATCGTAAAGACCATCCGCGAGCAGGCGGCCCGGGTCATTCATCTCTCGAATCTCTATTACAACGAATATCAGGGACAACTGGCCGAGCGCCTATGCCAGCTTTCGGGCCTGGATCGGGTCTTCTTCTCGAACAGCGGCACCGAAGCGATGGAAGGTGCCATCAAGCTGGCGCGTCTCGCCGGACACAAGGCCGGCGGCGATGCCAAGTCGCAACTGGTGGCACTACAGGGCTCGTATCACGGCCGAACGTTTGGAGCGATGTCCCTGACCGGACAGGACAAGTACCGCAAAGGTTTTGAGCCGCTGCTCGAAAACGTGACCTTTGTGGCGCAGAACAACGTCGAGGGTCTGCACGCTGCGGTCAATACCAACACCTGCGCCATCGTGCTGGAGCCCATCTTTGGCGAAGGCGGAATTCTTGAGTGTTCGGAAGACTTTCTGCGCGCCTGCCGGACGCTCGCCGACCAGCACCAGGCCGCGCTCATCTTCGATGAGATCCAGTGCGGCCTCGGCCGCACCGGCAAGTTCTTCGCCTTCCAAAGCTTTGGTGTGGTTCCCGACATTGTTGCCATCGCCAAGCCGATCGCCGCCGGAGTGCCGCTCGGCGCGTTCCTGTCGAAAGAACATTTCGCCTCCGCGATTTCGCCCGGACAGCACGGGACAACTTTTGGCGGAGGTCCGTTGGCGTGCCGCGTCGGGCTCGAATATCTTGCGATCGTGGAAGAAGAGCACCTGCTCGAAAACGTCGCCAAGGTTGGCGGCTATCTGCATCAACAATTCGAGGAGCTGGTTTCGAAGTACGCTGCCACCCGCGAAGCCCGCGGGCGTGGATTCATTCTAGGCTTGGTGCTGGATATTCCAGCGCGCCCATTGGTCGAGCAGGCTTTGGCCGAGGGCGTGCTCTTCAACGCGACCCAGGACACCGTCCTGCGCTTCTTGCCGCCGTTCCTGCTGGAAGAAAAGCACGTGGATAAAGGCATCAGAGTGCTGAAGAGACTGCTGGGCAAGAAGCGGAAGAAAGCGGCGTAGAGACGGGGCTTGCTCCGCCCGGCTTTCTGTTGGGCGCGGAGCTGGCGACGCGGCAAGCCGCGTCTCACTCAGACGTAGAGTGGAATCAGGCGCTTCTGGCAGAAAAGCAGGGGAGCCAAATTCAGCTCCCCAGAAGCGTTAGAGGCGATATCACTTAGTAAGACTCTCTCGACGAGGATTTCGTTGCCCACCGAAACGCAACATCCCGAAGAAAAATTCATTCCCGTGCGTTGATCGCAACGCACTAATCGAAGAGCGCTGGCTCGATCTCGCCGACGGACGCATGCGTTACCTGCAGGCCGGGTCGGGCCCGCCGCTGATCCTGATTCATGGGCTGATGGGCTATTCGTTTTCCTGGAGATTCACGATCCCGGCGCTGGCGCCCCATGCGACCGTGTATGCCATCGACAATCTGGGCGCCGGGTTGTCGCCCGCGAATGAGGGGATGGATTGCACCGTGTGCGCCACCGCCGAACGCGTTCTGCAGTTCGCGGACGCTGTCGGCATCAAAGACTTCGACCTGCTGGGCACTTCGCACGGCGGAGGTGTCGCCATCATGGTGGCGGCGGCTTGTGCTGAAGGACGTGGCGAGCGAAAGGATTCGCGCCTGCAACGTCTGATCCTCGTCGCGCCGGTCAATCCCTGGTCACCGCACGGCAAACGACTCGCACCCTTTGTGGGCAGCGCCTTCGGTTCCCTGCTCTTCCTTAGCGCGTTCGAGAGCTGGCCTTCGCTCCACGACCTCGGGCTGCGCCGCCTGTTCGGCGATGGATCAAAGATTCCACCCGATTCGCTCGAGGGCTACCGCATCCCCCTACTCAAGAATCACGTGTTGCGTCATGCTGCGCGCATCGTGAGGAATTGGACGGCAGACCTGGCGGAACTGGAAGCGGCCCTCCCCAAGATTCGCGATTATCCCGACTCTGCTCATCTGGGGAACGAAAGATCGCGCCGTACATTTTCGATCCGCCGAGCCGTTGCGCCAGAATTTTCGCGACGCAAGGCTGGTAGCGTTCAAGGGCCTCGGCCACCTGCCGTACGAGGAGGCGCCCGAAGATTTCAATCGCGCGCTCGTCGATTTCCTCACCGGGAAAACGAACGATATTGTAGAGACGGGGCTTGCCCCGTCTCCTTTGGGCGCGACGAGAGACGCGGCAAGCCGCGTCTCTACAGGGAAGCAGACACTCCTTTAGGGCATGAGTGTATGCATCCGGGTTCTGTCGCGGCCTGCTAATCTTTCATACTGATCGTCAATTCATGCACTACGCAATCTTTCACTCGTTGCGCTCCTTCGTTGCCGACTACGGTTACTGGGCCGTAGCTCTGGTGCTGTTGTGCGAGAATGCCGGCATCCCCGTCCCCGGGGAGACCACGCTCCTGCTGGCAAGTTTTCTGGCCTATTCCGAACATCGGCTCCATCTCGGATGGATCATCGTGGTTGCCACGTGTGCCGCCACGCTGGGCGACAATCTGGGCTACGCCTTCGGCTACTTTGGCGGGCGTCCGCTGCTTGATCGTTATCAAAGATTCTTTCGGATTTCGTCGACTACGCTGAAACGCGGCGAGGAAATGTTTGCCCGCTACGGTGCAGCAGCTATTTTCTTCGCCCGCTTCATCGTCGGCATGAGAGTATTCGCCGGACCGCTGGCCGGTGTGCTGCGCATGCGCTGGCGGGCCTTTGCTCTCTTCAACTTCCTGGGCGCGGTCGTCTGGGTCACCGTCATCGCCAGCGCCGGATATCTGTTCGGGCGACATTGGCGCACCCTGCTGCGCGCCATGCAGCGCTTCAATATCGCCGCGTTGATTGTCGCCGTGGCCGTGATCCTGTATTTGTGGTGGAGATATCGCCGCCAGTCCAGGCCAGATAAAGACTGACTCCGGTCGCCTGTGCTGGCTTGGTGCACGCTATTCGCGACACAACCCTCTTGAGATCCGTATCTTCGGTCACTTCCACTCTTCCCTCCGCCGTCATATGCTGGCAGAAGCATCGCCCGGCACCGGAGAGCTCCGTGATTTCCGGAACGCATGTCGACGAGCCCGCAAGCCTTAGCTGCCCCCCGCCTTCCGCGTTTCCCGAAGATGGGAC
>CAWABC010000081.1:0-7623 GCA_963780105.1 uncultured Acidobacteriaceae bacterium
ATCGCCAGAACAGAGCGGGCGGCAGGAGGGGGCGGCTGCGGTCCCAGGGCAGCGGACGAATCCAGCCAACGCGGTGCAGCGAAGAGGTGACGTCGCGACCGTCGCGAATAATGTGGACGATGAGCGCGTCTGGAATCGTCTTCTTGATCAAGGGAAGAAACAGCAAGTGGGCGGGCGTGCATTCGGCCCAGCGCGCGACGCCCTGTTTGCGGGCAATGGTTTCCATCACGATGCGCAGGAAATCGCCGGCATTGCGGCATTCCTCCATGACGCGATCGTCGATTTCCTTGGGCGCAAGTCCGGTGCGCTCAAACAGCATGCTCCGGAAGAAGTGGTCAAGCAAGTTGCGCCGGTTGGCGCGACGGGCAAGATTGCCGAAGAGCAGGCCGAGCAGGTTGAAGGCGTTGCTTTCCGTGTAGTAGACCGCGAACCCTCCGGCGGACAGTAGCGAATGGTACAGAAACTTGGTTCCCGACCGCTCGCAGCCCAGCACAAATACGGGAGCTTGCGAGCGTTTGCTACCCGCGGCAACCTGCCCCGTTTTTTTTTCGAGAACTCCGGCTGCCGGATTCATGATGGTGCGCCTGTGGTCGTGAAGCTCCGCCGCTTCGGAACGACTTTCTATTTGGGGGATTCTTGTGATCGCCTGGACTGGCAGTCCGCAATCTAACGAAAATTTTATCATGCAGGTCGACCCCAGAAGCCATTGTTAAAGCAGGGGTTACGAAGGTTACCCGGTTAGCTACTCGACGCCGGCAAGGGCGGTATCAACGGCGTCCACGTCGGCTCCCAGGTCGCGGCCCCCGTCAACGCCGGCGCCGGGGGATTTCTTCTCGCAGCCGGGTCCCTTCTCGTGACAAAGGCGAGCGTCGTTCGCGATTCCGTCCTTGTAGCCGCGGATTCCGGCGTCTTTCGGGGAAGAGGCGGTGATGGTTCCAGCGGGCCACCGTCCGCGCTTATCGCCGATGATAAGGTTTCTCTCGAACTTATAGTTGCTAAAGCACTCGTTCAAAACCGCTTCCGGGCCTTGCCCCTGGGTCTTGGAGGCGCAGGCAGTGGGGCCGCCGCCAGCGGAAGCCAAGGCCGCACGCGGGCCACCGAGGTAGAAGACGTTGTTGGTCATGACGAAGCCGGGCAGCTTGCTCTCGGTATTCAGAATGGACGCAACCGATCCCGGGAAAAAGGCGGTGACATGGTCAATCTGAAGGTCATGCAGGGGAGGCCGACGAACGCCCAGAAGCAGAAACCCCCCTCCGCCTCCGAAGTCTTTGCCACGAACGTCGTCGGCGATGAGGTCGTGAATACTGTAGCGGCCACCGTCGGTGGAAGCGCCGCCAGCATCGGAGAGCGCATTGGCGATTTGGAACACGCTGGCAACGCGGCGAATTCGGCAATAGCGAATGGTGACGTCATTCACCAGACAGGCCGGACACTTATTCCCCTGGTTCTTCGGCGTGAGCAGAATCGAGAAGCCGTTCTGCGAGAATCCGCCCCAGCTGCCCTCCAGCAGGTTGGCCTCGAACAGGACGCGCCGCGCATTCTTCAGTTCGAAATTGTTCTTCACGATGAAAGGATGTCCGGAGGCAGTCGGAGTATATCCCGGTTCGCCTTCCTTCCATAGGAGGGGCTTGAAAAGATGATTGCGCCGGATCTCGATGTCGGTCGGATTTACGGTTGCGGCGGCGCCACCGAAGAGAATGTTTTCTCCGGAGGCTTCGAGGAAATTGTTGTAGATCTTGTAAGTTCCGGTGGGGTCGTCGCCATTGCCGCCGCCGATCGCGACTGCATCGGTGCACTTGCCGGCACGGGCGACGCAATTCAGGCCGCTAATGTAGGAGTTGACAACCGCAACCATGTTCGAGCCGACGATGCCAACGCCGTTGCCGACTTCGCTGCCATCGGCAGGGTGGATCCAGTTGCGGTCGAAGATAACGTGGTCTCCATGTTTGACGATCGCAATCCGGCCGATGTCGGCGTCGGCAGGCGTGGTCCACTCAAGGCCGATGAAGCGGACGTGATCGCCGACGACCACTCCGGAATGATTCCGCACCACCAGAGTTGCGAGCAGCTTGGCCGCCCCTCCGGCGGGTTGAGCGAAGGGCGGACGCCCCGGCAGGCTGGCGACTCCGGCCCATGCGGGAGAGATGCGCGTGCCCTCGGGAGGGAGCTTGGAATCGGGCGTGCTGGTTCGCACCGTGATGTAGTGCCGGTCGTCGCAGGTTTTTGAGGGCAGAATCCTAACGTCGAAAGAGGTTCCGGCAGGCAGAAGCAGCGTGTCTCCGCACTTGGCGCTTTCGAAGGCGGCGGCCAAATCGGAATTCGGGGCGACGCGAATCTGTTTTCCCGGCGACGGCGTTCCGTCGAGCGCAGTGTAGTAGCAGGCTTGGGGAAGTTCGGCGGGACCGTCCTTGGCGCCAAACTGCGCGACATTGCCCTTACCGCAGTAGGCATTTTCATCGGTGGGAGGTGCACCGGCCAGAGCCGGCAGCGTGGACCCAATGACGAAAGCGCAGACCAGACAGAACACCAGACAGAAAAAATGAGACGTCTTCGACCGCGAGCTATTCACCACGGGAACCGAGCGAGAGGATCGCAAAGGAAGCGCAGGCATGTTCCAGTTTCTCCTTGGTATCTATCGCACGCCCCGCGCGTACACCTGTAATCACCGCGGAGAGGCCTTCCGTCCACAGTGTACTGGGATGAAGGGATGATAGCACGGGCCAGATCGCTCGTTTTTCCGGTAAGGTCGCGATTATGAGGGAAAAAGAAGGTCCGCGGCGAGCCGCGGACCTTGCTTGGAGGCGAGGAGATCTGAAACTCCGTCAAAGCTGCCAGACGTTATTCGACGTTGGCCAGCGCTGCGTTGAGGCCAACGATGTCGGCCCCGAGGTCCTTGCCGTCGACGCCTTTGTTCTTGTAGGGGCTGCTCGGCTGAAGCTCGTAGTTTCCACCGTTTCCGTTGTTGAAGTTAACGAACCCGACCTCATCGATGGTTTGTGGGAACTTATTGTTCGCTGGCCAGCTTGACGGCGGATATCTTGATGGAGCCGTAATCAGGCCGTTGTTTTCGAAGGTAAACGTGGTGAAACAGTTGGTGACGGTGGTGACCGGCACGTCTTTGTAAGCGCAACTGGTGGGGCCGCCGCCCGTGTTCCACACCGGGTAGTTCCCGGTCACGATCAGGTTGTTGGTGAAGACCAATCCAGACATCGGGTGATTGCTCTGCAGATTTCCGATGAGCATCATGTGAGCGTCGGGATACGTTAACGCGGTGACGTGGTTGATGGTGACATTATTGAGCGCGTTGGTGGGCCATGAGTTCGCGATCTCGAACGCGCCGCCTCCGCCCAGGTACTTGGGGTTGAGGTCGTCGAGAACCACGTCATGAATGCTCCAGCGTTCTCCCGCCAGCGCTGGGGCTCCGGGGCCCGTCGCGGTAGCATCAGAGAGGCTGGTGGCCAACTGCATTCCGCCCCCGGCATGCGAGATGCGTATATACCGGATGGTGACGTCGGTCACCTGGCACAGCGGACAAACGTGAAGGCCGCTCTGGGTGGTTTGATTCTTGGGGGTCAGCACAATGCCATCCCCGGCTTGGGTGAAGCCTCCCCAGTTGTTTTCCATCAGATTCGCCTCGATCAGCACGCGCACCGCATTCTTGAGTTCGAGGTGATTCTTGACGATGAAGGGATGGCCGTCCGGTCCGCCGATGAAGTTCGGGCTGCCCTTCATCCACTGCCACGGTTTCCAGAAATGATTGTTCAGGATTTCGATGTCGGTGGGGGTTAAGGTGGCTGCTCCGCCGCCGAACATGACGGCCTCGCCCGAGGCTTCCAGGAAGTTGTTTTCGATCTTATAGGGACCATCCTGAGTGTTGCCGGTGCCTCCGGCGATCGCATGAGCGTCGGTACAAGTTCCGCTGACTGAGATGCAATGGAAATCGCTGAAATAAGAATCGACGACGGCAACGTTGGCCATGCCACTCAGGCGCAGGCCGACGTGAGTCTCATCTTGAAGCTGTCCATGCAGCCAGGAGCGATCCACCACGAGGTGATCCAGGGTGCCGCCCGGACCACCGGCGATCGAGACCAGCCCGCCCGACCCCGGGGTTCCGGCGGGACGAGTAATTTCCAGACCCAGCAAGCGGTAGTAGTTGGCGCCGGTGGCAAACTGGAACGGACCGTCGCCTCCGGTTTGAATCTGCACTTTTGCCATCACGTTGCTGGCATGGGTGCAGCTATACGGCGGGCGGCCCGGGAGAGACGCGACCCCGGCGTAGCACGGCGTGACGCGCTGCCCTTCCGCGGGCAGAGCGCTGTCGGGAGCGCTGGTTCGGATGACGATCCAATGGTTGGCGTCGCAGTTCTTGGCCGGCACCAGGAAATGACCGGTGAAGGTTGCGCCCGCCTGAAGTTCGAGCACATCGCCGCACTGAGCGGCGTTCAAGGCCGTTTGCAGATTGGCGCCGCCGCTGACGGGGATGACGGATCCCGGCGCGGGCGTGTTGCTCATCGCACTGGGAACGGTCACGCGCGGCAGTTCCGCCGGACCATCGAAATTGCCGCCGGCAATGACGGTCACACTGAAGTTGCCGCTCACCGTCTTGTTGGCTGCATCGGTAACCGTGACCGTGAAGTGGAACGTACCGGTGGCAGCGGACAGGCCGGCAACATCCCCGTTTGCATTCATCGCGATTCCGGAAGGAAGAGTGCCCGCGGAAATTCTCCAACTGTAGGGCGTGTTTCCGCCCGTCGCGGCGAAGACTTCGCTATAGCTGTTGCCTTGCTGGCCCTGGGGAAGATTCGTGGTGGCGATGGTCAGGGGCTGCGTGCTCACGGGGTCAACCGTGACGGTCGCGCTGGCGGACTTGGAGGAATCCGCCTTGCTGGTGGCCGTGACAATCACGTTCGTCTGCGTGGTGACTGCCGGAGCCGTGTAAAGACCGTTGGCATTGACCGAGCCTGCCGCTGCCGACCACGTCACCCCGGTATTGGATGTTCCACTGACGGTGGCGGTGAACTGCTGCGTGTGATTCGAGAGCAACGTTGCGCTGGCCGGCGATAGCCCGACCTTAACCGTCCCAGTGGAAGCCCCGATGGCAACGTTGAATGTCTGGCTCCCCTTATCCGCGTGGGGGAAGTCGGTCACCATCACCGCGAACGCGTAAGTACCTGCCGTTGTAGGCGTTCCCGAGAGTGACCCTGTGGTTGGGTTCAAACTGATGCCTGGGGGGAGGACACCGGCACTCACCGAGAAATGGTAGGGGGAACTTCCGCCACCCACTGCGAGCACAGCATTGTAAGACTGACTGACCGCGCCGGCGGGAATCGTTCCTGGCAGACTTAAGTTGTTGGCGGCCGGCGCCACGGCTTGAGCCGGCATGCCGCACGATGTGGTCAGTAGAGCGACAGCCAGCAGGAGTATTAAAACACCGAGGCGCTGTGCCAGCGCCGGAGAAAATCTAGAATGATGCCGTAAGAAAGAATCTTGGGGTTTGATTGCCTTCGATTCAAACATTTGCGAGCCCTCTCGACCGTTACGAATATGGGGGACTAGTCGATTGTCCTCACGCTGAATGTATCGGGGGTGGGCTAGGGTTCCTAGATACCAGAGGTGCACCGGGGAACGCATTAGTGCATACGCGCGCGGCATGTACAGATTCGTACGGAGGCAGTGTCCGCCGGTGACTTGGTGCCAATCGGTGAAACCGGCAAAAGCAAGGACGGTGCTGGCGTTCCAGCGATTACCGAAGCGTATGGAAAAGAGAGAGGCTAGAAGGAAAAACTAGAGTAACCGGCGGGATGGTTACTGGCGGTTGTCTCTCAACCAGAGGGCGCGTAGGCGATCGTAGGTCTGGTTTCCGAACGCGCGCTGCACGCCGCGGCGGACCTGATGCTGAAGGCGTTTCTTCCACAACCCACGGCCGTGGCAGGTGGCGCTGAACTCCTCGAGAGTGAGGTCGCGCAGCATCGCCACGCGGCCGAGTTCATAGGGGCTGGTGCCCGGCGAGTTCGCATAAAACCGGCTAGTGGCAACGGTTCGGAATCCGGCATGGCGCGCCATCTGCAGGGTGCGCTCGTCGTAGCGCCCTCCGGGACAGGAAAAGTGTTCGATGGGGTGTCCAACGATCTTTTCGATCAGGAGTTTCGCGTCCACGACTTCGCGTTTCAGTTCCGCCTCCGGAAGATCGGAAAGATAAGGGTGAGTCATGGAATGACACCCTAGCTGGAAACCCTGCGCATCGAGCTCGCGCACCTGGCTGGAATTGAGGTAACCGGGCGTGTTCAGAAATCCGGCTGTGAGGTAGAAGGTGGCGTTGAAGCCGAACTCGCGGAGCACGGGAGCGGCGGCGATCAGGTCGGTCTCGCAGCCATCGTCAAAGGTGATACAGGCGCTGGGCTCGGCGGGATAGCGAAGGGCCTCGCCGACACTCAGGCCGCGCCAGCCGGATTCTTTCATCCACGCCATCTGGCTGCGAAAAATTTCGAGCGGCAGAATGTAGCGCACGTAGCCCGGCTCAGACTGGCAGGGCTTGCGGCCAGCGAGTTCCAGTTCGTGGTACATCAGGAAGACAATTCGTGACATAGCCATTTGCGTTTTGAAAGACCTTGTCATCCTGAGCGAAGCGAAGGACCTGCTTTCTTCTCAGCGCACTAGACAGCAGGTCCTTCGCTTCGCTCAGGATGACAATTCATATAATCAGCTAGGGGTGCTTGTCGCCGATGGTCTGCGAGTGCCGGTCGAGCATAGCGAGCAGCGGATCGCGCAGAAACGGCCCTCCTGCCAGCAGGCCGGAGATCAGCGGATTTTTCTGATTGCAGCGCAGGGGGGAATGGTCGAGCTTCAGCGTCCAGCCTCCAGCGCTTTCGACCAGCGCCGCCCCGGCGGCGACGTCCCACTCATTTTTCGGAACCAGCGTGAAGGTAAGATCGGCGCGGCCGGCGGCGACCAGTCCGAGCTTGTAGGCTACCGATCCCATTGGACGAATGTCGAACTCGGCTCGCTCGAACTGTTTCCACTCACCGCGCTTCACTTCGCTGCGGCTGGCGAGCACGAGCGCGCCGTGCAGGTCCTTGCGCTGACTCGGTTGCGCAGGCTTGCCGTTGTAGGTCACGCCCGTGTCGCGCGATCCGAGAATGAGTTCGTCGGTTGCGGGATTGCAGATTCCGCCAGCGACCGGAATTCCATTCTCAACCATGGCGATGGAAACGCTGAACTCGGGAATGCCTTGCACGAATTCGCGCGTGCCGTCGAGCGGATCGACGACCCAGACGCGCTGCTTGTCGAGCCGTGTGAAGTCGTCCACGGTCTCCTCCGAGAGCCACCCTTCGCCGGGGCGGAGAAGGGTCTTGCGCAGAATATCGTCGACGGCGCGGTCGGCCTCGGTGACCGGATCGTGTCCAACTTTATATTCGGTCGCAATGGCGCCGGGAGTAAACCGGTTCAGCACGGCCCGTGCCGCCTCGAGAGCAGCGTGAATGCGTTCCAGAGTTTCTTTCGATGAAGTCATCAATACTCCGTGGTAGTTCTCAGTCCCGGTTCTCAGTTCTCATTTCTCAGTAGAAGCGATGCGCAGCCGTTCTAAGGGACAAATGCTCCCGGGCTCAACTGAGAACCGAGAAC
>CAWABC010000082.1:0-45684 GCA_963780105.1 uncultured Acidobacteriaceae bacterium
ACCGATTGCAGCCGGCGCGAAGCCGAGCTAGGATGACGCAATGAGGAGACAGCCATGAGCGAGCATCGCTTTGATGAGCAAGACGCCACCGCTTCGCGCCGCAACTTTCTCAAGACCACCGGTGCCGTGACCGCCGGAGCGCTGGCTGGAAGTCTGATCCCGGAAACGGCAGCGGCATCGCCTGCCGGTCCATTCAATATCCCGTTTAATGCCGCCACCGCGGGCGCGATGCCGACTCGCAACCTCGGGCGCACCGGCCACCGTGCCGGTATCTTCAGCCTCGGTGGACAAGCTGCCATCGAGCAGCCCAACAACGAAGGCGTAGCCGTACCCATCATCGAGCGCGCACTTGATCTCGGCGTCAACTACGTGGATACCGCCGCGATGTATGGAGGCCGCGAGCGCTGGAGCCAGCGTTACTTCGGCCAGGTGATGAAGCATCGCCGCAGCCAGGTGTACCTTGCCAGCAAGACGCACGACCGCAGCCGCGACGGTTCGCTCAAACTGCTCGAAGAATCACTCAAGCTGCTCAACACCGACCATCTCGATGCCTGGCAGCTTCATCACATCGACAGCAAGGAGGACGTCGAACAAATCTTCGGAAAAGGCGGCGCCCTCGAAGCCCTCATCCAGGCGCGCGAGCAGAAAATGGTCCGCTACCTTGGCGTGACCGGCCACTCCGATCCCGACCTGCTGATGGAGTGCCTCCGTCGCTTTGACTTCGATCAGATCCTGATGGCTCTCAACGCTGCCGACCCGCACCACCGCAGCTTCACCGAGCGCCTGCTGCCCATGGCCGTGGACAAACAGCTGGGGATCATCGGCATGAAGATTCCCGCCCGCGGCCGCATCCTCAGTTCCTGGCAGCCCGACAAGAGCCACGACTCAGGCTGGAACCAGCCCGCTCCGAAACCCGGTGTTCTGGCGATGAAGGAAGCGCTTTACTTCACCCTCAGCTTGCCGGTGAGCACGGTCATCATCGGATGCGATTCCATTGCGCAACTTGAAGAGAACGTGCAACTCGCCCGCGACTTCACGCCGCTCAGCGAAACCCAAATGGCCGACCTAACCGGACGCACCGCGCCCATTGCCAAGCAGGCGCTCTTCTTTAGGAATTGGGCATGAAGGAAGAGAGCGTTTGGTGCGTGGCCGGCTCGCACTACGATGCCGAGATCGTTGCTGGCAAACAGGCGGGCCCGATGATCACGGCGTCTTTCTCCTTCACGAGGAGGGTCGCAATGCGCAAGATCTTTGGTAACGTGCATAGTTAGAACAGTACGGAAGCGCATGCGGTCCGGTGATCGTCCCGGTCTTCAAAACCGGCGGGCGGCATCTTCGATGTTGCCGGTGTGTTCGACTCACACACGCTTCCGCCAATTGTTCTCGCTGAGGCACCCATGAAAGCCGCCACTCTAACGTCGCCTCAAGAAGTTCGGAAGCGGCCGCTTCGAGTTGGCGAAGTTGCGCGACCGGAACCGAAGCCAGGTCAAGTTTTGCTGCGGGTGCGTGCGTGTGGAGTTTGCCGCACCGATCTGCATATCGTCGAGGGCGAACTGCCAGTCCGCCGCCCGGGAGTGATTCCGGGACATCAGATTGTCGGCGAAGTCATAACCGGAACTGCAGCCGGAGCTACCGAGCAACTTCCGCCGGGTACACGCGTGGGCGTTTCCTGGATGGGAGGAACGGACGGCACCTGCCGGTATTGTCAGCTTGGGTTGGAGAATCTCTGCGATTCACCGGCGTTTACAGGCTATACGATTGACGGCGGCTACGCCGAGTACGCCGTCGCACGCTCCGATTTCACTTTTCCTCTCCCCAATCAACTCGACAGTTTGCATGCCGCCCCGCTCTTGTGTGCGGGCATTATCGGCTTTCGCAGTCTTCGGGTGGCTGGCGTCAAGCCGGGCGACCGGGTCGGGCTGTTCGGGTTCGGAGCTTCGGCCCATCTGGCCATCGCGGTCTTGCGCGCGTGGAATTGCGAGGTGTACGTCTCCACGCGCGGAGCAACTCATCGCCAGTTAGCCGCTTCTCTTGGAGCAGTCTGGGTGGGAAGTGAAACTGACAGACCGCCCGCCGAACTCGACTGCGCCGTGACTTTCGCTCCCAGTGGCGACGTCGTCGTAGCCGCACTCGCCAGCCTGCGGAAGGGCGGAGTGGTTGCCATCAACGCTATTCACCTCGACCGGATTCCACAGTTTGACTACGACCGGCTGCTGTGGGGCGAACGGCAGTTGCGGAGTGTCACGAACATGACCCGAGCGGACGCGCGAGATTTCCTCCAGGTCGCGAGCGAGATTGGCCTGAAGCCGAAGGTGACTGTATTCGCACTCGACCAGGCCAACGAGGCTTTGATTGCGGTGAAAGAGGACTCCATCGACGGAGCTGCCGTCATCGTGGTGTGAGGCGGCCGGAGGATTCGCCGGGTTCGACTCATACCCGCTTCCGCCTAGCCGGGCCGCGCGGGTCAGGCTTTTTGCGCCGCCGGTTCGGGGCTGGTTCGGGTTCTCTGGGCGAGAAGAGCGTTCAATTTTGCCAGCACCTCAAACGCATCGGCTACGTAAAGCACGTCTGCTTTTCCTCGCGCCCATCCGCAGTTCGGGTCGAGATTCACGGCGCGGCGTTCGTTGATGAACCGCCAGCCGACAACGTGGGGCTCCTCGCCATGGCAGCAGGTGGACAAGCCCTTGGGATGGCGCGGCGTCGACCCGGTCTGGCCCACCTGGTTGAGATGGGTCATGAAGCCGAGCACCGCCTGACTCTCTCCGGTCTGATCGACGAGCGACTTGCTGCCGCCTAGGGATGCGCCCGAAACACGCAGGAAGTCGAGAATCAGCGGTTCCGCTTGCTCGACGTGGGTCTTGCCGTCGGCCTGCTTCTTGGTCCAGCCTGCGCCCGCAACCAAGAGCAGGTTGGCGTCGGGCCGGATGGTTTGTACGTCGCTTTTCGGAGCGCGGATGCCGGTGACGACTGTTCTTGTGGCCGCTTTCGGGAGGGTCACCGGAATCTGTTCGACTTTGACCGCGCTGGGTGTCCCCGTCGATTCCGTCTTGGCCCAGGCCGCGTGACAGCCGGACTCGAGCAACACCATCCAAGGGCGCGGGTCGCGGCGGATGACGGCTTCGATCCGTTGACGATAGTGCCAGCGCGTGGCCCGCAGTTCGCCGTCGACGACATCGAGCGAAGTGACATGGGTGTCGACACATCCGTTCAGCCGATGCGCCACTCCCGCCAGGACGCGCATGAAGCGTGAGGTTGCGGGCGCGAGAATCAGGTCGGCTGCGGCTGAGCGGCAGATTGCTTCCGCCGCCGCCGCATCGCTGGCGTAGCGCGCGGTGGCAAAATCAGGTCCTGCGACCGCGAGAATTCGTTCGGCTCCGGCGGCCGCGACCGTCTCCGCCGCGGCCGACACGTCGGCGCCGATTAAACCGATGGTCAAGCGCGCGCCGAGCTGCTTCGTCAATTCCAAAGCAGCGCCCAGAACCTCGTACGATGCCTTAGGGAGCGTGTTGCCCGCTTCCGAGGCGTGCGCCAGAAATAGAATGCTTTGTGACATTTGGGTCTTGATCTCCGTTACTCTTCGCTTGCGGTGTATTAGATCAGGCTGTGCGAGCGACCTGAGTTTTCGCACCAGCCCCTAAAAAGGTATGCGCGAGAACGCGGTCGTCCCTCCGGGACTTGATCATTGGTTCCACTCTTCCCAGCGCTAAAGCGCTGGGCTAAGCTCGGCCGCCCCTCCGGGGCTGCATTCTTGCTTCTGAGCAACCCGCGAACGCGTGCCGTGATACGAATCCTGCTTTTGTTGTCTACTTGCCAATCCATTCCGCTAGCTCTTGCGCGATCTGGTCGGGCGACAGGTCTTTGACAACGCGCGTCTGACGCTGTTGCTTCGGGGGGCTCGCGCTCAGGAAGCGCAATCCACTCGCAGCCAGCGGCACGGACTTCGCACGCTGCAGCGCGGGCATCACGGTGCGCATATTCGCCATTCCGATCTGCGGATTGTTGCGCGGCTCGGGGAGATTGCCGGTCGCCCATCCGAACAAAGCCGGTGGACCCGGGCAGATCGAAACTTGATGACGGCCTCCCTCGATCCTTTCCAAGACTTCGAACGAGCCATCGGCTTGAACACTAAGTTGGTCGACACCTTGAAACTGGTCCAGAATCTCGAGCCGCTCTCCGACTAACTGCATGGTTGCGCCCGCACCTCGCGAGGCCGATTCCCAGCCTCCGAATACGAGCAAGCGCGAGTGATCGAGACCGGGGATGCTCTGGATGGTTTCCGCCAGGAGCGCGGCCGTCGCGTGCGCATCGGCAAAGCCGCTGGCGCTGGAATCGACGGGAACGAGTTCAAAACTTACTCGCTGGGCAATCGTCATCATTACTTGCTGGAGCTTCGCTTTTGGTCCCAGGCTCACCAGCCAAACTTTGCTATTGCTGGCCGCAACTTTGGATGCCAGGTTGGCGGCTTCATATAGGGCATGAGCGGCCCAGGGATCGAGCACGGCGGGAAGCATCATTTCGTTCTTGAGCGCGGGGCCAGTTGGGGTTTGGATCGGCTCCAGCGTTTGCAGCGGGTCGGGTACGATGCTGCCGCAGACTACTATGTGATATCCGTTGGTCATTCGTGTCCTGTCCAATCAGTAATCAACGTTTGCAAGTGGAGAGCCGGGCGTCCCCGCCCGGCGGGCAATCGTGCTATGGTTCATTCAATGGAACGACGGGCGTCTCGCCCGTCCTGCCGGCCGGAGACGCCCGGCTCTCCACTTGCAATCAGTTCAGCGCCGAGTGCAGTCCTCCGGCGCCGGCTTTGAATTCAATGTTTCCCCGCTCGCCGTCACTCTCGGCATCGCAATTCCACAGGCATGCGCCGCAGTACACACACTTCTCTCGATCGAAGGCGGGCACTGCTTCTTCGCCGCGAGTGACGGCCTGGCCTGAACACATTTCGACGCACAACTTGGTTTCACACGCGCGGCAGAGTTCGGGACGGCGAAAGATCACGTGATTGGCGTAGCCCGGCGGGGCCTGCACGCTTCCGCCCATGAGCAGAGCATCCTGGTGGGAGATGAAGAGTTTGCCATCCATCGGAACCTGCGGCCAGCCACAACGATCCATGATGCGGTCGTGCAGCGAAGAGCCCTTTGCGGCGCATTCCTCCTGCATCTGTTTCAGTTCGGCGGGTGAAATTCGCGATCCGAAGGTTTCCTCAAGCGAGGGCTGATGACTGGGTGCCGGACGCGCCGCTGGCGTGACGCGCCCGCCGGTCAAGCCCGCTACTGCCATACCGATCATTCCCGTAACCACTCCTTGCTGGAATCCGTTGCGCGCGTCGGCCGCAATCTTCGACTCGCGATCAACCCAACTCTTGCGGCGGCGGCACACGTAGGTTGCTTCAAGGTTTTCGCGCGTGAATGCACGTTTCTTTTCGGCCAATTCGATGACTGCTTCGGCCAGTTGCACGCCGGTAGTCCAGGCTTCATCCACTCCCGACCCCGCTAGTACGTTCGTGCTTCCCGAGCCTTCGCCGATGCGGGCGTAGCCGTTGCCCGCTAGAAATGGCTCGCCGCGGCGGCCCGATTCCTGCAGCGACTTCGCTCCCCACGACTTCAGGGTTCCACCTTCGAGATAACGCCACAAATAAGGATGACGCACGAAGTGTTGCAGGTAGCGATAGGCGGTGCGGACCGGACTGCGGAACCACGATGGAACAAAGATGCCCACCGAAGCCAGTCTATCGGGATGAACGTAGAGAAAGCCGAAGATTTCCGGCTCAGGGAAACCGATGGTGTGCAGGACGGTGCCGGGTTGGAGGCCGCTATCCTCACGGAGTTCGACGACCATCTTCATGCCGAGCGCCCATTCGCGGGAGTCGTGGTCTTGCGGCATTCCCAGCTGCGCGTCGATCTTGCGACCGACCGCTCCCACTGGACCGTCGCCTACTACCGTCAGCGCGGCGCGCAAGTCCATGCCTGGGGTGAAACCTGTGTCGGGGCGTCCTTGAAGATCGGTGCCCTGATCGGCGAGGCGCACGCCGGTAACGGAGTTGGCTTCAATCAGCGGCTCGGCGACCGGCATGCCGGGCCAGATTTGCACGACGCCGGATGCCGCCACTTGATCGCTGACCCATTGGTTGAACTGACCGAGCGACAGCACGAAGCCGTCGTGTTTCTTCATGAAGGGCGGGGTGTAGGGTAGTTCGAAGGCATCGTGTTTCAGGCCGAATAGGAAGCTAAGGGAGCGGAGCACGCGGTCGGCGGCCTTGAAAGAAAATGATCGTCGGCTCGCGCCCGTGGGATCGAGCAGGTAGACGAGCTTCTCGTTCTTGACCGCCGCCGACATTGGAATTTGCGTTAGGTCGACATCTGGGAAACTGCCGCGTATTCCGCGGGCCCTGGTGACCGCGCCTGAGACTCCGAAGCCCAGGCCGTCGGCACGCTCGTGGCAGATTACCTGCAATGGCATGCCTGGAGACGTCGCGCTCTCCAGTCGCACCGAGCCATCGGGATTCAGCAAGCTGCGGCTGAACGTCGTCAGGAAGCCGCCCATGGCGGGACCGAAGCCCACGCAGGCGATGTCGACCGTCATCTGTGGGCGGTCGATTGCGGCCGGTTCTTGGAAGCAGCGCTCATGAGCCTGTCGTGGAAATCCAATCTCCGCCCTCAGCGGTTAAAGCCGCGCCCTCGCTAACTGTAGGGCCGCCGTCTCGGCGGCTGTCCGGCGGGCGTCTCGCCTGCCGCGCCGAGGGCGAGACGCCCTCGGAACAGCCGGCAAGATGCCGGCGCTACAGGTCATGCGGGGTAGTCCAGCGCCTCCGGAATCATGAGCTTCGAAATTGCTTCGGCGGCCCGATCTTTCGATAAGCGGCAGCCTGTCAGGCAGGTGGCGAGCTTGGTTTGCAACGAGAGAAACTCCTCGGCTCCATTGCACTTCGCGCACGGACCGGCTTTTTTCGGATGGGAGCCATCGAGTGCGATGACATCCAAACCATAGGAACCTATGCCGGGAATGATGCCCTCCAGCGAATCCAACTCGTCCTGCTGATAGCAACCGCGGTATCCCGCTTCGTCCCATGCGGGGTGACGGTTGTATCCAAACACCAACTCAGCGCAAATTCGGGACGCTTCTCCACTGGCCCGCGCCGACTGCACGTGACACAGGTCGGTCATAAAATTCACCAGGCCGGCGAGGCCTTCGGCAACCGCGGGATCGCTCGGTCCGCGGCGCTCCAGTTCGAGCGCATCGAGAATCTGGCAGCGCGCCGCCAGCAACCAGCAGAGCGCGTCGGCTAGCGGGAAGGTCACTCCCTGACGCGCGCTTTGGTAGAGACGGCCGCCGTCGGCATCGGTGGAGCGCTGCAAACGATCGAGCGTCCACAGCCACATTCCCATCGCCGTGGCCAGCGTACACGCGCCGGTGCCGGGATGCTCGCTGGCGATGCCTCGCATCTCCGCAATCCACGCCTTGAACTGCGCGACGAAGAGCGGATTGGTCATGGTGATCGAAAGTTGGCGGCGTTGTACCGCTTCCGGCCCCTCGTAGGTCGCTTCCAGTTGCGCATCCATCCACTTGTTGCCTAGGAACCCCGGACAGTCTTCGGTGATGCCGTAGCCTCCCATCAGGCTGACGGCTTCGCGCATCATCTGCGTGCCCCAGCCCGTGTTCCACAGCTTGGTGGCGGGGCAAAGGACGTCGGCCAGGGAATCCAAAAGCACGAAACGCAGAATCGTGTCCGATTCCAGTTGCGCTCGATAGGGATCGCCGGCGGGCAAACGGACCAAATCCGCCGCCCGATCGGAGGCTTCGCGATGCGCCTTGGCACGCGCTTTGGCAGTGGCGATTCCCCGCTTGGCCAGCAGTTGGTCAGCCTCGCGCTCGAGCGGGTCGAGTTCATCGAAGGCCCGCGCCGCCGCAAATCCCAGCGATGCGCTGGCCTCGCCGGTTGCCCACACGTCCACCAGTCGGTGGAGTGCATCTTCGCGCGCCTGCAAGCCGAGTTCATAGCGCACCGATCCTGGCGTCGCCGTCTCCGCCGCCACGGAAGCGGCCGCGCTGATACCGAATGACCGGCTCGACCGCCGAGAGCAATTTCGCCGCCGTCATGACACCCACGGTCACGCGCGTCCGGCGGAACACCGCTTCAATGACATCGCTGTGGTTGAAGCGCGGCACGATGACGCCATCTTTCACGTCGTAGCCGCCGACAATGCGGCTGGCCGGGATGCGCAGGCTGAAAATCGGATCGCCCGTCGAGGAGAGCTGATGTACCAGCTTTTTCGTGGGCGTGCCGCGGTCGAAGGTACCGGGATCCCCTTCTTCAAGGATCACCATGCAGCTTCCCTTGATTCGGTCGTCGCCGGAATCGACCGCCGCCGTCACAAAATTCGCGAACGCGATATTGGTGATGAAGCGGCCGCGCTTTTCCACCTGCAGGGTCGGCTCTTCTCCTTTTTTCCACTCGGCAATGCGGATTTTTCCGTTCAACATGCCGGTATCCACGCCGACATAGGGGATGGGCTCGGTCAGACAGAATGCTCCCCGCCAGGGTTTGCGATCTTCTCCGGCCTGAGGCGGCGCGGCCAACTGCATGTACTTTGCCTGTTGCTCGGGCGTTCCGCGCTCGTGGATCGGCGACAACGCCAGACAGCTGGCCAGGCTGGCGGTGGCGGCCCCGCCGTCCACCCAGCCCAGTTCAAACGCCACCAGCGCCAGCGCCAGATTCTTCGGGCCCGCGATGAATCCACCCTGCTCGGGCTCCATGAAGACGGCCGTGATCCCGGACTTATCGAACGCCTCCAGCAATTCGGCCTTGGCCGGGGTCCACTCGTGAGAGTTGCGGCCGCCGCTCGCCACCAGCCGCGCCACCGGACCGCGGGCCACGGATCGTGCCGACTGCACCAACATGTGCAGGTCGTAGCGGTCGGCGAATCGCCATTGAATCTGGCGCACGGCATCGGAAGGAAGCGTCCGCAGTAGTTCCGGATGAAGATCCGGCTTGACGGGTGGGACAGTTGTGGCCATGGCCTTGCTCCTTGCAAAGTGGTCTTGCGAAGTGACCCGTTCCGATTCTGCCGTCGCATGACCATCGGGTCTGTGACGTGGATCATGAGGCCCTGTGACCTTCGCACGTCGATCCGCGAGCTGCGCGACGGCCTTACCCAGGCCTTTAGGCTCAGGGCTTGGATTGTGAATGGAAACTGATTGGATGTATCTCCCGGCATAGTTGTGTGCTGCCTGCCATGTCGCTGTGCCGCCCATCACAGTTTTTTTGGCGTCGAGATCGCAAAATGTTAGACGACGGAGGGTGAAACCATGCACGGCGACGAGAAGGTGATTGCGCAGTTGAACTTGGCTCTATGCTCGGAATTGACGGCGATTGTGCAGTACATGACACAGTCGGAAATGTGCCAGGGCTGGGGCTACAAACGGCTTGGAGAACTCACGAAAGTGCGGGCCATCGAGGAGATGCGGCACGCGGAAGGGCTGATCGAGCGGATTATCTTCCTGGACGGCACACCCGCAGTCGATGTGGGATTGAAGCCTCAGCTGGGCACCAAGGTGCAGCAGCAAATGGAGATTAACCTCAAAGACGAGCTGGATGCGGTCCGCCAGTACAACGCAGCCTTGAAGATTTGCGTGGTGGCGGGAGACGAAGGCTCCAAGGCCCTGTTCGAGCACATGATTAACGACGAAGAACGGCACGCGGACTTCCTGGAAGCTCAACTTCATTCCATCAAGGAAATCGGCATTGGCAACTATCTTGCGCAGCAGTTGCATAGCGGCAAGTAACCCAGCGTTCTGGTTCAGAATGAGGTCGACGGCCCTGTCACCACCCAAGCTTCAGCAAAAAAAGCAGTGGGACGCGTGGTTGCGCGCCTCACTGCTGGGGTAGAGTGTTGCTATGCTGCTACGCTGAGAAAGAGTGCAGCGTAGTGTTACCTCCCATGCCTGCCGCCACCCCCTCCGCCGTGCGATCCGCCACCACCGTGCGACCCGCCACCGTGGGACCCGCCGCTAGGCGCTGAATGACCACCACCACCATGGTAGCTGGGAGCGGAGTGTCCGCCGCCGCCGTAACTCGGGGCCGAGCGCCCGCCACCGTAGCCGCCGCGATTGCCACCGTACGAACCGCCACCGTAAGGGCGACCGTAGGAGCGCGGAGTAACGATCGGCTGCCTCATGTTGAGCGGGGGACGAGACGATCTGCTGTAGCCCCGGCCCTCTGGGCTATAGCTGCGGCCGGCTGGACCCGAACTGCGCGGCGATCCGTACGAGCCGCGGTTCTCTGCACCTCCCATCGATCTTGCGCTCGATGACGGTCCGCCGGACCCACCGCGGTTTGCCTCCGACGATGAACGTTGAGGCATCGGTGAAAATTTCTGCCAGCCGCCATTACTGTTGCCGCTTTGGCGAGCCGGCGCCGCACCGGCCGAGTTGCCGGGTCTGGGAGCGGAACCCCAATTCGAGTTGCCTCGCGTCGAGCTGCTGTTCGAACCGGTGTTTCCGGAGCGCGCAACTTCGCGGCCGTTGCCGGTAGGCCCGCCAACCTGACGGTTGCCGTTCGACATCTGCGATTGCCCTCGCCCGAATGATCGCGACGCGGTTGCAGTGTTGCCTCGGGACGAGAAGAAGTGCTGATTCTGCGCCAGGTTTCGGGTCGTTGAGGGAGCCGCCGCGCGTCCGCTGGCCGAGAAGCTCTCGCGGCCAGGCGTCATGGGCAGTCTGCCGGTGGAGAAATGCGCATTCTGGAATTGCGCGTGGCTCATCGGCTGAGCCCTCATGTGGCCGGTGCCGAACTCGCGGCCGGAAACGGTCGTTCCGCCGCGGAAATGCTGGTCATGCATCGCCAGGTTCACGTTCGAAAACCGCGAGCCGCCATGCAGCGGAGCAAAGCCGCCGCGGTTGAATTCGTTGAAGCGGCCCTCACCGAAGCGTCCGCCTCCCCACCGGCCCCACCAGGGATGGAAATGGTCACACGGTCCCAGGGGAAGCCAACCTACCGAGCCCCAGCCCCCGCCCCAGCCGAAACCGAACCCGAGGCCACCGCCGAATCCGAAGAACGAAACATAAGCCGGCGCCCAGATCGGTTGGTAAAACGGGTTCCCGTAGGCCGGACCGGGCCACCAACCCCAGCCTCCGCCGACATACATCCAGCGGCCGTAGTGATAAGGCGCCCAGCCCCAATCGTCGTACGAAACCCAGGTCCAGCCCCAATAAGGCTCGTACACCCAGCGGCCATTGCGATACGGAGCCCAGTTCGGGTCGGTCTCATAGGGCCGCCACACGGGACCGTAATCGGGAACTTCCGACCAAGTGCCGCGGTTGTCAAGATCTTCAGATCCCACGTAGTAGTCGTTGGTGTTCCGGCGCGACGCCGAGTTGCGGATCACTTTGTCGCGATCGGTGTTCCACTGGTCCCAATCGTCGCGAGCCGGGGCTTCGCCGATCTTGTACTGCTCGTCGGCACCCGTGCCCTGAATGGTAATGAACTGGCCCTGCGTGACGTGCGTGCCGCCTTGCGGAGTCGTAATGTCGACTTCGCCTTGGCGGACGAGCACTTCGGTGTGATCGTCGGCCGTCACCAGAATTCGAAAGCTGGATTCGCGGCGATCGGTGCGAATGGCAACGTTGGGCGTATCGATTTCCGCGTCCGCGTCACTGTTCTTGAAGACGGAGTAGTTCGCCATGCCGCGTCCGAGTTGAATCTGGATTTGCGAGCGCGTCAGGGTGGTGATGTTGGCCTGCGAATGCTCAGCGAGGCGGAGCATGTTGGCGTAGTCGAGTTGAAGTTCGGTGCGCGCTTTGTCGCCGGTCGAAACCCGGTCCCCCGCAAGCAGGGGAGCATTGAGCGCCGCCGCCGACCAGGCGCCGGAGTCGCCGCGCTGCGTCGAGACATCGCCATGAATCAGACTGATGCGCGCCACGCCGTTCGTTTCCTGGGGAGCGGGAGTGTTGTAACTCGGGTTGCCGGAGGCTTGATCGTTAGAATTAGAATTGGAATTCGAACCTGGCTGGCCCGGGCCCTGATTCACCGAACCCTGATCCATCGAATCCTGATCCATCAAATCCTGGTCCTGGGAACCCTGGTCGTTCGGGCCCTGCATGGGCGATTGGATGATCGGCGACGGTTTCGAGTCCTGATTCGGTGCCTGATCGTCCGGGTTCTGGGCTATGACGGCGCCTGGAATCGCGATCGTCAACCCCAATCCTAGAAGTGCCGCTATTAACTTGAATTTCATACGTACCTCCACCATGCTCGGGACGAATCTCTGCCTGTAAGAACGCAAGCTGAGTGCCAATGTCGCGAGGCTCGGAAAAGATCTGCTAACTACATTGGTTTTAGTAAGTTAGAGAAGACATTACAGGCTGGGATACCTGGAGAAAGTGATTGGCTCCCTGGCTGAAAACCACCACTCTGGTGGAACCGGGCCACCGGAGCTGCCAGAATCACACTTCTGCAATCTTCAGATTGCTTCATGACAATTCAGATCGCCTCCATGGACGCTTCCTGCAATCGAGTGCAAGATCGCATCCATGATTTCTTCCCGTTGCGATTACCGCGAGTCGAAGTCAGTCCCAAACGGAGGTGATTCCATGACTGATTCCATGAAAACGATCGGATTAGAAGCTATCCGCCGATCCAGAGTTCCGGCATACATGGCAATGCTGTTGGGCGCGATCTTTACGATATTGCTGCTCCCGGCCTATGGCCAACAGGAAGTAGATCCGACCTGGTATGACCCGTGGGCCGCACCCAACACGGCGGCCGTTCATCCCTCTCAGCCAGCAACGGCCGTTCATTCGTCGCGCTCTGCTCAGCCACTGGCAGCCACTCAACGGCATCAACCGACGGCCAGGTCTGTGTCACCGGCTTCGGACGCCGGGAAGGTTCGCGGGAAGGACGCAGAATTACGCCAAAGCCGTCATGATGCTGCCACCAAAACTGGTGGAACTCCATCTGCCGACAACCGGCTGCCGGGTGTAGCTTGTCTTGCGGGTTTCGAGAGTTTTCGATCACCCGATGACCAGATCACCAGATGACCCGATTGCCAGATCACTCGCCTTCGTTGTCGTCGATGCCGATTTTCGACAAGCGATAACGCAGCGCATTCCGTGAGAGGCCCAGCAGGCGCGCCGCTTGCGACTTATTGCCGGCGGCGCGCTTCAGCGCTTCGCGGATCATTTCATCTTCCCACTGGTCGAGAGTCATGCCGTCGGGGAGGAAGCGATCGCGATCCGATGCCGCGTTGCTGCGATTGCGCGGGGAGTCGAGTTGTATGTCAGCAACTTCCAACTGGTTGCCCGTGGCGAGCGCGCAGGCTCGTTCGATCACGTTCTGCAGTTCACGCACATTGCCCGGCCAATAATGACTGACTAGAAGCTGGGTGGCCGCGGGCGAAATCCCGGTGATTTTTTCCTCTCGCCCAGAATCTTTGGCGAAGCGCGCGAGGAACAGGTTCGCTAGCCCAGAAATATCTTCTTTGTGCTCGCGCAACGGCGGGATATCGATTGGGACTACGTTGAGCCGGTAGTAGAGGTCCTCACGAAACGTTCCATCTTCGAGCGCGGCGCGCAGGTCGCGGTTGGTGGCAGCTACAAGCCTAACGTCGACTTTAATCGTGCGCGTGCCGCCTAGGCGCTCAAACTCGCGCTCCTGCAGCACGCGGAGAAGTTTGACCTGGATGGCGGCGGGCACGTCTCCGATTTCATCGAGGAAGAGCGTGCCTTTGTCGGCGAGCTCGAATTTGCCGGGCTTGCTGGTGGCGGCTCCGGTGAACGCTCCTTTTTCGTAGCCGAAGAGTTCGCTCTCCAACAAATTTTCTGGGATGGCAGTGCTGTTGATCTTAACGAAAGGACCGGAAGCGCGGCGCGATTTTTCGTGGATGGCGCGGGCGATTAGGTCTTTACCGACTCCGCTTTCTCCGCCGAGCAGAACGGTGGAGTTGGTGGGCGCAACGCGCTCGACGGTCGCCAGCACCTCCTGCATTTTGGGACTGATGGCGACGATGTTGGGATGGCTGTACTTCTGTCCGAGGGCTTCGCGAAGCGAACGATTCTCCTCGCGCAGGCGGGAGTTATCGAGCTCCTTGTGAACCACCATCCGCATTTCGGCCAGCGAGAACGGCTTGAGGACGTAGTCGCTGGCGCCGGCTTTCATGGCTTCAACCGCGGTTTCAACCGAGCCGAACGCGGTCATGACCACGATGGGCAAGGCGGGATTCTGCTGCTTGGCCGTTTGCAGGAATTCCAGTCCGCTGATGCCCGGCAGTTTGAGGTCGGTGAGGACGAGGTGAACGGGCTCGGAGGCGAGTAGCTTTAATCCCGTTTCAGCGTCTCCGGCGGAGAGCGTTTTGAAGCCGTCGTCGCCGAGGTTCAGCTCAAGCAGGCGGCGCATCTTGGCTTCGTCTTCGATGATGAGGATCGTCGGCATTTGATCGTCAGTCGTTGGTCGTTGGTCGTTTGCTCTTAGCTTTTGGCTTTTGGCTCTTAAATTCTTGCAATAGTTTCTATGGTGTTGTCGCTTGCACGGTTCTTGGATTCGGCGACTTCCTCTAGCGGAAAGAAAAGCGTGAATACGGCGCCGCCTTCTGGCGCATTCTCTACGTGGATCGATCCATGATGACCGTCTACGATCTTGGAGACGATCGAGAGCCCCAGTCCCACGCCGGTCTTCTTCGTGGTCACGAACGGGTTGAAAATTTCTTCGCGCAGTTCTTTGGGGACGCCGGGGCCGGTGTCGGCCAGGAGGAGTTCCACCCCTTCCCGGTCGTTATTTGTATTGCGGCGAACCTCGACGCGCAACGTGCCGCCGTGGTCTCCCATAGCTTCGTAGGCATTCTGCACCAGATTGAGGAAGGCTTGCTCGCACAGGCTTTCGTCGAGCGGAACGGAGGGCAGTCCGCTGGCGTAGTGGCGTTCGACGCGCACTGGTTTCCCAGTCTGTTGTGTGCCATTCAATTGTTTGGCGGTGAAGCGATCGGCGACAATTTGCAGCACGCGATCGAGAAGAGTGGTCAGGTCGGCGGGATGCGGCTCGGCATGAAGAGGACGCGCGAAATCCAGAAATTCGGTGACTAGGGCGCTGAGCCGGTTGACCTCGGTCGATATATAGCCCGCTAACTCGCGTGCGAGTTCGTCGGAGGCCTGCAATTTCTGGGTCAACAATTCGGCCGAGCCTTTGATGACTCCGAGGGGATTGCGAATTTCGTGGGCCAATCCGGCAGAGAGTTGGCCGAGAGCCGCCAACCGCTCGGAGCGCCGCGCTTCAGCCTGAGCCTTCTCCAGGCGGCGATTGGTTTCAGCGAGGCGTTCGGCGAGGTCGCGGTATAACTCGGTCTGATGCCGGCTCTGCTGGGCGAAGCGGTTGACCACCATGGCGGCGAGAAAGAAAAACATGATGCGCAGCGCGAGATATCCCAACGCCTCGGGAGTTAGTTCGTATTCCTGCATCGCGGGATAGAGATACGAGCAGTAGGCGGCGGATGCAAACAGCGTCCAGAGCAGTGTCAGCCACGTGCCGCAGTAAAGTGCCGCGGTGACGACCGGCAGATAATAGATGGGATAGTAGCTGCTGTTGATTCCTACTTCCTCGGTGTGATCGAGAAGCAGGGTCGCCAGCAAAATCTTGAGCAGGATGACGTAGAAGACGCCTCGTGTGGGGAAGCGAGAGATCAACCTTGTCTCGAGAAGTTGCACGATGCCGATGGCGAGGAGAATTAGCTGCTTGTGCCATTCGAGTAGTGGAGGGAGCGCGGCCAGTCCGGCGAGGAAGAGGAGCCAGATGACAAGCCAAACTGCATCGAGGCGGCTAAACCGCCGGGACTCGGGATCGAAAATGGTGGGCGCAGGTGCCACGCAGCTTCCATCCAACCGCAGAAAGCCCCCCGGCGTCAATTGGATGGCAGCTTCCTCCGGCGCTGTAGCCGCGAGCGGCCTGGCTCAGCCCAGCCGCGCACTACAAACTAGCGGGACGCCACGCTACCGGTCCGCGTAGTATCCCTCTCTGGTCTGCACGCTGAGATCTTTGCGTTTCACTTGCAACACAATGTGATGATAACCAGTGGCTGCGCTGTCTTTATCGGGCGTGTAGCCCATGTTGTACTGGGTACGCAGTTCTTCGACAATGCTGTCGTAGATCTCGCCCACGGTTTGCTTTTTAGAGACTTCAAAGAAACGTCCGCCGGTTTCTTTGGAAACGCGCTGCAGAATCTTCTTGCCATCGGCGTGTTGCTCTTCGGGATGACGTTGGCCACCTCCGCCGCGGCGCCCACCACCGCCCGGATATCCACCTCCGCCACCGGGCCAGCCACCACCTCCGCCGGGCCAACCGCCGCCACCGCCGCCGCGACCCATTCCGCCCGGTCTTTCGCCTTGGCCTTCTTCGCGGCGCGATTCTGCGAAATATATGGAGTAGACAACCGTGTCGGCGCGTTGAGCCGACTCGATCGCGCTCTCCAAGTAAGTCTTGCTGCCGCGGTCGACACCGTCCGACAGAATAATGAGCGCCTTGCGTCCCTGTTGTTTTTTCATCAATTCGTTCGACGCCAGAAAAACGGCGTCGTAAAGCTGCGTGCCCCCGCCATGATGCGATCCTGATCCGGAGCGGGAATCGTCGGAGTCGTTGGGATCGTTCGATCGCTCGCGGCCGGATGGCGTCTTGAGCAGTTCCAGCGCCGCTTGCAGCTTTTCACGGGATGAAGTCAAGTCCTGCAGCAGTTCCACTTCCCGATCGAAGTGAATGAGGAAAGCTTTGTCCTTGGGCTGCACCAGCATCTGATCGAAGAAACTGCGGCTCGCATTGCGCTCGGCGTCGAGAACGTTGGTTTGACTGCGACTGGTGTCGACGAGCAGTCCCAGGGTGAGCGGGAGATTCGCATCCTGCGAAAAATAGCGGATGGTTTGCGGACGGCCGTCTTCCTGAAGCGTGAAATCGTCCTTCGTAAGATCGCGGACGATCTGGCCATGTTTGTCGCGAACGGTGACCGGCAGCGTGACGACATTGACGTCGACGGCGACGGTGGCAGCCGGTTCTTGAGCGCGAAGCGACGGGAGGACTCCGGAAAGAGCGACCAGTGCGGCAATCAGCGCGTAGGCAACCTGCTTCGACCAGGATGACCGGATTGCAGTCGTTTCTTCAGTTGGCCGAGGATTTCCGGGCCGGAACTTATTCAGCGTACGTCCTCCGCATATCATATTGCGCTCCGTTTATCGTTCATTTCAGACGAATCTTAAGAGCGCTGAATCTGTACAAGAAAATGGAATAGACGGCCAGGATCGCACCCGCCCAACTGGGAAAGGCTACCGTCAACCAGTATAGGAGACCTGCTGCGACCGGCTGGTCCTGTTTTTCGGGACTGGATTTGCCAACGAGCATAGGACTTAGGACCCCGTGCCAGCGTTTGCTTTTCTTGGTGACCTGACTTCTGTCCGGCTTTCCGTCCTATGACTGGATGCGCGGCGACGGAGTTGCAGTTGCCAGCCTCCCTGTAAAAGCCACGTCAATGCCGGGTAAAACTTCGTAAAGGCTAAATATGGTGGGTTTGGCGATGCTAGAGTTAGATCATGCGATGCTTCGGGCAGAGTCCGCCGCGGGTGTGCGGTCTTCGGACGCACGTTCTTGCGACACGCCTGGTCACGGCGATGGTTACTCTGATTCTGACAGCGCCGGGCTATGTTGTAGCGCAGGACGAACCGACCGGCGGTTCCGCGGGCGCACAAATTGTCAAGACCGTGGGAGTCATCCAGAGCGTGCAAGCGGATTCGATCACAGTCGCGGCGGAATCTGGTGGCGAGGGTGGAGGCGACATTACTGCGAAGCTGACGGTCTCGACGAAGATCCTGCGCGTGCCGCCCGGAGAAAAAGATCTGAAGAATGCGACCGCTCTGCAAGCGCAGGACTTGCAGCCCGGGGATCGCGTGCTGGTTCGCGGGCAGGCAGCGACGGGTGGAGACGGGCACGCGATCGTCATCTCTGCGCTGGCTGTGATTGTGGTGAAGCAGGCCGATGTGGCGGTGAAGCAGCAGCACGACCTGGACGACTGGCAGAAGCGAGGAGTGGACGGGATCGTCACTAAGGTGGACGCTGCGACGGGCACCATCACGATCTCACGCGGCGGAACCGGGGCGAGCCAAAGTGTCGCCGTCCACATTAGCAAGAACACGATCCTGCGCCGCTACCCTCCGGGCTCGGCGAAGTACGAGGATGCGAAACCGGCCCCTGCTGATCAAATCAAGGTAGGCGACCAATTTCACGCCCGCGGAGCTCGCAATCCGGATGGCAGCGACGTGAGTGCGGAGGAAGTCGTCTCCGGCACATTTCCGATTATCGAGGGAACCATCAAGGCGATCGACGCGGCGGCGAATACGGTGACGGTGCAGGATGCGATTCGCAAGACTGCGGTGGTGGTGGCCGTGCCTCCCGACTCGCTCATGTGGAAGCTGCCGGCAGAAATGGACAAGCGATTCGCGATGCAATTGAAAGGCGCGGCAGGCGGTGGCGGGAGGGGGAATCAACCAGGCGGCAAGGGCCAGGGCCCGACCGGGCTGAGTGTTCCGACGGGCGATGGCGGGGCGCGGCCAGGGACAGAATCGCAAGCCCGGCGCTGGCAGGGGGCCGGGCAGGGTCCCGGATCAGGCGGGAATGGTCCTCCGGATTTGCAGCGCATGTTCCAGCGTGCGCTTAGCCGCTTGCCGAACTGCAAGCTGGCGGATCTGCAGAAGGGCGATATCGTTTATATCCTGGCGACAGAGGATGGAATTTCGGACCCGGTTAGGGCGATTAAGCTGCTGGCCGGAGTTGAGGCCATCCTGACAGCGTCGCCAAATCGAAGCTCTTCGCTGTTGTCGTCGTGGTCGCTGGGCGCGCCCAGTGGGGAAAGTGAAGCGGCGCAGTAGTAAATCGTTCTCAGTCCGTGTATTCGATGTGATCTGCCTAGAGCGTGTTTCATAAATCGGGTTTGGGTAGGGCACGGCTTCAGCCGTGCCGTTTAGGACCAAGAAAAATGCGGGCTTTAGCCCCTGAGGGCCGCACCTTCCGACCTGAAAAGGATTTATGAAGCACGCTCTGGAAAGAAAAGGTGTGTGTTGAGGTATCGATCAGTACGAATTTTGGCGATTCTGATTTCGGCGGCGCTCATCGGGTTGACAACGCCCGCATGGGCGCAGTCATCAGCCCAGTCTCCGGCAACGACCGGGACCTTGCGCGGGCAAGTGACTGATCCCTCGGGAGCGGTGGTTGCGAACGCCACGGTCGCGATCCTGGTATCCGGGGGACAGACGCATTCGGCCACGACCAACCACAGCGGCGGTTACGAAATCGGAAACTTGGCACCGGGCAAGTACACAGTAACTGTCAATGCCCAGGGATTCGCCATCTTTGTGCAGAACGACGTGGCCATAGTGGCGGGCCAGGTCGCGCAATTCAACATTGCGCTCGACATCAAGGTGCAGAAGGAAAGAGTCAACGTCCAGGAAGAAACTCCTCAAGTCGACGTCAACCCCGCCAGCAATGCCAGCGCGATCGTGCTTAGCGGCAAGGATCTGGAAGCGCTTCCCGACGATCCCGATGAATTGCAGCAGGACCTGGAAGCGCTGGCCGGACCTTCGGCCGGTCCCAACGGCGGCCAGATTTACATCGATGGATTTACGGCCGGACAGCTTCCGCCGAAAGAATCGATTCGCGAGATTCGCATCAACCAGAATCCGTTTTCCGCCGAATTCGACAAGCTGGGCTACGGACGAATCGAAATCTTCACCAAGCCGGGCACGGACAAGCTACATGGACAATTCGCGGTTGAGGGCAACAGTTCGGGAATGAACTCGCGCAATCCGTTCCTCAACGCCGATGCGACGCAGCCTTACGACTCGGTGATCTACCAGGGAAACATCGGCGGGCCGATCAATAAGAAGACGTCGTTTTTTTTCCAGGTGCAGCGGCGCAACATCGATGAGATCGCAGTCGTAAACGCGCCCGCGCTGGATTCGAACTTTCAGCAGATCCAATTGAGCGAGAGTGTCCCCAACCCGCGTACCCGCACCAACATCAGCCCGCGGATCGACTACCAAGTCAGCCCGAACAATACGCTCACCGCCCGTTATCAGTTTTATCGTGACACGCAGCAGAATGCTGGCGTTGGGGGATTCACGTTGCCGGAAGCTGGCTACGACACTACGTCCACCGAACACACGGTGCAGATCAGCGACACGCAAATCCTGGGATCGAAGGCCGTCAATGAAACCCGCTTCCAGTATCTGCGCGACAACAGCGGACAGAATCCTTTGAGCACGGTCCCGACGATCAACGTGCAGGGAGCGTTCACGGGCGGAGGCAGCAGCGGCGGGACGGAGACCGACCACCAGGAGCATTACGAACTGCAGAATTACACGTCGGTATCGCAGGGCAAGCACTTCCTGAAATTCGGCGGACGACTCCGCACAATTCACGAAGTCAGCACGTCGAGCGCTGGGTTCAATGGGAGCTTCACTTTCCCGGACCTCCAGACTTACAGTAACGCGCTGCAAGGCCTCCCGAACGGTACTCCGCTTCAGCTTAAGCTCGACACAACAGCCAGCGGCGCTGTTCCCACTGTTCCGGTCACGGTGACCGATGTGGGGCTGTACATACAGGATGACTGGAAAGTCCGCCCCAATTTCACGCTGAGCGGCGGGCTGCGCTTTGAAACGCAAAACGCGATTCACGATCATGCGGACTGGGCGCCCCGGCTCGGGTTTGCGTGGGGCATCGGCGGCGGGGGGAAGAACGCTCCAAAAACCGTGCTGCGAGGGGGCTTTGGCTTGTTTTACGACCGGTTCACGCAGGATTTGGTCCTCAATGCGGACCGTTTGAACGGCGTGACGCAACAGCAGTACATCGTGCCATCGCCGGACTGCTTTCCAAGTGCGCCATCGTGCCCGCTCTCGCCAGAGACACAGACGATCTACCAGATCGGTCCGAACCTGCATGCGCCCTACATTATGCAGAGCGCGTTCAGCCTGGAGAGGCAGGTCACTAAGATCGCCAACGTTACGCTTACCTATCTGAATTCCCGCGGCGTGCACCAATTCGAGTCGCTGAACGTTAACGCTCCGCTTCCGGGCACACCCGGCTCGCCCCCAACGAGCGCGGCCCCACTCTATCGGTACTCGTCGGATGGAGTCTTCCGCCAAAATCAGCTGATTGCGCATTTCAACATACGGGCCGGCGCCAAGCTGTCGCTCTTCGGCTACTACGCTTTGAACTATGCCAACAGCGACGCTTCGGGCGCGTCGAGCTTTCCCACGGATTCGCACGATCTCGCCGCCGATTACGGACGGGCTTCCTTTGATACGCGGCACAAGCTGTTCGTGGGCGGCACGATCGGTCTCCCGCACGCGTTCCGTCTAAGCCCATTCATGATCTTCCATTCGGGGTCGCCGTATAACGTCACGGTGGGGCGGAACGATTTGAATAACGACACCATTCTCAACGATCGCCCCGCATTCGCAATGACGACCGATCCTGCATGTTTTTCGTTGATTGCAAAATGCCACTACAACCCGGCCCCAACTGTGTCGGATGTCCTGATCCCGGTCAACTACCTCACCGGCCCGTCCAACTTCACGCTTAATCTGCGGCTGGCAAAGACCTTCGGGTTTGGGCGGGAGCTCGGGGGGAAAAACGCGGCGCAGGCGGACGGTGGACCTCCGGGCGGCGGTGGCCCGCACGGCGGGGATCATGGCGGTCCAGGACACGGGCCCGGCGGAGCGTTCGGGGGCATGGGCCCTGCAACCTCTCGACGCTACAACCTGACGTTCAGCGTCAATGCGCGGAACGTACTGAATAAAGTGAATGCGGCGAATCCCGTCGGAGTCTTGAGTTCGCCCAACTTCGGACAGTCCGTTGCTCTGGCGGGTGGACCTGGGCCGTTCTCGAGCGCGGCGGAGAATCGGAAAATTGAATTGCAGTCGATGTTCAACTTCTAGCTTGCTGGTGGAGGGCCGGGCGTCCCCGCCCGGCTGGACGGGCGAGACGCCCGTCTCTCCACCGTACGACCCTCTAGGTGGAGTAATCGGCGTTGATGCGCACATACTCGGCGGTCAGATCGGTGGTGAGAAATCGCACCGACTGACGGCCACGCCCAAGCTGCACGCGAACATCGCAGACCGGCTGCGCGAGATCGCGGTGCGCTTGCCGCTCGTTGAACTCGCCGGCGATTCCGTTGCGGCATACTTTCTGACGGGCGATCAAAATCTGAACGCGCGACGGATCAATGGGCACGCCGCACCGTCCCACTGCCGCGAGAATGCGTCCCCAATTCGGATCGGCCCCCGCCCAAGCAGTCTTCACGAGCATGGAGTGGGCGATCGTCCGCGCCACCTTCAACGCCTCTTCCCTGCTCCGCGCCTGTTCGACGAACAGACGGATCACGTGCTGGACGCCTTCGCCATCCGTAACGATCTGCTCGGCGAGCGACTGGCACACTGCGCTCAGAGCGGCGGAGAATTTCATGCGGGTGCGAACCTCTTTCACCCTAGCGCCGCTGGCGCCGCTTGCGAGCAGCAGCACGGTGTCGTTCGTGGAAGTGTCGCCGTCAATCGACATGCAATTCAGCGACTGGTCGCACGCCTCGCGCAGAAGAGGCTGCAGCTCGCGCGCACTCGCGCCCACATCGGTGAACAAGTACACCAGCAGCGTGGCAAGCTGCGGATGGATCATGCCTGCTCCCTTCGCGATCCCGAGCACGGTGACTTCTCTTGAGGCAACTCTAAGACGCGCGGACGCTATCTTCGGCCGTGTGTCGGTGGTCATGATGGCGCGGGCGAATGCGCGGACGCCGCGCTCGCTCGGCGCTCGCGCTGAAAGGGTGACGAGTTCCGGCAAGTTTTTGAGGATCTTTTCCGCCGGCAGTCGAACTCCGATGATGCCGGTCGAAGAAGGAAAGACTTCGGTGGCGGGCACGCCGAGAAGGTTTCCCGCTTCGCGACAAACTCGTTCGCAGGCTTGAATGCCGGCGCGTCCGGTGGCGCAGTTGGCGTTTCCCGAGTTCACGACAACGGCTCGAACGCGGCCGCGGGTCGAACGCAACGCCGCGCGGCCAACTTCCACGGGAGCGGCGACGACCCGGTTCTTGGTGAACAACGCTGCGGCGCTCGCACCACTGGCGGCTTTCACCAGCGCGAGATCCGGCCGGCCGCTGACTTTAATGCCGGCGGCGACCGCAGCGAAAGAGAAGCCGAGAGGCAGACGAATTCTTTCGGGAGAACTTCTTAGGTCAACACGCAGCGAGGTCATGCCTGAATCTTCAGCCAGTTTTTTGGCGGCGGCAAAATTGCAAACGTGGGCAGACTTCCACGGATCATCGGCACCTCGTCGCAGCGATAGAGCCGGGGGCACTTATAACAGTCTTTGTGGATCTTGTCGGGAAGATCCTGGTGCGCGGCGAGAGTGAATCCCATGCGCGAGAAAAATTCCGGAATGCGCGTGAACAGGCACACGCAGGTAACTTTGTGTTTTTCGGCTTGCGCAAGAAGCGCCTTGACCAGGCGCCGGCCGCCGCCGCTGCTTTGGCTCGCGGGATCAACGGTGATCGACCGAATCTCGGCCAGGTGCAGGCCATAGAGGTGGAGAGCGCCGCATCCGATGATGCGTCCGTCATCCTCCAGGACGACAAAGTCGCGGACGTTCTCGCAGATCTCCGCGAGCGTGCGCGGCAGCAGCGTGCCGTCGCCGGAGTAGGCCGCGATGAGTGCGTGAATCTGCTCGGCATCGGGCAGGACCGCTTCACGCGTGCGCATGGACCTCCTTGCGCCGCGCCGGGGCGGCTTTCTCTTTCTTGGACGCTTCTTTGTTTGGGGTTTCCTCATTCTTGCACAACGCAGCGTCCAGGGCCTTGACCACCCGATCCACGTGCTTCTTCTGAATCACGTAAGGCGGCAAAAAGCGCAGCACGGTTTCGTGCGTGCGATTGATGATAATTCCTTCTTGCAGCAGTTGCTTGGCTACCGCCTTCGCCAGTTCGGGCGAGTCCACTTCCACGGCCTGCATCAAGCCCGCTCCGCGGACGTCCTGAATGGACTTGTGCTTCTTGTCCAGCGTCAGGAGCGCAGCGTGAAAATATTCGCCGAGCGCGCGCACGTGCTTCAGTAGGTTCTTTTCCTCGCGCAGGAACTCGATGGCGACGGCGCAGGCCAACGGACCTCCGCCGAAGGTCGTTCCGTGCATGCCCGGGTGGATGCAACTCGCAACCCGTTCGGTGGTCAGGATGGCGCCGAGTGGCAAGCCACACGCCAGCGGTTTGGCGATGGTGACCACGTCCGGGAGCACGCCGTAGTGCTGGTAGGCAAAGTGGCGTCCAGTTCGGCCGAGGCCGCACTGAATCTCGTCTAGCACTAGCAACGCTCCGCTCTTCTTGGTCAAGCGCGAGGCGAGTTCTAGGAACTCCTTATTGACGGGACAAACTCCGCCCTCTCCCTGAATGGTCTCGATGCACACGGCGCAGACGCTGGAATCGAATTTTCGTTGCAGATCGTCGAGATCGTTGAACTTGACGAACCTCACGCCGGGCACGAGAGGAACAAACGGGGCTCGATACTTCGGCTGACCGGTGGTGGCTAAAGCGCCGAAGGTGCGTCCGTGAAAGGAATTGTCCATGGCAAGAATGCGCGTCTTCGGAACGGACTTCTGGCCTCCCACGTCTCGAAAACCGCGAGACGTGGGGCACCCGCCGTTCTTGTTCCTCATTTGCGCAAAGGCGCGGGCGAGTTTGAGAGCTCCTTCCCAGGCCTCGGTGCCGCTGTTACAAAAGAAGGCGCGGTCGAGCCCGGACATTTCGGTCAACAGCCGCGCGAGTTCCGCCTGATACTCATGGAAGAAAAGATTCGAAACGTGAATCAGACGGCTGGCTTGACGCTTGATCGCGGCCTGAATGGCAGGGTGGTTGTGGCCGAGCGCGTTGACTCCGATTCCACTCAGGAAATCCAGATAGCGCTTGCCATGAGAATCCCAGAGATACACGCCGCGCCCGCGAACAAACAGGATGGGCTGGCGCTCGTAGGTGGGAAGCAAGAGCTTCGCTTCCATGCGGGAGACAGAGGCGAGGCTCATGCTCTCAGCACCTCGGTACCGCATTCGATCTTGGTGAAATAAAACAACGGCAAAACTTCGACCTGCGCTGCCGGCAGGATGCGCACGCGTCCCACACCTGATTTGAGGGCCTGAGTACAGGCTTCGAGCTTGGGCATCATGCCGCCGCTGATTACGGAGTCATCGATGAGCCCGGCAACTTGTGTGATATCCAGGCGAGGCATGATCGAACCGTCGGCTTGCTTTACGCCGGGCACGTCGGTGAGAAAAATCAGCGCGTCGGCCTGGCAGGCTATGGCGCATGCTGCGGCCATCTGGTCGGCGTTGACGTTGTAATACTGCCCGTCGCCTCCAAGCGCCACCGAGGAGAGTACGGGAATTCCGCCTTCCGCCCAGATGGCTTTGAGCCAGCGCGGCTCGGAAAAACAAATTTCTCCGACAAATCCCAAATCGTGTTCCGCGTCCTGTTTCTTGCGGGCACGAAAGACGCCGCCGTCTCCACCACAAAGACCGATGGCCGGCTGCCCGGCGGCTGCGATCGCCGCGACCAGGCTTTTGTTCACAATGCCAGCGAGTACCATCAGGGCAACATCGCGCGTCTCGGCGTCAGTCACGCGCAGGCCGTGGATGAAGTCACTTTTCTTTCCGAGAAGTTTCAGGGTGCGGGTCAGCGCGCTGCCCCCGCCGTGCACGACGGTAACCTGATGTCCGTCCTGGGCGAGCTGCACCACCGCTTGCGCGCATTTCTTAAGGGTCGGCTTATCCTCCAGCGCCGCTCCGCCGATCTTGACCACAATTTTCACTGCAGGCCCTCCGCTTCGTCCCAGCCGTACATGAGGTTCATGTTCTGTACGGCTTGACCGGCTGCGCCTTTGAGCAGGTTGTCGAGACAGGAAACGACAACCAGCCGGCGGCCATCGCGCGCGAGACAAAAACCGAGGTCGCAGTAGTTGGTGTACACGGAGAACTGAATTTCCGGCAAACTCGATGCCGGGAAAATACGAATCCACTTCTTGCCTTCGTAGAAATCCTGGAAACAACTTTGAATCTCGTTCGCTCTCATTTCGCGTTTCAGGTGCACATAAATCGTGGACAGAATTCCGCGCGGGATGGGCAAAAGATGGGGAGTGAAAATCAACTGGCTGGTATCGAGCGCCAATTGTTCGAGGATCTCGCCGGTGTGACGGTGTCCGAAGACCGAGTAGGCGGAAAAATTGTCGGCGACCGACACGAAGTGGGTGCGCGCCGTGGGTGCCTTGCCGGCTCCGGACACGCCCGATTTCGAATCCGAGATGATGCCGCGATCGCAATCCACCATGCCCGCCGAGAGCAATGGCGCCAGCGCGAGAATGACTGAAGTCGCATAGCAGCCGGGATTCGCAACCAGCGCAGCCGACCGGATCTTGTCCGCATTAGGCTTCACCTCGGGCAGGCCGTACACGGCGCGCTCGGTGAGTTCCGCCGCGATCTGGGCGTCCGAATCTTGGAAGCCATAGACGGCACGATGCTGTTCTTGTTTCAGCCGCCACGCGCCGCTCAGATCGACGATGCGGAGCCCGCGCTTAATTGCCTCGGGAACAAGTTCGCGAGAAACGGCGTGCGGTGTTGCCAGGAATAATAGTTCCACGCCATGTTGCTGCAACGCGGACCACGAAAACGGCTGGACCGGCGAATGGCCATTGCCATTGCCAGAAGTGTGCGGCACGCCGGCAGCGGACTTGCCGGCCTCGATCTCCGCACTTTTCTCCGCAGTGCGGCGCAAGAGCAAGGGAGCATCGGTGCGCGGATGCCGGCCGAGGAGGCGGGCGAGTTCGAGGCCGGAATAGCCGGTCGCGCCGAGAACCGCGGTTTTGAGTTTCGCCGTCATCAGATTTTCTTCAAGCCGCTTCGATCAGTTCGCTTGCCGACCCTCACCCTGAGGCATAATTATCCATCATTATGCATAAATATTCATCTATATTAAACAATCTGACCGAACTGTCAAGTCGAAACCTGGGTTCGGAGACTGTTTCGATCCGTTGGATCGTCGGTCTAGCAGACTCAACGCTTATAGCGAATCCAGAGTTGCTGCGACCACTGGCATCTGCCGAGCTGCGCTCGGCTTGGACGGGCGAGGGCGCCCGCCCCAACACGAACGCGGGCTACAGTTTTGGCCGGAGGTCGCTGGAGGTGCCGCCGGCGGCTGGAACGTAGCACTGGAGCGTGTAATCCATCACCATGCGATCGGCGTTGAAGCGCCAGCCGAGAGTGCGGATGGTGCGCTTCATGCGCTCGATCCAGCCGCGCGGCAGACCGTCGCGATCGCGCTGGTAGTAGAGAGGGATCACTTCTTCCCGCAGCACCCGGAGCAAGTCTTCTCCATCGCGGGCGTCGTGAACGTTCATGTCGGAGTGAGTTCTGCCGTTGCCGATGGCGAAGCCGTTCAGGCCGTCGTAAGCTTCCGCCCACCAGCCATCCAGAACCGAGAGGTTCAAGCCGCCGTTCAAAACGACTTTCTGACCGCTGGTTCCCGAGGCTTCCAGTGGACGTCGTGGATTATTCAGCCAGACATCGACCCCCTGCACGAAATGGCGGCCCACGTTGATGTCGTAGTCTTCGACGAAGACAAACTTGTCGGAAAATTGCGGGTCGCGCATCAACTGGGCAATCTGCTGCAGGACGCGCTTGCCGGGTTCGTCGAGCGGGTGCGCCTTGCCGGCGAACACGAACTGCACCGGGCGTTTCGGGTCATTGACCATGCTGGCGATTTTCTCCAGGTCGGCCAAGATCAGATTGGCGCGCTTGTAGGTGGCGAAGCGCCGCGCAAAACCGATGGTCAGCGCATCGGGACTGAACAAGCGTTCCAGTTGCTGGAGCACGGCGCGCGGCTCCTCGCGGCGCGCGGCCTGCCTGACGGCGCGGCGGCGCACAAATTCGATCATTCTCGACTTCAGGCTGAAATGAGTTTCCCAGAGCTCGCCGTCGTCGACGTCGTCGATCCCATCCCAGATTTTGGCTTCGCTGCTGCGCAGATGCCATCCGGTTCCGAGATGGCGGTCGTAGAGGCGAAACATCTGCGGAGCCAGCCAGGAGGGAACGTGGACGCCGTTGGTAATATGTCCGATGGGAACGGCGTCTTCGGTTTTGCCCGGGGAGAGTCCGGTCCACATGGCGCGGGTAACTTCACCGTGCAGAGAAGAAACCGCGTTGGCTCGCCGCGAGAGCTTCAGACCGAGCACGGTCATGCAGAAACGTTCGTCGCTCTCGGGATGCTCGCGTCCCAAGGCCATGAAACTTTCCCGGGAAAGACCGAGGGCGTCGCGCAGAGGTCCGAGGTGTTCTTCGATCAGATCGGCATCGAAGCGATCATGGCCGGCGGGCACGGGAGTATGGCTGGTGAAGACGACTTCCCGGGAAACTCGCGGCACGGCCTTCTCGAAACCGATGCCCTCTTCTTCCATGCGTTGACGAATGGCTTCGAGGACGGCAAATCCGCTGTGGCCTTCGTTGAGATGAAGAACCCCCGGGGTGATGCCGAGCGCTTTCAGGGCGCGCAGGCCGCCCACGCCCAGAAGCAGTTCCTGATGGACGCGAACGCGGCCGTCGCCCCCGTATAAACGCGAGGTCAGCACGCGGTCCTCGGGGGTGTTGCCTTCCACGTCGGAATCGAGGAGAAACAGGTCGCAGCGGCCCACCTTTGCGCGCCAGACTTTGGCGCGGATCGAACCATGCCGGGTATCGATCTCCACCACGACTGGTCTGCCGTTTCGCCCGATGGCCGCTTCCATGGGAAGCTGGTTGACATCGGTCTTCAGATACTCCTCACGCTGCCAGCCGTCGCGGTCAAGGTGTTGGCGGAAATATCCCTGGCCATAAAACAGGCCCACGCCGACCAGGGGGATGCCAAGATCGGAGGCGCTCTTGATGTGATCGCCGGCCAGAACTCCAAGTCCTCCGGAATAGACGGGGAGAGACTCATGCAGGCCAAATTCGGCGGAGAAATAAGCCACGGGGCGAGGCCGCAGCACACCGGCGTGGCGCGCACCCCAGGTTCGCTCCGCAGCCTCGTACTCACGCAGGCGGCGATAGGCGTAGTTGATGCGGCTGTGCAGGGCGAGTTCGGCGGCGCGCGCTTCGAGCTTGGCGAGAGGATACTCGTTCAGCAGCGAGATGGGATTGTGATTGAGCTGGCTCCAACGCTGCGGATCGATTTCGCGGAACAAGCTGGCGGAATCGTAGTCCCAGCTCCACCACAGGTTGCGGGCCAGCGCCCAGAGCCGCTCCTCGACAGGGGCGACAAAACGGTCGAGGGTGCGGGCCTCGCTCACCACGGGCGCCACCCGGTTCGCGGCTTCGGCGAGCAGACGAATCTCATCTTCCGGGAAGATTCGGGCCTCCACCGTTTGAATCACCAGCACGCCTTGCAGCACGCCACGGTCAATGAGGGGCACTCCCAGAAACGATTGGTAGGCATCTTCACCGGCTTCGCTGAAATACTTGAAGCGAGGATGATTCCTGACTTGTTCGACGGCCACGGGGCGGACCTGTTCCGCGACCATGCCGACCAGTCCTTCATTGACTGCCATGCGAAGTTTGCCGACGCATTCATGGCGAAGCCCCAGAGTCGCGGCCAGCACGAGATTGGCGCGGTCGGGCTCGAGCAGGTAGGCGGAGCAAACATCGGTGCCAAACCGGCGCGCAATCAAGGCGACAACGTTCATCAGGGTCTCGGCCGGCTTGCCCGGCTCCGCTGTCAAGTTCGCGATTTCCTCCCAGGTCAGCACATGGCTGGCATCGAGAGAGCAGGCAGCGTGGTCTTGAGCCGGAACTAGCTCATTCGGTCGGTCCAAATCTGGTCTCCATTCGCTTAAATACCCCAAGTCTTGCAACGGCTCACTGAGCAGCTAGCCTAGCGGCGGAAAACGGTTTGCGCAGGTATCCTCTTAAACCATTCTAGCTGGTGAACGCGGAAAGGCTCCATATCTGTCGCGGAATTGCTCGTTACCACGGTGCGCAGCTGAGGTCGCCGGAGTCCCTGCGCTCGCAGTTTGCGGTATCAGACATGACTGGGCGACGAGTTCTACAGTGGAGCGACGGGCGTCTCGCCCGTCCAGCCGGGCGGGGACGCCCGGCGCTCCACCAACGAGCTTGAATCGGCAGCGGTAACCATCAAACGGTCACGTCCTCAGGACGTTCGCCCGGGATCCGGCGTTGGAATCTTCTCGGCTGCCAGGGTGAGCACCAGTTCGCGAAGCTTGCTCATCTTGAAGGGTTTGGGGATGAAGTCGACGGCGCCTCCCTTCAGCACCTCGCGGGCCGTCTCGACGGTAGCGAAACCGGTGATGACGATCACCTTGGTCGAGGGGTGATTCTCCTTCACGAAGTTCATCACTTCGATTCCATTGGGTCCGCGCATCTTGATGTCGGTGATCACCAGGTCGAAAGGCTGCGCCGCGATTCGCTGCAACGCCTGTTCACTCTCGGTATAGGCTTCCACTTCGAACCCCTCCCGCTCCAGCTCGTTGCTGAGACGATCGCAGACGATCTTCTCGTCATCGATGACAAGAATGCGAAAGTTCGGTTTCATAGAGTCCTCTCGAAGTTGGCGAAGCTGGTGGAGCCGTCAAAGCTGGCATCCGGCCTCATTTCCGTTGGCCCGCTTTCTTGGCTGCCTTCCTCACCAGGTCGCGCAAATGCTCCAGGTGAAACGGCTTGTCGAGAAAGGCATACGCCCCGACGCACTCCGCTGCGCGCGTCGCATCCATGGTGCGGTACCCGGTAATGACGATGACCTCGGTGGGAAGGTTGTGGTTCTTGACCGCGACCAGGACATCGATGCCGGTGGGCCCCTTCATTTTCAGGTCCGTGACCACGACGTGAAAATGCTGATGTGCCAGGCGTTCGACGGCCGCGCTGCTTTCCGTGAAAGTTTCGACCTTCATTCCGTCTTTCTCAAGAAAGTCCTTGAGGCGTTCGCACACGGTGGGTTCGTCGTCCAGGACCATCACTTCAATGTCCGTCGGCATGATCGCGCTCCTGCATAAGAGTATCGAGGGTCGTCTGAAACCTGCTTTCAAGAAATGCATTCACCAGCATATCCACAGTGCGGTCATCGCGGAGCAGAATATCGAGCTGCCGCGAGAACCCGATCAGGCGGCCCACCATGCGCAGTTGTTCCTCGCAAAGGGCCTGGGGCACGCCTTGCAGCCGCCCGATGATCAGTTCGCCGCTAAGGTCGGTCGCAAATCCCTGCTGCGAGAGGATCGTCGCCAGCAGGCGGGCTCGCCGGGTGCGTCGCATGACATCGGTCACGCCTCCGACGAAGCGAAAGAAGATGTAGCTATCTTCGGGATTCTCACCCAAATAACAGTCGACCACGTTGAAATGGTATCCGACTCTAAGGTTAAGATTCAGGTAATCGGCGGAAACAATCGCCACATTGCGCCGGACGGCGTCGCCCCCAAGCGACGTCAGCGGACCCGCTCGGGTCGCGCTGGCCATGAATCCATCGAGGTCCATCTCAGCGGGATTAGTGGACCAGACGCCGGGAGCAAGCAAACCTTGGAGCAGAATCTCCAGCGGACGGGAAGCAATCTGACTTCGAGATAAAGTCTTGCCTCGCGCACCGGCTGCGATCCCTCCGCCTAAATCGATGAGGACGAGATCCAGCGGGATCTCCAGATCGAGCGCCCGCGCGCCGCCGCCCTCGAGCTGGAAGTCTCCCAGACGACTCAGTTCGGAGAGTGCGCGCTCATGAGCGAAGCGAATAATGTCGTGGTAAGTGCGGCAGTGTTCGGGCTCAAATTCGGGGGAGCTGGGGTCTTTTTGATGCAGCGGCGAGACATGCCGCAACATGCGGCGCAAGGCGCGGAACTCGGGTGTCTCTTCGTAGGGCTGACTCCGCAGCAGTTGATAGCGGAGCAACTCCTCCACGCTCCCCTCGTAAACGGTGTTCTCATTGGCGTCGACCGTGATCACGGCTCCCGCTGGAAGCAGCACGGTGGCGTCGCGGGTTCCGACAATGGCCGGAACACGATACTCGCGGGCCACGGTGGCCAGGTGTCCAGTCACCGATCCTACATCGCTCACCACGGCGCTGGCGCTGGCGACGAGCGCGGAGAGGCGGGGGGAGGCAAACCGGGTTACCAGCACATCCCCGGGCAGGAAACCTTCGGTCGCTTCGTCAGGCCCGACCAGAAACACCCGTCCGGCGCCGATTCCGCGACAAGCGACCTCACCGTGGCCGGGCATGAGAACGCGGTGGCGACTGCAGGCCGCCAGGACCTCTTCTGCCGGATGCGGCGGCGCGGGTGGGAGGCGCAAGGGCCGCGCTTGCAGCACGACCAGACTGCTATCGTGGCCAACCGCCCACTCGATATCCTGCGGGCATCGCATGTGCCGTTCGATTCTGAGGGCGGAGTCGGCAAGAGCGGCGAGCGTGTCGTCGGTAATCGCAGGCGCGCGGCGCAGTTCGGCAGGCACGGGCGCGATGTGGGTCCCGCCGTCCGATACCGGCACACACATCTCCTGTTTGTCCGCGATCTGGCGTGTGAGAACTTCATGGGGCGCGTGACGCGAGAGCTTGAACTCATCCACGGAGCCTCGGCCCTCGACGACCAGGACGCCGAGGCCGCGGGCAGCGGAAACGATCATGGCGCCGCTTTGAGGCGAATTGGGATCCACCGAATAGAGCACGCCGCTGGCGAAAGCCGGGACCATGACCAGGCACCCCACGGCCATTTCGCCGGCGGCGGAGGGTAGGCCATGGCCGCGCCGGTAGCCGCTCGCCGGCGCCGAGAACAGGCTCGCGACCACCTTCAGCCAGGCCGCCGCCACGCGTTCGCGCGGCACGTTCAGAATGGTCGTGTGCTGCCCCGCGAAGGTGAGATCGGCATCTTCTCCGAGCGCACTGCTGCGCACCGCGAACCTGGCATTCCGGCTGAACGGCTTCAGAGCTTCCTTGATGGCTTTGGCCACTTCCGCGGGTGGTTCGGTCGCTAGGATCGCCTGCTGCAGTCCGGCGGCCGCGCCTTCGCTGCCGGCGCGATATTTCTCAAACTCGTCGGCGACTTTGGAACGCGCCAGCACCAGATCGCACGCTCGAGCAGTGATGACGAATCCGTCCGGCACGGGGAGCGCAAGCCGGCGGCGAATCTCCCCCAGCCGCGCCATCTTCTCTCCCACGACATCGGCGAGTTCGGTGCCGAGTTCATCGATGGTGAGGGTGAGCGGCAGGTCGGGGTCGATCTGCTGCGGCTTGAGACTGGCCCGCACCGCCGCCCGCACACGTTCGAGCTGGAGAGCGAGAGTCGGGTAGCCATTGTCGGACATCTCGGCAAGGTTGCGGACAACGGCGGTCACCGCCTCGCCCAACTGTGTTTCCAGGGACAGGAGATACTGGGTGTCGAAGAGGTATTCGCCTCCGAGCTTTTCGTTGGCGTCGGCAATTAGACAGAGCACGCGGTTGTTATTTTCGAGCAAGCTGCGAAACCTCACAAAGCGCGCTCGCAGCACCTCGACGTCAGCCCGGCGCACGCTGCGGAATAGATCCGCGAATTTCACCGTCGCCCCCCTCAGTGCCCTTCATTCGATCTCGACCGGAACAGTACGCCCGTCAGCAGGCCAACGATAATTGCGATCAAGCAAGCCGCGGCGCCGTAGGCCGTGCCGTGATCGAGCGCCAGACGCCGCACGATTCTCACCGCTCCGGCATGTTCGATATGCAGGGTAGCACTGGCCAGGTGAACTGCGTGCTGGTCCTTGAAGCCGATCAGATCGACGGAGTAGTCGCCGGCCGGCGCCGAGGCTGGTAAGCGGAAGGCCCCGCGCAGCCGCTGCGGTGACTCGGCCACGGTAGCGACGAGCGCAGCACTTTGCCCCCTTCGCGCCAGCGCTCCCTCGCGCAGCGCGAACAGTCCGTCGCGCTCCTTCAGTCCAACTAGTTCACCCCGCAAGTCAGCGCCGGGAGCGTGGTCGGGAATCAACGACTCGTAGCCCAGCATCCATTGTGCACGCAAAGCCTGCGGTCCCAGACCCGCCAGCGGCGCCGTACTGAGCACCTGATAGACAACCGGTACGTTCTCAAAGGTAACGGTGCCCGCACCCATCCAAAGCAGTCCCGCCTTCTTCCCGAGCTTCTTCAACTCCAGCCGTTCGGGACGACTCATGAGCCTCACCGCCGCCTCGTACCCGGCCGGCACCTCCGCGCCCACTTCTATGTTAGCTCCATTGTAGGAAAGGTCGATTTCCACGTGCTCGGGAACGACCATGAGATCACCCGCCACGCCCGCGGTTTGACTGGCGGCAGGCCCGGGCCAGATTACAAAGACTGCGAAAATCGCGAGGGCGATGGCTGCGAGCGTGACGTGTCGCATCGCTTTAGTGGCCCCCTTTGTAGGCAACCAGGAACTCCGGCCGCAACAGCAACCCGAGCAGCATTTTCACCATCACGCCCAGCACCAGCACCGCCATCAGGATCTTGAGCTGGTCGGCTTTGAGCCGCCGGCCGATCCGTATGCCGATCTGCGCCCCCACCACCGAACCGATCAGCAGCAGCAGCGCAAGTACAAAGTCCACGCTGTGATTGAAGTGCGCCTGCAGCACGGTGACATTGATGCAGGTAAATAAGATTTGGAAAAGGCTGGTGCCCACCACGACGTGCATCGGCATGCGCAGCAGGTAGATCATAATCGGCACCATGATGAATCCGCCGCCCACTCCCATGATGGCCGCGAGCGTGCCCACCAGCGTCCCCAGCAGCAGCGGCATCAGCGCGGTGATCGTCACCTTGGACCGGGGAAAGTAAATCTTGAAAGGAAGCGCCCCCACCAAACTCCGATAGATCGGCGATCGTGGGGCAGCACCCCTGGACGGGCGCCCCTGCAGCGAGATCAAGCTTTCGAAGAACATGTAGGAGCCGATGCCCCCGAGCATCAGCACATAAACCACGGTGATGGCGAAATCGGCCTCTCCCAGACGGCGCAGAACCTTGATGAGTTGGACCCCGAGCGTCCCGCCGGCGATGCCACCGACCAGCATAAGCAGACCCATGCGGACGTCGATGGTCTTGGCGCGATAATGCGTGTAGCAGCCGGACGCGGAGGCGGCCACGATCTGGTTGGAATCCGAAGCCGCCGCTACCGTGGCCGGGATGCCGTACATCATCAGCAACGGCGTCATCAGAAAACCGCCGCCCACGCCGAACAGTCCTGACAGGAACCCCACCAATCCGCCCAGGCCAATCATCAAGAACACGTTGACGCTATTACCCGCGATGGGAAGATAGAGATGCACCTACACCTCCCTCATGTGGAGAAAAGATTGGAAGGCGCACTACGAAGGTTGTGCCTTCCCCGAGCTTGCTGCGCACCGTGATCGTCCCGTTGTGCTTCTCGACGATCCCGTAGCTCACGGCCAGGCCTAGCCCGGTTCCGGCGCCCACTTCCTTGGTCGTAAAAAAAGGATCGAAGACGGAACCGATGTTCTCTTCGGGAATGCCAACGCCGGTATCGGTCACTTCAACTTCGATGGCCCGGCCACCAGTGGTCTTGCCCTGGACCGTGAGCAGTCCCCCGTTAGGCATGGCTTGGATCGCGTTCAGAAAAAGATTCAAGAACACCTGCTGCAGGTCGCGTGGATTCCCCTGCACCTTCGGCAGATCCGGCGGGAGCGCGAGGTTGAACTCCACCTGGTTGATCCCGGCTTCGTTGGCCACCAGCCGCCGCGCCTCGCGCACCACATTTTCCACCGACAAGGAAACCACAACCGGCTTCTCGACGCGCGTGAAATCCAACAGATTCCTCACGGTTGCGCTCGCGCGCTCGACTTGGCTCACGACGTCGGCCAGCATTTTCAGTTTCTGGTCGTCGGTGTAGTTGCTCAGACCTTCGTGGAGCGCCTCGGCGTTGAGGCTAATGTTGTTGAGGGGATTGTTGAGTTCGTGAGCAATGCCGGCGGTCAGGGTTCCCACCGCAGCCATGCGGCTGGTGCGTGCAAGCTGAGCCTCGCGGTCTTTCAGCCGGAACAACATTTGATTAATGGCCACGGCGAGCCGCGAGAATTCGTCACGATAGCGGCGCGCCGGCAGAATCGGCGAGAAGTCTCCATCCGCAATCCGTTCCGTGTAGCCGGCGAACCGGCGCAAGGGATTGGAGACCTGGCGGGTCAGGGTGTAGGTGACCAGTGCCATTGCTAGCATGATGAAGAGAAGTGAACTGGCCGCCACAATCCACGAGGTGCGAATGGCGGTGCGGAGACGAAGCCGTTCCCGCTCCAGCAGATCGGTGGCATCGGCGATGAGCTGCGCGCCACGCCGCCTGAGCTCCTTCTCGACCTCGGTGCGTTCGGCCTGGGCACGTTCGTCCTGAGAAGATGCGCTCGGTTGTCTCGCCAGTTCCGCCAGGCGCTCGAGCGAGCGGTCGTATTGCTCGAGGTTATCTTCCATGCGCTCGAACACCTGCGGGCCGGTAAGATCGACCATGCTGGCCTTGATGCTGTGCAGCTGATTGTGGGCCGCTTGCACTTGCGTGAGCGCATCGTCCAGGCCGGTCCCGTAGAGGAGATAGTTCTTTTCGTAACGCCGGGTGTTCTCGACCTCCAGGGCATAGGTGCTCGCCTTGTCGAGAAACTCCTGCAGCGTGCCGACTTTGGAGACCAGCACCATGGAGGCGACCACGACTCCGGCGACCAGCAGAAAGCACAGCAGCATGCTCATGCCGATGCGCAGGCTCATGGAGATATTCGGGCGATCGGCAAGGGCGCGCTCCGCGTCGGCGAGCAGCCGCCGGTCTTCGTCGGCCAGGCTGGCCACACCGTGGGCCGGTAGGGGCATGGCATTCGAGTTTCGCGGTTCCGACGCTTGGGAGGTGAACGGCGTCATCGTCATCCCTATCCTTGGACTCCAACTCCCTGGACTCTAACTAAGAGGTCCCGTACGCGAGACTCGACACCGTTGCCGGGCGGCTTGGTACGCTGGGGCGGCTTGCCGTGGAGGATATCCATCGCTGCACAAACAACTGGCGGAGCGCGCGGGCACACACGACGGCACCATAGCAGGTTTACCACATGGTAGAACGACCTTCCGTGACCTGTGTCACCCCGCTTGGGGCGCTGTCATCGCCCACGCGCAAAGCACCGGGGCCTTAGGTTTCTGACGGAAGTGTCGAGGAAGACTGGTTAGGTCAACAATGATATTCGCAGGTTGCTGTCTGAAAGATAAGCGGGCAACATGAAGTGGTTGAGAGACCAAACGGCCTTTGAAACATGGATGCGTGGGCTTCTCGTAGGCCGCTTTGCATCCGTAGCTAGCAGTGATAGCATTGACAGCATGGCGACATTGACGATTCGACAACTTGACGAGAAAACCAAGACCCGGTTGAGGGTCCGCGCTGCGTATCACGGACGTTCAATGGAGGAAGAGGCCAGGGACATTTTGCGCTCAGCTCTAACCGCTTCCTCGCCGGTAAAAGGGAACCTGGCGGAAACCATTCACCGGCGCTTTGCGGCGTTAGGCGGACTCGAACTTGAGTTGCCGCGACGCGACGCTATGCGCCAGGCCCCGGGATTTGGCGAATGATCATCCTCGACACGAATGTGATCTCCGAACTGATGAGACCCAAGCCCTCTGCTCGGGTTGTGGTATGGGTTGCAAAACAACGAGCAGCGGAACTCTTTACGACGTCCATCACCGAGGCGGAAATCTTTTATGGTATTGAGCTGCTCACCAAAGGCAAGCGCCGAGAGCGGCTGCTGACAGCGGCGGGAGCTATGTTTGCCGAGGATTTGGCGGGTCGCGTCTTCGGATTTGAGAGCGAGGCAGCTCGAGTGTTCTCCAAGATTGCCGCTCGCCGCCGTACCCTCGGCCGACCGATCAGCCACGCCGATGCGCAGATCGCGGCTATCGCCCAAGTGCGAGGCGCCAGGCTCGCGACGCGCAATGTTGCAGACTTTGAGGACTGTGGTCTCGAGGTGGTAAACCCCTGGAATGGTTCGTGAGTGTGCCGCATCGAGCACGTCTGCTACAATGCTTACAATAGTTACAAATGGAGGTTTTCGTGAAGCCAGCCCGTTCGATGGTTCTGAGCATGCGCCTGTCCGTGGAAAGTGGGAGGCGTCTCAAGCGCATAGCGAATCGGCATGGATGGACGCCCAGCGACGCAAGTGCGCGCTTAGTGGAAGAAGGTCTAAGGCGGTCGGAATTTGCCTTCCTCGACTTTCGCGATTCGCCGGTAGGCCGGCAGGCCTATATTCAAGGCAGCACACTCGCTGTGTGGGAGGTGATTCTCCTGCTCCGCAGCTATCACGGAGTCGTTGCGGCCGTTGCCAAACATCTCAGGTGGCCAGAAGCCAAGGTTCGAGCGGCCGTTAATTATGCGGAAGCGTTCCGCGAGGAGATCGACGAGGCGACGGCGGAAAACGATGCAGCGGATTTCGAAACGCTAAAGCGCATGCTCCCCCAGGCGGTCGATTTTACTTCCCGGAATAGCACCCGGGGTTGACATGCTCAAGCTGCTTCTGGACGAACATATTTCCCCGGACGTGGCGGATCAATTGCGACGTCGCCATCGTTCGTTGGCCATCCATTGGATGGCGGAGTGGGAGGGTGGCGACTTTCTTGGGAACAAGGAAGCTGCGTGCCTGCTGAAAGCCGCCCAGCAGGGCTTGACCCTGGTTACCTATGACCGGCGGACGATCCCTCCACTGCTCAAGATGTGGGCAGAAGAAGAGCGGCGCCACGGTGGCGTAATCTTTGTCGATGAAAAAACAATTGCCCCGGCTGACATCGGGGGTCTCGTTCGGGCCTTGATCTGCCTGTACAAAGAAACCGGAAAATGGGACTGGACCGATCGGGTGTACTTCTTACGGCGTCAGCGCTGATCGTTGATGCGATCCTTCAGAGCATTCGTTGCCCTTCTCTTGTTGCCCTCGTTTCGATAGGTGCCTGGGCGAAACCAAGCCGGCAAGTTACGTCGCCTGCGCCAGCCCCGGATCGTCGGCCAGCAACTCCCCAATTCGCCGATCGGCGAGCTGGGCGCGGCGGTAACCTCTGGTGCCGTAGATCACCAAAATCGCACTTAGCACTACCAGCGCACCGTCAAACAGGCTCCAACGCGAGACTCCAAAATAGCGGAAGAGGGTGAGGCCGATGGCGAGAAACGCGAGCCCGGTTCGAATCATGGCCAGGTAAGTTCTTCCCCGGGCGAGCTCCGTTCTCTGGAGCGACATACGGGTCCGGGTTAAAGCCCGCATCGTCCGCTCAGCCGCCAGATCGTTTCGTTCTTGCGCCAAGTCCGTTCTGGCCTGGGACAAAACATTGCGCTGTTCCGCCAGTGCAGTTCTGGTTCGGGCCAAGTCCGTTCGCATGTTGGCAAGCTTGGACCGCTGCCGGGCTAATTCAGTCCGGTTGAGCGCAAGTTCCGTTCTCTGCTCCGCCATGGCGGTGCGTTCGCGGCCAAGATCGGTGCGGATGTGCGCCAGCTCCGTGCTGCGAGTGGACAGTTTGGTCTGCACTCGCGTCAGGGAGGTTCTCTCCCGAGCCATGGCCGTCTGGTCCTCGGTGTACTTTGCGGTGGCCGAGGAAAACTGAAGCAGATTGGAGGTGGTGTCGGTGCGCCGTTTCGCCATCTCGTTCTGTTCTTCGATCAGTTCGACTTGCTTTTCTTCGTAGTCGATTCCTCTGGCGAGCAGACCCTTGATCTCAATCAAAACTTCCGGCGATCGGGGTTCGAGTTCCATGTGATCCATCTCTGACCTCCCAAGTTACTAAGTCGGTTATCAAGTCAAGTCGAACGGAGGAGCGTACCCCTCCTTGTATTGCACGTCCTTTACCCCGGAGACAGTCCTGGCAGTATCCAAAAGCGCCGCGCGATCCGCGTCCTCCAAGTAAGGGCCCTCCAGGGTGACGGACCCGCCATCCGCGGTCGCCCCCACCTCCAGTTCGAACGTTCTGGGGTTGTCAATCAGAGCCGCCAGAACACAGGCGCAGAGGTAACGGCTCTCGACGGCTGCCAGGGATTCGGGTGTGGGCTTGAACTCGCTCTGCTGCACCAGATTCAGCAACATGCTGCAGGCGGTGGGGAAAGAAACGCGCTCCAGGTTGATACAAAGGTCGAACAGTTCGGGATCCTTAAGGCTCTTTCCGTACATGAAGCGGGTCCAGCGGCTGCGCTCCTCGTCGACTTGGACGATGCGCTCGCGAGCCTGCTCCTCGGTCATTTTCTCCTGCTTCATCAGCAACTCGATTCGCAGTGGTAGCGGTGCGAGGATCCGCACCCGTGCAGAGTGCGCGATTCCCGGAAGCAAAAGATGTCCGGAGTAGCCGAAATACGCGACGTCGCCCTGGCGTACATATTCGAGCAGGGCCCGTTGCATCAGGACTTTGTACGGCCGCCGCAAGGCGCTGAGCCGGCTGTAGTCCTGCGCCGCTCTGGCCATGCTGGAAACGACCTGGTTCGCGAGATCGCCGTGGGCGTTGACCACCGCCGTCAGATCCTCCCGCGTCAGGCACCGCGTTCCCGCAGTTCGCGCAAGGCAGTGACTGATGAGTTGACCGCCGGAAAAGGAACCCCTCGATATCAGGAGCAGAGACATATTCGATTTACCTCGCGCGTAGTCGTAACCCAGTCTTGCTCACACCCGTATCGGAGGCGCCAGTCGGTCAATGTTCACGGAAGCAACTCCGGAGGCAGCCGACGCCACCCGTTTGACTTCATCGATCTGGGCCATGATCGCGACCTTGCCCTGGATTGCGACCGCTCCGTCGTGCGCCACCACCTCGAGTTCGAGATCCGACGTGGAGCGGTTGATCGCCAAATCGGCCCGTACCCGGCTGGCGATGGCCAGATCGTCCATTCTGCGCTGACTCTCCGCCGTGAATTCGAAATGCGGCCCGAGCACAATCGAGGAGATCACGCGGCAAGCTTCTTCTATATCCACGTGCTCAAGGTTGATCACGAGGTCGTAGAGGGAAGGATCTTCCCAGTCCACGCCGTAGAGAAACCGAGTCCACTTACGCCGCTCTTCATCCACTTTTACGATGTAAGCAATGGCATCTCTGCGGCTGTAGTGCAGCCGTTCCTGCAGCATCTCGATACGGCGCTCGATGGGGGCGACGATCCGGGTCCGCAGGATGGGCTGTCCGCCTCCGAGCAACAAGTGGCCCGCCAAGCCGTGATAGATCAGCCTTTCCCGTTCGCACTTCCTCGGCCAGGGATGCCTGCATCAGGGCCAGGTAGAGATAGCGCTTGTGCTGGAAACGGTCGAGGAATCCGGGAGGTTTCTGCAGCGCTTCCCTGAGATCGTCTTGCGACACTCCATAGGCGGCGGCCCGCTCGACGATCACATCGCGATCCAGGCAGCGATAACCCAGTTTTCGGGCCAGGCATTCCGCCAGAATCTTGCCGCCACTGAACGAGCCCCGGGAAATGGTGATAACCGACATAGTAGATGCCCCCGCTTTCCAAGTTCCGAAAAAGGTTCGGAAAATGCTGGTTGAAGTCCTCTTTCGCCTTAGAGAAAGTCTGATTATCACCGGGGTCCTCCGTGCGCCCCTGTGTACCCTGTGGTTCAAGGTTTTCGTTGGTACTTAATCAAGTTTCCTTAGGGTAATAGTGTTTCCGGTGTCAAGACATCAGGACGCATCAAGAACTATGACAGCGGAGGAGGCCGTATGAATCCAGGTAAACCCACGTAATCGGGCCGACGCGGAGCCATGTCGTCCATGAAAACTGCAGCGTAAAGCTTCGGGGCCGGAGCGGGCAGTGGAGAAAAGGAGGCGTCGGATGGCGTTACGGGGCGCAGGGAAACGACCGCGCGCCGGAAGCGGTTCGCGTGCGCTCTCGCCTTCAGCCGATCATAATCGTCGGCAAAAGCCTTGATGGACCGTTGGTGGGGTTCAAAAAGACAGAGCCGTGCTGCTGAGCGCCAGGAGAAACACGGCCACGCACAAGGCGACTACCAATCTCCGGCTCCGGAATAGCCCGCACCGTTCGCAAACCAGTTCGCAACCCATCGACACACACGCCAACAACCGACACGCCAACGTCAGTATTGAAGCACAACGCCAGCCGACTCCAAAGTGGAGTGCCGCCGCAGGTCAGTATGTGCTACACCCGGTCTGCCCGCCGTGATTATAGTCACCGTGATCGGTGACAGCCCGGAGCGAGACTCGTCTGCGATCGTGTGCTTCGAAGGCCGGGGCCAAGCCGGGACCAGCGAGGACTCGACCCTCCGAGAAGGCTGGGGAGCGCGGTTGCCGGTCATTGTGGGAACTCGTGTGGGAGCTCGTGCGGGAACGTATGCCGGAACTCACGTTCACTGGTGACGTTGGTCACGGTGAACTTGAAGGCCAAAGGCGCACCATTTCACGAGAATGGTTTGCCGCCGCCCGGTGGTTGGCGGTGCGTGATTCCATAACCGTCAGCGGGTTGCGCCATGCAACTTATCTGTGTATCGCGAGGCAGCTACAGCTGCGGCAAGGCTTTCGCCGAGAGCCTGGCGCGGAAGTTGGGATGTGCCTGCATCGGCCGGGAAGAACTGCTGGAACGGGCCACCATTGCCGGCATTGCCGCGGGAAAGCTGGAGATGGCGTGCGTCAGTCCACGCGGGCTGAACGAGCGCATGATGCTGGAACGGGAGCACTACCAGGCGTTCGTCACCAGTGTGCTCGCCGAGATGGCGCTCTCCGGCCCGCTCGTGTATCACGGGCTGACGGGGCATATGCTGTTCAAGGGCGTCCCGCACGTCTTGCGTCTCCGGGTTGTGGCCGACATGGAGACCCGCATCAAGTCGGTGACCAACCGGCTCGGCCTGGATCGCGCGAAAGCCAAGAAATACATCGACGAACTCGAAGAGGACCGCCGCAAGTGGGTGCGGACGTTCTACAACATCGATTGGGAGCAATCGCGCAGCTACGACTTCCTGATCAACGTGGAGCACGCCAACGTGGAGAACGTGGCGTCGGCATTCTGCGCGGTGGCTCAGCTTCCTGAGTTTCACGAAACGCCGGCGGCGCGCGTCGCCATGGAGAACCTGCTGCTGGCCAGCCGCTGCCGTGTGGCCCTCGCCGAAGACGACCGCACTTACTATGCCAGTTTCCAGGTGCAGGCGGACCGCGGGAACGTGTCGGTTTCCTATCTGCCACGCCACCTGAAAGTGGCCGAGTCGATCACCCCGGTGTTGGAAAAGGTCCCTGGGGCGCATCATATTTTCGCCACCATGGCGGCGAGCCGGATTCTGTGGATCCAGGAGCACTTCACTCCCACGGGCGAGACTTTTCAACACGTCGTCGAAGTAGCGAAGAAATGGGGCGCCGCGGTGGAACTGCTGCGGCTGGAACCGGCCGAGACGCCGTTGGTCGTCGAGCAAGCGACGGCCGCCCAAGTCGGGGCCGCTCCCGCCGCGACGCGGGGAACCGGGGGCATCGAGGACGATGTGCCGGCAGACACGCAGTCGAGCCGGCTGCGCGAGGGTGGCGTAGAGGAAACCTTCAACGAGTTGGTCAAGCTGGGCAAGGCGGGTGGCCGGATGGTGGTACAAGGCAGTGTCAACAACCTGTCCAGCGCGATCGACCGCTCCATCTCCTACAGCCTGGTGGTGATTGGAGAAGTCTTTCTCGACAAAGGGAAGGCGGCGCGCACCCGGCTGAGTCGCGAGCTGACGACCACCTTGCAGGAGCGATTGCGGGGAGTTTCCGTGGTGCAAGCGGAAGAGATGCAAGAGCGCTATCTGTTTGGCGCCAGGCAATTGGTCACCATGCTGCTGTGCGCGGCGCTGACCGCGGTGATCTACGCGGTGGTTTTCACCCATCAACGAGCGGTGCTGGACTTCCTGACGCGGCCGGAGATGGTGTGGCGGCTGACGGCATGCGCCAGTGTGGCGCTGTTCGTTCCTTTCGTGGCGTATTTTTTCGGCGAAGCCGTGCACTCTCTGCTGAAGTTGATCAAGATGGAATAGCGGAATGACCAGATAGCGGATCGGGCGCGCTCCGACAACCCGAGTGGCGCCGGGAAACGGGAAGGCCGCATGAATTTATTTCCATACGCGCTAAACGCATCGACGATGTTGCAAGTGGTGTTGCTGGGGCTCATCGGGGGCATCCTGAGCGGGTTCATCGGCAGCGGCGGAGCGTTTTTCATGACCCCAGGCATGATGAACCTGGGAGTGCCGGGCGTCATCGCCGTGGGTTCCAACATCACTCACAAATTCGGCAAGGCGCTGGTCGGCTCCCGCCGGCACAGTGAAATGGGCAACGTCGACAAGAAAATGGCCGCGTTCATGCTCCTCACCGCCGCCGTAGGCATCCGTTTTGCGGTGTGGGTCAACACCGTTCTGATTGCCGGGCACACTTTGGGTGGCGCCGCTCGCAAGGAAACGGCGGTTAACCTTTATATCAGCGCGGTCTTTGTTTCCATCCTGGCCATCGTCTCCCTTTCCATGCTGCGCGACATCATCGGTTCGTCGAAGAGCGATGTGGCGGGGCCCTCGCGGCGCATCTCCGACTATCTCAACCGCCTGAAGCTGCCTCCCATGATCCATTTCCCCGTGGCCGATGTAAGCGTGTCGCTCTGGATCGTGCTCGCGGTTGGACTGCTCACCGGCTACCTGGCAGGCACGATTGGCGTGGGCGGATTCGTCGGCGTGCCCGCCATGATCTACGTGTTCGGCATGCCCTCGGCCGTGGCCGCGGGTACGGAATTGTATCTCGCGGTATTCATGGGAGGCTGGGGAGCACTGAACTATGTGTTTGAAGGCAAGGTCGACATACGGCTCACCCTGTTGCTCTACGTGGGATCGCTGATCGGAGTGTACATCGGCGCTTACGGCACGAAGGTGGTCAAAGAGGTGATGATCCGGCTGGTGACCTGTGTGATCATCTTGTTCTGTGTGATTTCCCGGATCATCGCGGCCCCCACCTACCTGCGACAGCTCGGCTGGGTCAAGTTGAACCCTGCCCTGGACACCTATTTCAATGGAACCAGCAAAGCGCTGCTCTTCGTCAGCGGCCTCGCCGGGGCGGGAATAATTCTGGTCGAGGTGGTGCGCGCTTACGTGCGGCGGCGCAAGATGTATGCCACCATTGTGGTGGAACCGGAGTTAAAGGAAGCTAAAACGCCGGCTTGAAACGCCGGCATGAAAAGATTCGTATCAGGGTATGCCTTTAGGCATACCGTAAGTACCGTGTTATGAATGCGCCTTTAGGCGCTGTTTTTGGGCCATTGGAGTTTCACCACGAGCCCCTAAAGGGGCGTCCGATTTTGAAGAACTCAGGGTATCGCTAAAGCGATACCCTGATACGAAACCTGGGTTTTCCGATGAGCGAGAGACTGCGTATCCTTCTTGTCGATGACGAAGAAATCGTGAACAAGCGGCTCCGGCCGGCCCTGGAACGAGACGGCTACGAGGTGGAGTCGCAGATGGTGGGAAAGAACGCCCTCGCCAGCATTGCCGCCAAAGAGTTCGACGTGGTGGTGACCGATATGCGCATCGACGAGGTGAACGGGTTGCACGTGCTGGAGGCGGCGCGCAAGAAGTCGCCCCGCACCAAGGTCGTGCTGATCACCGGCTACGCCACCATGGAACTGGCGCGCGAGGCAGTATCGAAAGGCGCGTTCGAGGTCCTCGCCAAGCCCTTCAAGCCGCAAGACCTGCGCGAC
>CAWABC010000083.1:0-20129 GCA_963780105.1 uncultured Acidobacteriaceae bacterium
CCTTGCGATGTCCGGCCTGATCTTTCAGAATCTCGCGCTCCGCCTCGAACCAGTCTTGATCCGCCGCGCTTCCGCCTCGGCCTCCCTGCTCGTAAAGTTCATAGGCCCGCGTAGCAATCTGCGGTGTAAGATCGATCGGCTCCCTGGCCAACAATGGGGCTTTAGTAGGGTCAAAAATCCGATAGGCGAGCAGTTTCACGCGGTCATTCACGAGGAACCAAGCCAGAGCATAGCCCCAAACGAACAGTGCCCAGCCCCAGCCGAGAGGAGTCATAAACAGCCCATAAACCGCAATCAACGTCGCCACGATTTGCGTACCGAGCACCGCTACCCATAGAATCCGCGCTGGGCGGATGGACCAGAACGGGCCGCGTGTGCGCGTTAGGAAAATCGTCAAATGTCCGGCCACGGACAGTTTCAGGTACATCAGCGTCTGGATGTGCGCGCGGTCGAGGTGAAATACGCGCTCACCGAGATAAAACAAGCCGAAGGCGGAGACGACCCCGATGACGCCCAGCACGGTGGAGATTCCCAGCACCAACCGCATGTTCCAGGCCTCGGGCTTGTCCTTGTAATGAACGTTGTCATAGGCGATGGACAGAATGGCTCCGTCGTTGAGCAACGCCAGCATCACGATCATCACTGCGGTCAGCGGATAGAAGTTAAACACCAGGATCGCCAGCGTCATGAAAAACAGCACGCGCAACGTTTCGGCGATGCGGTAAATCGTGTAGCTGTTCATCCGCTGGAAGATGCGGCGGCTCTCCTTGATCGCGTCGATGATTACCGATAGGCCGGATGCCAACAGCACGATGGACGCCGCCGCGCGGGCCACGTCTGTCGCGCCGGAAACGGCGATGCCGCAGTCTGCTTTCTTCAGTGCGGGAGCGTCGTTCACGCCGTCGCCGGTCATACCCACGATGTGGCCGCGCTGCTGCAGAACATCCACAATGTGGAACTTATGTTCGGGGAATACCTGGGCGAAACCGTCCGCTTTTTCGATGGCCTCCGCCGACTGCGCCGTCTCGTGATGCTTCGTGTCGCCCAATCCGCTGGCATCAAGGATGTTCGTGCCCAGCCCCAGTTGTCGGGCAGTTTCTCGTGCGATGGCGATTTGATCGCCGGTAACCATTTTGACGCTCACGCCCATCTGCCGGGCGCTCGCGATGGTTGCTTTGGCCTGCTCGCGCGGCGGGTCGAACAATGGCAACACGCCAACAAACTGCCACTTGCCTTCCTGATCTGCCCGGGCCACGCCCAAGGAACGGAAGCCGCGTGCCGCAAATTCATTGACCGCTTTCTCGACGGCGGGCTTTACTTCCCCGGCGTTGGTCGACATCTCCAGAATCACCTGTGGCGCTCCCTTGGCCACCTGGAACTGTTTTCCGTCCGCGGCTTTGACGGTGGCTTCGGTGCGCTTATGCACCGGGTCGAACGGCTGGAAATGCACTACCTGATAGCCCTTCAAGGCTTGATCGTTCTTCAGGCCGCCGATCACCGCCAGGTCGATGGTGTCCTTGTCTTCCGCACGGGAAGCCTGTGCGGCGTCGAGGATGACTTGGTCGGCAGGGATACCGTTCACGCTGAATGGATCGCCCAATGTCAGCTTGTTCTGGGTCAAGGTGCCGGTCTTGTCCGAGCACAGCACATCCACGCCAGCTAGTTCCTCGATAGCCGACAGCCGGGTTACAATCGCTTCTTTTTTCGCCAGCAGACGTGCGCCGACTGCCATTGTCACTGACAACACCGTGGGCATCGCCACGGGGATCGCGGCCACGGTCAGCACCAAGGCGAACTGCAACGTGCTGAGGATCGGGTCGCCACGGAAGAGCGCGACGGCCAGTATCAACACGACCAAGGTCACTGCGAGGATGATCAGGTAATCGCCAATCTTCAGCACGGCACGTTGGAAATGGCTGACGGTGTGCGCCTCCTGCACCAGTTGCGCGGTCCTGCCGAAGTAGGTGTTCGCACCCGTGGCATAGACCAGTGCGCCGATTTCACCCTGACGGATAACCGACCCCGAAAACACCGCCTCGCCGGATTTGCGCGTGGCGGGCAACGACTCTCCCGTCAGCGCGGATTGATCCACCTCAACCGGGTCGCCCGCCAGCAAGCGCGCATCCGCCGGCACAATGTCGCCCAGGCCCACGCGAATGACGTCGCCCGGCACCAACTCACGCGCCGCCGGCGTGATCCACTTCCCATCACGTTTTACCCTGGCCTTAATTGCCAGCTTGGCCTTCAGGGCAGCAATGGCGTTGCCCGCCTGGCGTTCTTCCCAGAATCCGACCACGGCGTTGGAGACAAGCAAAACGAGGATGATGAAAAAATCCGGCCAGTGCCGGATCACGCCCGACAGAATCACCGCCCCTTCGATCATCCACGGGATGGGACCCCAAAAATAGGTGAGGAATTTCAGGAACGAATTGGTCTTCTTTTCTTCAATCTCGTTAGGCCCATATTGCGTCAACCGTTTCTGCGCCTCGGCTTGACAGAGGCCGTCCGGCGACGACCCCAATTTTTTCTCCACTTCCGGCAGGGGCAGGGATTTCAAATCGTCCTTCGTATTGGGCTTCGATCCCGGCTTCGATTCGGGAGCTTTGGGCTGATCGCCATTGGGTTTCATAATGAAAAGAGTTCTCTATTTCAGATGGACCGCGCTCTCCGAGCGTCTCGGAACGGAGGACTTCTCGCCGCGCGCTGCAATCGTCCGAGACCCAGGCATCGCGTACTTCGGCTTGATCAGGTGGCATCCGGCTTCGCAATAGACTCCGCCGGCGGCCGATTCCGGTGTTGGCATCGGAGAATTCACAGCGATTTCGCGGTCAGCTTCGAGCTGCCGCTCCACACCGGCTATCAACTCTTCATTCTCCGCCGACGTCAGCCATTTTTTTCTGTTCACGAGATAGTCTTCGAGCCGCGCAATCGGGTCGCGCTGCTTCCAATACTCGAACAACGGTTTTGGGACATACTCCGCCGCGTCATGAATGGCATGCCCTTTCATGCGCATCATTTTTGCTTCGATCAGGGTTGGCCCTTCGCCGCGGCGGGCGCGCTCGCAGGCTTCATGGCACGCGTCATAGACCTGGCAAGCGTCGGTGCCGTCGACGATCACGCCCGGGATTCCGTAAGCGATGGCGCGCTCGGCCAGATCTTTGACCCGGAACTGCATGTCGGCGGGCGTCGAGTATCCCCAGAGATTATTTTCGACAATCAGCACCAGGCCCAGGTTCTGCACGGCGGCGAAATTCAGCCCTTCGTAGGTCACGCCGGTGGACTGGCCTCCGTCGCCGATGTAAGTCATGACCGCGATGTGTCTGCCCTGCAACCGCGCCCCGAGCGCCACGCCCGCGAGCACCGGAATCAGATCGCCGAGCGTCGAGATGGGCGAGACCACGTTGCGCTTTTCGATATCGCCAAAATGCGACGAAGCATCGCGTCCCTTGGTCGGAGACCCGGCCTTCGCCATGTACTGCATCATGATGTCGGCGGGCGAGAAGCCGCGCACCAGCAGCGCTCCCTGGTTGCGGATCATCGGCCCCAGCCATTCGTCTTCACGAAGCGCGTACGCCGACGCGCAGGAGCAGGCTTCCTGCCCCAGCCCGAAATAGACGCCGCCCACGACCTTGCCCTGCTTGTAGAGATTTTCGAGTGCCGTCTCCATGCGCCGGTTGAGCAGCGTCCAGCGATAGATCTCGATGCATTGCTCGCGAGTGAGGTATTTCGAGTCGCGAATCGGCGGCGCGGGGGCGGAGAGGTCGCCGCTCTCCACTTCGTAGCGAACTTCATCTCCGGTGCCGTTTTTATTGCGTTCTACGATCTGGCGCAGCGTAAAGTTCGGCTTCTCCAGCCGGTAATCGCGGATGGTGTAGGTGCGGAGATCGCCGTTTGGCTCTGCGCTTTTAGCTCTTGGCTTTTGGCTCTTGGCTTTTACGGGCGCACCGGATTCTGTGCGATTGCGCTTGGCGGCGGGAGTGGTTTTCTTTTTCGCCATGCTCGGTCCGCAAACATGCTAGCGCAGACAGAGCGTCGGCGTCTTGCCAGTCCAGCCCTGTAGAGACGGGGCTTGCCCCGTCTCCCGCGGCGACACAGGTGCGATACCGGGAGACGCGGCAAGCCGCGTCTCTACCGGGATTCGCTCACGCAAGAAACAAATCATCTTCCCCGTGCAGTCGTCGCACCTCGCGCGGCACTTTCATCGGCACACCCGCACTGTTCCCGAGCAATGAGTCTATTGTCTCGACCCAAAGCATCTGACTCCCAAACACACCGCCAAAGTTGCGCGACACCGCCTGAGCGACAGCGCCCAGGTCGAGTTCCCGCACCAGTTCCTGCGCCATGGAGGTCACCGGCTTCGCCGCAATTCCACACGGCACGATGAGATTGAAGTAGCTGAGATCCGTATTCACGTTCAAAGCGAAGCCATGCGAAGTTACCGACCGCGAAATGTGCACACCGATCGCCGCGATCTTGGCCGCTGGCTCCACCTCTGTCCAAGCCCCCGTCAGCCCGGTCACGCGTCGCGTCGGAATTCCGAAATCACCGCAGGTTCGGATCAGGATCTCCTCCAAACGCCGGACATAGTCGATAGCACCGAGCGTCTTGCGAGGTTGTGTGGCGCGGGCGCCCTCGCCTGCGAAACGATGCGCATGCAAATCACGGTCAAGCGGAAGCAATTCATGTCCCCGCAAATCAAATATTGGATACCCCACCAGTTGTCCCGGCCCGTGAAACGTAACATCCCCGCCGCGATCGCACTCGATGACCTCGACCCCGCGAGCCCCAAGTTGCTCGGTCGAAGCGAGCACGTTGGCGGCCTTGGCGTTGCGTCCGAGGGTGATGACAGGTGCGTGTTCCAGCAGCAGCAGCACATCGCCGACCTGTCCTGCCTTACGCAGCTCGACCAGCCTCCGCTGCAGGCGCAGCCCGTCGGCATAGCCGACAACGCCAAGTTGAACGACGGAAATCACGGCTGACCGTCCCTCCACGAGCCGATTAGATGTCCAGGTTCTTCACGTCCAGCGCGTTGTCTTCGATGAATTTTCTGCGGGCTTCCACGTCCTCGCCCATCAGGGTGGTGAAGATGGTTTCGCACTCGGCTATGTCTTCGAGGCGAACTTGCAGGAGGGTGCGGCGCTCGGGATCCATGGTGGTTTCCCAGAGCTGCTCGGCGGTCATTTCTCCGAGGCCTTTGTAGCGCTGGACAATATATTCTTTGCGGCCTTCGTTCAGAACGTAGTCGAAGAGTTCGCGGGCAGTGTTTTTCTCGACGATCTCGGGCTCTTTCGCTCTTCCCCTGGGCGCCGTCGGCTTCCCGGTTTGCTTCTGTGCCTTCTCGGCGTCTTCGCCTTCAGCGGCGCTCAGGTTCTCGTTTTCGTCATTGCTTTCGCCTTCGTCTTCGTTCGTGTCTTCATTCTCGCCGTCGCTCTTATCGGCACTGGCCTTCGTTTTCGCCGGTTTCACTACGCTCTCGATCATGAAGGGCGGATCGAGATACTGCTCGATCTGCTTGAACTTGGTGATGAGCTGGCGGCATTCCGGGGTCGAGGCCAGCTCCCAGTTGATGATGTGCTCGGCGCCCTGTGCGTTCACGAAGATCAGCGCCCAAAGATTATGTTCTTCGTCGAAACGCGTTTCCACGCTCTTTAGCTTCAATTCTTTTTGCAAGCGCTTGAGTTCTTTTTCGAGTTTCTCGATCTTCTTCGGCGGAGTCTGCTTGTCGCCTTCGAAGTCGGAGCGCTTGGCGAGGTCGAGCTTCGGCAGCAGGGCGGCGATTTGTTCTTCTCGTATGCGCTTGTTTAACTTGTCGAGAAATCCCAGGTACTCGTTCAGTACGGTGATGAACTTGGTCAGGGCCGCGCCTTCGAGTTTGGCGGCGCCTTCTCCGTAGCGGATGACCAGGCCTTCGGAGGCGCGCTTCACCATGACCTTGACGAATTCGCGTTCGTCCTTGATGTACTGGTGCGACTTGCCCTTCTTGATGCCGAATAGCGGCGGCTGCGCTATGTAGATGTTGCTGCGCTTGATCAGTTCCTGCATGTGGCGGAAGAAGAAGGTCAGCAGTAGGGTGCGGATGTGCGAGCCGTCTACGTCGGCGTCGGTCATCAGAATGATTTTGCCGTAGCGCACTTTCGTCGGATCGAAATCTTCTTTCGAGATGCCGGTGCCTAGCGCGGTGATCATGGCGCGAATTTCTTCGTGCGCCAGCATTTTGTCGTAGCGCGCTTTCTCCACGTTCAGGATTTTTCCCTTGAGCGGGAGGATCGCTTGAAAGCGGCGGTCGCGGCCTTGTTTGGCGGTGCCGCCGGCGGATTCTCCTTCCACCAGGAAGAGCTCGCAGCGGTTGGGATCGCGCTCGGAGCAGTCGGCTAGTTTGCCGGGAAGTCCTCCGCCATCGAGCGCGCCTTTGCGGCGGGTGAGGTCTCTTGCTTTGCGGGCGGCTTCGCGGGCTCGGGCTGCGTCGATTGCTTTGTTGATGATCTTGCGGGCTACGGCCGTGTTCTGCTCGAAGAATGCGCCCAGCTTTTCGTTGACCACGGCTTGCACTACGCCTGCTATATCGGAATTCAGCTTGCCCTTGGTCTGGCCTTCGAACTGCGGCTGCGGCAGCTTGACGCTGATCACGGCTACCAGGCCTTCGCGGACGTCGTCTCCAGTGAGATTTTCTTTTACGTCCTTGAACAGGCCCATCTGCTGTCCGGCATAGTTGATGGTGCGGGTCAGCGACGTGCGGAAGCCGGAGAGATGCGTGCCGCCGTCGACGGTGTTGATGTTGTTGGCAAAACTGAAAACAGATTCCGAGTAGGCGTCGTTGTACTGGAGGCCGATTTCGATATGGACGTCGTCTTTGTCGGCTTCCATGTAGATGGGCTTGTCGTGGAGCGTCTGCTTGCCGCGGTTGAGGTGCTTGATGAATTCGGCGATGCCGCCGTTGTACTTGAACTCGGCACGCTTGGCTTCGCCCGACTTCGAGTCGGTCTGGCGCTCGTCGGTTAGCGTGATGACCAGGCCTTTGTTGAGGAACGCTAGTTCGCGCAGGCGCTGCGAGAGGGTATCGAAGTTGTATTCGAGGGTGGTGGTGAAAATCGATTTGTCGGGCACGAAGTGAACCTTGGTGCCTGTCTTTATCTTGGCGGCGCCGGTCCTCCGCAGCTTGCTGGTGGGCTCACCCTTGGAGTAAGTCTGCTCCCAGGTGAAACCGTCGCGCCAGATCTCCAACTCCAGTTCTTCGCTTAGCGCGTTGACGCAGCTCACGCCTACGCCGTGCAATCCACCGGAAACTTTGTAGGAGTTACTGTCGAACTTACCGCCCGCGTGCAGCGTGGTCATTACGACCTGGGCAGCAGGAACTTTTTCTCCGTCGATGTCCATATTGTCGACGGGAATGCCGCGTCCGTTATCGACTACGGTGATGGAGTTGTCGAGATGGATAGCGACTTCGATTTTGTCGGCGTAGCCGGCGAGCGCTTCGTCCACGGAGTTGTCCACCACTTCGTACACCAGGTGATGCAGGCCCAATTCGCCGGTCGAGCCGATGTACATCGCGGGACGTTTACGCACCGCTTCCATGCCGCCGAGAACTTTGATCGAGTCGGCGGTGTAATCTCCGTTGGTCGTCTTGCCGTTCTTACTCTTCTCATCAACGCTCTTCGCATCGACATTCTTCGCGTCAGCGAGTTCGGTCTGCAATTCTTTCGTGGCCATTCTGCTCCGTACAAAAAGCCGGATCGGGCGCTCGAGCTGAGGGGCGATTCCGGGGCTGCTCGGGTGACCTCAACTTATTGAATTTTCTGCTATTTAGCTGTCACCAGAGCTAGTCGTATTTTACCACAAATTGACGCTCGTTTTGAGGCTGGAATCGAGGCTGTAAACTATGGTTCTTGTCGCTCTTAGGAACGTGATCCAGTGGGTAGTGGCCGATGCTCAGTAGTTCATGGGAACGGCCTTTTGGCACCTTTTCTTTCGGGGAATCTGGAGAAGGTGGTAATCCTTATGCGGTGATGGCGTCCAAGTATCGTTTCAGAAGTTGTTCTCCCTGACCTTCGAATTCCACGAACATGATGCCGTTGCCGAATTGGGGATGGCGGGTGACGACGCGTCCGCGGATGACGACGGGGCGGCCGTCGAGCCAAAGCGTGACGCGAACGCTGGCGCCGACCGCAAGCGGCATGAGCAGCTGGACGTAGCAGCCGCCGCGACTGAGGTCGGTGGTTTCGAGTCGCAGGGGGAAGTCGGCGCCTTCCTCGCGGACTTCGGCTTGGACCTGGACGGTGTAGCGATCATGGAGGCGGCGATCATGTTCGGCGGGAGCGGGAGTAGACGGCTGTGGGTCGGGCACGTGCGCGTTGGTCCAATCCATAAATGGGCTCCAAATGCGCTCTGGGACGTCGTGCTTACAGGGTCCCTGAGATGATCATCGGCGTGGAGGTTGGGCGAGGTTAGAGCGGGTGTCACGGAGAAGCAGTTACGAAAGGGACGCTCCCGGACGGAGGGACGCGGGGGCACGGCGTGCAGGGGCACCCTTTGTGATGCACGCGTGCCTCGGGTAGCAAGGTTCTATTCGTGCCACGCTTGGCAGGGACGTGCGCTACAGTATAATCTTCGCCTTGAACGAAACTGCATGACTGACACGAACAAGACCACGGAAGCGGCGGCGGCCGAATCGCCGTCAGCCGCGAAAACCGGCATGGAGATTGGCGACATTTTCAAGATCCTGCCCCATCGCTACCCATTTCTCTTGATCGACCGGGTGATCGAACTGGTGCGGATGAAGAGCATTGTCGCGTTGAAAAACGTGACCATCACCGAACCTTTTTTTCAGGGACACTTTCCGGAAAAGCCGATCATGCCGGGCGTGCTGATCGTGGAAGCGATCGCGCAGGCGGGCGGATTGCTGCTGCTGACCGAGGTTCCAAATCGCGACGAGATGCTGATGGTGTTCACCGGGATCGAGAAGGCGCGATTCCGGCGTCCGGTGGTCCCGGGAGATCAGCTGCGGATTGAAGTGGCGGTGAAGGCCTGGCGGATCACGGCGGCTCGTCTGGAAGGCAAGGCGTACGTGGACGGCAAAGTGGCGTGCGAGGCGACGGTGACTTGCCGGCTGGTGCCCCGGATTGCGGGCGCGGGAAGCGCGGGGGCGGAAGAAAATTAGAAGAGGGTGGCGTGAGCCATGCATGGCCAAAAGAAGAGACGCAAGCGTTCTATGGAGGGATCGATCGCAGTCGATGGCGTCGGCCTCTATTGGCGACTAATTAGCGAGCCTCAGTGGACGACGGAACATGGATATAAAGGGCTATGCATTTCCGTTCGTATGGAAGACGGCCAGCATCGAGAACTTATTCTGGAATACCCATTTCCGAAGAGTTCGAAGGGAGCACCGAAGCTTCCTCAACGCCCAAAATTCTCCGTGAAAACGATAGAAGCCGACGTTCGCCAAGCCATGGGTGCAGGGTGGGAGCCGATCTCTCGGGGAAAGACTTTCATCCTCCAGTTGCCTGGAATTTCGAGCTGAGGCAACACCAGATCAAAAAATGTCCTCCCATCCCACCGCGATCATCGATCCGAAAAGCAAGATACACCCGTCGTGCACGATTGGGCCCTATTGCGTGATCGGGCCCGAGGTGGAGCTGGGCGAGGGCTGCCGTCTGCTCTCCCACCTCTCGATCGAAGGGGCCACAAAAATTGGCGCGCATAACGTTTTCTTCCCTTTCACATCGATTGGCCTGGCGCCGCAGGACATCAGCTATGCCGGCGAGCCGACCCGGCTGGAGATCGGCGACCATAACGTCATTCGCGAGTTTGTCACCATCAACCGCGGCACGGTAAAGGGCGGAGGATGCACCCGAGTCGGCGACCATAATCTAATCATGGCCTATACCCACATTGCGCATGACTGCCAGGTTGGGAGTCACATCATCATGGCGAACGCGGCTACGCTGGGCGGGCACGTCACCGTGGGAGACTGGGCGACGGTGGGGGCGCTGTGCCCGGTGCATCACTTCGTGCGCATTGGGACACATGCTTTTATCGGCGGGGGGACGACCGTGACGCGCGATGTGCTGCCATTTTCGAAGACGTCCGCCGAGCGCGGAACCCATGCCTATGGACTGAACGCCGTGGGCTTGGAGCGGCGGGGATTCACCAAAGAACGGATCGGGAAGATTCATCATGCGTACCGGGTGCTGCTGGCTTCGAAGCTGAATACTTCGCAGGCCATCGAGAAGCTGAAAGCGGAAGCGGACGTCGGGGAGGATGTGGAGATGCTCATCCGCTTCATCGAGGCATCGGAACGGGGAGTGATCAGGTAGCAATCAGCGCTACTCGCAGAAGATCTTCACTTTTTTTCCGTTTCCTTTTTCGATATCGACGTTCAGGTTCTCGATGGCCTCCACCCAATCTTTTTCGTTCATCGCGCCGCGAGCCGAAAGGTCCAACCCAAGTTCGGCCAGTTTTTCATTTACCTTCGGCGGAAGCACCGCCAGCAGACGGCTTCCGCTACGCAGGCTGCGCACGAACGAAAGCGGCATGCGAATGTTGACCTGGTCCTGCCCCGGCTTGTCCACGACAATTCGCATGAAGCGCGGCTTGCCGGGTTCGGACGACGAATTGGCATCCGCTCTCGCTTCCAAAGAGCCTGGCTCCGCGATCTTTTCGAGAAGCTTTTCGGCATCGCCAACGGAGATTGTCCCCTTCGCCAGCATTTCCAGTACTTTCTTGCGTTCTTCCGACATGACTTCCTCCTTCATTTCTGTTTCTTCTCAGCTCAGCCTTTCCAACGCTTCCTCCACGGTGAGCTCGCCGCGGGAGAGCTGCTCTAGGACATAAAGGTTGGGTGAGCGCGCCTCAAAATTCTGGTCGAGCGCGGCCCCGATTGCGTTCAAACGATTCTTGACGGTCGGATAGCTGATGTCGAACAGGCTCTCCATCTTCTTAAGCGACCCGTGGTGGCGCACGAAGGCGATCACAAAGGCTTGGTCGTCAACGCTGAGCCTGGCGAGCGGGGAGACCTCAAAGCTGCCCTCAAGCACGAGAGTGCAGGACGGGCAAGCCATCCGCGCCACCTTCAAGGGGCGATTGCAATCCGAGCAAGTTGCCTTAGATATATCCATTCTGACTCACCAATGTTCATATATATTCCATATAATAGTTAATAATGTCAATACATAAATTAACTTTATTGATTTCCAGAGAATTCGGCCCGCGTACACGTGGCAAGTGACGGAGTCGTTTACACTTATCTGCTGCATGGCTTCCACTCGGAAACTCGGCCTCATCGCGGGCAATGGGAGGTTTCCCTTCCTCGTGCTGGACGCGGCGCGGGCGCTGGGATATGACGTTGTTGTCGCCGCCATCAAAGAAGAGACTTCTCCCGAGATTGAGTCGAAAGGCGCCGCTTCCGTTCACTGGGTTTCGCTGGGAGAGCTGTCCAAGCTGATCGACACTTTTAAGGCCGAGGGCGTCACCCGCGCGGTGATGGCGGGACAGGTCAAGCACAAGCAGATTTTTTCCGCCATCAAGCCGGACTGGCGGCTGGCGAAGTTGCTGCTCTCGCTCGGCACGCGCAACACGGATTCGCTGCTGGGCGCGGTCGCCAAGGTCCTGGCCGATGAGGGCATTCAGCTCGAGAACTCGACCGCGCTGCTCGAGCCGCTGCTGGCGAAAACGGGCGTGCTCACGCAGCGGGCTCCGAGCGAGCAGGAACGCAAGAACATCGAATACGGACGCTCGGTGGCGCGGCGGTTGGCCGAGTACGACATTGGACAAACCGTGGTGATCGCGGAAGCGGCCTGCGTGACGGTCGAAGCCATGGAAGGCACGGACGCAACCATCGAACGTGCTGGGCAACTGATGCGGTCGTTATCCGTGGAATCGGAATCCGCCGGTGAAGCTTCGACGCTGAGCCGGGCCCTGACCGTGGTGAAGGTTGCGAAGCCGCGGCAGGACATGCGCTTTGACGTTCCGGTGATTGGGGTGAAGACAATCGAGACCATGGCGCGCGCCGGCGCGAGTTGTCTGGCGGTGGACGCGGGGCGATGTCTGTTGCTGGACGGCGAGGCAATGACGCGGGCGGCGGATGCGGCGGGGATCGCGGTTTGCGCAGAATAGGTCAGTGTGAAAAGGAGGCATTCCATGTCGGAAGCAACACGCATTGCCGACCAGCTCCGCCGCGCTTTTGATGGAGACGCCTGGCATGGCGATTCTTTGTTCGAGATTCTCAGGGGCGTCTCCGCTGCGCAAGCCGCCGCGTATCCCATCAAGAACGCCCACAGCATCTGGGAACTGGTGCTGCATATTGCGGCGTGGGACGGCACGGTGCGGCGGCGCATGTCGGGGACGGCGGCGAAGCTTTCCGGCAAGAAGAACTTTCCGCCCGTTGTCGATACGAGCGAGGCTGCGTGGGCGATGACACTGGAGCATGTGCGGCAGGTTCACCAAGAACTCATCGACGCGGTGGAAAGATTTCCGGAGAAGTCTCTTAGGAAGCAAGTCCCGGGGAAAAAGGGCGCGCACTATACCTTCTACTACATGCTTCATGGCGTGGTGCAGCATGAGCTGTATCATGCCGGGCAGATCGCGCTGCTGAAGAAGATGTAGAGCAACACCTCAAGAAACACCCCATTCGGCCTGAAACTTTCCCAACCCTCCGGGATATTCTCTGTGGACGCCGCAATGAGCGACTTTCAGGCGCTTTACCAAAAATACGCGCAGGATCTGTTTCGCTTTGCCCTCTACCTCACCGGCAATCGCGCCGAGGCCGAGGACATCGTGTCCGAGACATTTGTCCGCGCCTGGACTGCTCCTGGCCAAATCCGGCAACCCACCGTCAAGGCGTATTTGCTGGTGATTGCCCGGAATTGCTACCGGCAGGGCTTACGTCGCAGCGGCAGGCTTTCATCGCTTTCCGGAGAAGAGCGGGATTTCGCCGATCCGCGCCCAGCACCCCACGAGTCGGCGGAGCAGCGCGCTGAACTCGCGAGCGTGATGGAAGATCTCCAGCGGCTTCCAGAAATAGATCGTACGGCGCTGCTGATGTCGGCCGTCGAAGAGATGCCTTACGAACAAATTGCACTCACGCTCGGCTTGTCGCTGGGTGCAGTGAAAACAAAAATCCATCGCGCGCGGCTCAGGTTGGAGCAGGCGCGGCAAGCGCGGAGTTAACCATGAACATCTCTCGTAATGTCATTCAGGATCTGATCCCTCTCTACCTGGCCGACGAAGCCAGCCCCGACACACGGGTCGTGGTCGAAGAGTTTCTCGCGGCTGATCCGGAACTGGCCGCGGAAGTTGCACGTTTGAAGTCAAGTTCCCCAACTCAAACCCTTACAGGAGGCAATGTCATGTCATTACCGCAAGATCACGAAGCTCAAACCCTGGCCCGCACTCGCAGCGAACTTGCTCATCGCAGTTGGAACCTCGGGCTTGCGATTGCGTTCACGACGTTTCCATGCTCGTTTATTTTTGCCCACGGACATATTCAGTGGCTGCTCGTGCGCGACATCCCGAGCCTGGCGATGGCGTCGTGGGCGGCGGCGGCCGGATTCTGGGTGGGATTCGCCATTCACCGCCGCCGCCTGCGTGCGACCGGCCTGTAGCTCATGCGCCGGTTTGCCCATTCGTCATTTGCCATTGAACGGGGGAACTGAAAGAATACGCCTTCGTCCATTGACGAGGCGGGTACCCTTTGAGTTCGCAATCTCCTGTTAATGTCGCGGTCATTGGCGTGGGCGCTTTCGGGCGCAATCACGCGCGTGTCTATCAGCAACTACAGAAAGCGGGCAGCGTGCGGCTGGTGGGGGTGGTCGATCCGGATACGGCGCGCGCCGATGCGGTGGCGCGCGAGTTCGGTTGCAAGTCATTCGGATCGGTCGAGCAGATGCTGACGACGCACAGCGAGGTGCAGGCGGCCTCGGTCGCGGTGCCGACCGTTCTGCATCGGCAAGTGGCGCGCGATCTGATGGAGGCTGGGGTTGACGTGCTCATCGAAAAGCCGGTGGCCGCGACCCTCGCCGAGACCGACGAACTGCTTCGTGCGGCCGAGCAGCACAAGCGGGTGGCGCAGGTGGGGCATCTGGAGCGCTTCAATCCGGCGGTGCGGGCTACGCTGCCGCTGATCAACCGGCCCATGTTTTTTGAAGTGCACCGGCTGAGCATGTTCTCTCCGCGCGCGCTCGATGTGGACGTGGTGCTCGACCTGATGATCCACGACCTCGACGTGGTGCTGACCTTCGTGAAGTCGGGCGTGAAGGAAATCCGGGCGGTGGGGCTGCCGATTCTTTCGGGCAAAGTGGATATTGCAAACGTGCGCATCGAGTTTGAATCGGGCTGCGTGGCCAACTTCACCGCGAGCCGGGTTTCGACGGACCGAGTGCGCAAGCTGCGTTTCTTTCAGCCGGGGCAGTACATTTCGATCGATTATGAAAGACAGGATGTTCTGGTGTTCTCGGTCGGAAGCGCAGCCGGAGGCGCCCGGTCGACAGTAAGTCCGCAGATCCAGATGGCGAAGCCGCCGATCACGGCGGAGGAGCCGCTGCTGGCGGAGATCAAGGCGTTCCTGCAATCGGTGCGGGACCGGTCGCGTCCCGTGGTTTCACTCGACGACGGACGGAGGGCGCTGGAGCTTGGGCTGGCGATTCTCGCGGAAATTGGGCGGCACGCGGGACGGATCGGGGTTGGGAAAAGTTAGAGGTCAGAGGTCGGATTGCAGAGGTGAAAAACCTAAGCACCGAAGGTTTTTACCTCTGCAATCTGACCTCTCACCTCTGACCTCGCCGTTACCCAGGTACTCACTCGTCGGGCGCAAAAAAATGCGACAATAGATTCAACGGTCGCAACTCCGTAGTTTACGTAACTTTACGTGGTACTTTGCGCGCGAATTACGCAACCTTGGAGCCTGCCCGTGTCTCTAAGTTGATAGCTTCTGCCTGATGCCGGCCACCCAAATTCCGTCGCGCGATCCCTTGTCCGGCGAATCCCTGTCTCGCGAATCAGTGACGCCATCGGCCGACCAGCCCGAGCAACGCGATTTATTCGAAGGGCAGCACTGGGAGACGGCTTACCGCGGCTTCAATCCTGACGATGTTCCGCATCTTCTCATCCAGTTGCAGGACGATCTCTCGCGGGCGCGCAAGCGGGAAGCGCTGTGGCTGTCGGTCATCCTGCACTTGTTTGTGATCATTCTGTTGTGGAACAGCGAGAAGTTGATGGGGCTGTTGCCGCATCGGACGGTGAATCTCGCGATTCGGACGGACACCGGGAAGGACGCGACGTTTCTGGAGTTGCCACCGGACGAGCAGAAGCTGACGCGGCGTCCCAATGCCAAGGTAATTTCGGATAAAGACCGGATCGCAACCAGTAAAGCGCCGCAGATCAATCGAGAAGAATTGAGGAAGATTCTGGAGAGCTCGCGTCCGGGGCGGCCAGGCGCGAACGTGCAGCAGCCACCAGCCGAGGGCCAGGCCGCGCAGAACCAGCAGCCGCCCGCGCCGCAGCCGAATTCGCAGGGATTCGAACAACCGCCGAGCGATCAGACGGCGCAGCTGCGCTTGCCTCCGCAGCCCCGGCCAAAGCCGAATTTCAATACTTCCATGACGGCGGGCTCGGCAATCGAACAAGCAGCCCGCGCCGCAGCCGAAAACCGCGGGCGCTACGGTGCTGGACAAGCGGGCGATTACGGGTTGAGCCAGGGCCGGGGCGGACCGAAAGCGCTGGATCAGGCGGAAATCCTGACCGACACCATGGGCGTGGATTTTGGACCGTACCTGACGCGGATCACGCAAATCGTGCGCCAGAACTGGTATAACCTGATGCCGCCGTCGGTGTATCCGCCGATCCTGAAGCAGGGCAAACTTGCGATTGAATTCGTCATCCTGAAAAATGGCGATTCGACGGAGATGGCGATTCGCAGCTCTTCCGGCGACGTGGCGCTCGACCGTGCAGCCTGGGCGAGCATCACTGCGTCCAACCCGTTTCCGCCACTGCCGAAGGAATTTCCCGGACAAATTCTCGGTCTGCGTTTCTATTATTTTTACAACCTCGAACCCGGCGCCGACTTGAAGTGAGCTCGCGGAAGCGTTCAGGTGCGCGAACGGCCTGAATTCGCTACCATAGGGACATTCGTGGTTCGATGTGCATCCAAATAAAACTATGAAGATTCAATTCCAAAGACTGACGCCACTCTCCGCTGTTTTGCCGACTCTGGTTCTGGTCTGTCTGGTTCTGGTCTGCCTGCCGGTTTTTGCGCAGGATGTGCCGGAGGCTCTCCGTCCGCCGAAAGGTGCGCAACTTGCACTCGTCGTTTTCGAAGACTTGCAATGTCCGCAATGCGGCCGAGTCGCGCCGCTGTTGGCGCAGGCTGGACGGACTTATAAGATTCCCGTTGTCCGCCACGATTTCACCTTGCCGATGCACAACTGGTCATTCGAGGCGGCCGTGCTGGCCCGCTATTTCGACACCCATTCGAAGGAGATCGGGAACGAGTTCCGCGACACGGTGTTCGAGCACCAGTTGGAGATCAATCCGCAGAACCTGCGCGGATTTGCCGACAGGTTTGCGGCTGATCATAAGATTGGTTTGCCGTTCGTGGTAGATCCCGAGGGCAAGCTGGCGGGGCTGGTGAGGGCGGACAAAGATCTGGGCATGAGTCTGCACATCGAGCACACTCCGACCATCTGGGTGGTCAGCAACAAACATACAGCTAAGCCGTACGTAGAAGTGACCGACACAGCGCAGCTCTATGTGCTGATCGACGCGATGAAAAAAGATTGAACTCCAGTAGAGACGCGGCTTGCCGCGTCTCAGGGGGCGCATTCAAGTACGCGGGAGACGGGGCAAGCCCCGTCTCTACTCAGCGGTTATTCTGTCCATCTTCGAAACAACAACGCGCCGTTCGTCCCGCCGAAGCCGAACGAATTCGACATGGCGTATTCGAATTCCGTTTTGCGCGCGTGCTTGGGAACGAAATCCATGTTATCGGTTTCGGGGTCCTGATTATCGAGGTTGATGGTCGGGGGCAGAATCTGGTCGCGCAGCGCCAGGACCGTTACTCCCGCCTCCAATCCGCCCGCTCCGCCCAGCAGATGGCCGGTCATAGACTTGGTGGAACTCACCGGAACTTTTTTCCCAAATAGATTTCGAATGGCGTGCGCTTCCAGCGTGTCGCCAAGGGGCGTCGAGGTGCCGTGGGCGTTGACGTAGCCGACGATGCCGGCATCGAGTTTCGCGTCGCGCAGCGCGTTGCGCATCACGCGGAAACCGCCTTCGTGCTCGGGGGCGGGTTGGGTCATGTGATAGGCGTCCGAACTCATGCCGTAGCCGACGATTTCCGCCAGGATGGGGGCGCCGCGCCGGCGGGCATGTTCGAGTTCTTCCAGAATCAGTATGCCGGCGCCTTCGCCCATCACGAAGCCGTCGCGATCCTTGTCCCAGGGACGGCTGGCGCGAGCCGGGTCGTCGTTGCGCGTTGAAAGCGCGCGCATGGCGGCGAATCCGCCAACGCCCATGGGAGTGATGGCGGCCTCCGCGCCTCCGGCAATCATGACGTCGGCATCCTGGTGCTGAATGATGCGGAAGGAATCGCCGATGGAGTGGGCACTGGTGGTGCAAGCCGTGGCCGTCGCTTCATTCGGCCCCTTGGCGCCGAACCTCATGGAAACGTGCCCGGCGGCAAGGTTGACGATGGAGGCAGGGATGAAGAAAGGCGAGATTCTGCGCGGTCCGCCTTCGAGCAGCGCGGTATGTTCGCGCTCGATCACGTCGAATCCGCCGATGCCCGAGCCAATGTGCACGCCGACGTTCTCGGCAATTTCGGGAGTGATCTGGAGTTCGGACATCTTCATCGCTTCATCGGCGGCCGCGATCGCGAAGTGGATGAAGCGCCCCATCTTCTTCACTTCTTTCTTCTCGATGAAATTGAGAGGATCGAAGTTGCGGACCTCGGCGGCAATCTGGCAGGCAAATGCAGAAGCGTCGAACCCGGTAATGCGGTCAACGCCGCTCTTGCCCGCGACGAGCGCCTGCCAAACCGCACCGGTGGTATGGCCCAGGGAACAGATCAGGCCAATCCCGGTAATGACAACTCGTCTTTCCGAATTGCTTGCCAAATTACTTGCCTGCCTTCGCGTGCTTGCCGATGTAGTCGACGGCATCCGCCACGGTGCGAATCTTCTCCGCATCCTCATCGGGGATTTCGATATCGAAGGCCTCTTCGAAGGCCATCACCAGCTCGACGGTGTCGAGCGAATCGGCGCCCAGGTCATCCACGAACGAAGCGCTGGGCGTGACCTCGCCCTCGTCCACACCCAACTGCTCGACAATAATCTGTTTCACTTTTTCATCAACGGCTGCCATGTTTTTCCTCGTTTCTAAAATCTGGGAATCGCGGGTCCGGGTTCCGGGCCGGCGTTTATTGATTTATGACTGCATGCTGCTCCAACGATCCATGGAGTCGAAGCTAGTAGTCTAAAAGGGATTGGAAAAGTATGCAAAGGAAGCAAAGAAAAAAACGGCCCCATCGGTGCGTTCCTGGTTGTGTGGTGACGGGGCTTTGCCCCGTCCCAGCGGGGCGGGGTCAATGAGTGTAATCGGGCGTGGGTGTTGAAAAAGTCACGTCGATTAGCGGGATGAGATTCGGCAGAAGCATGTTAGAAGAGAGCATTCGCACATGCTCTGTTTGATTCTCATTGTCGGAGGCCTGCTGATCATGATGGGGCAACACGACCGCTCCGAAGCGCTGTTCTATTACTTCCGTCTGGAAGATCAGGTTCCTGAAACCCACCTGCTGCGGCTGATCGACAAGCACATCAGCTTCGAGTTCGTCCGGCAGCAACTGAAAGACAGCTACAGCGAAACAGGCCGGCCGTCGATTGATCCCGAGCTTTTGTTGCGCATTCTTCTAATCGGCTATCTGTACGGCGTCACCAGCGAACGGAAACTGGTAGAAGAACTGCGCATGCATCTGGCGTGGCGCTGGTTCACCGGTTTGGGGTTCGATCAGGAGATTCCGCATCACTCGACGTTCTCCAAGAACCGGCACGGACGGTTTCAGGAGTCGAAGCTGTTCGAGCACTTGTTTGAGCAGATGGTGCGGCAGTGTGTGGAGGTGGGACTGGTGGAGGGCAAGCATCTGTCGGTGGATGGCAGCTTCGTGGAAGCGAACGCGTCCAAGGAGAGTCGCATTCCGCGAGAGCAGTTGGCGGAGGCAGCCCAGGTGCACCACACCGTGCGCCAGTATCTGCGGGAAGTGGAAGAGCAGAACCCGGTGGAAGAACCGGTGCACGAGCAGGATCAGGTATCAACCACCGATCCCGATTCCACCTACGCGACCAAAGGCGGCACGCCGGCGCGTCTCGGTTACTACGACAACTATCTGGTGGATAATCCCAGCTGCGTGATTGTGGGAGTGCAGGGCACAGCGGCGCGCATGAGTCAGGAAACGGTGGCTGCGCAAGATATGCTGACCCGTTTTGCCGAGTGGCAAGGACGAACACCCGAATCGGTGGCGGCCGACACGACGTATGGGAATGGGGAGTTCTTACAGTGGTTGGCGGATCGGAACATCACCCCGTATATGCGAACCCGCGACAGCATCCACAGAAAGAGGAGTCCATTCTTCGGTCCCGAGCGTTTCACTTACGAACCGGAACACAATCGCTATATCTGTCCCGCTGGCCAGCCACTCAACTATGGGGGGCGAGTGTATCGCAATCGCGCCTTCAACTACATTGGAACCCGCAAACGGTGTGGTGCGTGTGCGCTAAGAACCCAGTGCACCAGCGCCCCTTTTCGGTCTCTGAACATCCACCAGCAGGAGCCCGCGCGGCAACGCGCACGGGAGTTAGCCAACACACCAGAGTTCGCCAAGGCACAACGGCAGAGGAAAAAAGTAGAAGCTTTGTTTGCGGAACTCAAGAACCAGATCGGACTACGTCGCCTGCGCCTGCGGAGATTGAAATTTGTGCGGGAGCAGTTCTTCCTGGCAGCGGCGGCGCAGAACATCAAGCGCCTGGTGCGATTCCTCAGCCAACCGACAACACCGGTCCTGCCGGCCACCGCGTAGCTGTGGGGAGTAAGAAAGCGCGAGGAGCGGGACACTCGCCCCCAAAAACTGCTCCGCTAAGCGAGTTTTTCAA
>CAWABC010000084.1:0-15144 GCA_963780105.1 uncultured Acidobacteriaceae bacterium
GGAGTGCCCTCGTAAACCGCGGAATCGCTGGCCGCGGTCCACGTCCCAGAGAAATCCCAAGAATATCGCTATCTTCCGGTGACAAGTCCTGTGGCTAAACGCTCGGGCAGGTTGGCGTCGGGGGATTTTTTCTCGGACGGCAGAGGTTGTAGGGACGCGATAGAAAGTCATGATCCAGGTTCGCGCACACCGGCGAACTGATAAAATCAAGCTGCGCCATGTCCGCATCTTCCCAGCTCATCCAGATCGATCTCGGCCCCGTCGTCCGCAGCCCCAAGCCCGCGTGGCTGAAGGCCAAGGCTCCGGTGGGCGACAACTTTCACGATTTGAAGAGGCTGGCGCGCGGACTGGGGCTGCATACGGTGTGCGAGTCGGCGCAGTGTCCGAATATTGGAGAATGCTGGCACCATCACACCGCGACCTTCATGTTGCTGGGCGATATCTGCACCCGGCGCTGCGGGTTTTGCGCGGTGCCGAAGGGGCGTCCCCTGGCGATTGACTGGGACGAGCCGCGGCGCGTAGCCGAAGCCGTTGCGACGCTCGGGCTGCGCCATGCGGTTGTGACCAGCGTGAATCGCGATGACGACAACGTAGGCGGCGCGAAGATTTTTGCCGAGACTATCCTGCAAATTCGCGAGCTGGTGCCCGAGTGCCGGGTCGAGGTGCTGATTCCCGACTTTCAGGGTCTGGAAACGCCGCTGCGCATCGTGCTCGAAGCTAAGCCGAACGTGCTCAACCACAACACCGAGACTGTTCCGCGGCTCTACCGCGCGGTGCGTTCGGGGGCACGCTACCAGCGAACGCTCGATCTGCTGGCGAATGCCAAGCACTGGGACCCGGCGATGGTTACCAAGAGCGGCGTCATGGTTGGAATCGGCGAGGAGACCGGTGAACTGATCGAAGTCTTCCGCGACCTGGGCGAACGCGGCGTGGATATTTTGACGATTGGCCAGTATCTGCGCCCGTCAAAAGATCATCTTCCGATGACCCGTTATTACACGCCCGCCGAGTTTGTCTCGCTAAAAGAAGAAGCGCTGAAATTCGGATTCAAACACGTCGAGTCGGGCCCGCTGGTGCGTTCGAGTTATCACGCGCATGAACAGGCGGACGTGGCTGGGCGTTAGTCGCTGGTCGTTGGCGAACGCGGATCCCTCGAGCAAAATCCTAAATGGGCAGGACTTTTAAATCCCACCCTTGCGCACAGAACGCGCAAGGATGGGGCACCCGCCGTTAGTTCCTTAGTTGCCCGTTCCTATTGAGCTCATGAATGTCTGCTTCACTTACCCGTGGTCTTGGTTGCGGGCGCGCCCTTCATCTCCACCAGAATGCCCTCAAACGGCTTGTCGCCCGTGTTCTGCACCCAGTGCTGTCCGGCCTGCCTCCAGTGCGCTTCTCCCGCTTTCCCGCTGATCGGCGCGGTTTTGCCGTCGGGTGTAGTGACATTTGCCTGGGTGTCGGTCAGCAGGACTTGCACATTGTCCGGATGTCCGTGCATGGCGGACTTCTCCCCCGGATCGTAGCGGTAGCGGATGACGCGCACCTGATCGTTTTCAAACTCCAGCTTGCTGTGCTTGGGATCTGCGGCCACGACATCGAGTGCGCCAGCCGGCAACGCCGACGACGGCTTCTTCGGCTCCACCATAATTCCTTCGATGGGCTTGTCTCCGGTGTTCTCCACCACGTGCGTCGTGGGGCCCCGCCAACCCACTGCTCCGGCTTTCCCATGGATCTCTGTGGTCTTGCCGTCCGGCGTGGTGAATTTGGCATTCAGATCTGTCAGCAGAATGTTCACGCTGCTGGGGTGGCTGTGGTTGGCGGTCTTATGGCCAGGCGGGATGACGTAGCGCACGACGCGCACCTGGTCGTTCTCAAACTCCACCTTGTGATGGGCGGCATCGGCCTTGACGGAGTCGAGGTCCTGCGCCGCAGCGGGCGGCGCACCCACGCAGGCCAACGCCAGCCCGAATATCAACGCGGTAATCCAAGTTAGCAAACGCATGCAACACCTCCTGGGGTCCGAATTGTACTCCAAATAGAGCCTCGCGGAGCTCCCAAGCGCGTGTGCGAAACCAGTTACAAATCCTGGAACTTCTGGCGGAGCGAAAAGACCTCCTCCAGAACAACCTTTCGGTTTCCGAAAGTGCGTTCTTTACTCTTAGTCTCTTAGAAGAAGATGGGATGAATCTCCCCAGCATCGCACAGTCGGGACTAGGAAGAAGTCCTAGCAGGGATAAGCTGCCTTGAATCCCACCCTTGCGCACGGAACGCGCAAGGGTGGGAGACCCGAGCTTTCTCTCACTGCGCTTGTTACCACACCCTGCACGCGTTCTGGTTCACCATCGGCGCGGTTGCTGCGCAGTGGTAGGCTTGGCGGAACTCCGGCATATTGGAAATGGTCCCGTTCACCCGGTTCTTGGGCGGTGAGTGCGGATCCACGGTCACCAACATTCGCGACAAAGCATTGGTGTAACTCCCGCACCACAGGTTGGCGAATCCCAGAAAAAAGCGCTGCTCGGCGGAAAGACCGTCAACCGGCGCGGGTTCCTTGCCGGCAAACGTGTTCAGCATCGCCATGTAGGCGATGCGCATGCCGCCATTATCAGCCGTATTCTCGCCCAAGGTGAGTTTGCCGTTCAGCTTCAAGTCGTCGACCGCGACGAAGCTGGCGTACTGGTCGCGGATGCAGCTTGTTCGTTCCTCGAATTGCTTCTTGTCGTCCGCGGTCCACCAGTTGCGGAGATTGCCGTCGGCATCGAACTGGCTGCCCTCATCGTCGAAGCCGTGAGTGAGTTCGTGGCCGATCACGACGCCGATGGCGCCGAAGTTCATCGCGTCGTCGGCCCGGCTATCATAGAAGGGAGGCTGCAGAATTCCAGCGGGAAACGTGATGTTGTTCTCGTTATCGTCGTAGCTCGCGTTCACGGTCATTGGCGGATACCCCCAATCTCTCTTATCGAGCGGCTTGCCAATCTTGTCCAGCCTGCGCTCGACGTCGTGCTGGTTGGCACGTTGCGAGTTGCCCATCGCATCGCCGCGCACGATCTGAAGCGTCGAGTAGTCGCGCCACTTGTCGGGATAGCCGATGCGGTTGGTGATCGCCTGCAATTTCCCGAGCGCCTGGGTCTTGGTGTCCGCGCCCATCCAGGGCAAGGCTTTGATGTCTTCGCCCAGCGCTTTTTCCAGAGCCCCGACCAGCGCCAGCGTGCGCTGCTTACCTTCGGCGCCGAAAGTCTGCTGCACGTAAACCTGGCCGACCAGTTCGCCGAGGTCATGGTTCGTGTAGCCCACGCAACGCTTCCAGCGCGGACGCAACTCCTTGGCGCCCGTCAGCGTCTTGCCGAAGAAATCGAAGGTTTCGTTCACGAACGCCGCCGGCAGTGCCGGCGCGCTGGTGTGCACCGTGTGCCAGCGCAAATACGTCTTCCAATCGTCGAGCGAGTGGGCGCCGATACGGACTGCATGTTCTTGACGAACTCCGGTTCGACCACGTTGAGCGAATCGAATCGTGGCGAGCCCACGCCTTCGAAGTATGCGTTCCAGTTGAAGGCCGGACTCAGCGCGGCAAGTTCTGTATTCGTCAGCTTGTGGTAGATCTTCTGCGGATCGCGGCGGGCGGTCAGGTCGAACGCGCCTTTCGCCAGACCGGTTTCAATCTCCATGACGGCCTTGGCTTCGGCCGCGGCTTTGGCATCATCGTCGCCCAGGAGCGCAAACATCTTCGCGACGTGCTCGACGTATTTCTTGCGCAGCTCGACCGATTTCGGATCGTCCTTGAAGTAGTAATCACGATCCGGCATGCCCAGCCCGCCCTGATCGAGCTGGGCGATCATCTGGCTGGCGTTCTTGAAGTCGGCCCCGGAATCGAAGTCGAACAGCACGCCCGTGCCCTCACGATGCAGGCGAACGATCTCTTGCGGAAGATCTGCTTTCGATTGGATCGCCGCGATGCTGCGCAAGTCGTGCTCCAAGGGCTTGGTGCCCGCTTTTTCGACCGCTGCTTCGTCCATGCAACTGGCGTAGTAGTCGCCGATCTTTTGCTCGTTGACGCTCCGGCCCGGCCGCTCGACCGCTGCCTTTTCGAGAATGTCGCGCACAATGTATTCGCCGCGCTGCTGCAATTCGTTGAAGCGGCCCCAGGACGAGCGGTCGGCCGGAATCGGGTTCTGCGCCAGCCACTTGCTGCAGGCGTAAGCGTAGAAATCGTTGCAGGGATCGATGTTCTTATCGAGCATGTCGACGGAGAAACGCACGTCGGCGGGCGGCTTTTGCGGGACAGGCTTTTCCTGGGCAAACGAAGCAGGCACAAGCATCATGGAGACGGTCAACACCTTCAAGAAATTGCGCATGAGAACCTCGAATCGAGATGTGGAACTGCCGGTGGCCGGAAGCTCCGAACACACTAACCCAGGCTGTTGGACGAACGACTTTGAAAACGGTTAGCTCAAAAGCGGATCCCTGATGATCGTTGTAACAGACCAACGACCAACGACTGCCATCAGAAGATTTTCATGTGGATCGTCAGATATTTCTTGGGGTTCCCGCGAATCGCTTTCACCAGCTCCCGCGCCTCCACCAGCAGCTGGTTGCTGTTGTTGTACAGGGTAGGATCCTTGAACAGCATTCCCGCCGTGCCCTCGCCCTTTTCCAGGCGCTCGGAAAGTTCCGACAGGTTGCTCATCAGGGTCTGCAAGCGGGCGGCGAATTCCTCATCGTGCGTCATCTTGCCGACCGCTCCCTTGCCGGCATTAATGTCGTCGGTCAACTGGCGAACGTTCGCCATCGTCTTGTTCGCGTTGTCATACAGCGCAGGATCTTTGAGCATCTTGCCGACCGATCCTTTCCCCTGCTGCAGGTCGTCGACGATCGCGTTCAGCTTGTCGATGGCGGCAATCGCTTTCTTGTAGGCCTCGTCGCTGGTGAGCAACGGGCCGAGCGAGCCCTTGCCGCTCTGGATCTGATCCATCAATCCCTTGAATTCGATTACCGTTGCGTTGAGGCGGTCGTACAACGCCGGATCGTAGATGACCTTCCCGATCGAACCCTGGCCGCTCTCGATAAACGCGACAATGTGATCCAGTCGCTTGAGCAGCGCGTCCATGTTCTGTAGCGTGCCCTGGCTGGCGCGCACCACATCCTGGATATCGGGCTGGCTGTGTGCCGCCAGCGTGTCTCCGTCGGTGGCCTCCGGGCCCTTGGCCGCCGAACTGTCGACGTCCACGTAGGTTTCGCCCAGGACTCCAGCCGTGCTCAACAAGGTGACCGAGTCTTTGCGGAGATTAAAGGAGTACTTGGTGTTGACCTTCATCGTGATTTCGACCGGCGTCAACGGCTTGCCGCCAACGATCCGGATGCGGGTCACGTTGCCGATGTCCACGCCCGCCAAACGCACGGGCGCGCCTTCGCGCAGCCCCGACGCATTATCGAGATAGGATCGCAGCGTGATCTTGCGGGTGAACCATCCCCCGGTACCGCTCATCACGAAGATCAGGACGGCGAGTGTGACGCTCGCGAACAGGACGGTGAGTCCGACGCGCAGTTGCGACCACTTCAGCTGCTTCTGGCTAGGCAAGTTGGTTCGTAAACGACAGAAGCATCATAGCAAAACGCGCACGATTTCAGCCTTCGAGATTTTCTCGAGGGTGGTAAAGGGGGGCGCTGTTTGGTGCAAAAGAAAGAAGACTCCCACTTCCTCGCGTCCGGAGCGAAGAGCGCGAGCTCTCTTGGCTGTCGGCATTCTTCACGCCGAGAATGCCGATTTAGACTGTCGGTTTAACGACCCTCCTCGCGGGTCTGGCGCTTACTTTCAGCTTTTTCGCCTGCTTCTGCGCATTCTTCTGGCGTGAGAGCTGACATCGTAAGGCTAAGAGCTAATTCTCCAGAATGACGTGGGCCAGCGCTTCCTCGGAGGTGTGGGTGAGCGAGAGCGCGATATTCTTGGTACCGAGCTTGGCCGCGATGGCAGCCGCCTCACCGTGAAACTGAATGGTGGGACGCTGCCCTTTCGGGCGCACCACTTCGATATCGCGCCAGCGGACGCCGCGACTCCATCCCGTACCCAGCGTCTTCATACCGGCCTCCTTGGCGGCGAAGCGCGCGGCATAGCTTTCAAAGCGGGTAGCCTTTCGCTCGCAATAACGGATTTCGCCGTCGGTGAAAATGCGATGAAGAAAGCGGTCGCCAAACCGCGCGATGCTTTCGCGGATACGAGGAACTTCGGCGATGTCAACCCCAGTGCCGAGAATCATGGAAACATTGTGAATTGGTAATTTGTAATTGGCAATCTGGAATCAGGTGTCAGGTCTTAGGTCTCACATTATGGATGCCAGGACTGTGGCCAGGTTTGCATCCTGCTCGGGAAACACGGTGCGCAAGTCTAACAGCACGCGGCCTTCCTCAACGCGAGCGATCACAGGAGGAGCGCCGGCGCGGAGACGGGCGTTTAGTTCGTCGGCGCTGAGACCGGCATGGGTCAGCGCGATCAGGCGCGTGGGCAAGACCGCCGATGGCGCGGCGCCACCACCGATGACGGATTCTCCGTCGAGCAGCTCCAGCTTGAGGGGCGCGGATTTTGCCCGAGATGACTCAACCCTGGCAACGATCTTTTCAGCGCGGCGCGCGATCTCGTCTTTCGACAGCCGCATCATGCGCAGCACGGGCACGGCGTCGTGGTCGCGTTTGACGTAGGCGAGCAGCGTGGCTTCGAGCGCGGCGTAGGTAAGCTTGTCGACGCGCAACGCGCGGAACAGCGAGTTCGAGCGCATGCGCGCGACTAGATCGGCGCGGCCGCTGATCAATCCCGCTTGCGGGCCGCCGAGAAGCTTGTCGCCACTGTAAGTGACAATGTCGATGCCGGCGCGCAGGCTGTCGACGACGCCCGGTTCGCCGTTCACTCCCACCGAGCGCAGATCGAACAGCGCTCCGCTGCCCAAGTCTTCCATGAGCGGAAGATTGCGGCGGCGGGCCAGAGCGACCAGTTCGTCGAGCCCAGGTTGTTCGGTGAAACCACTAATTTCGAAATTCGACCGATGCACGCGGAGCAGGAGGCGGGTGCGGTCGTTGATGCCGCGCTCGTAATCGGCGATGCGCGTGCGGTTAGTGGTGCCGACTTCGCGCAGCGTGGCATTCGACTTCGACATCACGTCCGGAATGCGGAACGAGCCGCCGATTTCGACCAGTTCTCCGCGCGAGACGATGACTTCGCCGCCCTCGGCCAGCGAGTTCAGCGCGAGCAGAACCGCGGCGGCATTGTTGTTGACCACGATGGTTGAAATGGTGGTCCCTACTTGGGCGTCGCCGAGTAGCTTTTGGAACAACCGATTCACATGGACATCGCGCTTGCCGCGCTCACCCGTCTCCAGATCGAATTCGAGATTGGAATAGACGCTCGCGGTGGCGCGAATGTGATCGAACGCAGCGGCAGCCAGCGGCGCGCGTCCGAGGTTTGTGTGAAGAATCACGCCGGTGGCATTGAGGAGCGGCAACAGGGAGTAACGCAGCGATTCGCGCAGTTGACGTTCGACGGCCGCGAACAAGCCGCCCAATGCGAGGTCTAGCGATTGCTCGTCAAGATGGCCGTTGCCGACTTCCTGGCGAAGGCGCGCGAGCACGACCCGGATACTTTCGGCGACGGCGGGATGACCCTCGCGTTCGATCAATGCCTGCACCTGTGGCTGGCGGAGAAGTTCGTCCGTCGAAGGCAGTTTCTGAAACAGCGCGGATTTGCCGGCGGTGGTCACCGATGGCGATTATGCCACACCGCCGCACTCATTCCTCGTCCTTATCGCGGTCCTGCGATGTGGTCTGCGCGGCCTCTGCCGAAGACGGTACGGGCTTTTGCAGATCGATCGGCGGCAATCCCGTTTTCTTCAGTTGCTCGTTCAGTTCCGGAATATCTTTTGACTTGAGTTGCGCCCACGCTGCCAACTGCTCCTCCAGCGCCTTTTCCAGTTCTACAAACATCGCGGTTTGCTGGGTGGTCGGCGCGGCGTCGGCGGTATCGAGAGCGCTGACGAGTGCATTCAGGCCACCATTCAGGCGAGCCAGGCTGCGGCCTTCGGGCGTGCTTAGATAGCGCGTACCATAGCCGCCTTCTTCGCCTTCGATGGGTGCGGCTTTCGCGTCCAGTGCAGCAGCCGTCTTCTTGATCGGATCGGGCCCGCCCGTGAGCGCTTTCAACTGCAATCGTAGGCTGCGCACCTGTTGCAGAGCTTGGTAGTCTTTGTGAAGAGCACCGGCAATTTTCTGGTCGAGGTCGAATTGGCGGCGTAAGTCTTCCGGCGAAGTCTTTACTCGCGGATCCATGCGAATTTCGAGTTCCTCCGCGTACACGTGACCTCCTACTGTCAGCTTCACCGTGTACGTGCCGGGCAGCACCGTAGCGCCTTGCGGATAAAGCGGCGTGTCGTGATAGATCGCGGAGGTTGGAAAGTCGCGTGAGAGTACTTCAGGTGCCGGATATGTCAGGTCCCAGACAAAACGATGGACACCACTGGCTCCCGACAACGTTGGCGAAGGTTGCGCCCAGTACATTGGGACATTGAAGTCTTTTTCGCTAATGAGTTCGGGTTTGTCGGTGTTCGAAAAACGGCGGACTAATTTCTTAGCGGAATCCGTAATTTCAAGGGTGACCCCGGCAGAGCGAGTGTGCTTTATCCAGTAGTCGATCATGGCGCCGTTTGGAGGATTTTGACCGGCTGGCTCTTCCGGAGGGAGCGGAGTATCGGTGTTGTTGTTGCGACGGATGCGATACGCCACCTGGGGCGTAAAGAAATGAGCTAGCGCAATCGGTTCCAAGGCAAGATCACGCGCGAACTCGCTAAGTTCGCGCAGGGGGGTGATGTTGTCCATGATCCAGAACGAACGGCCGTGAGTTCCGACGACTATGTCGTCACCATGAACAACCAGATCACGGATCGAAGTCGGCGGCAGATTCATCTGCAACGACTGCCAATGATCGCCGTCGTCCCACGACACATACACCGTGCGTTCAGTGCCGGCAAAAAGCATTCCCTTGCGCTCCGGATCTTCTCTCACCGTGTTGACGGGCTCATTCTCGGGCAGGCCGCCCACGATTTTCTGCCACGACTTCCCGCCGTCGTGCGTGCGGTAGATATAAGGATGCAGGTCATCGAGCCGGAAGCGGTTTACCGCGGCATAGGCAGTTGGGGTGTCGAAATGTGACGCGTCCATCTGCGCCACCTTGCTCCAGGGCGTCAATTCGGGAGGCGTCACGTTCTGCCAGGTCTTGCCGCCGTCGCGGGTCACGTGAATCAGGCCATCGTCGGTGCCGGCCCAAATCAGGTTTGCGTCTTTCGGTGACGGGGCGATCGAATAGATCACGCCGCGATGCTTGCCCTTCGCCGGGTCCGCCTCTACAAACGGCCCAAGAGTCGGAGGAAAGCCTGGATCTTCACGCGTCAGGTCGGGGCTGATGATCTGCCAACTGGTACCGCCATCGCGGGTAGCAAAAAGGACGTTCGAGCCGAGGTACAGGACGTGCGGATCCGCCGCCGAGAAAATCAGCGGCGCGGTGCGATTGAAACGATACTGGCCGGTGCGCAGAACCACCGGCGAAACCTCGCGCGTCTGGCCGGTATTGCGGTCGAACACCGTAACCTTGCCGCCGTAAATCAGATTGGGATGCAGCGGATCGGGCGCGACGTAGCCGTACTCTTCGGTGCCGACGGTGGTCCAGTCGCGAAACGTGATTTCGCCAAAGTCGCTGCGGCTGGCGGTGCCAACCGAGCCGCTCTCCTGCTGGCCGCCATACACCCAGTACGGAAATTCGTTGTCGGTGATGACGTGATAGAACTGCGCGGTAGGCTGGTTGTACCAGGAACTCCAGGTCTGGCCGCCATTCACGCTGATGGTCGCTCCCTGGTCGACTGCGAGGGCGATGATGTCGGGGTTTTCGGGATTGATCCAGATGGTGTGGTAGTCGTCGCCTCCGGGAGCGCCTTTGATGGCCGTGAAATTCTTGCCGGCATCGGTGGATTTGTACGTCGAAGTATTGGCCACATAGATCACATCTTTGTTTCTCGGATCGACGCGGACGCAGGCGAAGTCGGACCCGCGTCCCACGACGCGTTCTTCGGTATTGACGAGCTGCCAACTTTCGCCGGCGTCGTCGGAGCGATAAATGCCGCCGGGCTTCTGAGCGTCAACCCGCGCATCGACCCAGGCGTACATGCGGCCGGGATCGCTCGGCGAAACGGCTAGGCCAATGCGGCCCAGTTTGTCGGCCTCGCTTGGCAATCCTTTTGTGATTTGCCGCCAGTGGTCGCCGCCGTCGGTGGATTTGTAGAGACCGCTGCCCGGGCCGTCATAGCTGTTTCCGGTCGTCCACGGCGGACGGCGCGAGGCCCACATGTCGGCAAAGATGACATGCGAGTCTCGCGGATCGAACGCCAGGTCGATCGCGCCGGTGTTTTCATCTTTATAAAGAACCTTTTGCCACGTCTGGCCGCCATCGAGCGAGCGGTACACCCCGCGCTCGGCATTCGGACCATAGGGATGTCCGAGGGCGGCGACGAAAACGCGGTTCGCATCCTTGGGATCGACGAGGATCGACGCAATCTGCTCGGCATCCCGCAGAGCGCCATCCCGTTGTCCCAGATGCTGCCAGGTGCGGCCTGCGTCGGTTGATTTGTAGATACCGTCGCCAACGGAAAGGTCGGGCCGGCGCAGGCCTTCGCCGCTGCCGACGTAGATCGTATTCGGATTCGACGGCGCAACCGCGAGGGCTCCAATCGAACCGGAACTCTGGTCGTTATTGGACTGGCCATCGAAGATCGGATTCCAGGTGCGGCCGAAGTCCGTCGTCTTCCAGACTCCGCCGTTGTTCGGCGCCATGTAGAAAACATTGGGCTGACCCGGAACGCCGGAAATCGCCACCGTGCGGCCGCCACGAAATGGGCCGATCATGCGCCAGTGAAGTTCCTGGTACATCGCCGGGTCATACGGCTGGGCGGAAAGCGCGAAGGGAAAAAGCAAAACACAGAGCGAGGCGAGCAGAATCCACAAGAGTCGCTTGTTCACGGTTGGTCCTCGAAGAGAGGTCAAGGATAAACCACGGCAGCGGGGATTGGACAGCGTATGCGCCAGAGGGTAGTGGGTCAGTTTTCGAGTTGGCCGTGCTCGCGAGGAGTCACTTTCTGCTATACGGCGTCAAGGGCGAGGCGGTAAATCTTGTACTCCTCTCCTGTGCCATACCAATCCGGAAAGGCATCGAGAAAGACAGCGCCAAACTTCGCGTTTAGCGTCTGACTCCCTCCCGGACGGGCGTGGCCGTAAACGATGTCAAATCCCTTGCCTGCGGCTAGCCCTAGCCAGTGAGCCTTTAGAATTGTTCCTAATCCCCGCCTCTGAAAAGGCGGAACTATCGTATTGGAGTAGCAGTAGATTCCCGTCTTCTTTTCGCCTTCAGTTAGCGCGGTTAAACCCTCGATTGCCTCGTCGCAGCTCCTAAGCGGGATGCCATAGGACTCGCCTGCAAGTTCTCCGTCTACAGACAACCACACGAAGATTGATCCTGGTGCGTCCCAGATTTCCTTCTTCTCAGCAAGATCAAGCTGCAAGGCGTCATGATAAACAGATTCAAAAACCATCGTCTGCTCAAGTGGGACGTCGTAGTTAAATTTGATTATGCCCACTCCGCCCCCTCACCTTTGCCGAACTTCACCAGCATGGGGTGTCGGCGCACACCCTGGCGACGGCATTAGTAGAGCGCCCTTCGCTTGGGGAAGTTCTTCCACTCCCACGACAAATGTGTTCCCAATCCCTGAAGGTCGGGGAAAAGAATGCGATGGTTGATCCCGACGTCGTCAAGTTCGAGTCGTAGACTCTCCAGTTTCTTTCTTGCGATTATGATTTGTTCCAGTCGGCTTTGTTTCTTGCCCTGGTTCCCCTTGTCGGTTCGATTCGCAGCCTTGAGGAGATTTTTCTTCCTCCCGAATAAGAGAAACCGAGCCGTCTGGCTTGCCAACCGACGGTCGATACTCGGGGGCTCAATAGCTATTGGCCAACGCTTCTGAACCTGGTCGCCGTCGCATGCCACTTCGAGATCCGGAAGATAGGGTTGCGTCTCCTTCCAGTCCGGCAATCCAGGCCCACTGAGTCCATCGAAGTGCAAGCTGTTCCAACGCCAAGGATCAAATACCCAGACAGCAGCATCGTGATTCTGGAGGTCGTCGCGTTCATCCACGATCGCGAAGTAAAGCGCGGCTAAAGGATTTCCAGTCCAATCCAGCAATCTGGTTGGCGCCCCATAATGCTGCATCAAAAAATACCACTCCCACTTGGTCCGGTTCAGATTTGTGGCTAGTTGCAGGCCATTGCCTTCAAACCCCAGCCTGATCTCGGATTCCAGGGCATTAGCATACTCGTTACGATAGATCCGAGGCCGGAGATCCCATGTTGCCGAGCGTTGACCTCGAAACCAGAGTGGCCTGCTGTCGCCCTTGGATTGTTCCTTTCCCTTTCTCCACCTTTTTCGGATCGCGTTCACATCGCCTAAGTAGTCCGCCAGAGTTTGACATGGGTGCTTCGAGTTAAGGGCTCGCGAGGGCATAATTGGGCGATTCCCAGTGCGACCTCGATCATAGTTGGGCCGAACGATTGAAGTCCATCTCATCCTTCCCGGCGAGGGGACAGCCCTGGGCTGTTCGTAGGCGCCAGCTCAACTCGCGGTCCATCGTCGACTGCTCGGAAGTCTATGGAACGACGCGAGCCGAAGTGGCGGGTGCGCTTTCGAGATAGCGCCGCAGCGCATCCTGCCATTCCGGCATGTGGATGTTGTAGGCGTGCAAGCTGTCGGGCGACAGAACGGAGTAGGCGGGCCGTCGCGCTGGACGCGGGAATTCGGCCGTCGTCACGGGCTTGACTGCCGTGGGCAATCCCGACATACGCACGATCTCGCCGGCAAACTCGTACCACGTGCAGTTGCCGGAATTGGTGACGTGCACGATGCCGCGGGCGGACGCGTGGCATAGCCGCACGAGAGCCGATGCCAGATCGCCCGTGAAGGTCGGGCTGCCACGCTGATCGTTGACCACGGAAATCTCGGGACGGGTGGACGCCAGCTTCAGAATCGTTGCCGGAAAACATTTGCCTCCGTGTCCGAACAGCCATGAAGTTCTCGCGATGCACACTTCGGGCAGAATCTCAAGCAGCCGTTCCTCGGCACGGGCTTTAGTCTCGCCATAAACGCTGGCCGGGCTCCTGACATCGCTGGTTTGGTAAGGAGAGCGTTTGCTGCCATCGAAAACGTAGTCCGTGCTCACGAACAGCAATCGCGACCCGGCTTCGTGCGCAGCCTCGGCCACATTGACGGCGCCATCGCAATTCACCGCGAAGGCCAGATCCCGGTTGGACTCGCAGCCATCCACGTCGGTGTAGGCGGCCAGCAGAAGAATCCACTCGGGGTGGGAATCGCGGATCAGGTCGCGAACGCGTGCGTGGTCTCGCAGGTCGGCGTCTTCAACGGAAAACCTAGTCAACTGCTCTCCGCTCAGTTGCCGAACCAGATCATGGCCTAGCAATCCGGAAGCACCGAACAAGGTGACGCGCATGGGGGCATTGTAAATGGGAAGCACGCGGCTCGTGCGGAAGTGAGATCCTGCTCTCCAACCCTCAATTCATGCAACGGGTTTCTACTCGGTCGCAGCCGGTTGCGGTGTTCGTACCCGCCGCCTCAGCGCATGTAAAATGAGCGATCCGCTGATGCCAAAACAGATCACGGCGGCAAACGCCACCAGATCCAGCGTGCGGCGCGTCATTCGGAGGTAATCCGCGAACAGCGACACCATGGCACAGAGAATGCCTAGCACGTTAAGCCAGAGGGGAGAATGAATCGGAAGATCCCGCCGAAACCAAACCTGGAGCAGCAGCGCGGCCAGCCCGATCGCGGCCACCACCACCAAAGCAACGGGGCTGAGAAAAGCATTCGGCCCGGTATAGATCACGACCAGCGCCAGCGCCAGCAGAAGCAACCCGGAAGCGATCACCGTCCATCGACGCGCCACTTTGGATTGGGATTGGGGCTGGGGCGAAGGACCCGTCACCGCGCGATCTCCTTGCCAATTCGCATCTCGCCATTGTATGCCCGACAGGCCTTCTACTGCGCCTGGGCGTTGCTCGGCATCCATTCCGCCGGGCGATTCTCGCCGTGCGACATAGCGTAGAGAACGAGTTCGACGCGGCTTGAAATTCCCAGCTTGTCGAAGATGCGCAGCAGATACTTCTTGATGGTGTGTTCGCTGAGCCCCAATTCGGCGGCGACTCCGCGGTTGGTGAGGCCGTCGGCCACCAGCGCGACCACCTGTTCCTCGCGAGGCGTCAACAACGACCTGCCGGTGGTGTTGACCACACGCAGCGTGGCTACCTCCGATAAAGCCTCCAGCGCGTAATTCATCTGCTGGCTGTTGATCCAAACCTCTCCCCGAAAAACGCAGTGGATGCATTTGCAGAGCATCGGGAAAGGAGTGTGGGTAAAGAGAAAAATGCCCTTCGCGCCCGCGCGCAAGGCACTCACCACCAGTTCGCGGTCATCGTTTTCGGCCAGCAGCACGGGAGCGGTCTTCGGATACGAAACTCGCAACCAGCGCAGCAGGCTCAAATCGGTCAGGTGGTTCCCTGCAACCAAAACCACGTCGGTTTGATTCGATTGCATGAAGTTGTGGAGAGCGGACGTTTCCAAAGTGACAGCGGAAACATGAAGGTCCCGCCGGCTGTTCAAGGCCCGCGTCAAGAGGTGAGACTGAATGGGACTCGAATCGGCGACCACAACTTGCACCACCTCGGTTTCGCCCGTCCCGGTTCCTGTGGAATGTTTTGCGGAGCGCGTGCTTTTCACGCCCCTATCATGCTCCCATGCGCACGGATCGGATGTAGGCCTCGTCACACTCTGTTTGTGATGAATTCCGCCAGCGGTGTCTACTTTCGGAGGGTTACTCCTGGGCACAACCGTGGCGGCAGCGCTCTTCCACTGGCTGTGTGGCCGGGGAACCCGTCCGCAGCACCCGGTTGCCGTTTTCATCACCTTTCCGATAGCCGGACCGTGCCCGGTACCGCAAGTGGACAGTACTTTCCAAGTCTTGTTGTGCTTGGCAGGCAGCGGTAGCTTCCTGTAACAGCTCAAAATTCCAG
>CAWABC010000085.1:0-16540 GCA_963780105.1 uncultured Acidobacteriaceae bacterium
AGGGCGTCGCCGTCACCGTCGAGGCGGTCGCTCAAATCAAGGTGAAGTCCGACAAGGAATCCATCCTCACCGCAGCCGAGCAGTTTCTCACCAAGACCGATCAGGAGCGCGAAGGCTTGATCCGCCTGGTGATGGAAGGCCATCTGCGCGGCATCATCGGACAGCTCACGGTCGAAGAAATCGTCAAACAGCCCGAGATGGTCGGCGACCGCACGAGGGCCACCTGCGCCGACGACATGAACAAGATGGGCCTCGAAGTGATTTCGTTCACCATCAAAGAGGTCCGCGACAAGAACGAGTACATCACCAACATGGGCAAGCCCGACGTGGCCCGCATCAAGCGCGACGCCGACGTAGCCACCGCCGAAGCCGAGCGCGACACGGCCATCAAGCGCGCCATGGCGACCCGCGAAGCCGCGATTGCCAGGGCGCAAGCCGATCAGGAGCGCGTGCTCGCCGAGACGCTCTCCCAGGCCAAGCAAGCCGAATCGCAACGCGACCTCGAAGTCAAGAAAGCGCAGTACCTCGAAGTCACGAAAAAGCAGCAGGCGCAAGCCGACAAGGCGTATGACATTCAGACCAACGTCATGCAGCAACAAGTCACGACCGAAAGCGTGCGCGTGCAGCAAGTGGAAAAAGAAGGGCAGGTAAAAGTTCAGGACGCCGAAATCAGCCGCCGCGAGAAAGAACTGATCGCGACCGTATTGAAAGGCGCGGAGATCGAGCGTCAGCGCATCGAAACGCTGGCCGCCGCCGAGAAGCAACGCCTGATTGCGGAAGCCGAAGGCCACGCGTCGGCGATTCGCGCTCAGGGAGAAGCCGAGGCCGAGATCATCTTCAAAAAAGGTGAGGCCGAAGCCAAAGCCATGAACGTAAAAGCCGCAGCCTTTCAGGAGTACAACCAGGCCGCGGTCCTCGACAAGCTGCTTACGGGCTTGCCGGAAGTCGTGAAAGCCCTAGCCGCGCCACTCGCTAACGTGGACAAGATCACCATCGTATCCACGGGAAACGGCGACACCGCCGGACTGAACAAGATCACCGGCGACATAACCAAGATGGCGGCGCAGGTGCCAGCCCTGTTCGAAACGCTCTCCGGGATGCCGCTAGGAGAGTTATTGGGTAAGGTCCGCCAAATTGGGGACAAAGCACCGAAGCCGGAGGAGAAGCAATAAGTAGAGGGACGGGCGTCTCGCCCGTCCCAGCCGGGCGGGAACGCCCGGCTCTCCACCGACAAGAACAGATTCGAGGAGGCACACCGTGCAAGAAGAACTTCACCACGCCCGCTCACTCGGCCTGTCCGTCGCCCTGGGAGCCGCCATGGGCGCGGCCATCGGCGCAGCCACCGGCCACATGGGCATCTGGGTCGCCGCCGGAATCGCAGCTTACATCGCGATCTCGGTAGCTGGCGGCGCCTGGAGCAAACGACCGAACGACCAACGACGAACGACCAACGACTGAATTACACGAGGTGTTTTATGGCATTACTCGAACGCGTTTCCACCTTAGTCCGGGCTAACCTCAACGACCTGATCGACAAAGCCGAAGAGCCCGAAAAGATGATCAAACAAGTAATCCTCGACATGCACAACCAGCTCTTGCAGGTCAAAACCCAGGTCGCGATCGCCATCGCCGACCAGCATCTGCTGGAGAAAAAGAAACTGGAAAACGACGAGAAAATCCAGGAATGGATGCGCAAGGCCGAACTCGCCGTCGACAAGAAACAAGACGACCTGGCCCGCGCTGCTCTGCTTCGCGTCGAAAGTTATCGCGACCTAAGTACGAACTTCGCGCAACAGCTCGAAGACCAGAAAGCCCAGGTTGAGAACCTGAAGTCGGCCTTGCGCAATCTCGATCAGAAGCTGGCCGAAGCCAACGCCAAGGCCGATCTGTTGATCGCGCAGCACCGCCGAGCCCGCGCTGCCAATCGAGCTACCGACGCACAGTCCGGCATGAGCGCCAGTAGCAAGTCCGCCACCTTCGATCGCATGAAAAAGAAAGTAGCCCGCGAAGAAGCCATCGGCGGAGCCAAAGCCCAACTCCTGGCCGACGACGTGGAAGACCGCCTCGCCGCCCTGGAAAAAGAAGACCGCATCGAGCAGTTACTAACTGAGCTGAAGACGAAGCGCGGTGCGTGAGCAGGAACCACGTAGGGACAGCCGCCCTCGGCTGTCCAGCCGGGCAAAGCCCGGCCACTTGGCTGCGGGTGCAGCGGCGGAACAGGATGGTCTCGCCCGTCGACGATCACAGAGCGCGGCGCATCTGTCGCGCAAGTTAGAATCGAGCCGAGGATCTCCCATGCGCAAGGTCTTCCATTTCGACTCGCCCGCCGACCCTTATGTTGCCGACGCCGCCGTGCTCTGCTGTTTCGATCACCGCATCAGCACGGCCGTGCGAAAGTTCTTGAAGAAGCAAGGCATCGAGCGCGCCGACATGATCGTCGTCGCCGGAGGCGCCAAAACCCTCGCCTCCCCGCGCAATGACTTCGAACGGGACTTCATCCTCGAACAGGTCCGCATGTCCGTCCGCCTGCACCAGACCAAACGCGTCCTGGTCATGAGCCACTCCGACTGCGCCACCTACGGCGGCCTGGCCCATTTCAAGGGCGACAAATCAGCCGAAGCCGACCACCACCGCAGCGAACTCCTCCGCGCCGGAGAGTTGCTTAGCGCAAACTTTCCCGGCATTTCGGTCGAGCCCTACTTCGTGAAATTCGATGGGATCTGGGAAGTGAAAGGGGCCGACGCGCTGAAATCCGCAGGGAACGAACGTCCAGTGGCAGCCCAAACTCGCGAGATCGCGTAGCTGGGCGCTGGGGGCGATGTTTCCCACCATGGCAGGCATTCGCCTGCCTCAGCGGGCCGTTGAGACGCCGGCGATATCAATTTCCTGTTACAAATAATCTCCTATGAGAATCCTCTTTATCGGTGGAACGGGAATCATCAGCACCGCTTGCACTGCGTTGGCCGCCAAGCGGGGGATGGATGTCACGCTGCTCAGTCGCGGCCAGCATGAGGCGCAGCTTCCGCCTGGCGTCAAAACTCTGATCGCGGACGTGAATGATCCCGCCGCACTCCAGAGACTTGAGCATGAGTCCTTCGATGCGGTGGTCGACTGGGTTGCGTTCACCCCTGCCGACATCGAACGCGACCTCAAACTGTTCCGCAGCCGCACCCGTCAGTTCGTGTTCATTAGTTCGGCAAGCGCGTATCAAAAGCCGCAGACGCACTACCTGATGACCGAGTCCACGCCGCTGGCCAATCCGCATTGGGACTATTCGCGCAACAAGATTGCCTGCGAGGAACGGCTGATGCAGGCCTATCGCGAAGAGGGCTTTCCCGTAACCATCGTGCGCCCATCGCTTACCTACGGCGATACGCAGATTCCGCTGGTGCTCAATAGCTGGGAGAAGTCCTACACCGCCGTCGACAGGATGATTCGCGGACAAAAGATGATCGTGCCCGGAGACGGCTCTTCCCTGTGGGTTGTCACGCACAACACCGATTTCGCCAAAGGACTCGTCGGGCTCCTCGGACACGAGCAAGCCACCGGGCAGGCGTTTCACATAACGTCGGACGAAGTCCTGACCTGGGACCAGCTATTCCGCATCGTGGGCGCGGCGGTTGGCGTGGAACCGAAGCTCGTACACATTCCTTCCGACTTCATCATTGCTTGTGTCCCAGAAGAAGAAGGGACGTTGATCGGTGACAAATCCGTGAGCGTGGTCTTCGACAACTCGAAAATCAAACGCTTCGTTCCGGGCTATTGCGCGACCACGACTTTCGCCCAAGGGGTTCGGCAATCGCTGGCGTGGTTCAACGCCGACCCTTTGCGGAAACAAATCGACCACCAGGTCAATGCGACCATGGACAAGCTGATCGCTGCGTACGAGAAAGGGATGAGCGAAGCGGTTCGGAGCTTCGCGTGAGCCATGAATCTCACGCGCTGGCTTTGTCGAGCAGCGGAAGCGGTTTATCGACGGACGCGGACGTCTCCAACTCCAGTTGCTCCTGCCCGCTGAGCGCGGAAACTTTTCCCCGATAGTTTTTCAGGTGGCGTTGCGCGGTCTCGTACGCTTCCTGCGCTTTGTTCAGATTCTTGCCCACGTTTTCAAACTGGTTCTGGAAAAAGTCGAATGACTTCTGCGCCTTGGCCAGTTCGGCGCGGCTCTTCTCGAAGCGGCTGGCGACTTCGTACCACTTGTGCACCAAAGAAATGGTGTGCAGCGTCATCAGCAACGTGTTGGGCGAGACCGGAAAAACATGTTGCTCATTCATCCAGTCGCCCAGTTCGCGGTTGCGGATCACTTCCATATAGAGCGTCTCGCTCGGCAGATACATGAGCGCGATTTCCGTCGTGCCGTTCTCCGGCTGGATGTACTGCTGAATGCGTTTGGCCTCCGCCTTCATCACCCGCACCAGCGCAACGCGCGCTTCGGCGATCTCGTCTTCATCGTTACTCTCGAACAGCGCAATCACCTGCTCGCGCGGAAACTTGGCGTCGATCGGAAGCTTGCGGTCGGGGAAATAGATGACGGCGTCGGCGCGCCCCCCGCCCTCGCCCGGCGAGGCTTGCAGCGCGAACATGTGCGCGGGCAGGAAGTCCGCAAGCAGACGCTCCAAGCTCGCTTCCCCGAACTGGCCGCGCAGGTGCGGCAGCTTGAGCAGGTTGTTCAGATCGTTAATCGAGTGGCCGAGCACACCGACTTCACGCAGCTGCTCTTCCGCGGCCTTCAAGTGCTGCTGAACTTTTTCGAACTGCGCAAATCCTTCCTTGATGTTCTGATCGAGTTTCTGCTGTACCTGCTCGGTGATCGCCATCAGCTTCGAATCGACGCGATCGCGAATCGAGTCGAGGCTTTGCGCGGTCTGCTGATTCAGGCTCTGAAATTCGCTCTTGAGTTGCTGCGTGGTGAGCAGAAGAGAACTGGTCAACTCGGTGCGGCCCTCGCCCAAGCTCCGGTTTTGTTCCTCTCTTCCCGCCGCGAGTTGCTGCTCGACCGAGCTGCGGATCTCTGAAAACCCTTGCTGGATACGGTCTGTGACCTGCTGGCGGAGGTCCCCTTTAGTCTGCTCCAGCCGACTGGCCATATCGGCAGTAGCGGCACTGAACTTCTGGCCAAGGGAAGTGCCAAGCCTTTCGAGCTGACCCGCAACTTCCGTCTTTACATCCACTTGCGCGGCGGCCGAAACGCGGCGCAGCAGAACCGCTGAGAACCCAAGCAGGACAAGGGTTCCGACCAGCACGGTAACCAGCAGTATGGTCTCCATGGTAATTAGCTGAGCTGAATTCTAGAGGTTAGCGTGAGAGATGGAAAGCGGAACTTTACCGGCGATCCCCGCGCCCGAACGCCAACCGCACAATTATGGTCTTCGCCCTGGCTGCTGTATTCGCGATGTTGGCGGCAAATCCCGGCCCCTGCGCGGCGGAAACAAAGCCGACGGCAGTCATCGTTCGGAACGACGTTCGTAACAACGCTAGCAGCAAACAGCCCACCCCCCAATCGAACTCGGCGGCCACGTCCTCCACGGGCGAGGACGCCGCCGCCGAGAACGACCTTTTGGATGCGGTGAACCAGAGCCGCGAACTGGCCGGCGTACCCCCGTTGCGCAGGAATGAGAGTTTGCGTCAAGCGGCGCTGGCGCACGCCCAGCGAATGGTTGCGAGCGAACGTCTGGAGCATCAGTTCTCCGGTGAGCCCTCCCTGCTGGAAAGAATTGCCCAAGTCCGCCCGGTGAACAGCCCTTCGGACGGCGCGCTGAAAGACGCGCTGAAGATCGACCGCGCCGGAGAGAACATCGCCAACGCAGCCTGCGCTCCGAGCGCGAATGAAGTCCTGATGCGCTCGACTCCGCATCGGCGCAATTTGCTCGATCGCGGATTCAATGTCGCGGGCGTGGCGGCCATCTGGAGCCATGGACGGCTGTACGTAGTCCAGGATTTCGCGCGCGAGGTTCCGTCGTATTCCGCCGAGCAGAGCGGGAAATTGGTGGGCCAAGCCGTCGACGAAGTACGTCAAGAAGCAGGACTGCCGGAACTCGTACAACTCACGCCGCCGAATCTTAATGAAGCCGCCTGCTCGCTGGCCAGAGAGAGCCGTCCGAACGCGCGCCTGCTCGCGACCGCTTACGACAACCGGAAAATTATCACCTACACGCGGAGCCGCCCGGATGTGTTGCCACAGGGCGCACTACGTTTGCTGCGCGATCCGGGCGTTCAACAGTTTGCCGTAGGTGCCTGCTACGCCCGCAATGCCGCGTATCCGACGGGAATGTACTGGGTCGCGATTCTTCTCTACTGATAATGCCAACTCGTTCGCGGCATTTGCGGGCCGGTGCCGCCGGGGATCACGATTTTCATACCACAGACTTCTCTTCATACGTCGATGAATCGTTTCTCAAATTCCGCGCTCGGCATGATGCAGGTCTCGGATTGCCCGAAGACGCGGTAGCGATTTCGCGCGATCAGGTCGTAGCCGAGTTTCAACAGGCCGTCTGGAAGCACGCGGAACGCCCACGACAGCGGCCCACGAATGCCCAAAGTCTCTAAAACGAACGACGCAGCACCTGACTTCGACAGCAGCACCGGTGATTCCGAGCGATACTTCACAACGACGTAGACCGTATCCAAACTCTCCGCGTTCCCGCCAAGCCGCGGCAAAATAGATCGCGCCGTCGGGCTCTGAAGAGATGCAAATGCAAAGACGGCGCGGGTATCACGCCGTAACACAACCCGGTTTAGCCGATTGCACAGCCCGCATACTCCGTCATAAAGGATGAGGTGTTCGCCTCGCCCCGGAACCAACGCTTGCGGGACTTGTTCAGTCATGGGTCGCAGTTCTTCTCTACTCAGCTCGGTTGTCCCCGGACGTGAGAACGCCAGGTCGCGTACTTAGGATATAATTGTCGCTGTCGATGAAATCTGGCCGCATCGGATGCGAAATGGCTGTGGTGGCCGTTGTTTGCGTCCTGACGATTTTTCTGTTTCCAGCCATGCGGGGTCCATATTCTGTCGTTCACGGACCCGCTACCGCTCTTCAGGCCGCACGATCTGCCCTTCGCGTACAGATCGCGATCGTGCAGGCCGCCCTGAGTTCGCGAAGAGACTCACCGATTTGGCCAGCCTTTCTCTCTTGGATGTCACTCCCAACCTCGGACTCGGAATCGGTTTTTGTGACCAATCACGACGGCATCCTCCGTTGTTGATCTTCGTCTGTTGATCTTGATCCGATCGTCGCTCTAGAAATCTTCAATCTTGGTTGTTGCCGCGTGTTTGCTCGCGGCTGACCGGGGTTCGTCCTAGTCGTTGCTCACATAATCCAACGTCCATTTGCCGTTATAAGGAGAAATTATGATGCAGAAAAGAATAACGACTCTCGCATTACTCGCAGCGCTGGCGAGCGCATTGTTACTCGCAGGATGCAATAAGAAGGTGGCCAAAGTTACACCGCCGCCTCCACCCGCGCCCGCCGCGCCGACGGCCACTCTAGCCGCAAACCCCACTGTGATCCAGCAAGGCCAGCCGACCGTACTGACGTGGCAAACCGGCAACGCCAATGAAATTACCATCGCCGGACTCGGCACAGTGCCGCCGTCCGGCTCCCGGTCGATCACGCCGAGTGAATCCATTACCTACACCCTGGTCGCGAAAGGGCCGGGAGGAACGAAAGATGCCTCCGCACGGGTCACGGTAAACCCACCCGTCGCTAAAGCAACACCTTCACCCACGGATGAGGATTTGTTTGCCAAAAACATCAAAGACATTTTCTTCGACTACGACAAATCCGCACTCCGCCCCAACGAAGCGCCGACTGTCCAAAATGATGGAGCCTTCCTCTCGCAGCATCCGGGCATCAAGGCTCTCATCGAGGGCCATTGCGACGATCGCGGATCCGAAGAATACAACATCGCGCTCGGAGCCAGCCGCGCGGAATCGGCGAAGCAAGCGCTCGTGCAAGCAGGAATCTCTGCCGACCGTATCAAGACCGTCAGCTACGGCAAAGAAAAACCGTTCTGTACCGAGGACAACGAACAGTGCTGGCAACAGAACCGGGTTGACCACTTCGTATTCGAACGCTGACCGACGGTAAGGCGAGGCGGCTCATTTTCGGGAGCCGCCTTCCTTTTGCGATCGCTGCAGAGATGACTGCTGATTGCCTATTCCTTCTCTCGGCGTAGTGAAGGCAAGGCTTCCTGGGGAGGGACAACCAGAACGAACACAAGGAGCGAGCGATGACACTCAATACCAAAGCTCTGGCCTTGACGTCGGCAATCCTATGGGGATTGGCGATGCTGGTGATGAGTCTAGCGAACTTGATCTGGGGCAACTATGGTCAGCATTTCCTCCAGATAATGTCGTCGGTGTACCCCGGCTACCATGCAACGCGCAACATTGCAGAGGTGATCGTCGGGACACTCTACGGGGCCGTAGACGGCCTCGTTGGTGGCGCGGTCTTTGCTTGGCTTTACAATCAATTTGCCAGGCGCGGCGCCTGAGCAACAAGCGGCCGGCTGAAAGTGGCGCCAAGATTCGCCGGTGACTCGATTGTGGCGGCATTTGTCCGCAGACTTGGTCTTCAAGAGTCAAGCCGGTGAGGTGTGTTCTGGCGGAACAATTCCCAGAGATGAGTGAGATCGTGCAAATGACGAGCACAAGTGACTGGAAAACCTGGCTGGCGACTCGCGTGGCCGAACTGCGGCAACGCGAGGAACAGGTCTTTCTGGTTCTGGCGCTCGTGATCGGTGCATTGACGGGCGCGGCGGTTGTTGCCTTCATCCTGCTGACGGAACGCCTGGGAATGCGGCTCTACCCGGTCGGTGGCGCTCCCTGGCGGCGGCTGTTCTTCCCGGTCGTGGGCTCGCTCGGCATTGGCTACCTGCTATATCGCTATTTTCCTAATGCGCGCGGCAGCGGCGTACCACAGACCAAGGCTGCTTTGTTCGCGCGCGAGGGCCGCATCACGATGCGCACCGTGCTCGGCAAGTTTTTCTGCACTTCCGCAACGCTCGCCAGCGGAATCCCGCTGGGACGCGAAGGTCCTTCGGTGCAAGTGGGTGGCGGCATCGCTTCCGTGCTCGGACGGCTCGTCGGGCTGCGCACCGAGCAAGTCAAGAACCTGATCCCGGTGGGAGCCGCAGCGGCCATCGCAGCCGCGTTTAATACGCCTCTGGCCGCCGTGCTGTTTGCGCTCGAGGAGATCGTGGGCGATCTCCATGCGCCGGTGATTGGCGCGGTGGTGCTGGCTTCGGCGACTTCGTGGATGGTTCTGCGCGTCCTTCTCGGCAATCATCCCCTCTTCAAGGTTCCGCAATATCAATTGGTCCATCCGGCGGAGTTTGCGGTCTATGCGGTGCTCGGCGTGGCGGGCGGCCTGGTTTCGGTGGCCTTCACCAAGCTCTTGCTGGGCATGCGGGCGCGCTTCCTGCGGTTTCCTCAGAAGACGCTCTGGTTTCAACCGGTGGTGGGAGGGCTGCTGGTCGGGCTGATCGGCTGGTTTGTGCCCCAGGTTCTGGGCGTGGGTTATGGGTTTGTCGGCGACGCGTTGAACGGAAATATGGCGTTCAAAATGATGTTGCTGCTGGTGGTTCTGAAACTTATCACCGTTACCACCAGTTACGCCTCGGGCAATGCGGGCGGTATCTTCGGCCCCGCCCTGTTCATCGGCGCCATGTTGGGCGGTTCGGTCGGAACGGTGGCGCATCATTTTTTTCCCGCCCATACCGCGATGCCGGGCGCCTACGCGCTGGTCGGAATGGGCGCGGCCTTCGCGGGGATCGTGCGCGCTCCCATGACCTCGGTGCTGATGATCTTCGAGATGACGCAGGACTATGCCGTGATCGTCCCGCTCATGATTGCGAATCTGGTGAGCCTTTTCATTGCGTCGCGATTGCAGCACGAGCCTATCTACGAAGCCCTGGCCGTGCAGGACGGCATCCATCTGCCGAAGTCGGAGACGCGCCGGCGACACGGCCGGCGTCAGGTCGCGAAGATCATGAAGACCACCAGCCAGTTGCTGCCGGCCGAGATCACGGTGCGAGAGGCGCTGGAACGAGTGCGAGCAAGCGAATTCCGAACCTGGCTGGTGACGGATCGACGAGGCGTGATTGGCGTCATCAATCTTGCGCGGCTGGAACGCGAACTGGCGGAAGGCGCGGATAAAGATAAGAAGCTCGGCGGGTTGGTGGATGCGCTGATTTTTCCGCACGTCCATCCCGACCAGGGGCTTGATTTGGCGCTCGAGCGCATGGGGGCGAACCAGATTGAAATCCTGCCGGTGGTCAACCGCGCCGACATGCACAAACTGGAAGGCGTCGTGACGCTGCGGGATGTCTTGCATGCATACGGCGTGAGCCGCGCCTGATCGGTCGAATCGCGCGGACTCACACGCCCTCCGTTTACAGGACAATCGCCGCCACTTCGATCGCACCGAGTGCAACCCAGCAGATCGCTCTCGCACGCTCCTCGGCCAGCCAATATCCAGTGGCTGCACTAAAGCAAAGGACTGCGCTTGACCATCCACTCGCCCACGCGGCGGGCTTGCTCAACATCTTCAGGAGTTTCGCTGCCATCTGGAAGTCACCTCGACAGGAGTGATTTAATCACAAAAGGAAAGGCCTCGGCGGGTTGAGGTTCGAAATCAGAGTCGCGCCATCGCTCCTATCGCATTGCACGCACTGGATTTCGTGTGTTAGTTTCGACTCGGAGAGTTCCGCTTGCGACACACAGTTCCGGCGGGGATGGAGCGCAAGGAAACGGACGTTTACCTGCGGCTCGATTCGGCGCGTCTTCCCCAGCATATCGCCATCATCATGGACGGAAACGGGCGTTGGGCCCGGCGACGGCACATGCCGCGCGTCGCCGGACATCGCGCCGGTGTGGCCGCCGTGCGTTCGACGGTCGAAACTGCGGCCCGCATCGGAATTCCCGCGCTGACCCTCTACGCCTTCTCCGAGGAAAACTGGAAGAAACGTCCGAAGACGGAAGTCGACTTCCTGATGCGCCTTTTGTGCCGCTATCTCAAGGCGGAAATCAAGACGCTCAACGAAAACAATATCCGCTTGAAATACATCGGACGCCGGCATGAGTTGCCGGAGTCGGTGCAGCGCGAAATGGAAGAAGCGAGCAACGCCACATCGAAAAATACCGGGATGCTGTTGACGCTGGCGCTGAATTACAGCGCGCGCAGCGAAATCGTCGACGCCTTTCGCTCGCTGGCCGAGGCGGCCGCCCGCAATGGCGGCCTCGATCACATGGCGGTTGACGAACAGTTGATTAGCGACCATCTCTACACCCGCGGCCTGCCCGATCCCGACTTAGTAATTCGCACCAGCGGCGAGATGCGGCTGAGTAACTTCCTGCTCTGGCAACTGGCTTACGCGGAGATCTATGTGACGCCGACGTTGTGGCCCGATTTCCGCGGCGTGCAATTGCTCGAGGGCATCGAAGAGTATCAGAAGCGCGACCGCCGCTACGGTGGACTGGGACCGGATGGGCATGCTCCGCAGCCTGCGCCCTTGCGGGCGCACGCCGAGGCGAAACGTTGATTAGCACGGGTGAACAACTTTGTCATCCTGGAAAGAAAGTTGTCATCCTGAGCGAAGCGAAGGACCTGCTTTCCGCGGCGAACAGCAGGTCCTTCGCTTCGCTCAGGATGGCAAATAAAAATGAAAGACGTCGCTCGTGCGCTGCGCCACGACTTTCAACCAAGGCTTTTAGTCGAACCGTAACCCCCTTCGAATGATCAAGCGCATCGCGACCGCTGTAGTTCTAATTCCCCTGGTGTTGCTGCTGGTGCTGAAGGCGCCGCTTTATGTGCTGGCCCTGGTGGCCGGAGCAATCGCCCTGCTGGCTATCGTCGAATTCTTGAAGCTGGTAACGCATTACGGAATCCAACCCCTGGGGCTCGGGACGTATGCCTTCGTCGCACTCTTCTTTATCTTTGTGATTGTCGCATCCACCAATCGCACGCCGCTGGTTGAGACTACGGCCATACTCTATGGGCTGGCGCTGGCAGTGGCGCTCGCACCGTTTGTGTTTCTGACCGTAGCCATGCGACACGCCGACATGGCCAGCGGCTATCCGGCGGCGGCGGCTTCGACGTTTGCCTTCGCGTACATTGCGATCCCGATGGCGCTGCTGGTCGCGATCCGCCAGCAACCCGCCGGAGCGATCTGGACGATCTATACACTGCTCGCCGTCTGGGCGGGAGACATCTTCGCCTATTTCGTCGGCAAGTCGCTGGGGCGGCATCGCATGTCGCCGCGGATCAGTCCGAAGAAGACATGGGAAGGCGCGGTGGCGTCGATCCTGGCCAGCGTAATCGTCGGCACGCTGTGGTTTCAGCACGCGCCCGGAATCAGCGCCGCGCTGCTGAGAACTGGATTGATTGACCGCCGCGATGGGATGTTCGGTTTGGAGCAGCCGCATCTGTGGCCTATCATTCTGTTGTCGGCGGTCGTCAACCTCGCGGCGCAGTTGGGCGATCTGGTCGAGTCCCTGATCAAGCGCGGCGCCGGCGTGAAAGATTCCGGCACGATTCTCCCCGGCCACGGTGGCATGCTCGACCGCATCGACGCCATGCTGTTCGCGGTGCCGGTGGTGTGGGCGTATGGCGCGTGGCGGCTGATGCAGTAGGCAGAGCCCCTCGGTATCCTGCGTAGCGGGCCCGTTGCCGATGGGGAGGTCAGAGTGCAGAGGTTAAAACCAAAGTACTCCTGCCGACTGTAGCGCCGCCGTCCCGGCGGCTGTCCGGCGGGCGTCTCGCCCGCCACGCCGAGGGCGAGACGCCCTCGAGACAGCCGGCAAGATGCCGGCGCTACAGGATGACAGGATCAACTTATGGAAATGCACAACCAATTACAGCGGCCGGCAAGCAACAAGGCCCGCCGGATTTCTCTTTCGGGATTTAACCTGCTTAATTCTCCGCGTCTCAATAAGGGAACAGCCTTCTCGGATCGCGAACGCGATGTATTTGGCCTGCACGGTCTATTGCCACCGCATGTGGGGAGTCTTGAAGAACAGATGGTGCGCCGGATGCAAGCATTCCGGGAGCAGCCGAACGCTTTCCATAAATACGCCTTCCTCCGCGAACTGCAGAATATCAACGAGACGCTGTTCTATGCGCTCTTAGTACGCAATATCGAAGAGATGCTCCCCGTGGTGTATACCCCAACTGTGGGTGAGGGTTGCCAGCGCTTCAGTGAGATATGGAGAAAGCCACGAGGTTTGTTCCTCAGCTATCCGAATCGACATCGCATCGATCAGATCCTGAGTCATTCGCGTTACGACGGTGTGAAATGCATCGTGGTCAGCGATGGGGAACGAATCCTGGGACTCGGCGATCAAGGTGCGGGAGGCATGGGTATCCCCATCGGGAAGATGGCCCTTTACACCGCGCTCGGCGGCATTCATCCGGAGCATTGCCTTCCGATTCTGCTCGATGTGGGAACGGACAACGAGGACAGATTGAAGAGTCCAATTTATATCGGATGGACGCATCATCGGGTTCGCGGCGAAGAGTACGACGCTTTCGTGGATGTTTTTGTAAACAGCGTGAAGAAGCGCTGGCCGCACGTTCTTTTGCAGTGGGAGGATTTTGCCGGTTCGAATGCCGCTCGACTTCTGGCTCGCTACAAAGACCAACTCTGCACTTTTAACGACGATATTCAAGGCACTGCGGCGGTAGCGGCCGCGACGCTGCTCTCTGCGATCAACGTTACCGGCGTGCCACTGGAACGGCAGAAGATCGTTGTGTTTGGCTTCGGAACCGCCGGCATAGGCATTACCAACCTGTTAGAACAGTTCATGCAGGACAAGGGCATTCCGAAGGCGGAAGCTCGCAATCGCTTCTACGCTGTCGACCGCTACGGCCTGATCACGGAAAAGGGCAAAGAGGTGCGGCCCGAGCAACTGCCCTACGCGCGCAAAGAACAGGAAGTGCGGGGATGGAGACAACCGAATGGAGAGATCGGCTTGCAGGATGTGATTCGCCATGCCAAGCCTTCTGTCCTCATCGGAGTGTCTGGTCAAGGCGGGGCCTTCACGGAAGATGCGGTGCGCGAAATGGCCAGGAACACAGATCGGCCCGTCATCTTCCCGCTATCGAACCCCACCGCACGCTGCGAAGCCACTCCTCAGGACTTGTTGAATTGGACCGAAGGGCGGGCGCTGATCGGTACCGGGAGTCCGTTCGAACCGGTGACTGTTTGGGGGAAGAAGGTTCGTATCGACCAGACCAATAACTCGTACATATTCCCCGGGCTTGCTCTGGGGATAGTTGCCTCCCGAGCCAAACGGGTCACCGATGCGATGGTCATGGCTGCGGCTAAGGAATTGGTACGTCTCGTCCCCACACAAAAGGATAAGAAGGCAAGCCTCCTGCCGTCACTTTCGGATTCGCGCCAGCTAAGTCGCTCCATCGCTCAGGCCGTAGGTCGCCAGGCCATTCAAGACGGCCAGGCACAGGTTGACGGTGAAGATAGCCTGGAACGAGAACTGCAAGCGAATATTTGGGAACCAGTGTACGTGCCGTACGAACGCAAAGCAGGGAGGACCTGAGATGGCGATTCGCGAGACGAGGGCCGGTCGGTTTTGTCGAGGAGGATGCGGACGCCCCACACCCCGGCTCCGTCTCCCTCCCTTACAATAAGAAGTCCGCATGAAACACATCGCCATCCTGGGTTCGACGGGCTCGATCGGCCGCAGCACTTTGAGTGTGGTCGAGAGCTATCCCGACCGCTTTCAGGTCGCAACGCTGGCGGCTGGCAACAATGCCGAACTTGCCTTTGAGCAAGCGGTGCGCTGGAAGCCGCGCGTCCTGTCACTAGCCAAGGAGCAGGATGCCGCAACACTCCGCACCAGACTGCGCGGCGCGGGCCTCTCCGAGATTGACGTCGTGTATGGCGCCGCAGGCACAGTACGCGTGGCGACCCATCCCGAGGTGGATTTCGTGGTCAGCGCCATTGTCGGCGTCTCCGGCCTCGAGGCGACCTACGAAGCGGTGCGCGCCGGCAAGACCGTCGGACTGGCCAACAAGGAATGCCTGGTAGTGGCGGGCGAGTTGATCACCGCCGAGGCGCGGAAGCAGGGCAAGCCGCTGCTGCCGATCGACAGCGAGCATAATGCCGTCCACCAGTGCTTGCGCGGCGGTCGCATGGACGGGGATGCCAACGAGGTCGAGCGCATCTGGCTCACCGCATCCGGCGGTCCGTTTCTGAAGACGCCGAAGTCGGAATTTGCATCAATTACGGTGCAACAGGCGCTCAATCATCCCACCTGGAAGATGGGCAAAAGGATCACCATCGACTCGGCAACATTAATGAACAAGGGGTTCGAGGTGATCGAGGCCTGCCGCCTGTTCCACGTGCCGCCCGACCGCGTGCAAGTCGTTGTGCATCCGCAGTCTACGATCCATTCCCTGGTCGAATTCGTGGATGGCAGCATACTTGCTCAAATTTCGGTGACCGACATGCGTCTGCCCATTTTGTATGCGCTGACGTATCCGGAGCGCATCCCTTCGGAATTGCGCTTCTCGATAAGTGACTTACGGCATCTGGATTTCTGCCCTCCGGATATGAGTAAATTTCCTTGTCTCGCTTTGGCATACGAAGCGGCGGCCGCCGGAGGCGCGAAGACCATCGCCCTGAACGCCGCCGACGAAGTCGCGGTGGCTGCGTTCCTGGAGGAGCAGATCGGATTCGAGGACATTCCCCGGATTATCGAGGAGACAATGGCAGCAACGCCCGCCGCACATTTGGAATCTATACAGAAGGTACTGACTCTGGACACGGAAGCCCGCCTTTTGGCAAGAGAAATGGTGAAGCCGCGCCGCCGAAAGAGATCGCCCATCGGGGCCATTTCGTAATCGAAATTTTGGAGTAGTCTAAAGTATGATGCCGCAGCTGTTGTCCATCCTCCACACCATCTTCGTCATGGGCATCGTGCTCGGATTCATGATCCTGATTCATGAGTTCGGCCACTTCGCCGTCGCCAAGTATTTCGGCGTCCGGGTGGAAGTGTTTTCCATCGGCTTCGGCAAGCGTCTGCTGGGCTTCAAGAAAGGCGACACCGACTATCGCATCAGCGCCATTCCGCTGGGCGGTTACGTGAAGATGTCGGGCGAGAACCCGATGGACGACCGCACCGGCGATCCGGGGGAGTTTCTCTCGCATCCGCGCTGGCAGCGCTTCATCGTAGCCCTGGCCGGACCGGCGATGAACATCATGCTGGCCATCGCCTTGCTCACGGGCGTGTACATGGTGCACTACGAATCCCGCTGTGCTCGATCAGCCGACCGTTGTGGGATGGGTGCCCCCGCAGACACTCCGGCCGCGAGGGCTGGCATTCAGAAGGGCGACAAGATTGTCCGGGTCGAGAACATCGAGAACCCGAATTGGGAGCAAGTGGACGTCAAGGCTGCACCTCAGCCCGAATCAACCTTTAAGATTCGGCATTGAGCGCGACGGCAAGGTCACCGAGAAGGTCCTCGTTCCCGAGCCGTACGGGCCCAATCAATACGGCGCCATCGGTTGGGTGCCGCAGGAGT
>CAWABC010000086.1:0-5416 GCA_963780105.1 uncultured Acidobacteriaceae bacterium
TGTCCAATAATTTCAGGTACTCCACATCCCCACGCCCGCGATAATGCCTGCCCTCGAACCGGTGGGGATCTGCGCCGGAGGAGGACAAGCACACAAATATCGTCATGCCTGCAAGGAGGATGGCAAAGGCTAAAACCTTGTGGTTATTGTTGAGCATAAGCACATGTCTTTTCATAATTGATCCGCCATTAAGGTTGCGATTTTTTACCTTCGTGTTGATTGTCCGGGTCTGATTGTGGGTTTGTACAAGTTCGTCTTCCTGGCGCTCTTTGCCGCTCAAGATGGTGGCCGCCAATCCCAGCACCTCTGTTGTGCTGTGGTCTTCCCAACCTTCGGTGAATCCCAATCCGGCAGATTCTATCTGCCATCTTGCGCGATGTCACCTGTTGAGATTAGAATCCTTGCGCCACGGCCGCGGCTTCCATATCTACAGCACTAGCGCCATAAGCCTTGCCTAAACGAACTTTCTGCTCTTTGCCGGCCACGGTTGCGGAACTCACCAGGATTCCCTCACCCGATCCGACGTCGGTTCGCGCACTGTCGGCGGCGTTGATTACCGTGCGCGGCTCAAGAACGTCCCCGACCCGCAGCGAACTATCCAGTGCTCCCGCAAATCCGACGGAGATCACGCGCGCCGGATGAGCCTCCCGAATGGCCGCTTCGGTTGCGCGACGCGCGGCTTCGGCTCCTATGCCACCGCATATCAGCGCCGCGTCGCCATTTTCAAAAAGACGATAGCGTCGTCCGCCATGTTCGAACACCCTGACCTTCCAGCTTCGGATCAGCGGCCGCACCTCTCGTTCCATGGCGGCGACGATGGCAATCTTTTTTTCAGGCATATCCGTTGCCGCGAAACCACTCTACCGACCGGCGTAACGCCCCATCGACCGGAACCGTGCGCCAGCCCAGTTCCCGTTCCGCTTTCGCTGAACTCACAAACATCATCTTGCGTCCCATGCGCACGGCGTCAATCGTCGCCCGCGGCTCGCGTCCCAAAAGCCGGCCGGTCACCAACTCGTCGACGACTCCCGTTGCCAACGCAAAGAAGTACGGCAGCTTCATTGTCGGCGACTTCAATCCCGTGATCGCACCCAGCCGGTCCAGAATCTGCTTCAGCGTAAGATTCTCTCCGCCCAGAATGTAGCGCTCGCCCGTTCTTCCCTTCTCCAGCGCCTGGACATGGCCGCGCGCGCATTCCGTCGCATCCACCAGGTTCAGGCCCGTTTCCACGTACGCCGGAAACTTCCGCCTCAGGAAATCCACGACGATTCGCCCGGTCGGAGTCGGTTTGATATCGCGTTCGCCGATGGGCGTCGTGGGATTCACCACCACCACATCGACTCCCGACCTCGCCGCCTCGAATGCCACCTGCTCCGCCATGAACTTCGAACGCTTGTAGTGCCCGATCATGTCTGCGATGCCGACCGGACTCTGTTCGTCGGCCACGATCCCGTTGTTTGACCTAGCGTGCGAAGCGAAGCCCATGGTCGCCACACTCGACGTGTGGACCACGCGCCGCACGCCCTGCTTCCGCGCCGCATCGAGCAACGAACGCGTGCCCTCGACATTCGAGCGATACATCTCGCCGGGATCTCGCACCCACAGCCGGTAATCTGCCGCAACGTGAAATACGACGTCGCAACCGGAAAGCGCTTTCTCAATCGAAGCCGCGTCGCGCAGGTCGCCGGCCACTCGATCCGCGTTCAGGCCCTCAAGGTTGCGCAGATCGCTGGTAGGCCGTACCAGGAGCCGTAACTCGGCTCCCTGTTCCGCCAGAACGCGCGCAACATGACTGCCCAGAAATCCCGTGGCGCCGGTAACGAAAGCTAGCATTAGCTCTTAGCTTTTGGCTCTAAGCTCTTAGCCGGTCAATCCCCGTATCGGAACTCGCCAAAACGGCTCACGAAAAACGGTTTAGCTAAGGGCCAAGAGCTAAAAGCCAACGGCTAGCTGCCGCCCTTCTCCGCCATCACCTTCGAATAGGTCGTGAGCGCGATCAGCGGGAAATATTCGCGGTACAGGTGATATTTGAGATAAAACACGCGCGGGAAACCCGTGCCCGTGAAGAAAGGCTCATCCCAAGAACCATCTTTCTTTTGCGTGCGCAGCAAATACGCCATACCGCGGGCCACGCATTCGCTGCGCGTGTCGCCCACCGCCAATAGGCCCATGGTTGCCCACGCCGTCTGCGAAGCCGTGCTGTCGCCCTGCCCGCGAAGGTTGGGATCGTCGTAAGACCCTACCGTCTCACCCCAGCCACCATCGGCATTCTGCACCGATCGCAGCCACTCCGCCGCCTGTTGAATCATGGGGTCGTTGCGGTCGACGGCCATAGCTTCCAAACCGCGCAACACCTGCATCGTACCGTAGAGGTAGTTCACACCCCAGCGTCCGAACCAGCTTCCGTCCGGCTCCTGCTCTTTGCGAATAAACTGGATGGCCCGCTGGACGGCCGGATGGTTCTGATCGTATCCATAGGTCGCTAGACACTCAAGAATCCGGCCCGTGATGTCGACGGTTGCAGGGTCGAGCATGGCGTTGTGATCGGCAAAGGGCACGTACTGGAACACCATGCGGTCGTTGTCTTTGTCGAACGAAGCCCAGCCGCCGTCCTTACACTGCATCGAGAAAATCCAGTCGATCGCTCGCTGCACCGACTCGCTCTGATAGCGCCCGTTCGGATGTTCGACCCGGCTTAGCGCCAGACACACCATGGCGCTGTCATCCACGTCTGGATAGAACTCGTTGTTGAACTCAAAATACCAGCCGCCTGGTTCGCCTTTCGGATTCTTGATTTTCCAGTCTCCGGGCTTGCGCACTTGCTTCTGCAGGATCCAGTCGGCGCACTTCACCAGGCGCGGATCGCCTGCGGGAACACCCGCCTCGCCCAAGGCAAACAGCGCGTAAGCCGTATCCCACACCGGAGACATGCAGGGCTGCATGCGGAAAGTATCACCCTCTTCGATCCCCAACTTCTCAAACTCATCCAGCGCCCGAATGACCTGCGGATCGTCCACCGAATACCCCAGGCAGCGCAGCGCGATGATGGAGTTCATGATCGACGGAAAAATTCCTGCCAATCCGTCGCTCATCTCGAAGCGCGCCAACATCCACTTCTCAGCCCGCCGCAGAGCCAGCGATCGCAGCGGACGGATGTGCACCCGCTCGGCCCAGTGAGTGATGCGATCCAGCACCAAAAAGAAATTGCGCCACGAAATCAGTTTCTTCGCCCAGTGCAGGTGCATGCGCGACTTGTCGCGCCCGCCGACAAAGAGCTCTTCCACGCCCATTTCGTCGGGAATTTTCTTAAACGGCTTCTTGGCGTAGCAAATCGAAAGCGGCACCAGGATGGCGCGCGACCACGAAGAAATCTCGTAGATATTGAACCAGAACCAGTTGGGAAACAGCACGATCTCCGGCGGAATCGCCGGCACCGCGTCGTAGTCGTATTGCCCAAAGAAACAGAGATAGATCTTGGTAAATGTATTGATTTCGGTCACGCCGCCCATTTCGAGAATCTTCCCGCGGGCGCGCGCCAGCGCGGGATGATCCGCCGTAAACCCCGCCAGCTTCAGTCCGAAATAAGCTTTCACCGACGCGCTGATGTTCGAAGCGCCGCCGGCGTAGATGCTCCAGCCGCCGTCTTCATTCTGGTGCTTCAGAATGTAGCGTGCGGCCTTGTCGAAGCGTGCCTGACTGCCCGTGCCGAGCAGCGTATGGAGCAGGATGTAATCGGATTCGAGGGTAGTATCGGCTTCCAGTTCTCCGCACCAGTAACCCTCTTCGTGCTGCTGCGAGAAAAGATACTTGCGAGCCGCGTCAACGGCCACTGCGACCCGGCTCCCCAGGTCGTCGATCTTCCCAAATCGCATCTGCGGCGCGGAGGCCGAACTAAAAGGGGAGGATTCTTCCATTACGACTCCACGGCGATGGCCGGGGCTGCGGCAATCGTTTCCACGATTTCGGGCGGCAATCCAAAGCGAACATTCTCCGGCATGATTTCCAATTCCTGCACGTCGCCAAAGCCCTTTCCCGCCAGGTACTCGACCACTTCCTGCACCAGATGTTCCGGAGCCGATGCTCCCGCGGTCAGGGCCACCGTCTTCACGCCATTCAGCCACTGCGGCTGAATGTTGCGGCAGTCATCAATTAGATGCGCCGGAGTGCCCAAACTGCGAGCCACTTCCACTAAACGTTTGGAATTTGAGCTATTGTCGGAGCCCACCACCAGCAGCAAGTCGGCGTCGGAAGCCACGTGCTTCACGGCAACCTGCCGGTTTTCCGTGGCATAGCAAATGTCCTGAGCCGCCGGACCCTTAATGTTCGGGAACCGCTTGCGCAGCGCGCCAATAATGTCGCGCGTCTCATCCAGACTGAGCGTGGTCTGCGTCAGGTAGGCCACCCGGCTGGGATCGGGCACGGTCACCGAGGCTACTTCCGCAGGCGAACCCACGACCTGAGTCACGGCGGGCGCCTCGCCGAGCGTGCCGATGACTTCGTCGTGATCGCGGTGGCCGATCAGGATCAGCGAATAACCTTCCTTCGCGAACTTTACCGCCTCCACGTGCACCTTGGTGACCAGCGGACACGTGGCATCGATCACCCGCAGCTTCCGCCGCTGGCTCATCGTCCGCACCTCGGGAGAAACGCCGTGGGCGCTGTAGATGACGCGTTCACCCTCGGGCACTTCGTCCACGCTGTCGACAAAAATTGCGCCCTTCTGTTGCAGTTCCTCGACCACAAAGCGGTTGTGGACAATCTCCTTGCGCACATAAATCGGCCGCCCAAACGCCTCCAGGGCAATCCGGACAATGTCAATCGCCCGCACCACCCCGGCGCAGAATCCGCGTGGCTTCAATAACAGCAAGGTCTTCGTTTGTAAATTGGTCTCAGACAATCTGCATCCCCCACCCACAAGGGTACACGTCTCTGTTGAAAAAGATGCTGTAAGGGTACCGAAAGATGCACCCTCAGGTCAATGTAAGCCTTTGAGGGTGTGGGGATTAGCAGCGGGCGGGGAAAACCGGTGGGTGAACGGGAGTAGGCTTCGAGTCCGAAGGGATTCTTGCTGTCAGAGGTAGCCTGGGACATTCTGTTGCATGGCCTCCAGCGGAACGCGGTCTCGTCAGCCCGGGCAGCACCGGAACGCGGAGAGGATAGTTCGCGCTCCGGTTCTTCTCTGCCGTTCAGTTGACCGGTGGCAGGCCAATTTTCGCCAGCAGTTGCTCGAAGGCCGGATCGCCGTGAAGCCTGACGAAACCCTGGTCGACGCTAAGATTCAGCGTGAGTTCGTCATGCGACCGGACGCAGATGGTTAGGTACTTGAGCGCTTCGCGCGGGTTGCCGAGCTGAGCGTCGGATTGCGCAACAAAATAGGGTGACAACTTCCCTTGTTTATACAGCTTCCTCTGTTCCG
>CAWABC010000087.1:0-11891 GCA_963780105.1 uncultured Acidobacteriaceae bacterium
TCACGACGCCTCCGAATTGGAGAAGTTGGTCGAGCAGGAAATCCGCTGCCGCATCATCAAGCTCGACGTGGCCGAGGAAGACGTCGTCGTCGATCGCCGAGTCCTTGCCGAAGACGAAGAACGCGCCGGCAAAGAGCGCCGCTTCTCGGAACTCAAAGAAGGCGACACCGTGCAAGGCGAGGTCCGCAGCCTGACCGATTACGGCGCGTTCGTCGAGATCGGCGGTGCGGACGCCCTGCTTCACGTCGGCGAAATCTCCTGGCGTCGCATCAACAAACCGTCCGATGTGCTTTCCGCAGGCCAGCGGATCGAAGCCGTCATCATCAAGATCGATTCGGAAAAACGCCGCATTGCGATCAGCATGAAGCAGCTTCAACCGCATCCCTGGAACGCCGTCGCCGAGAAATACAAGCCCGGCGAACGCGTGCGCGGCGCGGTTACACGCATCGCCGATTTCGGGGCGTTCGTGGAACTCGAGCCCGGCATCGAAGGCCTGATTCACATTTCTGAAATGTCGTGGGCCAAGCGCGTCCGGACTGCAGGCGATGTGGTCAAACCGGGCGAGACCGTAGAAGCCGTGATTCTAGGGGTGAACGCGGCAGAACGCCGCATCTCCCTCGGTCTGAAGCAGGCGTTGGGCGATCCCTGGACTGGGGCGGAGCAAAAGTATGCTCCGGGCACGGTGATCGAAGGCCCGGTTACTAACATCATGAAGTTCGGCGCCTTCGTCCAACTTACTGAAGGCGTCGAGGGCATGATTCACGTGAGCGAAATCAGCGCGGAAAAGCGCATCAATCACCCACAAGAAGTGTTGAAAGCCGGACAAGTGGTCAAGGCGCAGGTGCTCGCCCTCGACACGGAAAGGCGCCTCATACGCCTGAGCATGAAACAACTGGTTCCAACCGGCCTGGATGAGTACTTTGCCGAACACAAAGAAGGAGATATTGTTACCGGTCGCATGACCGAGGTTTCCGGCGGAAGCGCCCGCGTGGAACTCGGCGAAGGCGTTGTGGCGACCTGCCGCATCCCCGCGGAGGGCTCGACGACGCAAGACAAGCTCCCAGTACCAACATCTTTGTCTCCATCAAAACCCGATCTGTCGTCGTTAGGTTCCATGCTGCAAGCCCGCTGGAAGAGCGGTCCGGCCGCCGGCGAGAACAAGCCGGAATCCATGCGGGCCGGGCAGATTCGCAAGTTTAGGATCACAAAGCTCGATCCCGCGGCCAAGAAGATTGAGTTGGAGTTGGAGTAACTTCGAAAGAGACGCGCCGTTCCCGCGGGACTTGCCTCAATGTCCAACTTACAAGTGATACAATCGCTTCATGGCAAAAACACTGATTCAGTCCGTAGTCAAGCAACTCCAACAGGAGCGGACGCGACTTGAGAATGAACTCCACCGCGTAACCGCCGCCCTAACTACCTTCGGGAAAGTCTTCCTCAAAGGCAGTAAGCGTGGACCAGTCGCAATTCGCAAGAAGCGAACGATTTCAGCTGCAGGACGCAGGAGAATTGCAGCCGCACAGCGAGCGCGATGGGCAAGGGTTAGGGCAGCCAGGAAGTAAGTACCTCGATCATCCGTCTCTGCGGGAATCGGATCGAGTGTCAGTTTGGGAGGTTCCTTACCACTCCTCCCACAAACTCCGCAAACTCCCGGACGTCCTCTTCAGTCGTGTCGAACGAGCACATCCAGCGCACCACCGACTCCTCTTCGCTCCACACATAAAAGAAATACCGCTCCTGGATCTTCGTGATCGCCTCCTGCGGAATTTCCGCAAACACGCCGTTCGCCTCCACCGGATACACAATCCTGACTCGCGGAATCTTCTTCACTTCCTGCTCCAGCAGTCGCGCCATCCGGTTGGCATGCTCCGCGTTCCGCCGCCAAAGATCGTTCGTCAGCAACGCCTCCATTTGCACTGACATGTAGCGCATCTTCGATGCCAGCTGCATCCCCTGCTTGCGCACAAACGAAAAATTCTCCGCCAGTTCCGGAAGAAAGAACACCACCGCCTCCACGCCCATCAGTCCGTTCTTGGTCCCGCCAAAGGAAAGCACATCCACTCCCAAATCGCGCGTCGCCTGCCGCAGGGTCAGTTGCTGCGCCGCGACCGCGTTCGAAATCCGTGCCCCATCCATGTGCAGGAACATTTTCCGTTCGTGCGCAAACCGCGCCAGCGCCTCGATTTCGGCTGGCTTGTACACCGTCCCCATCTCGGTCGCTTGCGTAATCGAGATTACCCGCGGCTGCACGTGATGCTGGTCCCCAATTCCGTGATACGCACGGGCCACCGTTTCCACTGTCACCTTCCCGCCCGGCGCGGCCAGCGGCACCAACTTGCAGCCCGTAAACTTTTCCGGCGCGCCACATTCATCCGTGTAAATGTGAGAAAGCTCCGGACACAGCACCGCATGAAACGGCCGCGTCAGCGCCTGCAAACCGAGCACATTCGCCGCCGTCCCATTGAAAACGAAAAAGACCGCCACATCGGCTCCAAATTGCTCGCGGAATTTTTCCATCGCCGATTCCGTGTGCGGATCGTCCCCATACCCCACAACATGTCCTTCATTGACTCGCCGGATCGCCTCCAGCGCCTCGGGATGCATCACCGCATTATTGTCGCTGGCAAAACTTCGGCTCGGTTTCATGACCCAACAATTTAGCAGAACCGGAGATTCTTCGGAGCCCTCCGCCCTTACCCTGAATCATGTTTATGGTCTAGTATTGTGCTGCAATCGGACCGTCGCGACCAGGGTGGAGTCGATCACCCCTGTTGCACTCGGTTTTGGTGGCGCAGCGTTTGCGCTGCGGTTAACGCTATGTCTCGATTCTTCGCAAGAATGTCATCGTTGATCCTGCTCGGCGTCGTTCTCGCTGCGCTCTTTTTCGCAGCCGCCTGCGGCAGCAGCAGGGAAGCCAAAGCGGATGCCCCGCAGGCCATGCCGGTCAAGGTCCAAACCGCGAAGGCCCAAAAAGTCGACGACACCACCGACTACGTCGCCACCTTGAAGTCCCGCGATTCCGCCGTGGTTATGCCGCAGGTCGAAGGCATTATCACGCAGATCTTCGTCCGCTCCGGCGAACGTGTTGCTAACGGCGCTCCCTTGATGCAGATCGATCCCTCCAAGCAGCAGGCCACGGTCAAGAGTCAGGAGGACGCCCGCGCCGCCCAGGTAGCCCAGGTCAAATGGGCTCAGCAGAATTACGACCGCGTCAGTGGCCTGGCCAACGCCGGCGTAGTCAGCAAGCAGGATCTCGACCAGGCTCGCGCAACCCTCGACGCTGCCCAGGCGCAACTGCGCTCGCTCGATGCCCAAGTCCGCGAGCAGCAAGTCCAGTTGCACTACTATCAGGTAGTTGCCCCGCGCGCCGGCATGGTCGGGGATATTCCGGTTCGCGTTGGCGACCGCGTCCTCACCACTACCACACTCGCCACCGTCGATCGTCCCGGCAGCCTGGAAGCTTACATCTACGTTCCCATCGAGAAGTCTTCCCAACTCAAGATGAATCTGCCGGTCCAGATCGTCGATGCTTCGGGCGCGCCGCTGGCCACCAGCCGCATCACCTTCATCTCGCCGCAGGTGGACACCGCCACGCAAACCGTGCTGGCCAAAGCCCAGATCGCTAACTCGAACGACACCCTGCGCACCGCCCAGTTCATCCGCGCGCGCGTGGTCTGGGGCAGCCAGGAAAGGCCGGTTGTGCCCGTCATAGCTGTGTCGCGGATCGGCGGCCTCTATTTCGCTTTCGTCGCCGAGTCTGACCAGAAGGGTGGATACGTGGTCCACCAGAAGCCGCTCCAGATCGGTCAAATCGTAGGCAATGACTATGTCGTCCTCGATGGCGTAAAACCCGGAGACAAGGTGGTTGTCTCCGGCACCCAGTTTCTAATCGATGGCGTGCCCGTAGTCCCGCAAGAAAGCAGCAGCTAGTTCTAGCGTCCCGATTTTGCGGCATAGAAACAAGACTTGTCATCCGCTTCCCTCAGGATGACAAACGAATTCTTATGGTCGACTTCTTCATTCATCGCCCTGTATTCTCCACCGTCTGCGCCCTGCTGATTATTCTCGCCGGCGCTGTCTGCATTCCTACCTTGCCCATCGCACAATTTCCGGACCTCGCGCCGCCGCAGGTCGGCGTCAACGCCGTGTATACCGGCGCCAGCGCCCAAACCGTCGAATCCGCCGTCACCACGCCTCTCGAGCAGCAGATCAACGGCGCAGAAGGCATGAAGTACATTACCTCCTCCAGCGGCAACGACGGCGTCAGCCAGATCACCGCCACCTTCGACCTCAGCCGCAATCCCGACCTCGCTTCCGTCGACATCCAGAACCGGGTCAACACCGCCCTGGGACGCCTTCCTAACGCCGTCAAGCAGGTCGGCATCTCCGTCCAGAAGAGCTCGCAGAACTGGGTTTTCGGGGCTGCTGTGTTTTCACCCGACGGCCGCTACTCCACGCTCTTCATGAGCAATTACCTTGACGTCTATGTGCGAGACGCCCTGAAGCGCGTTCCCGGCGTGGCCGAGGTCATGATCTTCGGCGCAGGCAAGTACTCCATGCGCCTCTGGCTCGATCCCGTGCGCATGGCCAGCCGTGCACTCACTGCTGACGATGTAGTCAACGCACTCGAGGAGCAGAACGTTGAAGTCGCCGCTGGACAAGTCGGATCCCAGCCCTCCATCCCCGGCCAGCAGTTCCAGATCAGCGTCCGCGCCGTAGGCCGTCTTTCCGAAGCCGCTCAGTTCGATAACATCATCCTCAAGAGCAACGCCGATGGAACGCTGGTCCGCTTGCGGGACGTCGGTCACGCCGAGCTCGGCTCTGAAGACTACAGCTCCAACGTTGACTACAACGGGTACGATTCGGTTGGCATCGGCATCCTCCAGCTCTCGACCGCCAACGCCCTCGACGTCGACCGCCGCTGCATCGCCGAACTCGAGCGCCTTTCCAAGCGCTTTCCGCCCGGCATGAAGTATGAGCTCGCCTTCGACACTACCGACGCGGTCAGCGAATCGATTCTCGACGTAGTCTCAACCCTGGGCCAGGCCATCTTCCTCGTGATTCTCGTCATCTTCGTTTTCCTCGAAGACTGGCGCTCTACCATCATCCCGGCCGTCACCATCCCGGTCTCGCTCATCGGCACTTTCACTTTCGTCAAGCTGCTCGGCTTCTCCATCAACACGCTGACCTTGTTCGGCGTTACGCTTGCCACCGGCCTGGTAGTCGACGACGCCATCGTCGTCATCGAAAACATCAAACGCCATCTGCAGGAAGGCGAGCACGATCCCACCAAAGCTTCGTCCGACGCCATGAAGGAAGTGACCGGCGCCGTCATCGCCACTTCAGTAGTGCTGGTTGCCGTCTTCGTGCCCGTTGCCTTCTTCCCCGGCACGACCGGAATACTGTTTCGCCAGTTCGCCCTGACCATCGCCTTCTCGATTTCCATCTCTGCCTTCAACGCGCTTACCCTCACGCCCTCACTCTCCGCCCTCCTGCTCGGGCGCGAACACGGCGAAAAGAATTGGTTCTTCCAGCGCGTCGACCGCGTGGTGGCTGCGGTTACCAGGGGCTACGTTCGCGCCCTCCGAGCTTTCCTGCGCTTCGAAGCCGTCGCCCTCATCCTGTTTGCTACCGGACTCGGTCTCGCTTATTTCGTCTTCCGGCACGTACCCCAAGCCTTCGTCCCCAACGAAGATCAGGGATGGCTCATCATTGCCATCCAGGCGCCCACCGGAGCTTCACTGGAATACACGAAGAAAATCGGCGATCAGGTCACCGCCATCACCAGGACCTTCCCTGAAATCGAGGGCACCTTTGCGGTCGCGGGCTTCAGCTTCGGAGGCAGCGCGCCCAACGCCGGTCTGGCTTTCCTGAGCCTGCGGCCGTATGCGCAGCGCAAGGGGCGCGACCACACCGCCGCTGCCATCATCAATCGGCTGCGCGGCCCATTGTTCGGAATTTCCGGCGCCATGGTGATCCCCTTCGAACCGCCCGCCATCAACGGGCTGGGAGCGTTCGGCGGATTCCAATTCGAGCTCCTCGATCAAGGCAATCACACGCTTCAGGATCTCGACAAAGTCACCCACGACCTCACTCGTGCCGGCGGCGCGCGCCCGGAAAAAGACCTTGCCGGGCTCTTCACCACCTACACCGCCAGCGATCCGCAGTTTGTCATCACCATCGACCGCGAAAAAGCCAAGAGTCTGCACATCCCGCTCAGCCAGATCACCGACACGTTGAGCGTCTACATGGGTTCGGCCTATATCAACGATTTCGATTTCAATAACCGTTCCTATCGTGTCTATGTGCAGGCCGACAAGCAATTCCGCTCGCATCCGCAGGACATCAAGCAGTACTACGTACGTTCCGATTCCGGGGCCATGATCCCGCTCGAGAATTTAGTCACCATCAGCGAGACCGCGGCGCCCCAGGTCATCAGCCACTACAACCTTTTTCGCTCGGTGGAAATCAACGGCTCCGCTGCTCCTGGCTTCAGCTCCGGACAGGCCATCGAAGCCATGCAGCAACTCTCCGCGAAAACCTTGCCGCAGGGCTACACCTACGAATGGTCGGGAATTTCGCTCGAAGAGCTGGCCTCGGGATCGACCACGCTCATCCTCTTCGGTCTTGGAACGCTGGTGGTCTATCTGACACTCTCGGCGCAGTATGAAAGCTTCGTGCTCCCCTTCATTATTCTGCTTGCCGTACCCATGGCGTTGCTCGGCGCGCTTTCCGCGCAGTGGATCCGCGGCCAGCAGAATGATGTTTACTGCCAGGTGGGGCTCGTCATGCTCGTCGGCCTCGCCTCCAAGAACGCCATCCTGATCGTGGAATTCGCCGAGCAGTTGCGCGAACGCGGCATGACCATTCTCGACGCCGCCGTCGAAGCCGCCCGCATCCGCCTGCGCCCGATTCTCATGACGTCCTTCGCCTTTATCCTAGGTGTTGTCCCCCTCGTCACCGCCAGCGGCGCGGGAGAGAACGGACGCCACTCCGTAGGCACCACCGTCTTCGGCGGCATGATCATGAGCACCATCCTCAACCTGTTCTTCATCCCAGTCCTTTATCTACTAATCGAAGGCTTCAGGGAGCGCCGCCGCAAACCAAAGACAGCCTGAGCAAATGCGGCTCGTGTGGGGACGGGCGTCCCCGCCCGTCCAGGCCGAGCGCAGCTCGGCTCCTGCCAGTGGCAATAGCAACCATGGATTAGCAGTAGAATGGCCGGGCAGCCGTCTTTCCCCGGCGCAAGAAAAAGCAACCTCTGGACTCTTTCCAGCGTCAGAAAAGTGCGAAGAAGTTCAGGGCTCTCACTATGGGTAAGAAATCTTGTGTGAGGTCAAACCAATGAAGAAATCCCGGTTCGCAGTTCTCGCTCTCCCACTGATTTTCTCGATGGCGGCCCTCGCCAGCCCCGCCCTCCAGGACAACCAACCCGCTGGTGCGCTCAATCAGAAGAGCATCGACCGCATCTACAAGGAAGTCCGTCATGAACTCGTGATGCTCCCGTATTACGGCGTGTTCGACAACCTCGCCTACAAGGTCGACTCGGATGGCACCGTGACCCTGCTTGGCCAGGTCTCGCCGGTCAGGGGTCCCACTCTTAAGTCCGACGCCGAAAACGTGGTCAAGCGCATAGAGGGTGTGGAAAAAGTCGTAAACAACATCGAGGTCCTGCCCCTCTCACCCAACGACGACCATATCCGCCGCGCTGCCTACCGAGCCATTTACGGCAACCCCGTCTTGAACCAGTACCAACTGCGTGCCGTTCCGCCCATTCACATCATCGTCAACAACGGACACATCACGCTCGAAGGCGTAGTAGCCCGCCAGATGGACAAGCAAATCGCTGGCATGCAAGCCAACGGCGTCCACGGCGCATTCTCCGTAACCAACAATCTGGTGGTGGAAGAACAAGAGAAGAAAGAAGGCAAGAAGTAGTCGAATTCGGTGGCGCGCGGGGCTTCCTCGCCGGGCGTTTCAGCCGGGTTTTAGCTGTGTCCCCTATGATTCAGGGTTTACCGCACGATGTGGAAGCGGTTTTGTTCGGAAGTTACGTCGGTAGTTACTTCTGTCACTTGGGTTCCCCCGGATAACAGGTTGTAATTCCTACAGCTTGTTCCATTCCTCGGCACCCAAAAGGTGTTTCTGGAACACGCTCTAGGAATGAGAAATTAGTGCGTCTTCGATCGAACTCGAAGATTTGGGTTTGCGCCGTTGTCTGCCTGGTGATCGCGCAGGCGGTCGCGTCGATGCTCCTCCCGAAATCGTTTCGGCTCACCGCCATCACCGATTGGATCGGCTTGGCCCTGATGCTCTCCGCCTCACTGGCTTTTGCCAGGAACGCGTTCGGCAGCAACCGGCAGCAACGCCTGGTGTGGATCCTTCTGGGCTGCGGTTACGCCACCGAAGCCGGCGGCCAGCTCTTGTGGATGCACTGGGAGCTGGTGCGGAAGCAAACGCCCGCCATGAGTCTGGGGGACGCTTGCATTTTTCTTGCCTGGACCGCCGTAATTATGGGTTTTGCGCTGAGGCCTCACGTGGCCCCGAGCCCTCAACATCGGCGGCTGGGAACGTTGGATCTGCTCTTGCTCTTGTTAGCGGGTCTGTACCTGTACCTGTTCCTCGTCATTCCATGGCAATACCTGGCCCCCGAGCCCCAGTCCTATGGCCCGGCCTACACGTTTCTCGCTTTGGCCCAGGACGTGATCTTGCTTTCCATCGTCGTGCTCGGCTGGCGTCACAGTTCCGGCCGATGGCGGCATTTCTATGCCCTGCTCATCGGCATCGTCGCCTTCGACACCATCATGGAATACTTAGAGGATACGCTCCCCGATGCCGTTTCCTTTACCGGCCGCTGGTACGATGTCGCGACGGCGGCAGGTGTCGCGGGCATGACGCTGGCTGCTCTGATGGCCTACCGTCTGGAACCCGTCTCGGAGCACGAAGATCCCGATAGCGAACGATACTGGCGATGGGCTTCGCGTCTGGCCACTCCTTTTACCATCGTCCTGCCCCTGTTGGCAGCGTGGTCGTTCCTGGATCGCAGTCTGCCAGTCTCGGTGTGGCAATTCCGCGTTTTCCTGTCGCTGGCCGCAGTGGTGGTGTTCGCCGCTGTGGGCATCGTAAAACAGGCCCGCCTCGAAAAGGAGCTGGCCCGTGCCAATCATGAGTTGCTGGACGCTTCTCTCACCGACCTGCTCACCGGCGTTCGCAACCGCCGGTTCTTTTCCAATTCGATCGACGCCGACGTGCGCCAGGTGCTGCGCTCGTTTATCAACAATCCATCCAACGACCCTCGCAATCGCGATCTGGTTTTCTATATGGTCGACATCGACCACTTCAAGAAAGTCAATGACCAGTTCGGGCACAAGGTTGGAGATCAGATCCTCGTCGAGTTCGCCCGCCGCATCAACTCCGCCGCCCGCCTTTCCGATGCCGTGATCCGCTGGGGCGGCGAGGAATTTCTCCTCCTCTCGCGTTACACCGACCGCAAAGATGCCCACACTCTCGCCCATCGTGTTCTCCATGCGGTCGGCTCCCGGCCTTACCACGTCGAAGCCAACAACGCCGATCTGCGCGTCACCTGTTCCATCGGTTGGGCGGTCTATCCATGGACCGAACGCGAGCCCGGCCTCGTCTCTTACGAGGAGATACTAGTTCTAGCCGACTATGCCCTGTATCAGGCCAAGGGTTCGGGAAGAAATCGGGCGGTGGGTCTCTTGCCTGCAGGAGAAACCGTCCGCGCCGCACCCGTTGCCCCCACCATCTACATCAACGGAATTCCAGCCTCGCCTGTAGCCACCCCCGGCCCGCACCTCGATGAAATCTCCGCGTCTGACCAAGCCGCAACTCCAGCCAACACCGCCGCTGCGTCCGCCACCAGTTGATTTCGTTTCACGCCGACGACAAAAGGCTGCTGGGAAACTCGGTTTCGTATCAGGGTATGCCTTCAGGCATACCGCAAGCCACTGAGAATGGTTCCGGCTTTAGCCGCTGTGGGCCGCTGAAAGACTTCGATCCGCGCAGGTTTTGGGAAGGGCGCGGCTGAGCCGTGCCAGTAAGTCATTGGCCACGTGTCGCGCTTTAGCGCCCGAGGCGTACTTCTTGCGCCCGATCCCTAGCCCAGAGCCTCTCCCGGCACCCGCACTCGAATCGTCTGCGGAACCGCGCGCAACTTCGCCAGCAACGGCTCATCGCAAGCTCGATTGATGTCGTAAATCGCATATCCCAGCGGCCCGCGAGTATCCAGAACTTGCCGCTCAATATTGATCCCCCGATCGGCCAGAATGTCGTTAATCGCCCGCAAAATTCCCGGCACATTATTGTGGATGTGCATCAGCCGGTGCGATCCCGGCTCATAGTCCAGATGACAATGCGGCAGGTTTACGCTCAGCAGCGAATTCCCGCTCCTGAAATAGTCGATCATCCGCGCCGAAACAAATTGCCCGATATTCTGCTGCGCCTCCTCCGTACTGCCGCCAATGTGAGGAGTCAAAATCACATTTGGCATCCCTTTCAGTGGACTGGAAAACGCGGCGCCCGTCTCCGGTTCCTTGGGAAACACATCGATCGCCGCTCCCGCCAGCTTCTTGCTCTTCAGATGGCGGGCCAGCGCCTCGTGGTCCACCACAAACCCGCGGCTCAAATTGATCAGGCAAGCGCCGTCCTTCATCAAGCGGAACTCGTTTTCCCCGAACAAATCGCGGTTCTGCGCCTTTCCATCCACATGTAACGTAATCACATCGGAAGTTTCCAGTAGTTCGCGAAAGCTTACCGGGCGGGCGTTTCCGCGCGCCAGCACATGCGCCACGTCATGGAACACGACCCGCATGCCCAACGCCTCGGCCAGGTCCGAAAGCTGCGACCCAATCTTCCCGTACCCCACAATCCCCAGCGTCAGCCCGCGCACCTCGTGCGATCCCGCCGAGGACTTGTTCCACACTCCGCCATGCAGCCGAGTGCTCGCCTCAAACGTCCGCCGCATCAGCAGGATGATCTCCCCGATCGCCAGTTCCGCCACCGACCGGCTGTTCGAGTGCGGATCGTTAAACACCGCAATCCCCCGATCGCTAGAGGCCGCGCGGTCGATCTTGTCCACGCCAATACAAAACGCCCCCACCGAAACCAGCTCCGGAGCCGCATCCAAAACCGCCGCCGTGATCCGCGTCCTTGACCGGACGCCCAAAATCGACGTTTCGCGCACCTTCTCAATCAGCGCACTCTCGTCGAGAGCCCCCTTCAGCGACTCCACCACAAATCCCGCTTCTTCAAACTGAGAAGCGGCCACCCCGCTGATGTTCTCCAGCAATAGAACCTTCAAGAATCCTCCCGGACCAGAGCTTACTGGTGGAGCGCCGGGTGGCCTCGCCCGGCTGTACCAAGACACCGTCCCTCAACCGACTCATGAAGCAGTCGCGGTGTTGAAAAACCAAAGATAACCACGAATTATATAGGGTGAGTTCCTTGACAGACTTCGCTCTCGGTCACCGGCTGATCAGCGTCGATTGACTGGCCACGCACTGCCAGGCCCCTTTTAGATAGACGTGAGCGTGCTTCCGTTCCAGCGGTATTCGAGCAGCACGGCGTAGACACCGGTTCCTAGCGTCCGGCCGGCATCGTCCCGGCCATTCCAATCCAGGCGGCAGCTTGCGGCCGGCGCGGCGCCGGTGAAGACGCTGCGGCAGCGCCGTCCCGCGAGATTGTAGACCGTCACTGCGAGCTTGCCGCCGGAACCGGGCAGGCGACAGAAGATGGGCAGGCTGTCTTCGCGGCCGTCTGCGTCCGGGCTGTAACTGAAAGGCCGAGCGCGAGCAGGTGGTCGCCACCCGGCGTGATGTTCAGGCGGCAGGAGTTGTCGGACGTGTCGCGGTCGGTCGGGGCTTCGGCGCGCG
>CAWABC010000088.1:0-4023 GCA_963780105.1 uncultured Acidobacteriaceae bacterium
CAAAATAAACCTCGGCGGGGATGTCGAGCTGGATGACCTCTTCCCGACTGCTGTAGCCGAGGATGCGTACCAGCGCGTCGTTGACTTCCACGAAGCGTCCCTGGGGCGTGGAAAAGAAAATTCCTTCCTGAATGTTGTCAAACAGTTCGCGGTAGCGGAGTTCGGCTTCGCGCCGGTCGGTGATGTCCTTGAGCACGTGCACGGTCTGCAACTGCTGGGCGCTGTTCGTTCCTGTTTCACCCCGGCCCATCGCGTCAACCCCGTGCGATGGGGGCCCTTGGCCGGCGGCATGAATGCGCGAGGTGGAAATCAGGTAGGTGCGTTCGAGGACGGGGTGCACGTATTCGTCCAGACCCTCGCCGCTGCGGCAGAAAGGACAAGAGTGCGGTGAAGCGCCGGTGGAGAGCGCTTCGAGCGCCCGCATGTTGACGCCGATCAACTGGTCGGGGGCGATCCCGACGAAATCCGCAAGCGAGCGATTGACGCGCAGGACGTTGTACTGCTGGTCGTGAACCACGATGAAATCGCTGATGGCATCGAAGACTTCCAGCCAGTGGCGGTTGGCCTGCTGCATGCGGGTGAACAGACAGGCATTTTCCAGAGCGATACTAGCGTGGCCGGCGATGGCGCGCAGCAACTGGTGATCCTCGATGTCAGGCGGGGCGCCGCGGTCGGCGAGACAGAGCACACCGACGATTTCTCCCGAGGAACCGGCCAGCCGGACCAGGGTGCAATCGGTCCATCCCAGAGTGGAAGCGAGAGCGGTTCCCAGCATGTCGCTGGCCGGGGCGAAGGCGACATCGGTGGAGTATTTCGGCAGGGCCGCAGTGAGCGCCTGACTGAAGCGGCGCAGCAGCGAAGGATCGTGGACTTCAGAAGGGCCGGCTTCGCAGATGCCGGAGATCAGGACAGTATCCACTTCCGATGTCTGGAAAAGGCTGAGGGCAACGGACGGGCTTCCGAGCAGGCCGGCGGCTCGCACCGCAAAGTTGCGCATGAATTCGGGCAAATGCAGAACGGTGTTCAGTTCGAGCGCGATGGTCACCAGGGCCTCGGCGCGGCGGCGGTGCTCCTCGGATTGGTGCAGGTTACGGGTCAGTTCGAGCGCGATGGCAATTTGCGCCGCCAGCGCGCGCGCGCGGCGCACGTCTTCGTCGTTGATCGGCCCCGGCTCGACCCGGTCGAGCACTCCGAACATCCCCAGCACCTCGCCGTTGGAGCCGACCAGGGGCACGGCGAGGAGTTGGCGGATGTTGAAAGCGGCAACGAAATCCAAATTCGCGCCCGGAGTCGTGGAGGCGTCTTCGGTGACGAACGCATTTTTTTGCTGCAGCGTGCGCGTCGCCAGACCATCGTAAAGCGGGATGTCGACGGGACGGGCCACGCCGCTCTCCACTGTCCATCGAATGTGGAAGGCAGCCTCTTCGAGCAGCCCGATGAAGGAGCGCTGGAAGCCGAGAAAACTGGCGGCGCGGACCGCCGAGGTCTGCATGAACTCGTTGAGTTTCCCGGCGGAACCGAGCTCGAAGGAAATCTCGAGAATTTCATGCAGTTCGTGGGCCTGGGCACGCGCCATGCCGCACAACTCGGCGTTGGCGATAGCGACCGCGCCAAAGCCGGCCAGGGCTGAAACCAGGCTCTTGTCTTCCTCGGTGAAGGGATTGGCGAAACGGGGGTAGACCAGGATGGCGCCGTGCGAGCGCGAGGCGCGAAACGGCGCTGCGATGAGGACTCCGGGGGGCGAATCCTCTCCGAAATGAGAAGCGCCGTCGATGCTCACCGTAATGCGTTCGCCAGCCGCGATGACGCGGGTGGCGATCTCCTGCGCTGAGCGGAGGTTGTTCTGCTGGAAACGCGAACGTATGGAGAGGGCGAGCCTTGGCGTCTCAGTCGACACCGCCTGCAACTGGGACCGTTTCTCTTGCTGGACGAAAACCAGCACCGCCGGCGAATGCAGCAGCAGACGGAGGCGATCGGCGATGTTCTCCACCACGGCTGCGGTGTCGGGCAAGCCATGTAGTGCGGATGCGACTTCGACCAGAATGCTGGCGCGCCGGTGCTCCTCGCGAGCCAACTGGTTCAGGCGAAGGGCTTCGAGTGCCGTGCCCAACTGGACCGCTAGGATCGTGACTTTGGCTACGGCGTCCTCATCAAAACCCGCATCGGGCGCGCTTTGCACGAAGGCGATGGCGCCCACCACTTCCCCCGAAACCAGCAGAGGCGCGGCCATGGCGGCATGCGCCTGACATTCGGCCAGCCAGGGATAACGAGCGGCCTCGAGGTGGTTGAGAAAGAACGCGCGACGCTTGTGAACCGCTTCGATCGCGACGGATGGGTCCCCGGCGCCCTGACGTATGCCACGAAAGGACTCAGCATGTTCGCCGTCGGCTTCGGCTCCAACCAGTTCACCGTCGGAGGAGTAACTCCAAAAAAAGGCACCACTCGCATGGAAAAAGGCGCGAGTCAGGGCGCAGAACGACAGGATGAGCTGGCCGGGCTCGCCGCTCTGGAAAGGAGCGCGGGACAACTCTAGGAGAAGCTTCTGAAAATCCTCCTCAGACTGAGACGCATTCCCCAGCCCCGAATTTCTGATAATTCTCGTCAGTGCACACCATTCTTATTGCTAACCGTCTGAAAACAATTGGATTACATACCAAATCTAGACTCAATTCTCAAATTGAGTCAAGGGAATAGGAGGTGGGCAGTGCCAACTTGTGAAACGGCACAAAAGTGATACAGGCGTCTCAATCTGTGATCTGAGATCGGCCTTTTTGTCCCGATGCATCCGAACTTAGTGCACCCTGCGAACGACGTGTCTAACCCTCTTGAAGAGCTGCAGGTGAAGAGCTTAAGCAGTGATTCTTCACCTGCTTGTAGAGATCACCAAAGTAATGGACAGCTAGAACTTTTGATATCCGCAGGGACCGTCCGTGCACGAATATTAGATGAGCTTTGAATGACAAGGAAGGCACTGTGACTTTTCAGGGACTGAATCGTGCGATCGCGGTGGGTCTGCTGTTGCTTGGCGGATGGGCCGCGACCAGCGCTCCCCTGGCATGGGGGCAGGAAGTCAAAGGGCAGGAAACCAATCGGAAAGTAAAGAGCAAGGTATCGCCGGAGTATCCGGAACTGGCCAAGCGGATGAACATCTCGGGCGTGGTGAAGGTACAGGTGACGGTAGCTGCCAACGGGTCGGTCAAAGATGCCAAGCTGGTGGGTGGGCACCCGGTGTTGGCAAGCGCCGCTCTGGATGCGGTCAAAAGGTGGCGCTTCGAGACGGGTCCGGAAGAGTCCACCGAGATTGTGGAATTTCGTTTTGATCCCGCCCGGTAGGGGAGAATGGCGCAGGGTCCAAAGCGCCGGATGAGGAAGGTTGAAGCATGAATATCAAGAAAAAGCTGTACATCAGTTTCGGCATCATTCTGGGGACCGTTCTGGTGTTGCTGGCGATCAACCTGTACGGGGTGCATCGCGAGCACGAGACCAAAGCGGCGGCGCAGAGTTCGATTGATATGACGGAAGCCACCTCGCTGGTCCGCTTTCAGATGATGCAGAACCGCCTTCATTTGCAGAACTACCTCCTCAGCGGGGACACGCGGGACGTTGAAAAAATGAATGATGGCGAACGGCTGCTCAATGACGCCCTGCATCGCGCCCAGGAGTTAGCGAATTCCTCGCAGCAGCGCAGCAGTCTGGAAAAAGTGCAGGGACTGGAACAGGGATGGAACTCCGATTTCGCCAACCCCCTAGTGGACAAGCGCCGCGCCGTGGACGGCGGCAATGCCACCGTGGCCGAACTGCAGATTTTCTATCTGCAAAAGGATCCGAACTCCTGGGTCTCGCGTTCCAGCGACGTGCTGGATGATGTCGACCGCGAGAACCGTCAACTTTTGGACGTACGGCGTCACTCCGATGAATCGGCAGCGACCTACTCGATTCTGTTTTCGGTGTTCAGCTCCCTGATCGCTCTGGCCGTGGGCGTCGTCATTGCGTATCGGACCGCGACGGGGATCACCGGACCGC
>CAWABC010000089.1:0-4844 GCA_963780105.1 uncultured Acidobacteriaceae bacterium
GCGGCCGGTCGACGAGCGTAACCATCGCGGCATCGCGGCCCCGGCTCAGAACCTCCTGTAGGCCGACCCTCAAGGAACTGAACTGCCCGCGCTCCGGATCGGGATTCACCACCAGCGACGCTCCATTGGCGTAGACGACGGGCGCCAGGGCGGTTTCATTCCTGCCGGCGACGACCAGCACGACATCAACGTGTGAGAAGAACAGGCGTATGGCGGCGGAGAGGAACGTGTCCGTCGTTGGCAAAGCTGCGGCCAAACCTGCGGCCGACGGGGGCCACGGCAGTAGCGCCTTGTCACGCCCCATGCGTGAGGAATCGCCTGCCGCCAGAATTACTCCGCAGAAACTCAGGCTCCTCCCCATGAAAGGACAATAACAAACCGATGCAACTCTGCCAAGGACGCAGGTCACGGAGACGCGTTCTTAGGTGCTTCGCCAGCGGACAAGGGGCAAGCCCCGTGTCTGACCGGGCTGATCTCTCGTAACTGAAGGTCGGCAGTTTGACCAGGTCATCGTGCGGGACTCGTTCCAGCGGGTGTCCGGCCTTGCGCCAGGAAGCCAGGCCACCGGCGATGACGAACACTTTGAATCCGAGTTCCTGTAATTGGCGCGCCACCCGGGCGCTCGTGGCTTCGCGTGCTCAAGTGCAGTAGAGATAAATCTCTCGATCCTTGGGCAGGTTCTTGACTTCTTCGATGAGGTTGTTGGGTTCGATGCGGATCGATCCGGCAATGCGTTCGGAGTCGGCATCGTAATAGCCGTGGCTGCGGACATCGGCGATCAGAAGGCGTTCGGCGGCAGCGGACGCCACGGTCCGGGCGAGATCTTCCACCTGTACGCGTGGAATCACGTCGAGCAGACGGTACTTGCGGTAAATCCAGATTCGATAGACGACATAGGCGGCGAGCGAGACGGCGAGGATGATTTCAGCGGCAAAGCCGGCGGAGCGCAGTCCGCGCGTGATGGCGCGGAGCGCGTCGCTGAAGAGGTATCCCGCAGCGGCGTAGGCGCCGACGTACAGAACCGCCCCGAGGGTATCGTATTGCAGAAAATCGCCCAAGCGCATCTTCATGCTTCCGGCGAGCGGCGGAGACATGGTGTTGATGCCGGGGATGAATTTGGCAAAAAGCAGCGTCTGTTTGCCGCGCCGATAGAAATATTCCGCGGAGCGCAGAATGCAAGTTTCCGGATTGGCCGAAAGCCGGCACAGCAGGCCCAACAGTGCCCATCCGCTGACTCGGCCCGCGAAATAGAGAAGGACATCGCCGGCGATCATCGCCACTGCGCCAATGCCGAACACGAGATAGAAATGCAGATCTCCGAAGGCAGCGACCGCGCCCGCGGTGAGGATGGCGAGCGCGGCGGGCAGGGGAAGGCCGATCGCCTCCGCGAAGCACACGACCGCCAGAAAAAGGTAGCCGTGGTGCGAAATCAATGAGAGCAAGTCGTTCATGGTGAGAAGGGTTAGGTTCAGTATACCAATGGTGATACGGCTGCTCCGTTTGACCCGGACCTCGAATCTCATCCCGCTTGGGCGGAAGAACTCCTGCTACAGTGGTACGACCTCAGGAGGAACCTTTGCCAGCCCAGAGCCGCCGCTACATCAATCTTCCGAATCGCCCCGCAGGCCTGCCTTTCAGCGACGCCGTGCTGGTGGGCGATACTCTGTACATCTCCGGGCGGATCGGCATCGACCCGGCGACTGGCGAGGAGCCCGCGAGTATTGCTGCCGAGATTGATCTTTTATTCGAGGGCTTCCAGGCGGTGTTGCGCGAGGCCGGCATGGGCATGGACGACCTGGTGTGGGTGCAGGTCCATTCGCCGGACGTTTCTTTGTGGCAACAGTTCAACTCGGCCTACGTGAAACTGTTCTCCCGCGAGTTTCCCGCCCGCGCGTTCGTGGGCTCGGGGAAGCTCTTGAAGAAGGGGCGTTTTGAAATGTTGGGGATTGCGGTGAAAGATCGCTCCTAGCTTCTGGCTGCTAGCTCCTGGCTGAGAACGTTTGGGGTCCAGATGGCACCAATCGTCCAAATGAGTTTGCCAGAAGTCAGCAGCTATTTCTCTCTTGCCACCACGAACTCCGGCGCCCACAACAGCGCCCGTTTGATCTCCGAGTCCGGAAACGAGCAGATGGTTTCACGCGCTGACTCGGCGTAGCGGGCGGCCTGTTTGGAAGCGAATTCGAGCGAACCATAGCGGTTCAGTATGGTCAGGATATCGGCGTGAGTGACGCCGTTGAAGGCGCGGTCGTGCAGGATGGTTTCGATTTGGCGGCGCTCGGCGGCAGTGCAGCGCTCCAGCGCGTGAATGACCGCCATGGTGGCTTTACCTTCACGCAGGTCGCTGGCCACGGGCTTGCCCAGCACACTCTCGGAGGCGGTGAGGTCGAGTACGTCGTCCACGATCTGGAAGGCTAAGCCAAGATTGCGTCCGTACTGGCCAAGGCGTTCTTCCTGTTGCCCGGTGGCGCCGCCCAGGATGCCGCCGACCCTCATGCACACCGAAAAAAGGCATGCCGTCTTGCGATAGATCAGATCGAGATGCTCTTGCGAGAGAAATCAGTTTGCCGAGCTTCTCCATTTGAAGCAGTTCGCCTTCGACCATCTGCTGCGTCAGTTCGATCAGCACATCGAGGATGCGGAAGTTGCGTTCCTGCACCGCGATCTTGAAGGCCTGCATGTAAAGCCAATCGCCCGCCAGCACGCACATCGAGTTGCCCCACTGGGTGTTAGCGGCGGGACGGCCGCGGCGGAGTTGGGCTTCGTCGATGATGTCGTCGTGGACGAGTGTCGCGGTGTGGATGATCTCGACGACGGTTGCGAGTTTTACCGCGCCATTGCCTTTGTAGCCGAGGAGTTTGGCGGAGAGCAGCAACAACGCCGGACGGATTCGCTTTCCGCCGCCCGCGCGCAGGTATTCGCCGATCTCGGTAATCGCCGCGACGTTCGAGATCGTGTCACGTCCGAATTGTTCTTCGATCGCGGCAATGTCGTCGCGCAGAAGATCGAAGATTTCTTTTCCGTTGATGGACGTAGTGGCGCTCAAGTGATGACTAATCTCATTTCACCACGGAGACACGGAGTCACGCAGAAGGACCAAGATTAAGTTTGTTTCCTCCGTGTCTCCGTGCCTCCGTGGTGGATTTTTAGTTGGTCCGGTAATTCGTGAACTGCAAGTCGATGCCAAAATCCTGCTGCTTCACCAGCGCGATGATTTCCTGCAGAGTATCGCGATCCTTGCTGCTTATCCGCACTACATCTGCCTGGATGGAAGCCTGCGCTTTCTTCTTCGAATTCTTGATCAGCTTCACGATCTCCCGCGCCTTTTCGATCGGGATCCCCTGCTGAATGCTGATCTTCTGTTTCACCGTGCTTCCGGCGGCTGGCTCGAGCGCCCCGTAGGTCAAGCCTTTCAGGGGCACGCCGCGCTTGACCAGCTTTTGCTGGAAGACGTCGTTCACCGACTTCATCTTGAATTCGTCGGCGGAGTGCAACAGGATGGCGTCGTGGCCCTCCATCGCGATCTGGGACTTCGAGTCCTTCAGATCGAAGCGCGTGCTGACTTCTTTCATCGCCTGCTGGATAGCATTCGAAACTTCCGCGAGGTCGATCTTGCTGACGATATCGAAGCTGTTATCGGGCATGGGATGTCACTAAATCATTAGATTGGTCATGCTGAGGGACGGTCGCACCGGCTTCACAGATCCTTCAGATCGCTCGTCCCAAACAGGTACATCTGAGGGTAACAGAAGAGGCATTATCTGCGCAGGCTCGAGCGGTTTCCGCGACCGCGGGATGAGTTTCGGTGGAGGGACGGGCGTCTCGCCCGTCCGGCCGGGTGCCCCACTCATCGCGCACTTTGCGATGAGTGGGATCCGCCGCGACGTCATTCTGGAGCGGGTTTCATCAGTGGTTTTCAGCTTGGAAGGCGGCGTCCCTCAGAAGCCAAAGCCCAAATCAAAACGGAGCGGTTATCGCAGTACTGAAGCGCCGCGCCACTCAAAGTCTAATGCGGCGCCGACTCTTTCGACAGTCTGTTGGGCTACTGTCGGGCCGTGGGAATCTCCGGCGCTGGCGGGGTCACTATGGGCGCCATCGCCGTCTCGGCTTCCGATGGCATCTGCGGCAGCGGGCCTTCGAGGGCGACGGCCAGCACCTGGTCCATGTTGTCCACGAAGTGCAGTTTCATTTCTCTGCGCAGGTTCTCCGGAACCTCGGCAACATCTTTTTCGTTCTCCAGCGGCAGAATCACTTCGAACAATCCGGCGCGATGGGCGGCGAGCAGCTTTTCCTTCAATCCGCCGATGGGCAGCACCTTGCCGCGCAGTGTGATCTCACCCGTCATGGCGAGAATCCCAGGTCTCCGGGGGCATGCGGAAGAAGTGGATCTCCCCGCTCAAAACCGGAAGACGGCGCCGTTGACCGTGAGGGCTCCGTTGCGTATCAGCTCATGGTGCGAGTTCATTCCCATCCTTTTGCGGCCTGCTCAGGTGGTAACACGCAGGCCGTTGACGAGGCTCTTTTGAAAGAAGAAGGCCAGGATCATGGTCGGCAGGGAGCAGATAGATCCCTCCGGCCGATGAGGGGTCCCCAGTAGATCTTGTACCCGGTGGCATCTGCATGATGCCGGCGGTCAGGGGCATTGCATGCGGCGTCGTGGCAAACGTGATTCCGAACAGGAGATCCACCAAGCTGTGCCACGAAGCCGAAGAGAAAGATGCTGTACAGGCCGGGAGCGGCCATCGGCAGCGCCGTGCGCCAGAACACCCCGACCGTGCGTGGGCCGTCCAGCTCCGCGGCTTCCTCCACAGCAATACGTAACTAAGCCGAGCAGACGTGGCCAGACA
>CAWABC010000090.1:0-14613 GCA_963780105.1 uncultured Acidobacteriaceae bacterium
AAAAATTCAAGATGGAGCAAGTCGAGAGCGCGAGTGCGCCAACTTCATGGGTGCTCGATTTTCTCAAGGGTTCCCGTGGCTTCGCGCTCTTCCGTAAGCGGGTCATTCGTCCGCTCCGCGAGCAGATGATCCACTCCTTCGCGCCCCAGCGTGAGGTTCGCGCCGAGCCAGCCGGGGACAACGACGTGACTCTGTGGCTCTGGCGGGTCGTGGGAACCGCGGTTCTCGGTGCGATCGGCTACTCGGTGGTGCGTGTTGTCATAATCTTGACTGGCCTGCGCGGCTCCGAATTCCACCAAATCGGCATAGGCCTCGGTGCGACCTTCTTGCGGGTGAATCTCACGCTCGTGCTCGGCGCCCTGTGGACGATCCCGGCCGGCGTCGCCATCGGATTCAACCCGCGCCTGGCGCGCATCGCGCAGCCGCTGGCGCAGATTGCCGCCTCGGTTCCAGCGACGGCGTTGTTCCCGGTTGTGCTGCTGGTCCTGATTCGTCTTGGCGGAGGTCTGGGAGTGGGCTCGATCGTTCTGCTGCTGCTCGGCACGCAGTGGTACATTCTGTTCAACGTGATCGCAGGCGCCATCGCTATTCCCACCGACTTGAAAGAAGCTGCCAGCGTTTTCGGCATCCGCGGCTGGGAGCGTTGGCGCAAACTGATCCTGCCCGGAATCTTTCCTTTTCTTGTCACCGGGATGATTACGGCCTCCGGCGGCGCGTGGAACGCGAGCATCGTTGCCGAATACTTCCACTTCAAAGGTCGGACCTATTCCACCGTGGGCGTTGGCGCAATGATTTCCGCGGCCACCGATGCCAAGAATTTCGACCTTCTTCTCGCCAGCACGATCGCCCTGGCTGCGGTCGTAGTCACCACCAACCGCCTGCTCTGGCGGCGCCTCTATCGTCTCGCCGGAACGCGATTCAAACTGGAGAGCTAGTTCTCAGTTCCCAGTTCTCAGCTAAAGCCCGTTCATCTGAGAACTGTTCTGTGACGTTTATCACTCGCCTGGCGGACATTTCTCATAGGTTCAGGGAGTTACTAAAGGGATACTTATTCACGAACCGTTAACCATACCTTCATAAAGGTGCAACTAAGGCAGGGCGAAAATCAGCTATGCCTAACTTACCGTTTGCGGGTGACGAAGAGCGAGGTGTCCTAACCGAGCCGCCGCTTCTGCCCGGACTTTTTGGATTGGCCGGCAAATTCATTCCCATGGAGCAGGCGCGCGAACTGTATGAGCGCGTGCGCTCGTCGCCGCAGGGCTTTCGGCTGGAGGCGCTGCTGGCGGAAATGAAGGTAACCCTCGACGTTCAGCCCGCCGACCTTGATCGCATCCCCGTCAAAGGCCCTCTGGTAGCCGTGGCCAACCATCCTTTTGGTGTGCTCGACGGCGTGGTTCTGGCTGTACTCCTGTCTCGTGTTCGTCCCGACGTCAAGATACTAACTAACTCGCTGCTGGAGGGCATCCCCGAGCTGCACGAGCATTGCATCTTCGTCGATCCCTTTCGCGCTCCGTTTTCGGCGGACAAGAATCTGAAACCCCTGAAGCAGGCGATGGCTTGGCTGCGCCAAGGCGGCGCTCTGGCCGTGTTTCCCGCCGGTGAAGTCTCACACTGGAATGCGCGCGAGGCGCAGGTTACCGATCCCGCATGGAACAGTGTGGCCGCTCGCCTGGTGCGCAAGACTGGGGCCAGCGCGCTTCCCGTATATTTCTGCGGCCGCAACAGCGTCACGTTCCAGTTGCTGGGCTTGATCAATCCGCGGCTGCGGACGCTTTTCCTTCTGCAGGAGTTCTTGCAGCAGCGGGAAAAAGACGTGCAGGTTCGCATCGGTGGCGCGATTCCGTCAGAGTTGGTCGCCAACCTCGACAGCGACGAGGAGGCGACCGAGTATCTTCGTCTGCGAACTTACCTGCTGTCGTATCGCGGTAAGAAGCACATCTCCCTGCCTGCCAAGATGCGTTCTGCGTTTCCGCGCAAGGCGCAGGAGCCGGTGGCGTCCGAGGTGCCACCGCAATTCGTGATTCGCGATATTGAGGCGTTGCCTGGCGAGCGGTTGCTGGTCGAAAACGCCGATTTCGCGGTGTACGCCGCGCGCGCTGCTGAGTTGCCCCACCTGCTGGATGAGCTTGGACGCCTCCGCGAAATCACTTTCCGCGCCGCCGGCGAAGGCACCGGACTTTGCGCCGACCTCGATCAGTTCGATGCCTATTACTCGCACCTGTTGCTCTGGAACAAAGAGAAGCAGGAATTGGCGGGTGCTTACCGCGCCGGCAACACCGATGAGATCATTTGCGCCCACGGCATCAAGGGCTTGTACACGAACACCGTGTTCCGCTACGACGAACAACTCTTCTTGAAGATCGGCTCGGCCTTGGAACTGGGGCGTTCGTTTGTACGTCCCGAGTATCAGCGGCAGTATGCGCCGTTGCTTTTGCTGTGGAAGGGTATTGCGCGTTTCGTGGCGGCGCACCCCGAGACTCCGGTGTTGTTCGGGGCGGTCAGCATCAGCAACGAGTACAGCAGTTTGTCGCGGGAGATGATTGTCCGCTATTTTGAGCAGCGTGAGGACGGACGCGAGTTTGGCGATCTGATCCACGCCCGCACGCCCTTTCGTGCGCCCAAGCTCCGGCGTTGGGATTGCGGCGCCCTCTGCAGCGCCTTGCGCGATCTCGACGAACTCGCCGAGCCCATCTCCGATGTGGAAGAAGATGGTAAAGGCTTGCCCATCCTGTTCAAGCAGTATGCCAAGGTGGGAGGCAGGCTGGTGGGCTTCAATCTCGACCGCAAGTTTTCCGATGTGGTCGACGGTCTGGTGATCGTCGACCTGCGCCAGACCGAGCCCTCGGTCCTCGAGCGCTACATGGGCAAGGAAGGCTACGCCGGCTTCCGGCGCTTCCACAAGCTCGACTAGTATTGCCGGTGGAGCGCCGGGCGTCCCCGTCCGGCGGGACGGGCGAGACGCCCGTCACTCCATCGGATAAGTTAATTCCCACTACGCCCACTCGATCGCTGTCCGCCTTTGCTAAATCCGCCCGCCTGTTGAACAATGAATAGTTGCCCTGGCCGCGGCGGTTCGTTCGCGGATGCGTCGGGGAAAACGCAAGGAGCTTCCATGCCCGCAACTGGAGAACTCATCCGCCTGATGAATTACATTGACGACATCGCCACCACCCTACGCCGCATCAGCGCCAGCATTCCGGCGATGACCCACGAGGAATGTGCCCGCCTGGGCGAATATATCCGCAAGTCCGAACCCAGCTATGAGAGCGTGCTGCAGCACCTCGAGTTGGCGGGCAAAGACCAGGCGGGCAAAGAGGATAAATAGTGGCCGAAGTCCGCACCGTGGCTGTCATCGGAGCCGGCATCATGGGCCGGGGCATTGCGCACGCTGCCGCGCTCGGCGGCTATCGCACCATTCTCGAAGATCTTCTGCCCAACGCGCTGCGCAAGGCGGAGACGGAAATCCGCGCCAATCTCGACCAGGCGGTCGAACTCGGCAAGGTCAGCGCCAGCGACGCCCACGCCGCTTTTTCCCGGCTGGAGTATGCCGGTTCGGTCGATGAAGCGGCGCGCCAGGCCGATCTCGTCATCGAGGCCGTTCCCCAGGAACTGGAATCGAAGATGGAAATCTTCATCATGCTCGACAAGTTCTGCCGTCCCGGCACGATTTTTGCCTCGAACGCCTCCTCGCTCAGCATCACCGAGATCGCCAGCGTCACCTATCGCGCTCAGAAGTGCGTCGGCATGCGCTTTTTCAATCCCATGCACGAGATGAAGCGGATCGAAATCGTGCGCGCGCTCGAAACCGATGAGGACACACTGGCCGCCGTCGTCGAGGTCGCCAAGCGCATGGCCAAGGAAGTGGTGGTGATCAAAGAGTCAGCTCCATCGCCAGCCGGATCGAAGCCCTGATACCCTCAAAAGGCCACAAAACCGCTGGTTTGTCTCACTTTTCATCGGAAGGAATTAACCGGCTACCTCCATATCGCTCATTGCCCCCGACCGTCCCAATTCTCAATGAGTGTAAACGCTGATTTCGTCAATTGACCCTTTGATGTTCCGACTCCTACGTTAGAATGTTTCGCATGAACCGGAAAGGTTGCGGATTTCTGCTCGCCCTCGCTCTTGTCTCTCTCGCGGAGCTGAGCGTCGCAGTTGCTTCCACTGGTATTCCGCCGGACCTGATTGGGACTTGGGACTTCGCGAGTATGAGCCCTCTCAAAGACGGCAAGCCATTCGGCACAATACAGTTCAAGCCGGGACAGTGGAGTTTAGAGACTCGGTCACGGCAATGCGAGTATCGCAATTTCGCAAGTGCCTTGTAAGTAGGGCTCCCCATTCGGGCAGCTTGTGGCGTTCTGGCCCACGTAGTTGAGCAACAGAATCGAACCGTTTGTACCGAATTGGGGATCAAAGTAGCCAAACACTGGTCCGCTGTTACCTGGGCTAGTGGCATAGGTGATAGTTGCGGAAAGGAAGTCGCCAATCGAGTTGCCCGTCAGTGTGAAGCTGCCGAGCTTGCTGTCAGTGCCGTTGCCTGTAAGAGGCCCGTTTGTACCGCTCAGGGTCAGACTGATAGCTTCAGCGCTGTCGACAGTGCTCGTCCCGGCGTAGTTGCCCGGTCTGACATTGGCGAGCCAGTTCCCGACAATGGTCCCATGCCCGCCTCCGCACCTCCCGGTGCTAGTAAACGTCCCACTAAACTGCGGGTTCGCGGCGTGATTCATGGTCCCGGTGATGGTCACGACTTCGCTGCCCCCAATATTCCAGTTAAGAGTCACTTGGCTCGAGGAGTTGATGGTTCCGGTCATACTGCGGTCCCCGGTGTCTGTGCCGTCGCAAGTGAACCCAGGATAGTCCAGATAAACGGGATAGGGGGCAGAGAGAGAAGGCCCCGCAATAAACACAGTAGAGACGTTGCCCGCCGGCCCATTGGCCGTCACGGACGCAGTCGCTGAAATGTTTCCGTGGTGGTCTTGGTTCAAGGTGGCTTCGATAACGTAGGGAACGCGGCCTTTCGCATTCGTTACGGTGAAGTCCCAAGACCCCGCCATGGTTTCCGAGAGCGACGAATAGCTGGTGCCACTGCTACCCCCGCAGGCCACCAACTCCACCGAGACTGCGAGAACAAGTACGCAATGCACAAGCTTGAAGTCGCATGATTTAATCATTGCCGTCCCTCGAGCCGAGCCTCTATCAGCGCTTTGGCAGTTTCGTCACCATCGAATACACCAAATCCCCGCAAGCCCGTTGCGTGATGTCGCCCTTCTGCATGAGATTGCCCAGCAGGCCACCCCACATGTGTTCATCCGTCTCCTGGTCGTGCCACAACAAGGTTCCCTGGTCGCGATCAAGCAGGTACATAGACAGCGTCGCCTTCCCCACACCTTTCACAGCGTTATGCCCGGACCCCACCTCGTCGAGCGTAATAAACATGAGCCAACGGCCCGGACCCGGGAGCAGGAACTTCAGTTGTTTTGTCTTGCTCCAAGCCATCATGTTCTCCCGCTACTTCAAACACCGGGACCGGCGAGAGAAATAACCTCGTTGCATTCTCCGCTTAAACATCAGGCAATGTCTGTGACGCGGCTCACGTTCAGCAGTCGATCGTAGTTGGCACTGAACCGTGCGTAGCGCTCGACTTTGAAGCTCTGAATTGAAAGTGAAGGCAACTCACGCCCGAAGGAACATCGCTCTGATAACTATTGCAAAATCCCCATTTCACTCACTGACCGCTGAGGGGTGCAGCAACCCACATTTCGAAGACGAAAGGCAGGCACCCGGCTCATCGGTGAACGAACATCAGTGGACGAAGTTGATCGCTATCGCCGGGGTGACGGTGGCATGCGTATTGTGCGTGGCCGGAATTACGCGGGTGCCGAGGAGTACGCCCAGGTTGGGCTTCCAACTGTATTCAATCGCCGGCGCGAAGGCGACCGCCTCGCTGGAGCCGGAGTTCAGCAGGATGCGGGACGGATTCTGCCGGCTGTCATATCCGGTCACGCGTGTGTTCCAGTTGTGGCGGTATGTGGCGTCGGTTGCCAGCACCCACCTCCGCGTCAAGCTGTATTCCCAGGACGCGTCGACATAGAAGGAGTCACCGGGCTGGGCGTGTCCGCGGAAGCCTGCCTCAGTGCCGTAGACACTGACATCTTCCAGGTTCACGTTGCTGGAGAAACTCTGCGACACGTTGAAGCGCATGCGCAGAATGCGGCCGTTCGGCAGCCAGAAGTACGTCTGGGAGTAAAGTGCCAAGGTCGTGGTGTAAGCTCCGCTGCCCAGGCCGTCGCTCGGCCGGTCGCCCAGCCGGTCGTACTTTCCGGTCGGCAACGTTTCCTGCACAGCGATGGAGGTCGTCGGAATCCAACTGCCTTCATGAAACTTCGCGAGCCGGTACTGAGTTTGCAGGGTGAGATCGCCCAGCCCCACGCCGGAACTGCTCGGTCCGTTGCTTACCTGGTTGAAGCCCGCCGTGGGGATCATCCCGACCGTCACTCTGTCTGCGAGTCCGTAGTTCACGTACGTCAGCGAACCGAAGCCGTTCGAGTGAGCGGAGATTACATCGTAAAGATAGGGCTCGATCAGGAAATGTCCGCGAGGCATTGTGGTTGCGTTGGGCGCCAGCATGGGGCCGGTCCACCAGGCATCGTCCATCGACTGGCGGACGCCGGATGAAGTTGACGCCTCCTGCTGGGCCTCCGCGCCCGCAGCTCCGGCGAGCAGCCCCGCCATCAGTGCTGCAGCCGCGACGTATCTCCGCATGACCTGAGTCTCCTAGCTGTTGCGGAGCTCAGTGCGCTTTGTCAGATCCATCGTTGACCCGCGTCTGGTCCGTAATCCAGTTTACTTCCCAGGTCTTGCCTCCATCATCGGAAAATGACTGTTCGAAGTGAGGCGAATTCGTGGTGGTGTTCGTCCAAACAAATCGAACCAGGATGGCTCTGCCATTAGGGCCTGACGGTTCCGTGTCGAAAAACTCGCCGCGTCCATTCTTGAATTCGCCGATCGCGGGCGGACCCATGGCGCCGCTCTTGCTGGTAGCCCAATAGAGGCTCCATTGGTGGGATTTCGGATCGTAGAGACGCAGGGTCAGACCTTCGATGTGGCCGCCGCCCGGGCTGTCGGTTTCGAATTCCTCCAGATTGGCGCGCCCATCCCAAACCTTTCGCGTAACCGAGGTACCGTCAAATTCGACCCACTTCGTGGAGCCTACTAGGCGGCCATCGAGGCGCTTCAGATGAATCTTCCAACTGCCAATCTCGAAATCAAAATCGTGCTGGCCATTGCGGTCCGTGGAAGCGCGTTGAACGCTCGTTTTCGATGCGTCCGGACTCTGCTGTGCGAATCCCCGAAGCGGCTGCAAGATGACAGCCAGGCTGCACACAATGAGATAAAGCACAATGTGTTTGATGTTCATCGCCGAGTCCTTTAATTCGTTTGTCTGTCCTGCTTAGCGGAGACACAAAATCCGAGGAGGTGCGACGCAGGGTGGGAAGCCCCGCGTCGCCCGAGTGCCAACTACTAATTGATATCCTGCTTCGCCTCCAACCGCTTCTCCAGCCCGTCCAGATAGATCTTCTGGTCGGCCGGAGCTGTTGCCATCGACAGTTTCATTTCCTTCGCCGCATCGTCGAACTTGCTCTGAGCGCTATACATCCGGGCCAGTCCGGTATGCACGTACCACTGGTCGGGGTGTTTCTTGGCATTTTCGCGGAAGACGGCGTATGCCTCTTCATTGCGCTTTTCACCCAGCAACTGCCGAGCGTATTGATGGATCTGCAGTGGGCTGGCGAGTTCCAGCGCCTTCTTCTGAGCGGTTGCGGCTTCGTCCTTGCGATTGAGCGCCGTCAGCACTTTCGCCTTGGTCGTCTCATTGTCGTAGCGCTCTTCGTTTTCGATCGACTTGTTCGCATACACCAGCGCATCGTCCAGAGCGATTTTTTCCGTGAGCAGATAATTTGCCGCGTCGTCCCAACTCATCCACGTGTATTGGGAAAGGTCACGAAGTTGTTTCTTCAAGCTGGCTTCGACCACGTCGTGGACATCGACCGAGACCTTGAACGGGACCGCGACCTTTTCCCACTCCAGTTCGACCACCGCCGAATCCTTCTGCAGGTCGTCAAAGTCGTACGTCAGGGCGTTGTGCATGTCCGCGGCCTTGGGTTTCACGGTCACGCGGAGTGCGTCTTCTTTTTCGTCGTAGGTGAACGATCCCCAGGAAGTCGAGTTCTTGGAAAAAATAATGGTCCACTCATCGGCGTTCGGAATCATGTGCAATCCGTAAGTCCCCTTGTCGAGCGGCTTGCCTTCGATCTGGACCGGATCGCTAAAGGTGATCGTGGTGTTGAAATTGGCTCCCGCGCGCCACACCTTGCCGTAGGGAACGAGGGCATCCCAAACTTTGCGGTCATTGACCAGCGGCCGGTGATAGTTGATGGTGATATCGGTGATGCCGATGCGTTGTGAAATCCGCGCCTCCTGGCTTTGCAGGGGCAGATCGAGTACGAACGATTGCGCCGGGCTTACGCCCGACAGGGCTGCCATCAGCAGGCAGAACAGGAATCCTCGTAGAGCTGCACGAAACATGGGGAATGCCTCCTTAGAATGTGCACCTAACAATGTGCATCCATCGCAACTGCTTCCAACCGGGCCACGGATCGCGGCCCACCCTGGGTTGGCGTCTTAGACGTGCCTCCCGCCTGGCGGTGAGCAGAAGGATGGAGTTAAATCGCAGCCGCCTTCGAGACTGTGTGGTGGCGGGGCTTCGCCCCGCAAGCGCTAACTTACGGTGTTCGGTGTAAAGCGGCATTGCCCGGCTGCCAGTCGCCGGTTTGTGGACTGCGTGCAGAGGCGGTCTGCGAAAAATCCGCAGGCCAAGATTTGCAACTACTTCTGAGTAGCGACCACCCGTCTACAATCGCCGCATCCTCTGCAACCTGCTACGCAGGGCTATAATTGGCGCGCACCGATGACTCTAGCCTCGGGCACGCGACTCGGGCCGTATGAGATCCTATCGCCGCTGGGCGCAGGCGGCATGGGCGAGGTGTACCGTGCGCGTGATACACGGCTGGAGCGAGATGTAGCCGTTAAAGTTCTGCGGGCCAATCTGTCCGCTGATCCGTCTTTGCGGCTACGGCTGGAGCGCGAAGCCAAAGCAGTTTCGAAACTCTCTCATCCTCACATCTGCACGTTGCATGACATCGGTCATCAGGATGGCGTGGACTTCCTTGTCATGGAACTCGTCGAAGGGGAAACGCTGGAGCGCCGCCTGGTGAAAGGGCCTTTGCCTCCGGAGCAGACCATCCGCTTTGCCGCGCAAATCGCCGATGCGCTCGCCAAGGCCCATAAGCGGGGGATCACGCACCGTGATTTGAAGCCGTCGAACATCATGCTGACCAAGGACGGAACCAAGCTGATGGATTTCGGGCTGGCCAAGCAGTCCCGCCCGGCGCCGTTGGCAGCCGCTCTCACCGAAATGACGACAGAGCAGTCGAAGCTGACAGGAGAAGGGGCAATTGTCGGGACTGTCCAGTACATGGCGCCGGAGCAGTTGGAGGGAAAAGAAGCAGATGCCCGCACCGACATCTTCGGACTGGGCGAAGTGATTTATGAGATGGCGACGGGGAAACCGGCGTTCAGCGGGAAGAGCCGGGCCAGTTTGATTGCTGCAATTCTGACCGCCGAACCACAGCCCATAACTAACTTGCAGCCGTTGACTCCACCGGCGTTGGAGCGGGTAGTCAAGAAATGCCTGGCTAAAGATCCCGACGAACGGTGGCAGAGTGCGAGCGATCTGGCCAGCGAGTTGAATTGGATTGCCGAAGGAGGCTCGCAGTCGACAAAAACGGGGAGCGTTCCCGTAGGGCGCAGAAGATGGGAGCGCACAGGTTGGCTGTTGGCCGCCACGCTCTTTCTGTTGATGATGGCCGCCAGTGTGGCCTTGTGGAACGTAAGCAACCAGCACCCGCGCCCGATGTATTTCCACGCTTCCGTGCCGTTTCCCGCGAACGACCTGGCTTTGTCGTCAGACGGACGGATGCTGGCGATAGTCGCCTATTCCGCGCAGGCAAATAACTACGTGCTCTGGACGTATGAAGTCGGGGGCCGACGGACTAGTGCGCTGGACGGGACCCAAGGGGCGTCGTATCCATTCTGGTCGCCAGACGGCAGATTCATCGGGTTCTTCGCCGATGGCAAACTCAAGAAAGTGGAGGTTTCGGGAGGACGGCCCCAGGTGTTGTGCGATGCGCCCAACGGGCGCGGCGGCACATGGAACCGGGACGGAGTGATCGTGTTCACGCCTGATGCAGCCAGCACAGGGCTGTTCCGCGTGTCCTCTTCGGGGGGCTCTCCGGTTGCAATCACCAAGTTGGACACTTCTCGCTCTGAAACCAGCCACCGCTGGCCGGTGTTCCTGCCGGACGGGAAACACTTTCTTTATCTGGGAGCGAATTTCTCAGGGCTGATAGAAAATAACGCCATCTTCCTGGGCTCATTGGATTCGCAGGAAAGACGCTTGCTGGTGAGCACGAGCGCGAACGCGGCCTATGCGGAGCCAGGCCACCTGCTGTACTTGCGGGATAACAAGACACTGGTGGCACAACCGTTCGATCTGCGGCGCTATGTTCTGAGCGGCGAGCCATTCCCCTTGAGCGACGAGGTGCTGTACTTCCCTCAGGTGGACAGGGCTGTTTACAGTGTCTCTGGTGGAGATGTTCTGGTTACGCAAACGGGGAAAGTGGCGTCCCTTTCGCAGTTGTCGTGGTTTGACCGCGACGGAAAGTCGGCCGGCACGGTCGGGCCGCCAGGGTCGAACAACAACGTGCGTCTCTCGCCAGACGGGCACAGGGTCGCCGGAGACCAAACCGAACCGGACGGACGACGCAGGAATATTTGGATCCATGAACTCGCCCAGGGGCTGGCGACAACGCGGCTGACGTTCGATCCGTCGTTTGATGGGGATCCTATCTGGAGTCCCGATGGTAAGCAGATCCTGTTCTTTTCCGACCGCAGGGGTGCCTTCCGCCTTTATCTGAAGAATGCGGATGGCTCCGGCTCCGAGGAAGAGGTGGCTGATCTCGGTACCGTCGGGCAGGGCAATGCCTGGGACTGGTCGCGCAACGGCAAGTACGTACTGGTCAGGAAGGCAAACGAGCTGTGGTACCTCTCCTGGCCGGAGCGTGTAGTCAAGCCGTTGTTGCAGGCAAAGTGCACGGTGCTGAACGCGCAGTTTTCCCCCGATGGCCGATGGATGGCCTTCGCCTCGAATGAAACGGGAAGCATGGAGATCTACGTCTCCCCCTTTCCCAGTATCAACGGCAAGTGGCAGGTGTCGAGCGGCGGAGGTCAGGAGCCGAGATGGCGGCAGGACGGCAAGGAGTTGTTCTACCTGTCTGCAGACGGAAAGATGATGGCAACGGCGGTGACGACGGGCGCCAGCTTCAAAGCCAGCTCTCCGGTCGCGCTGTTTCAGACCCACCGGCGGCTGCCAGTCTCCTCGCTGGACGACTTCTCCTATGATGTGAGTGGCGACGGGCAGAGATTCCTGATTGCTACGAAGGTGGACGAAGCCAATGCCGCGCCGCTCTCCGTCCTTCTCAACTGGGCTTCGCAGATGGAAAAATAGAACCGACCCTTGCGCCACAAGCGATGCCACTCAATGGGCCAGAGATGTGATCCTCATGCTTAGTGTGGCGATTGCGAGCGGCTGTGCCGCACTATCTTGCAACGCACAACCCGAGCACCTGCACCTTGCCACTCCGATACCGGGAGTCCTCAGATGACGGGCAACCCGGAAGGAATTCTGCTTAAGTTAACGCTTATGGGCCTTCGCCCCGCTGGACGGGGCAAAGCCCCGTGACCACACGATCCTCGTCGCCGCTAACCCGCGAGGCGTTTCTCGCGTCTAAACAATAGGGTGGAGTGTGCTCTTTTTGGGGAACCGCGTCGGCCCCGCTCCCGTACTACATGACAGAGCGCAGAGTCCAGGCTTCCGACACGGGCAGCCTGCCGTGGATCGCTCTTTGCGGAACAAGCTTGCGAAACAGCCATGCGGATGCTCATCGAAATCGTGCGCCAGTCGCTCGCCACCCTCTGGGCCCACAAACTGCGTTCGTTTCTCACCATGTTCGGCATTGCCTGGGGCGTCGGATCGCTGCTCCTGCTCGTCGGCCTGGGCGAGGGCTTTCGCAGCGGCCAGGCCAAGCAACTGAAGAATCTCGGCCAGGACATTATGTTCACCTTCCCCGGACGCATCCCCGCCGTCGAAGGTAGCACGCAGTCCGGCCGCACCTACCACTTCACGTATGAGGACTATCTCGCCATCCGCACTGAGGCCCGCTCGCTCAAGTATGTTTCGCCCGTGCTCAACCGCGAAGACATTCGCGCCGTCAGCGATTACGGATCCACCAACGGCCAGGTCTTTGGCATCGCGCCCGAGTACAACCAGATCCGCAATATCCCGGTTGGCCCGGGCCGCTGGTTCAACGATGAGGACAACGCCGAAACGCGCCGCGTGGCCGTCGTCGGCTGGGAGCTTCTGAAAAACATATTTCCCGGACGCCCCGCCGTCGGCTCGCCCATCCTGCTCAACGGCGTCCGCTTCGAAATTATCGGTGTGGTCGCCAAAGTCGGACAGGACGGCAACAACGGCACCAATGCGCGCATCTTCATTCCCATCGAGACCATGCGCAATCTGTTCCGGCTGAAAGACCAGAACAGCGAGGATGCGATTTCATTCCTGAACTATCGTCCGCTCACGCCCAGCGGGGATTTGTTGGCAAAGAAGGAAGTCCACGACATTATTGCCCGCCGTCACGGCTTCGATCCGAAACTCACCGAGTCCTTCGACGACTGGGACACCATCGAAGACAGCAAGCGCGTCGACAAGATCTTCAACGGCATGGATTGGTTCCTCGGCGTGGTCGGTGTGGTTACGCTCGCTCTCGGCGCCATCGGCATCATCAACATCATGCTCGTGTCGGTCACCGAACGCACCCGCGAGATCGGACTGCGCAAAGCGCTCGGGGCTACGCATCGCGCCATCCTGACCCAGTTCTTTGTGGAAGGCGCGTTCCTGACCGCGCTGAGCGGAGGCATCGGGCTGGCCATCACCACGGCTTTGGTCACGGTGCTCGCCGCTCTGCCCGCGCCCGAAGGATTCGACACGCCGCGCATCGTTCCGTCGTCGGCGGCAATTGCGATTCTTTCGCTCGCGTTTGCCGGCATCGCCGCGGGACTTTATCCGGCGCGCCAAGCCGCGCTGCTGCAACCGGTGGAGGCCCTGCGCCAGGAGTAAGTGCATACGGTGGAGCGACGGGCGTCTCGCCCGTCCAGCAGTTTGGCGGCCGGGAGGGGACTCCCGGCTCTCCATAAGCAAGTTTGGTCGCGGTATCAGGAGTAATCATGATTCTCGAACTTGCCCGCCAGGCCTACAGCGCGCTCAAGTACAATCGCCGCCGCAGCATCCTCACCATGCTCGGCATGGCCTGGGGCATCGCGACCGTTGTGCTGCTGCTCGCTTACGGCTCCGGCTTCGAGCGCGGCCTCTGGGTCGCCTTCCGCTCCTGGGGCACAAACCTGGTCTTCATCTTTCCCGGACGCACCTCCATGCAAGCGGGCGGCACCAAGGCGGGCAGTGAAGTCAAACTCACGGTCAACGATCTCGACTACCTGCAGGCCGAGGTTCCTCTGCTGAAGCGCATCTCACCGGAAACCGCCAAGCAAAGCACTGTTGCTTACGGGACGCGCAGCGGCAGTTACAGCGTCAGCGGAGTCTATCCGTACTATTCGCGGATGCGCCGCATGGAGATCGAAGACGGCAGCTTCTTCACCGACCTCGATGAAAACACGCGCAGCCGCGTCGCCATCCTCGGCGCCGACGTCAAAAAGAAGTTGTTCTCCGGGCAGAACGCGCTCGGCGAAAAAGTGCGCCTCGACGGCATTTCCTACGAGGTCGTCGGCGTGCTCAAGCACGTCATTCAGAATGGCGACGAAGACATGAACAGCAAGCTGTACATCCCGTATAGCGCCATGAGCGACCTTACCAACACCTATTACTTGAACGCCGTCGCCATGGAATACGAAGGCGACCACCTGAAAGTCGCCGAAGCAGTACGCCGCTCGATGGCCTTTCACCACGACTTCGATCCCAAGGACAAACGCGCCGTCTTTGTCTTCGACGTGTTTGCCGATCTGCTCGACCTGCGAGTGATCACCACCGGCATCAAAATCTTGCTCGGGTTCATCGGACTGCTCACGCTCGGCATCGGTGGCGTGGGCCTGATGAACATCATGCTGGTCTCCGTTACCCAGCGCACCCGCGAAATCGGCGTCGAAAAGGCGCTCGGTGCCCGGGGTTGGCACATTTTGATTCAGTTCCTCGCCGAAGCGCTCGCCATCACACTTCTCGGTGGAATCGCCGGCGTAGTCCTCGCCTACATCGTCTCGTGGTCGGTCGGATCGCTTACCCTGTGGAGCGCATTTGTAGAAAATGGCACCGAAGGCGACATCCATCTCGCCATCGATTCCACCACCCTGCTCGCGTCCACGGTGATTCTCGGATTGTTAGCAGATGAAACTGAACGAAGGAAATACAGACACAGCAACCACCGC
>CAWABC010000091.1:0-48834 GCA_963780105.1 uncultured Acidobacteriaceae bacterium
AAACAATCCAATCGCCGGAGAGAATATTGCATATGAAACCCATGCTTACGATACCCAAGACAGATTTGAAAATCGATTCGTGATTCCTGGGAAAACGCTTCCTGTGATCATAGGCGAATTTGGCCCGGCTGATTCCATCATGTCCTTGAATGATTGCTTCGGCATTAATGAAAAAAGCCGAAGAATACGAAATCCCATATCTCGCTTGGACTTTCCATAATGCGCTCTCCGCCAAATCTATTAATGGATAATTCAAATGGCGGCTGCGGAGTTGGAATGAGCTTGGTTCCCACTCCTGATCGGGGGCAGCTGCTAAAAAATCGGCTCGCTTTGCAGATGGCTCTAAATAGTGTCACTTCTCGTATCCTAAGAATTCATCAAACTTGTTCGCAGTGTCCAGCCTGGCGAGCCATTTTTCGAGCAGCTCCGACAAAGCTGCTGGAGTGACGGGGTTGATTATGTAGTCGTTCATTCCGGATTCTAGGCATTTTTCCCGGCAGCCCTGCATGGCGCGTGCGCCGTCATTGCTATTATCGGAACTGCACGATTAAGAGCGCCACCGTCCGCTGATCTGATAGTGCGAGTAGCTTCTAGACCGTCCATCTCAGGCATCTGCACGTCCATTAACACTAGGTCGTATGGGAGCTTACTCAACGCCTCGACTGCCTCACGTCCGTTTGACACCGCGTCGGCGCGAAGGCCAAGCTTGTCTAGAAGTCCCAAGGCTACTTGCTGATTTGTCGCATTGTCGTCTGCAAGAAGAATGCGGAATTTAGTCCGGCGCAGATCGCGTAACGAGTGACGGGTGATTAAGCTCTTGTTAGTAGAGTCGTGGCCGTTGTCTTTTTTTCGGCAAGCACCGCCGCCAGGCAGTCGAACAGCTCCGACCATTGTTCCATCTTGTACAGGTAGGCCGAAAATCCAACTTTTCTTAGACGGCTGGCATCGCCTATCTGGCCCTGGCAAGTCATCATTACAAGCTTTGTGCGAGCAAACCGCTTGTCGCTCGCTATGATCCGCCCGAGCATTTCTCCGTCCATGCCTGGCATTATCATGTCGATCAAGGCTACCTGGGAATGGTTGCCATTCTGAAAGCCTCTTGGAGAAGACGTATCGCGGTTGGACCGTCTGCTGCCTCCTGTGCTCGCACTTTACGCGAGATAAGCTTGCTCACTATCGTCTCGCGGTTCACGAGCGTGTCGTCCACCACCAAAGACGCGAACGCCTTGTATGCTCATGGTCAAGCTTCGCCGTGCTGCTTTCATCGAGGCCGGTTGCTTCTCGAATCGCGGCGTGAACCAAAATTCCGAGCCGTGTCCGTCCTCGCTCTCAACGCCAATAGAGCCGCCCATAAGCTCGGAGAGCTGCTTGGAGATAGCGAGCCCGAGTCCAGTGCCTCCGGCACTTTTGGGTGATTGAGGAGTCAACCTGCGAGAATTTGTTGAACAGCAAGCCAAGTTTGTCGGCTGGGATTCCTATGCCTGTGTCTCGTACCGAGAAGCGCACTATTGCATATTGCTCGGTCTCTTGCACAAGGCTTGCTCGTAACGTCACATCGCCTTTGCTCGTGAACTTCAAAGCATTGCCAGTCAGGTTATACAGCACTTGGCGCAAGCGGCTAGGATCGCCTCGAAGCAACGAGGGGACATCAGGAGACACGGTGACGATGAGCTCTCAGCTGTTTTTCGTGGGCGCGCGGCGCCATGATCGCGGTGAAATCGGAGAGCAGCGAGCGAAGGTCGAAGTCGATATTCTCGAGAGTGAGCTTGCCAGCCTCGATTTTCGAAAAATCGAGAATATCGTTGATAAGCGCGAGCAGGGTCTCGCCGCTCGGTGGACCGTCACGGCAAAATCTCGCTGCTCATCGGTGAGCTCGGTGTCCAGCAGCATATCGGTCATTCCGATGACGCCGTTTATGGGGGTGCGGATCTCGTGGCTCATGTTTGCCAGAAATTCGCTTTTTGCATTGTTCGCCCGTTCAGCCTCGATGGTCAGGGCATTGGTATGAGCAACGATATTTTCGAGCCTTTGATTGGTCTCGTTCAGATTGGACTCGAAAAGCTTGCGTTCCGAGATATCGCACAGAACTACCCTGCTGACTAGCGCGCCATCGTCGTCCCTGACAGCGGTGGCATTCAGATGCGTCCAGAATGGTGACCCCTCTTTCTTCAACATCCGAAGTTCGCATTCCTGTGGGCTGCAGGTCTTGGAAAGCCGACTAAAGCAAAAATAGAAAGTATCTTGATCGTCCTTATGTATGAATCTGTTGAAGGGCTGCTTTACAAGAGAGCTGCGGGAAATTCCGAGCATGTTGGCGCCGGTCAAGTTGGCTTCCAGTAACAGCCCTGATTCGCTGATGGTGAAATAACCAGCTGGCGCGAGATTGTACAGGTCGTAATAGCGCGCTCGCGCGTTATCCAGCTCGATATGGCCTCGAAGAAGCTCTTCGTCTTGCATCTCCAATTCGATCTGATGCACGCGGAGCTCGTGGAGAATACGTCCGATTTCTTCGAGCGACATGGATTCGAGGTTTTCCAGCGAGCTGGCCGCTCTTTCTTTAGCGAGCTTCTCGGCCCGCTGACGTAGAGCCGAGTAAGCTGAAGTGGCGTTTTGTTTGGGTTGTTCGTCCATTTTTCTTTTCAGGCTCCGTCGCTTTTCGGAATTATGGAGCTAGAGGTGCGTTCAAATGAGCTATCCAAGCTGCTTTTTAAATCAGTAAGCTACCGAAGCCGACGATGAACTTGTCTGTTGATGATATATCCAGAGCTAAGATCTAACGACATCTTTGCCCAAGACGTCAAGCGTCCGGGGCAAGGCATGAGCGGGCAAGGGATTGAATGGGGACAAGCCCCCGCTACCCTACAACAGCCGAGAGAATCGGAATGAAGAAATGTCAGAAGAGCCACTTGCAAAACTCTCCGGCTGATAGGGATCGGGGCGACAGCCCCGAGGAGAGCGACGGCGAGCTATGCTCGCCCAAAGCGGAAAAATGGGGTTTTGCAAGTGGCTAGATATGAAAAGATTCCCGAGGATCCAAAAATGAACGCTCGTCCCGCCTCGACTTTGCGCAGCCATGCCCAACTCGCTGGTACTCGCGTTCTTCCTGATTCGTGAATGTTCAGCGCGTCGGATAGATTGATAGAAATAAGCGCGATGTTTCCAAATGCAATAGGGGAGCTAGCGCTAGTACTAGTTCCAGTGCTGGTATTTTGTGGGCACTGAGAAGTCTGAATTGTGGCATATGCAGCGTTATTTTTTATCTCGATATTGCTCGGGAAGTTTTCAAACGCAAGGCTGCTCTGCAGAATCGCGGTATCGCTCGTGAGCTCCAAGGCATGAAGCGAGGTCAGGTATGTGTTATTCGATTTATTCCACCAATTCTCGATAGTATAGATGTACGCCGCTTTTTCATTCACCCCCGTCAACCAACCAGGAATGCTTATTTGTTTACCAATCACGGGGTTATTCAGGTCGTTGATATCGATTCGCCGCAAGTGATAACGCGCGAAGAGCTGTCCGTCGTGCTCGACCGTGTCGTATTCACTTAGCAGAAGAGCATTATTCCCTTGAGCTCGAAGCCCCCAGGCCCACTGCACGTTGTCTAGCGCGACCTTCGATGCTAGACGCGGTGAATCGGGATTGCTCAAATCGACAAAATAGATTCGGTGCATGTTGTCTGATTTGCCTTGCGCGCCGCCTGGACAATCGTAGCAATTGCTCATGTATCCATATGCATAGTGGTGGAGAGCCAGCGTGCTGCCGCCTACTCAATTAAGATGCTATTAATTAGCGCGTCACGCCAGTGCCAAGCATGGAGCAAAATTAGCACCAATAGCTAACAGGCCGAAAACGTTGAAGATGGCGAGCAAGTCGCCCTAGACTTCCGCTAGAATTCTGAGAGCCGAGTCTCGGATTTTCGATTTTTCGTTTTTACCTTGAAACAAGCTCGACTGTCGAGCACGATAGCTACGGCTTGCTACATATATCCACACGAAGGGCTCGAGGGATACACATGAGAAGCATCGTTTGCATCGTTCTGTCGATTTTGCTTGGCTCATCGGCATTTTCGATGACTCCAGCGAAAGAAGCAGGAAAAAAGACGATTAAAAAAGGCCAAAAAGACGGGAAACAAAAAGATACGAAAAAAGAAGAGCCTCTGGAGAATCGCTCTGAATGGAAACGTCTTTCCAGCACGTGGGATGAAGCAGAAGAGATAGACAGCGGCAAACGCGGGTGGTTTCCGTTTGACCGAAAGGAGAAGGAGCGTCTAATCAAGTCTCTCGAGGTCTCTAGTAAGCACGTGGCTCGGTTTGTGTCTGCTGGATTGCTTGGCCAGAGAGAGGAGAGATTCTCGAGTTGGAGCTTTCGCGTCTGCTTAGAGAGGTTGCCGCGAACTGAGAGCTGACAGCTGAGAGCTGATAGCTAGTTCGTTTTGAAATTGATCGTGATTTGCGTCTGAATTTCGACGGGTTCGCCGTCGAGATAATACGGCTTGTATCTCCACTGGCGGACCGCTTCCAGAGCGGCCTTGGCAAGAATCCCGTCCCCACTGAGCACTTTCAAATTGATGACGTTGCCCTCTTTGTTGATGGAGGCCTCAATCTGCACTACGCCCTGGGTGTGAGCCGCAAGCGCCGCTGGCGGATACTTTGGCTGAACGCGCTTGATCAACAGTCCCTGGGACACGCCCTGGGAAACTTTCAGGGTTGCCAGCGAGGGCTTGGGAAAGTTTGGCGATGCCGACACCAGACCGCTCAAATTGCTAGCGCTTGCAGGTGCTACGTCGAGCGGGCTGGGAAGCTGAGGCGTGGGCTCCTCGGTGGGTTTGGTTCCCGCGGTGTTCGACTTCACGCGCAGGGGCGACGAATCGGGTTTCTTCGCTTCCGGCTCAGGGGTCGCGGCAATCCGAATCACTGGAGGATTGCCCGCGCTGGCCGACGGCTTGTCGGGGGTTATCGCGGCGGTCGTTTTAGGAGTTACGGTTGGAGTTGCGGAACTCGTGCTTGTCGAGGGCGCCGCCACTGGGGACAGAGCAGGAGCGGGCTGTTTCATGGCCTGGGGCGCGCTCACAGCCTGCGGAGCGGGGGTTGTGAACTTGCCGAGCTTCCCATAACCAAAGTAGCCGAGCGCGGCCAGAGCCAGGACAACCACTGCTGCGATCAGGATTTTCTTGCCGCCCGATCCGCCGGACTCTTCTTCGCCCAATGCGGCAAAAGACGGAGCATCCGAAGTGGCGGTCTGCGGCGCGTAGGCTGCCTCGAATCCCACCACCCTGCTCTCTTTCTCCTTTTCCTTCGCTGGCGGAGCCGTTACTTCTTTTGCCGGAGCTGGTGCGGCGGCTGATCCCGAGGACGGTGTGAAAGCGGAACTCGTATTTTGCGGTTCTACGTGCGCAACGGCGATCTTTGCTGCTTCGCTCTTGCTTCCTTCACTCTTGACTCCGTCGTTATGGACGACCTCGGTTTTGACCAAACCAGGCGAAGCCGGCTGCCATGCTTCCACGGCCGGTTCGGCTGCCATCGTAATCTCGGTTGGTATCTCGGTCGGCGCTGCGGGCGCGGGAACGACCGCAGGTACCTCCTCGACCTCCGCCGACGCTGTCATTGCCGGAAATGCTGCCGGGAAAGCCGCTGGAAATGTCGTCGGAGGCGCGGCTGCGTTCATCGTCGGTAGCGGAGCTTCAGATTCAGGAGGCTCGGGGCGGCTGGGCGGCGGAGCCATGGTTTCCGCTCCGCGGCTCGCCGGTTGGAACGAGCTGCCGGGGGTTACAGAAGTTGCTGTCCTTGCCGGAGCGGCCGCATTGGCGGCATCGGAGTTCTTCCGCAAGAGTCCGCGCGCCACCCGCAGCGTTCCCTTTGCCTGTTCGACGTTGATCGGCTTGGTGAGCACCAGGTTGGCGCCGATGCGATAGGCCTTGGCCACGCCCGCTTGTCCTTCGACCAGGGCGATTGCCAGCGAGCTTTGATTGCAGCTGGAGTTTCTTGCGCTCTTGAACAGCAGGGAAGCGTTCGCTTCGTTCTCGCAGTCCACGACAATGGCGTCGTAACGCTGCGCCATGAATTTCTTGACCGCGGCAAACGGTTCTTGAATCAGCTCTACCGCGAAGTCCAGTTCACTGAACACATGGCTGACAACTCGGGCCATTTTTTCGTCGGGACAGAAGAGTAACGCTTGGTAACCCATAATGAGGTCATCCTAGGTAATGTCGTGGGTACCAGCAAGTTACGTGGGTAATTGAGTGGTGGTCGTTGGTCGCTGGTCGTTGGTCGTTCGCATTTCGCCGGATCATTCCGAAAGCATGGCATCCGCCGGCCACCCACTAACGACCATCGACCACCACCGATTTCAGGGCCGCTGAAAGTCGACAATCACAACCGTCTGAAAGGGTTGAGCCTTGCCGTCGCGGACGTAGGGCCGATAGCGCCACTGCTTCACGGCTTGGATGGCGGCAGCTGCCAGGATAGCGTTTCCCTCGACCAGTCGCACGCCCTCAACCTTGCCGTTCTCATCCACCACTTCCTTGAGGACTACTGTTCCCTGCGCTTCACCCGAGCGCGCTTCGACCGGAAAATTGGGCTGAACGCTATGAGCCAGCCGCCTCTCCGCGCCCTTGGACGAGAGAATAATTGCGCTGTTCTCTCCGGGTAGCGGGGCGCCGGATACAGTCGCAGCGGTGGCGTCTTTCTTGCTGTCGCCGGGCTTGCCAACCTCCAACTTGCTGACGACAGGTGCAGGTGCAAGTGAGGCTGCGGACGGTCCCGTCCCAACCGCTGGGCCCGGGGTCGTCGCTGGCAAGACAGGAGTTGCCGCGGCTGACGTTGCCGTGAGACCACCGGTTGAATTTGGGGCCGTCGATGGTGTCGGAATGGGATTCGCAGGCGATCCAGCTTGCTGACCAGGTGCAGGCGCGGAAGTTGTGGCCGGAGCCATCCGAGCCGAAGGCTTCACTGGATGTTGCACCGGCCTTGCTATTCCGGCGAGGGCCAGCACCCGATCAATCTGCGGTTGAGCGATTTCTCGGAATCCGGGCTGATACATCCACGCACCATAGAAGCCAGCACCGGCGAGCGTGAGTACAAGCAACGCAACCAGGGGGCTGCGCTTCTTCTGCTGGCTTGGGTGATAGGACGAAAAGACCGGAGCGGCAGATTCAGCCGCCTTTTGGTCCGGTACTGTTTTGTCCAGTCTCGAAGTCTTTAATTGCGATTCTTCCTGTTCCAACTCTTCCAGTTCCGCCAGCACCGGGTCGTCAGAAGGTCTTGCCGGGCGCGCGGGTTTCGAATCTACCGGAACAGCTCGATCCGAGGAGGACTCCGACAAACGTGACAATGATGATGCTGAACGAGATGATATGGTCTCCCGATTCACCTCTGGAGTAGGTGGCGCAGCATCGATTTCGTCCACGGAGGAATGCATTCCTGTTGTGAGGGCCGGCGCGGAGAGAGTCGCAGTTGTAGCAGCGCTTGGAACCGCGGTTTGAGCAGCGGTTGGAACCGCGGTTTGAACAGCGATGGGAGCAACGGCTGGAGCGGGATCCGCAAAGCTCGTCAGTTGCGAAGAGGCGGCGGCTGCCTGCGCGCGTTCTTCCTCCACGGCACTGGGCATGACGCCGCCCGGCATAGCCGGACCCGCAGACTGTGCTGGCACGCTCTCGCTGGCCGGAACGTCTTTTCGCAGTCGGCTGACCGCGGTGCGGATGGTGGTCCGGGCCTGGTCTTTCGCGACCGGCTTGGTCAGAATCAACTCTGCGCCCAGGCGAAACGCCGTGGGCAGTCCGGCGCGGCCATCGACGATCGCGATCGGGACGGGGTTGTGTCCGTTTTTTCCGCGACGGCAAACATCGAAGATCAGCTTGGCGGCGGGCAGATTTTCGCAATCCACCAGCACCAGGTCGAAACTGTCCGAATTGAGTTTTTGAGCAGCGGACACTCCGTCCAGGGGACGCTCGCAACTTACCGACATCTCTTCCAAGACGCCAGTAATTGCGCTGACCGCCTGGTCGTCGGGCGACAACAGCAGAGCACGAGGCATAGCTCTTCCATGCTAGGAACCGCCGTCGAAAGCCGCAAGTTACGGGGGTAAGTGGGCTGATCCCTATAGTTTCAGGGCATCCGCTGGTTTTTGCCGACCGCCGATTCCGGTTCAGGATAGACAATCGACCCGCGAAACGCAGACTTGTCAGCGGGCGCGAAATCGGGGAACGGCAGCTTGTGCTGGTCGCGCCATAGCTGCACCTGTTGTTCGGCGGCGGCGGTCTTCTCAGGGTCTAGGCCGGAATCGCGCGAGAAGTATACGGTCTGCGACGGGACGGCAAAGCCGCTGCCCGATTTCTCGACGATCTCCATGATACGCAGCCAGAGGTCTTCGCGGATCGCGTTAAATTCATTGGCGGATTGGGTGAGCACGTAGCTGAAGATCTCGAGGCGCAAAGCGCTGCTGTCGAAATTGGCGAAGCGGACGCTGGCGCTTTCGCTTTCGACTTTCGGGTGCTGGTATAACATGCGGCGAATTTCAGCCAGCAGATAGCGGAGTTGGTCCGCCGTGGTTTCATACCTGATCGCGAGCACGGGATTGAACAGAATCTTGTCGCGCCGAGTGAAATTCTCGATGCTCATGGTGGCGAGTGCGCCATTGGGGATGGAAAGCTCGGTGCGCGCGTCGGTGCGAACGCGGGTGGAGCGCAGGCTGATGTCTTCCACGGTTCCGGTACGGTCGCCAAAGCGGCAGTAGTCGCCGACGCGAATGACTTCGTCGGCCAGAACGGAAATCCCGCCGAAAAGATTTTCCAGTGTCTTCTGGGCGGCGAAGGCGATGGCAATGCCGCCGATGCCGAGGCCGGCGAGCACCGTGGTCAGGTTGAAGCCCAGGATGCCGAGCGTGGCCAGCACAGCGACAATCACTACCAGGGCAGCGAGCAACCGCTCGCCCAGTACCATCAGGGTTCCGGCGCCGATGCGGCCCCCGCTGATGGCGCGGATGCGCAGACGTTGCATGGTGAGGCTGGTGGCGCGGAGCAGAAACCAGAAGAAACCGATGCTGATGAGAACCCAAATGATGCGGGAGTAATAGAGACGTGGCAGCAACGGCAGGCCGAAATAGCCGGCAATCACGCGGTGAGCAAACGCGCTGAATGAGACCAGCAGCGGCCTGGACATGCGGCTGTAGGAATGCAGGTTGGGACGATTTCTGAACTTGAGCCAAAGCCGGCGCGGAATCGCCAGCAGCAAAACCACCGCCCAGCCAATCGCGAGCGCCACTGGAATCGCGGCGAAAAGCGCCAGCCATTGCCAGAGCGGCATCCCGAGAAACACGTTTCGCACCAGGCTTTGCGGAAGTTTGTTTTCCACCTGGTGAGCCTCGACATTGTCATACAGCTCCGGGACTTTGCTGAGCGTCTCGGAAGAGAAAAGCCAGATTTTTCCGGAATTCGGGTCGGCGACCCGGACGAGGACCACGGGAACATCGGCATCCCCAAAGGAAAAAACGCCGATAGTTTGCACATCCGCGGTGCCGTACTCGAGATTGCCTTCCGAACCGGTGGCGAGCCGGCGCAGTTTGCCCACGAAGGCGCGATCCATGAGCAACTTCAGTTTCTCGGCCAGGTCCGGGCCCTGCGACTGGCGGCGCGCGGCGCTCATTTGCAGGTAATCGGCGGCGGTCTTGTAATCTCCGGACTGCGCGGCTTGCAGAAAGCCAAGTACGGTTCCCGATGGCGAATCGCGTCCCAGTTGATCGGCGGACGCGGCAGCCGGCGTCTGAGCCGGTGCTCCACCCGGCAGGAGACTGGTCACCGACTGGGCCGTCAGACCATGGAAAGAAATGGAAACAACAAGAACTACCAGCGCCAATTTTTTCATCGAGCTTCCAATAAGTGTACGTGTGGGGACGGGCGCCCTCGCCCGTCCAAGCCGAGCGCAGCTCGGCAGGTGCCGTCGGACACAGCAATCTCGAACTGCCACAGTTCCGGAACGATCCAAGGAAAGCCGCCGCTACTTTTTCGGACGATAAATATCGGTGGCCTGTCCGTAGAAGATTTCCGCCGCTTCCATCATCGTCTCCGACAGCGTTGGGTGCGGATGAATGGTCAAGCCAACATCGGCCGCCAGCGCGCACATTTCGATGGCCAGCACCCCTTCCGCGATCAACTCGCCCGCGCCCGCGCCCACGATGCCCACTCCAAGCACGCGTTCCGTCTTCGGATCGATGAGCAGCTTGGTAAGGCCTTCGGGCCGGTCAAGTGTGATGGCGCGCCCCGAAGCGGCCCACGGAAACTTGGCAACGGTGATCTCGCGCCCCTGCTCCTTGGCCTGCGTTTCGGTCAGTCCAGCCCATGCGATTTCAGGATCGGTAAACACAACCGCCGGAATTGCATTCGGCTCGAAAGCAACTTTGTGCCCGGCAATGGCTTCCACGGCACAGCGGCCCTCATGCATGGCTTTGTGCGCCAGCATCGGTTCCCCAGCGACGTCGCCGATGGCGTAGATCGTCGGTTCGGCCGTTTGCCGCTGCTCGTTGATCTCGATGAATCCCTTCGGGTTGACTTTGACTTTCGTCTTATCCAGGCCCGGAATCTCGGAATTCGCCCGCCGTCCCACCGACATCAGCACCCGGTCGAATACCTGCTCTTTTTCTTTTACGTTTGGACCATCGAGCGTCACGCGAATGCCGGTCTTCTCGTCCTTGAGCGACTTGACTGTGGTGTTCAGCAGGATCGCGGAGAAGAGTTTTTCCAGGCGCTTGTGCAGCGGCAGAACCAGATCGCGGTCGGCGCCGGGCAGCAAACCGGGCATCATTTCAACGCAGGTCACCTTGGTGCCGAGCGTGGCGTAGACCGACCCCAATTCCAATCCGATGTAGCCGCCGCCTATGACTAGCAGCGTTTTCGGAATGTCGGGGAGATCAAGGGCACCGGTTGAGTCCATGAGACGCGGGCTGTCGAGCTTGAGGCTGGGCACAACGGTGGGACGCGATCCGGTGGCGATGATGATGCGGTCGAAAGTCAGGTTCTCCTCGCCGCCGGCCGCGGTTTTCGAGACCTTCAGCGTGGTGGAATTCACGAAAGACGCTTTGCCTTGCACGAACTGCACCGCGCGCTGTTTGGATAACTGTCCTAGTCCGCCGGTCAGCTTCTTGACAACACTCTCTTTCCATCCACGGAGCTTGTTGAGGTCAACTTTGGGCTCGCCGAATTCTATGCCCCAGTTCTTTGCCTGCTCGGCTTCTTCTAGCAGTTTGGCTATGTGCAGAAGGGCCTTCGACGGGATGCAGCCGCGATATAGGCAGACGCCGCCGGGATTGACTTCCGGATCGATCAGGGTAGCTTTCATGCCCAGATCGGCAGCCAAAAATGCAGCGGCATAGCCGCCAGGGCCGGCGCCAATCACAGCCACACGGAGATTCGATGTATTCGCCATTTTTTCTTTTATCCTTGGAGCAAATCTTCTTGCTTTTCGTTTGCCAGTTGCTCGATCTTGACCCCGAAGCAACGCTCCACGAAGTCGATCGTTTTTCTTTGGTTGGTCAGACTCGCCCGGGTGGTTCCCCTTTGGGCAAATAATCCGGCGTTCTTCTTCCAGTGGCCTGCGTCGCGACCCACTGCCTTTATCCACTTCACCGCAACCATGTACTCGCAGAGCGTCTCGTCATCCAAGTTATCGTCAATGGCAGTTTGCAACCCTAAGTCGATCAGAAGCTTTCCGCGATCGGACTCATTTTTCGCGAATTTGGGGACGCGGAAATCTCTGGCTGGAGTGGCCTCCGACATCACTCGACCAATCCCTACGTAACCAACCTTGTTGAGTCGAGCGATCAAAATGTCTCCTGGATGCAATCCTTTTATAGCTTCCCGGAACGCCTTGCCCTGACCGGCTCCCACGTAAGAATAAGTCACGTTATCTTCCCATGACCTGTGTTTGCCATCTCCGACATTAAAGTAATGCACTTGGCTTGGGTAATCGAAGTCGGGCAGCCGTCGATGCAGAGTATTTGGCGGTCGAAATTTGTTCTTGAAATGGCCGGTCGCAACGTTATCTAGCCCGCGAGAACTCCAGATAAGCGTCTTCTCAACCAGCAGTGCCTGGTCCTCAGTCAGGCCTTTTGCAACTACTCGAATTATTGGTTCCAGTCCCTCGTTCCGTATTTCGTTGATCCTCGTCGTTTTATCGCTGTCCTTAGTGTCTAGAAGGTGTGAAAACTGCCTGGAGCCGCAACCCTTGCCGTAGTAAAAAGGCTCAAAGTTCCGCGGGTCGATATACACATAAACGTAGTACTGCTCGCCGCTCTCAGCCATTAAAGTTCGCCGATCAAGTTCTCATCACCAGAGCCTACCCCTGCACCGAAAGCAGGAACGGCTGCTCAAACGCTTCCGCGATCCAGCGCAGGAAGCGCGCGGCGTCAGCGCCATCGATCAACCGGTGATCGTACGAGAGTGAGAGCGGAAGAATCAAGCGCGGCTCGAATTTGTCGTTCACCCACTCCGGCTCCATGCGCGAACGCGAAAGGCCGAGAATCGCGACCTCGGGATGATTCACGATCGGAGAGAATCCAGTGCCGCCGATTCCGCCGAGATTGGTGATGGTGAAGGTACCGCCTTCCATCTCCTCGGGCGTGAGCTTGCGGTCGCGAGCCTTTTTCGACAGCTGCGCCAACTCCGCCGCCAACTCGACGATATTCTTCTTGTCTACGTCGCGAATGACCGGCACCAGCAGCCCGCGGTCCGTGTCCACCGCCATGCCGATGTTGATGTACTGCTTGTAGATGATTTCTTCCTTCACCATGTCAATCGAGGCATTGAACTGGGGAAAGACTTTCAGGGCCGATGCGCAGACTTTCAGCGCGATCGCCGTCACCGTCATCTTGCCGCCGGCTTCGATCGCTCGCGGCGCGAAGCGGGCACGCAACTGTTCGAGTTCGGTGATGTCGGAGCGGTCCTGCTGCGTGACATGCGGAATCGTGTTCCATGCTTGACGCAGGTGCTCGGCGGTCTTGCGCCGCACCCCCCGTATCGAAACCCGTTCCGTTTTACCCCACTTGGAGAAGTCGGGCAGTTCGGGCTCAACGAAGTCGGCGCGTGGAGTTTGTGCCGCGGCGGCCGCCGCCAGCAGAGCATTCTTGGCGCACAGTTTCACGTCGTCTTCACTGATGCGTCCGCCCGGACCGCTGCCGGGCACGCTGTGAATGTCCACGCCAACTTCGCGCGCCAGACGACGCACGTGCGGCGCCGCCGGCACTGGATGACGGTTGGTGCCGGCAACTTTGCCCAGTTGCACCGGCATGGTGAACTCCGGTATCGGAACTTGCGGTTGATCCGGCGGCAGCGCTTGTTCTTCTGTCTTGCCCTCGGCGCGCATCGCCAACTGGAACGCGAGCCGCGCCGCTTGCTGTCCGGACATATGTTCCACCGGTTCGTGCCTGCGAGCAGGTTCCACCTGAGCCGCGACGCCGCCCTCCAGCGTAAAGATGACCTCACCCACTTTGACCTTCTGACCTTCTTTGACCTTGATCTCGCGCACTACGCCGGTGACCGTGGAGGGAACTTCGACGACGGCCTTATCGGTTTCGAGCTCCATCACCGGCTGGCCTTCGGAAACGCGCGTGCCCGGCGAGATCATAAGCCGCACCAGATCGCCGGAGTCGATGTTCTCTCCCAACTCCGGCAGCTTGAACTCGCTGGCCATGGAGGACGAAGCCGCGGGTGCCGGTTGACGCTCCGGCTGCGGCGCTGCGATCGGCACGGGCGTTGCCGGGGCTGCGGGGACTGGATCAGCAGAGGCTTGGACTGCGGGTACCACAGCGGGCTGCGGGGCCGTTCTCGCGGACGTCGCTCCATCTCCGGTCCCGTTTTCGACGGTGAAGATGACCTGCCCCACCCGCAGCGTGTCGCCTTCTCTTACGCGGATTTCTCCGATGGTGCCAGTCACCGACGAGGGCACTTCCACAACCGCCTTATCGGTCTCGATCTCCATCACCGGCTCGCCTTCGGTGATGCTGATGCCGGGCTTGATCATCAAGCGGACCAACTCGCCGCTTTCGATATTTTCGCCCAGCTCGGGCAGCTTAAATTCCGTCGCCATTCTCTCCTTGTCCTCTAGCTCTTGCATTCCATTAGCTGGTGGCCGGGTTGCGTTTTTCCGGATCGATCCCCAGATCGCGGATTGCCTTCTCCACGAGCTTTGCGCTAACCCCTTCCGCGCCATCTTTCTTCTCGCCCGCCAGCGCATGCAGCGTGGCGAGCACGATGTGCTTCGCGTCCACTTCGAAAAAGTCTCGCAGCGAAGCGCGATTCTCGCTGCGTCCAAAACCGTCCGTGCCCAGTGACACCAGCTTGCCCGGAACCCACTGCGCGATGCTCTCCGGCAGAACCTTCATGTAATCCGACGCCGCAATAAAAGGGCCTGGGCCGGACGCGCTCTTCAATGTCTGGGTCACGTACGGCACCTTGGCTTTCTGAGTGGGGTGCAGCATGTTCCAACGCTCACAGTCGTTCGCCTCGCGATAGAGCTGCTTGTAACTGGTCACGCTCCACACATCCACTGCGACGCCGTAGTCCTTTTCCAGAATCGCCTGCGCCTTGAGTACCTCAAACATGATGGTGCCACTGCCCAGCAGCTGCGCATGCAGCTTCGCATCCTTCTTTTCGGACGCCCGGTAGCGATACAAGCCTTTCAGAATGCCCTCGCGAATGCCCGGCTGGTTGGGCATCTCGGGCATGTGCAACGGCTCGTTGGTGACCGTCAAATAATAGAAGATGGATTCGCCATCGACGTACATGCGCTGGATGCCATCCTGAATGATGATGGCGATCTCATAGGCGAACGCAGGATCATAAGCCATCAGGTTCGGCACGGAGAGAGCCAGTACATGGCTGTGTCCATCCTGATGCTGCAATCCTTCACCCGCCAGCGTCGTTCTTCCCGCCGTGCCTCCGATGAGGAAGCCGCGGCAGCGCATGTCGCCCGCGGCCCAGATAAGGTCGCCGATGCGCTGCAATCCGAACATCGAGTAATAAATAAAGAAGGGAATCGTGTTGATGCCGTGATTGGCATAGGCGGTACCGGCGGCGATGAACGAGCACATCGATCCCGCCTCGGTGATGCCCTCTTCCAGAATCTGTCCGTTCTTCGCTTCCTTGTAATAAAGGAGCGTAGCCATATCGACCGGCTCATAGAGCTGGCCGACGCTCGAATAGATACCGACTTGGCGGAAGAGCGCCTCCATGCCGAACGTGCGCGCTTCGTCGGGAACCACCGGCACAATGAACTTCCCCACTTCAGGGTCGCGCAAGAGCTTCGCGAGAATGCGCACGAAGACCATGGTCGTCGAAACGTCGCGGCCCTCGGCACCCTTGTGGAACTCCTCGAAGAGCGCTTCCGAAACCGGCTTCAGGGGCGTGGCGCGCACTTTGCGCACCGGCATGTAGCCGCCCAGTTGTTTGCGGCGCGCCTGCATGTACTTGATTTCCGCGCTGTCGTCGGCGGGGCGATAGAAGGGCGCATCGTGCAACTCGCCGTCGGGAATCGGAATGCCGAAGCGCGAGCGGAAGATTTGCAATTCATCGTCATTCAGCTTTTTCTGCTGGTGCGTGATGTTCTTGCCTTCGCCCGCTTCGCCCAGTCCGTAGCCCTTAATGGTTTTCGCAAGAATGATGGTGGGTGATCCCTTGTGGTCAACCGCCGCCTTGTACGCGGCGTGCACTTTGATCGGGTCGTGACCGCCAAGCCTCATGCGGGCGAGTTGCTCGTCCGAAAGATGCTCGACCATCTTCAGCAGGCGGGGATCGGTGCCGAAAAAATTCTGCCGGAAATAGGCGCCGCTCTCGACGAAATATTTCTGATACTGGCCGTCGGTGATCTCGCCCATTCGCCGCACGAGCAGGCCGTCGCGATCGGACTGAATGATCGGATCCCAATCGGTGCCCCAGATCAGTTTGATTACGTTCCATCCCGCGCCGCGGAAAATCGCTTCCAGTTCCTGGATGATCTTGCCATTGCCGCGCACCGGCCCGTCGAGACGCTGGAGGTTGCAGTTGACCACGAAAATCAGGTTGTCGAGCCGCTCGCGCGAAGCCAGCGTGATCGAGCCGAGCGATTCCGGTTCGTCCATTTCGCCATCGCCCAGGAACGCCCAGACTTTGCCGCCGGTCGAGGTTTTCAGTCCGCGGTTTTCGAGATACTTGATGAACCGCGCGTGATAGATCGCCTGTATCGGCCCAAGTCCCATCGACACGGTCGGAAATTCCCAGAAGTCCGGCATCAGCCACGGATGCGGATAGGACGAGAGTCCGCCGCCCGGCTTCAACTCGCGCCGGAAGTTCTCCAGTTTTTCTTTAGGGATGCGGCCTTCGAGGTAGGCGCGAGCGTAAATTCCGGGCGCGGCGTGTCCCTGGAAATAGACAATATCGCGGTCGCCTGATTCAGTGGATGCCTGGAAGAAATGATTGAACGCAACTTCGTAGAGCGTAGCCGCCGACGCAAACGTCGAGATGTGTCCGCCGATGCCAGTCTCAATTTTGTTGGCGCGGACGACCATGGCCATGGCGTTCCAGCGCACCAGGCTCTTGATGCGGCGCTCCATTTCCTGGCTGCCGGGAAACGGCGGCTGCTGCCGCGAAGGGATCGTATTCTGATAGGGAGTCGTCGCCGAAAATGGCAGATTGATTCCGGCCTCACGGCGGGCATGAAGCGCCAGTTGCTGCAAAAGCCGCCCAGCACGGTTTGGACCGCCGTGCGACAGCACATAGTCGAGCGAGTCCAGCCACTCCCGCGTTTCCAATACTTCGATTCCGTTTGTCGGTTGCGTCTCAGCCACACTGCCCCCACCCAGCAAAAATGCAATGTCCCATCATAAGCAATCGGTGAGAATTTTGCTGGAAGTTGGGTTTCGTGTGGGGACGGGCGCCCCCGCCCGTCCAAGCCGAGCGCAGCTCGGCGGGTGCCTCTTACTCCAGCGTGACCGCTTTCACCAGATTGCGCGGATGGTCCACGTCGAGGCCGCGCTTAGCCGCGACATAATAGGCAAACAACTGCAGAGGAACAATCTCCAGAATTGGCGACAGCAGTTCCGGCGCTGCGGGAATAAAGACGGTGTGATTCGCCAAGCGAGGCACGGTGGTGTCGTCCTCGGTTGCCAGCGCAATCACCGTCGCACCTTGTTTCTTGAACCCTTCCATGTTGCTTACGTTCTGCTCGTAGCGCGCGAGCGATCCGGCGTCGTTGCGGTCGCAAGTCGCGATCAGCACCAGGGGCAGGCGGAAATCAATCATCGCGTTCGGCCCATGCTTCGCCTCTCCCGTGGGATAGCCTTCCGCGTGAATGTAGGAAACTTCTTTCAGCTTGAGAGCTCCATCCATCGCGATGGGGTAGTGGATGGCGCGGCCAAGAAACATGAAGTCGTCCAGGCGGTAGTAAAGCTCGGCCAGCTTTTCCGCTTTGTCGGAAGCCGTCAGAATCGTTTCCGTCTTCTGGGGCAGGGCGAGAAGTTCGCCGATGTAGTGCTGGGCCAGCGTCTTCGAAACTTTCCCCTTGATTTCACCAAGGTAGAGCGCGAACAGAAACAAACAAGCCATCTGCGCGGTGAATGCCTTGGTCGAGGCAATGCTGATCTCCGGACCAGCATGGGTGTAGATGAAACCGTCGGCCTCCCGGGCAATCGTCGAGCCTTCGACATTCGAAATGGCAATGGTGCGCGACCCTTTCTGACGGGCTTCGCGCTGCGATGCGGTCGTGTCGGCAGTTTCTCCCGACTGCGTAATGAAGATGCTCAGTTCGCCCCGCCCAATCATCGGATTGCGGTATTCGAACTCGCTCGCATAGTCCACATCGACCGGCACGCCCGCCAGTTCCTGCAGCATATACTGGCCCGTCATCCCCGCATGGCGACTAGTCCCCGAAGCGACAATGTTAATCCGCCGCAGCGCGCGCAGTTCCTCACGCGAGATGTGGATTTCATCCAGGCGAACCAGTCCCTCGGCCAGCGAGACGCGCGGTGCAATGGTTCGCCGCAGAGCGTCAGGCTGCTCAAAAATCTCTCGAATCAGATGATGCGGAAACTTGCGCGTCTCAGCCATTAGCATCCTTCAACGTTTGTTTCGTATCAGGGCATCGCTTTAGCGATACTGTAACGTGCTTGAAAAGATGCCCCTTTAGGGGCCGTGTGTAGCAGCCTGCGATCCTCACCGAGAGCATTCCACGCCGCCGACAAAACTCCGCAACACTTCGCCCTCGGGGCTCAGGACCACAAAGTCCGCGTCCGCTCCCACCGCGAGAACGCCCTTGTTCGCGATCCGCGCCACCCGCGCCGGATTTCGGCTGGCCGCCGCCACTGCCTGGGGCAGATCCCATTCCGCGAAACACGTCAGATTCCGCACTGCGCGGTCCATGGTCAAGACGCTTCCGGCCAACTTGCCGCCCGCCATGCACCTGCCATCGCGAACCTCCACTTCGAAAGATCCCAGGCGATAGCGGCCATCCGGCATGCCGGTCGCCGACGTAGCATCGGTGATGAGCACCGTCTGCTCTGGGCCTTTGGCCCGAGCAAAGAGCTTCACGATCGCCGGATCGAGATGAACGCCGTCGGCAATGATATCCGCGCTCACGCGGCCATCCGTAAGCACCACACCCAAAATACCGGGACCCCGATGATCCAGCGGACGCATGGCATTAAAGGTATGCGTAGCGTGGCGTGCTCCCGCCGCAATTCCGCGTCCGGCCGCCGCAAAATCGGCGTCGGAATGTCCCAGGCTTACGCAAACGCCGCGCCGCGCGGCTTCAGCAATAACCTCGGGCGCGCCCTCCAATTCTGGAGCAATCGTCATCATGCGAATCCGGCCGCGCGCCGCCTGCCAGAACCGCTCCAACAAAGCCAGCGTCGGAGCCAATAAATATTCCGGCGGATGTACCCCGCGGCGAGCATGGCTGATGAATGGACCCTCAAGATGGATGCCGAGCGGGCAGGCCCGATTCTCGCCATCCTCGTTGTTGTTCTTTCGTTCGCGATCTCGCTCGCGTTGTTCGATGGCATTCGCGAGCCGATCGAGCGCGCGCAAAATCGTATCCATCGGAGCGGTGACGGTGGTAGGAAAATAACTCGTGACCCCATGCCGCGCTAGCAGGCGTTCGATAGCCGGCAACGCCTCGGCGGAATCGTCCATGACGTCATACCCGGCGCTGCCGTGGATGTGAAGATCGACGTAGCCCGGCGCCATCACGCTCTCGCCGAAGTCGGACGCGGAAACTCCGGCGGGAAGCTGCCGGCTGCTCCGGGCGGAAATTTCGAGGACGCGTCCCTCGTCGACGAGCACGAGAGGATGCTCGACGGCGTCGGTCGGATTCAACAGCCTTCCCGCAGTAAAAGCCAGCATAGAAACGTTTTAATAGCGGTAGAAAGACGACTATGAGCAAGATTGTAGCAGCCTTCGTGCACTCGCCGGCAGGCGCGACCAGACCGGGCGAGAGCGAAGGAGTTAGCATCAGTTCAAGACCGCGCCGAGCAGCCCACGCGAGCCAACCAACACCTGCAGAATGCTATACTGTCTGAGTTCGAGTGGCCACGTCGTTCCCGTGGTCGCCGTCAGTCGGGGAGTGGCTCAGCCTGGTAGAGCACCTGGTTCGGGACCAGGGGGTCGGAGGTTCAAATCCTCTCTCCCCGACCAATCTTTTCTCTCGCTCTTTCAGTTGTTTAGGCGGCTATTGCCGCCTCAGTTTTTTCGGTACTTTTCGGTACATTCGGTACAACTGAGGGTAGTTGGAACCCAAAGCCACATCTTTCCGCCCACTTCCTACGAAATGCAACGTCCTCTTTGATCTTGTCGTAGAGGTCGCTCATGTCCTTTCCAGCATGGCCCATCCAGTACTTGTATAGGCCCTCGGGACATTCCGCATAGTTCCGCAGGTACGTGTTTCTAAAGCGACGGAACGCATGGTTTCCAGCTTTGTGCGTTCCGGTGAACGGATTGACGTAGCCCAGTTCCTTAAGGGCCTTGTGCAAATGGCGGCGGATGATGTTTGACGGAGAGACCGGTTTCCCTTGTCGAGTGCAAAACAGGAAGCCCGATGCTCGTTTGCCAACGAACTCTTTGAGAAAAGTGGCGATCGTCGGGTGGAGGTCAACCTGGCGACAGCCATTTGCCGTTTTGAGCCGTTGTTCGACCCTACCGTGATGAATTTTCTGTTGGATAAAGATGGTCAGAAAGTCAGGGGAGATGTGCTTGTCAATCTCGATCCCAAGCGCCTCTCCGACTCGTAAACCACCAGCCCCACACAGAATGAAAATCATCCGCTCCCGCTCCTTCTTCCACCGTGCTAAACCTGTCATCACTTCAGACGAAAAAGACGGCGTGTTCTGCTTGTCCTTCTCGACCACAGGCAGGTCGATGAATTCGTGATTCCACGTTCGAGGATGAATTTCCTCTCCTTGTTCATCGACGGCAGAAGCCACGACCATCTTCACAACCGGAACATAGTTGTCGATGGTCTTTGGAGATAGGCCTTTTTCCGACATCTTCGCAATGACGGACTTCAAGACCGCATTGTTGATTTCGGACAGGGGCAAATCTCCAATGTTTGGGTTAAGCCAGTTATTGAGACAGGCCTCCCAGACTTCCAAAGTCGAAATTGCAATGGGCTTGCGCTTCCGACTTCGGACGTGGTTAAGCCACCATTTTGCTTGTTCACGGAACGTGACACCGTTGTTTTGCTTCACGACTTCGTTGAAATACTCCACGGTGTCGGCTCCGCTGCTCGTGATGATTTCACGAGCGCGGCGCTCCCTTACGGTCTTGGACAGGCTACCGGGGCCTGAGATCGGGCAGATTCTCTCCCGCATGTGTTTTCTCGTTTCTAGTCCCGGTACATCCATCCACCACCGAACAACCCACCATCTACCGCTTGATTCAATGTGACCGCTCTGACCAGTTCTGCGGAACATGCTCTTTCCTCTCCGCTTCACTGGTGTCGCAGTTAAAACCTTAGTATCGATGGCGCTTAATTGCAACGGGTTACGGATTGCGGCGACATGGCTCTGAGCCCGCGGCAAACGAACCGGTAGCGCCGTGAGCAGGGCGTTCTGTTCGTGCCAATCGTTCGCGGGTCCGATCATCTTCGAAATAGCCGCCATTGTTGTAATTCAGCCCGGAGCGGAGCAAACACGTGGCGTCATCGCCTATCTTGGGTGCAAATTTGATGGATTACTGGCGCCGTGTCCAACAACTTCTCGTCCGCGAGATATTCCTGCCGGGACTATCAGACAGCAGCGAGCCGATTCGTAACCTCACGTTTCCTTGAGCAAGTCTCTTCGCGGATGCGGAGCCGGCGTTACAGACGCGCCGAATCAAGGCAGACAACGACAGTCTCATCTGTTTCATTGGCAGGCAGTTGGGAGCCGATTTGCATGGAAAACGACTACGGGCCCGCCACGACAACGGCCTCTCAGGGACTCCTAACTAGAGGGCCTCCGGTACACGTGTCCGAGTCGCATTTGCCGATCAATTGCTTTTTGAGGAGAGTTCTTTCCCGCAAGTATCGGGTCGAGTGGCGCGATTTAATTGGTCGCCACACCGTGGCCGCTGTTATTCCTCCCAGGAATATCTCGCGGACGAGAAGTTGTTGGACATCCCGATTGAGTCAAGTTAGTTTTGCGCCACAAGCAGCCGATTTGAGGTGCTGCCGGAGGCGCAAATGCCACGTTGGTCCAAACTCCATCTCATCCGCCCAGTCCAATCCGTTCTTCGGTCAAATTGGGCGCGTTTAACCGCCGTTTCTTTCACTCTGCTTTTTCTCATGCCTGTAGCCGCGCTAGCGCAGGGCGGTTCACCGTTCGACACCGGCTTTACCGCCATCCAAAGCCTTTTCACCGGCACCATTGCGAAGGTCGCCAGTCTGGTTGCGATCGTGATCGGCGGTTACGGCTTTGCGCACGGCGAACCTGGTGCTAAGAAGGCGCTCGCCGGAGTTGCCGCCGGAACAGGCATCGCCGTTCTCGCCGTCAATGTCCTGAGTTGGCTCTGGGGCGTTTAGCGCGCTTCCGAGCTGTTTTCAGTCCCTTCCCTTAACACGCTTCGTTAAGCGAGAGATTTATGACAGACCAAAGACAGATGCATCGCACAAATCGGGTCTTCAAGAGCCTGCATAAGCCTCTTACGTACCTGGGCGTGGAACGCACGTTGTTCTACTTCGTCTGCGTCGGCGCGGTGGGAGCGTTCAATCTCTTCAATTCCATCCTCGCCGGCATCGCCGTTTTCATTGGCGGTTTCGCCTTCGGGCATTGGGTGACGAACAGCGATCCGGCATTCCTTCGCATCCTGGCAAAATCCGAACGCTACAACGTGCGTTATGACGCAGCCAAGCAGCAAGTCCCTCGCGTGGAGGTGCTGTGATGCTGCGAGTCGATAAGGTCATCAAGCCGTGGAAGGAGAGCGCGTGTCTCAACGACCACATCAATCTCTACGGCTTCTGGAACGAGACGGCCTTTCTAACGAAGTCCGGCGATGTCGGCATGGTCCTCAGCGTTCCCGGCGTCGATTACGAAAGCCTTGATCGCTCGGAGCAGGAGTATGCGGTAAAGCGGCTGGAAGCGGCCCTCAAAGCATTTGGCCCAGGTTTCCACGTATACCAGTATCTCTTCAAATCGAATCGGCCCGACATTCCGTTCGCCAGATATGACGACCCGATTGTGGCAGCAGCTATCGAGCAGCGGCGCAAGTTCTTTGAGGCGAAGCGCGACCACCTTTATCAGGTGGAGATCTTCTACTGCATTCTGCTCGAAGGCGCGAGATCGAAGACCGGAGTGGGCGCGGCATTCAGCCGACTCTTTCGCGATCCTGCCGGTGCCATCGGCGAACTGAAGGCGCAGTTCACGAACGACAACATGAAAACTCTGCTGCGCAGCCAGATCGAGCGCGATGTTGCGCAGCTCGACCAGCGCGTGCAGGCATTCGCTCGGCAGCTCGCGGACTTCATGCAGATCGAAGTCTTGAACCGGCAGCAGCAGTTCACGTTCTTTCGCCGGTTGCTTAACTTCGACGACTGGCGCATTGCGGGCAAGCCGCGGTCCACGCAGTTTCTCGACTATCAAGTCGTCAACTCGAACATCGAAGCCGAACGCGATCATCTGCGCGTGGGCGATCACATCGTTCGGGTGCTGACGATGAAAGAGGCCGTCACCGAGACGCGGCCCCTGGCGCTCGATGCGCTGCTGAAGATCCCGGCCAACTTCCGAGTCATTACAGAATGGACGCCACTCGCAGCGGACAAGGCCCGCAAGGAAGTCAACAAGCGCCGCCGCCACTTCAACATGTCGAAGACCGGGTTTGTCTCGCAGATGGGCAATGACACGACGAAGACGAACCCACGCGACGTGCTGGTGGACGAGTCGAAGCAGGCCGACATCGAAAACCTTGGCGACTGCCTGCGGGCTCTGGGCGACGGGCAATCGCTCGGCGACCTCTCGCTCACGATTATTCTCTACGGACGCTCAAAAGCGGAACTGGAGCAACTCGGGGCCGAGTTCACTGGCATCTTCACCAACGCCGACGGCAGTCTGTTTTCGGAGACCTACAACCAACTCAACGCGTACTTCGCCACTGTGCCCGGCAACTATGCGCTGAACCTGCGCAAGCTGTATCTCCTGAACACGAACTACGCCGACCTGTCTTTTCTGTTCACGATCCTTCCGGGCGAGAAGACGAACGCCCATCTCGGCACGGAGTACCTGGCCGTGCTTGAAACCGACAACAGCACACCGTATTTTCTGAACCTGCATAACGGCGAGGTCGCCCACACGCTGATCCTCGGGATGACGGGATCGGGCAAATCCTTTCTCCGGAGACTTCAGCCCTCAGATCCCACCACCAAAGCAATTGGAATTGTCGCTACCCGTCTGAGTTGTCGCCCTGAAAACGGGAGAACGCGACCTTTAATGGGCGATTCTTAGTGGCTTCGTTCTCCATCTAGTCGTCGGGTCGTCTTTGGCAATCATAACCCTCGCGTGGGCTATCCGCCCTCGTGCGACGAAGACGTATTCGGACAGTAAAGGCTAGGCGTGAACGTGCCGGGAGATACTATCCTCGGACTCGCAAATGCCGCTTTACGAAAACGCCGCCGCTCTAATCCGGGCCAATCTGGAACAGTTCCGTCCCGACGTTAAGGTGAAGGTCAAGGCGGTCGCAATCGGCACGCTGTCCGATGTGCAACTCGCGGCCATTCACGCGAAGCAACGAGAGGAGGATCTTCCGTTGATTACTGCCGAGGTTCTCTTCATTGGTTGGCACATCTACAAGAGCCGCGTACTGCGGGATGGCTACACAATCGACGATGTGGTTGAGCAGATTGTCAGCGGAATGAGTTGTGATTCGGTCGTCTTGGAAGATGCTTCTATGACGGCGATGGAGAATCCAAACGCTCGACGAGACCGATACGGCAATGACGTTCGTGACCGAGTCGTCTTCGAGTGTATGGCTCGTCACCCGCGTCCCGAGCTTTTTGGGGTGATGCCGAAGGGTGACCTCGTGAAGCCCCCAAAATAACAAAGGCCGCACCCGAAGGCACGGCCTCAAGACCTTTCAAGCGACCCGCCCGGATAACTCTTACTGTCCGGCTGCACCAGTCGCTTTACTTGAGAACAGTCTACTCTATCCCTAGAAATTGTCAAGTGGACTTCCAAAAAACTCTATTAAACGTCTTGAAATCAATCACTTCGAGACACCAATTTCTGCTCACCAAAGTAACAGCTGAAGAGGTCGTCACTCTGCGTCGGTCGTTCGGGCAGAACAAGCCCGTCGAACATCTGTCGGTCAACGGCATCTCGATATGCGTCTCCTATGTTCGCTTCGCGCAGCTTCCTATCGAGGAGCCACCTCACGAAGAAGTGACCACGGTTGGCGGGACAACGCCTTCGCTTCTGCAATAGTCCCCCGATTCAGACGCCGGAGTACCCTTGTGGCAGATCAAAGACGAGACCGCTACACTGCCTGCCGTGGACGAGACGATAGCAGCGGTTCCGCGCTTAGAGATTACCAAGCCTGCCGATCTGAAATCGGCAAGTCGGCGGTTCAAGTCCGCTCGTCGGCTCCATTCTTTCAGAAGCTTACAGAGCAGTTCACCACTGCCTGCTGTACAACTGCTGTACGTAGTGACTTGACTAATGGTGTACTCTCAAGACCCATGCTTCCCCCAGACCAACCCGTCCCAGCAACTAGCAGACCCGATCCCGCGCGCCCCGGAGTCGAACCGCTCACGTCGCGCCTGGAGGCGACTGAATTGATGAAGGTACGTGACCGGCAATCTCCAAAGGTCGTAATCAGCGATCGGCGCGAACATGTCGGGTCGCGCGCCCAATGCAGTGTTTACAAGGTAAGCGCCGAAACCTTCGACCTACTGAAGGAAAATCCCGAAAGCGACAGTCTGGAAGTGGCTGATGTCCGATCAAGAAAACTCTGACAATAACGCGAAGGAACAAAAGCTTGCAGAGCAGCTCAGTACGTACGCTGATGGCTTCACGGCATTTTCGTTCGTGCAGGGCGCGACCTTCTGCTTCCTTGTTGCGCAAAATGCGGCGGTCGCGTGCGAGCTCCGGTCGAAGTGGGTGGTTGCCGAAGTCTGCCTCGCTATTGCGGGGGCCGGTTATTTCCTACTCCTATACTTGTGCAAGCGAGGCGAAGACAAGCTCCTTATTCCGGCAGTTCGCGGGGGACAGATAATGGGCGTTGTACGAATGGTTCGGCGGGTACGATTTTGCATCGTCGGCGTCGCTACCGTTGGAGAGATACTGCTTGTGATTGCCGTGCACTTCGCGACCCCGTTCTTCGATTGTTCGAAGCTCCGTTAGGACTGGTCAGCATGGTGACAAACCTTATTAACATCGCGCCTGAAAACCCCGGCTGCCGGACAAGCGGATTTTTCCAGAAGTCGGCTTAGGGGAAGTGTGATTCGCTGACTGCCGCGCGCCGATCTCCGCGAAGCCCGTTTCTGGATAACTTCCGGTTGGCCGACAATCCACGAACTTGGGTTCGTCGTTACGAGCGCGTTTGTTCATGGCTCTGAAAGAGCCGACTTCTGACAATCGTGCGGTAGAGATCACTCGCGAGGAGAAGCGAATGGCCCCAGGACGCGCATTCCAATCCGGCCAACCTCGCTGCAGAATTACCCGCTTGCAGGACCCCAAAGCGCGGTTTCAATGCAGCGCAAGGAGATTTCCGCGACGCGCTGCAACTCTGCCCTCGTTGCCCCGTTGGCGGCTTGAACACCAAGGCCTGCCATGAGCGCAGATAGGTAACGGGCAAAGTCTCCCGGCTGGATTTCTCGAGGAAGCTCGCCTTCAGACTGCGCCTGTTGCAGACGCTTCTTCAAAGCCGCTTGACCGCTTTTTCTCCAATCGATCATCGCCTGCTTTACAGGTTCCGCATCCGTGCCACATGCCAGCGCCCCTTGGATCAAGAGACAACCCCGAGGATTGTCAGGGGTCGACAGGAACTCCGCAGTGCCGTGGATCAGCCTCGCTACGACTTCCCGCAACGACGGCTGAGCGAGAGCATCCCTGATATAGATCATCCGCCCCTCCCGGTAGCGCGCCATGATCCTGTGAAAGAGTGATTCCTTGTCACCGAAAGCCGCGTACATGCTGGAACGGTTGATCCCCATGGCTTCGGTTAGGTCGGCCATGGTCGTGCCTTCGTAGCTCTTCTCCCAGAAGACCCGCATCGCAGCTTCGAGCGCGGCGTCTTCATCAAATCCGCGAGGCCGCCCCATCTTCACGTCCACCGATATCGAATTGTTCATACAGGATTTGACGCAGTTCTGGAACGAACGGTTGAAAAATATGCAACTATTTCGCGCCGCGCACATCTGAAACGATGAGTCCAGAAGTTCGGACACTTCACGAATCCGAGAAGGAGATCAAATCATGCCTGCATTACAGGGAAAAATCGCCGTCATCACCGGGGGCAGCAGCGGTATCGGACTTGCTACCGCCAAGCGTTTTGTGAAAGAGGGAGCCTACGTATTCATTACGGGCCGTCGGCAGGCGGAACTAGATAAGGCCGTGGCCGAAATCGGCAGCAATGTGACTGGCGTCCAAGGGGACGTCTCCAATCTCGACGACCTAGACCGGCTCTACAAGGAAGTAGCTACGAAGAAAGGCAAGCTTGATGTGCTATTTGCGAATGCCGGCATCGTGGAGCCGATACCGACAGCAGCCGTGATCCCGGAACACTACGACAAGACTTTCGGCATCAACGCTCGCGGTGTCTTCTTTGCAGTGCAAAAGGCCCTGCCCCTGATGAAAGAGGGCGGATCGATCATCGTGAATGGCTCCGGGGTCTGGCAGAAAGGTATCCCGATCTATCCAACCTATGGAGCAACCAAGGCAGCTCTACGCTCGTTCGTGCGCACATGGACAGCGGACTTCGCAGGCAAGGGAATCCGCACGAACATGATCAGTCCGGGTGCCATCGAGACGCCTATTCTCGAAGGTCAATTTGGCAAGAACACGGATGCGATGAAGGAACGGTTCAAGACCATGACTCCGATGGGGCGCATCGGGAAGCCTGAAGAGATTGCTTCGGCAGCGGTGTTCTTGGCCTCCGACGAGAGCAGCTACATCACTGGAATCGATTTGCCGGTCGATGGCGGAATTGTGGCCGTATAGACCGCAGGCCATCGTATATCGGCTGGAGCGAAGGGCCGGGTACCCGACAGTCACCAAGTCGATATTTTCTCGCGGAAAGATAGGTACAAAACAACGACCGACAGGACGGCTATGGGCGTCAACCAAAGGGCCCACGGCCCTTCTACGCACATTCCAAGCAGCAGAACTAGTAGCCCCAGCGCGTTAAATCCAGCCAGAGTTGCGCGCGCCTTAGCCTTACGCGAAGAAACGTTTGCCGCTAAGTCCCAGGCTCCAAAGCAATGACCGATGATTGCAACAACGAAAGCCACTGCAAGCGGCCATGTCGCCCACCGAGCATCGAATTGTGTGGCGACTGCGAATGAAGCTAGTGATGCCGCAAGTGGCATGTCGTACCGCCAGTAGTTTTCGTTGATTTTCTCCTCTATCTGATGAGTGTTCACCCAATCAATCGCAAGATACACACCGACAAGGAGCAACGCAAAGAGCCGAGGACAGCGTGGGCCAGTAATGTTTGGGTCAATGGCGACTTGAAGGAATGTCCAAAGAACGCTGCCTGCAACGGCAGGCCAAATGACATTGTGGACAAGCGGTGTAGGCGCGTCCACCTGGGACGTGGCGCTGATGGGCGAACTGGGCGCGGCGCTGGCGAGAAAGCCATCGCCCTGCATGTGGATGTCGTGCTGGGTCCGGGCGTCAACATGAAGCGCTCGCCGCTGGGGGGGCGCAACTTCGAATACTTCTCCGAGGATCCCTACCTGGCCGGCGAGTTGGCGGTCAACTTCATCAGGGGCGTGCAATCGAAAGGCGTGGGCACCTCGCTCAAGCATTACGCCGCCAACAACCAGGAATTTCAGCGCTTCAGCATCAGCTCCGAGGTGGACGAACGCACGCTCCGCGAAATCTACCTGCCCGCCTTCGAGAAGGCCGTCAAGGAGGCGCAGCCCTGGACGGTGATGTGCTCCTATAACAAGGTCAACGGCGTCTTCGCTTCCGAGCATCACACGCTGCTGACCGAGATCCTCAAGGACGAATGGGGCTTCGAGGGGTTGGTGGTCTCCGACTGGGGCGCGGTGCGCGACCGCGTGGCCGCGCTCCGCGGCGGGCTGGATTGGGAAATGCCCGGCCCGCAGCCCGGCGCGTCCAGGCCGTCGTCGAAGCGGTGCGCTCCGGCGAATTGGATGAGGCGACCCTGGATGAATCGGTCCGCCGTATTCTGCGGATCGTGTTCAAGGCCAGGAGACCCCCAAGGGCGGCGCCTTCGATGTGGACGCGCATCACGGACTCGCGCACAAGATCGCCGCGGAGGGCATGGTCTTGCTCAAAAACGACGGTCTGTTGCCCCTGAAAGGTCAGCGGCAGATCGCCGTCATCGGTCGTTCCGCGCAAGCCGCGCACTTCCAGGGCGGCGGCAGTTCGCACATCAACCCGACCCAAGTGGACGTGCCATTCCAGGAGCTCCAGTCCGCGCGCCGGTAACGCCGAACTGACCTACGCCGAAGGTTATCCCGCGGACGACTCCTTCCGTCAGGACTTGATCGACCAGGCCGTGGAACTGGCGCGTTCAGCGGATGTTGCGCTGCTCTACATCGCGCTGCCCACTTACAAAGAATCCGAAGGCTACGATCGCCCCGACCTCGATTTGACTGTACAGCAGGTGGCGTTGATCCAGGCGGTGGCCAAAGTCCAGCCCAAGACCGTTGTGGTGCTCAACAACGGCGCGCCGGTGGCCATGAGCGCCTGGATCGACGCGGTTCCGGCCGTCCTCGAAGGCTGGATGATGGGCCAGGCGGGCGGCGGGGCGCTGGCCGACATCCTCTTTGGCCAGGTCAATCCCTGCGGCAAACTGGCCGAGACCTTCCCGCTCAAGCTGTCCGACACACCGGCGCATCTCAACTGGCCGGGCGGCGCGGGCGAGTGCGCTACGGCGAAGGGCTGTTCATCGGCTACCGCTATTACGACGCCAGGGAGCTGCCGGTGCTCTTCCCCTTCGGCCACGGCTTGAGCTATACGACCTTCGCCTACAGCAACGCCAGGGTGTCGGCGCAGACCTTCCGGGACGTGGACGGGTTGACCGTCACGGTGGATGTCACCAACACGGGCCACATGGCGGGCAAGGAAATCGTCCAGGTGTACGTCCACGACCGCGCATCGGGTCTGGTGCGGCCCGAAAAGGAGCTGAAAGGTTTCGCAAAGGTGGCGCTCCAGCCGGGTGAGACCCAATCAGTCGCCATCGAGCTGGACTTCCGGGCCTTTGCCTACTATCATCCGGAATACAAGCAATGGATCACCGAGGATGGGGATTTCGACATCCTGATCGCGTCCTCTGCCGCCGATATTCGCCACACCCTGGCGGTGACGCTCGAATCGACCCTGAGCCTGCCCTGCATTCTCGACAGGGAATCCACCATCCGCGAGTGGATGGCTGACCCGCGGGGGAAAGCCGTCTTCGGGCCCTTCTACGCGCAGATGGAAGAACAGAGCCGCAAGATGTTCGGTGGCGGCGATGAGCGACGGCGGAAACTCGGATGGACTTCATGGATATGATGGGCGATATGCCGCTGGTGAGCGTGCTGATGTGGCAGCAAGACGCGCTGCCCATGCACCCCGAGGATCTTGTGGACGGGCTGCTGGCGCAGGTGTACGGCCAGGCCAAATAGACACGTTCAGATGAACGTCTGGAGTAGAGGCTTTAGCCGGTTACGCTCAATGTTCAGCGAGACCGGCTAAAGCCTCTACTCCGGCGGGACAAAGCCCCGATCTCCATCTGACGCACCATGGCATTGTAGGGACATAAGCCTGCGTAGGCTGTCGTATTTTCTTTTCTGGACGAACTCTATGAAGGTAGCAGTCTTTGGCGGCGGCTCCAGCTATACGCCGGAACTGGTCAAGGGGTTTCTCGACCGCGTCGGCAGCTTCCCGCTGACTGAACTGTGGCTGGCGGACATCTCGCAGGAGCGGCTGGATGTCGTGGGCGGCTTCGCCCAGCGCATGGTCGCGGCGGCCGGCGCGCCGTTCAAGGTCGTGCTGACCACCGATCAGCGGGACGCGATCCGCGGGGCGAGCTACGTCACCACGCAGCTGCGCGTGGGTGGGATGCAGGCCGCGGCGCGAGGATGAGTACCTGGGCAAGCGGCACGGCCTGATCGGGCAGGAGACCACCGGCATCGGCGGCATGGCCAAGGCGCTGCGCACCATCCCGGTGATCCTGAGCATCGCCGCCGACATGGCGCGAGCTGGCGCCTGGCGCACTGCTGGTCAACTTCACCAACCCGGCCGGGCTGGTGACCGAGGCGCTGGCTCGTTACATGCCGGAGGTGCCGCGGTGGGCGTGTGCAACGTGCCCATCACCGCCAAGATGCGGATGGTCGAAGTGCTCGAACGACGGACCGGGCGTCAGCTTGACCCGGTCAAGGCGGAGTTGGACACGCTGGGTCTGAACCACCTGTCGTGGCACCGCGGGTTTACCTACGAAGGCGAGGACTTCTGGCCGGAGATCTTTGCCGGCTACCTGGCCGAGGCTCCGCGCCGAGCCGCACCCGGCATTCGAACCCCGGTTGGTCGAAATCCTGGGGATGATGCCGAACTATTACCTCAGCTACTTTTACAAGACCGACCACAAGCTGGCCGAGCAAGCGCAGTGGCCGCCGTCCCGCGCCGAGCAGGTGATGGCCATCGAGGCCGATCTGCTCAAGGATTACGCCGACCCGGCCCGCTCGCAGCCGCCGGAGGATTTGATGAAACGCGGCGGCGCGTACTACTCCACGGTGGCGACGCAGCTGCTCAATGCGCACTATAACGACCTGGGCGAGACGCACGTCGTCAACACCGCCCATCGCGGCGCGGTGCCGGGCTGGCCGGCCGACTGGGTGCTGGAGATGCCGGTGCGTGTGTCGCGGGCCGGATTCAAGCCGCTGCCCGGCGCCGCTGCCGACCGCCTGCTTCGGGCTGCTGGCCGCGGTCAAGTCCTACGAGTTGCTGACCGTCGAGGCAGCCGTCCATGGTGATCGGGACGCGGCCTACCAGGCGCTGCTCGTCCACCCGCTGGGACCGCAGGCCGACAAGGTGCAGGCTGTACTGGACGATATGCTGGAGACGCACCGCCAGCATCTGCCGCAGTTTTTCAGGGGACAGGGATCAGGGAACAGGTGTCAGGAATCAGGGATCAGGCGGGGTTCTGACGCCTGACTCCTGACCCCTGCCTCCTGCCTCCAAGAAGAAGGCATGTGAATGGTGCGCTATTATCTCGGCGTCGATGTCGGCGCCACCAAGAGCCACGCGCTCGATCGCGGATGAAACCGGCCGGGCGGTCGGCTTCGGCGCCGCCGGACCCGGCAATCATGAGGTCGTCGGCTACGACGGCCTGATCGCCGCGCTCGGCGCATGCATGGGGCAGGCGTTGGCGATGGTCGGCATCGATCGACGCGAGATCGCGGGCGCGGGCTTCGGCGTCGGCGGCTACGATTGGCCGGGGGAGCGCGGCTCCGACGCTGGACGCCATCGCGCACGTTAGGGTTGACGTGTCCGGTCGAGGCTGTCAACGATGCTTTGATCGGGCTGCTGGCCGGGGCCGAGGCGGGTGGGGCGTCGCCCTCATCTCCGGGACGGGCAACAACTGCTGGGGCTGGGACGCGACGCGCACCCGCATGGGCCATGTCACCGGCAACGGGATGATGTTCGGCGAGTACGGCGGCGCATCCGATCTGGTCTGGAAGGCCCTCTGCGCGGTGGCGGCCGCCTGGGGTCGCCGCGGCCCCGCCACGCTGCTCACCGAGTTCTTCATGACGCAGACCGGAGCGCACTCCCCGGAGCGCCTGTTGGAAGGGTTAAGCCAGGACGAACTGAGCCTCGGCGCGGAGGCAGCGCCGTTGGTCTTTCAGGCCGCGGATGCGGGTGACGCGGTCGCCGCCGCATGCATCACTTGGTCGGGCCAGGAACTCGGCAGCCTGGCGGTCGGCGTGATCCGGCAGCTCGGGTTCGAGGATCTGGAGTTCGAGGTCGTCCAGGTGGGCAGCATGCACAACGGCGGCTGGCGCATCTTCGATCCAATGGCTGAGACGATCCACGCGGTGGCTCCGGGCGCACGCTTCGTCCGGCTGACCGCACCGCCGGTGGTCGGCGCCGTGCTGCTGGGGATGGAGGCGGCAGGAATTCACGCCCAGACGTTGCGCCCCGCACTGATCGCCGCGACGCGGCGGTTTCTCGAAGGGTCGTGATGACGGAGGGTTCTACCCAGCACCTCATGGGTGATCGAGATACGGCTAGACGTTGCTGCTTTCCCTCCCTTCTGCCTCCTACCGCACCTGAACCTGTGCCTGCGAAGAGAGCATCAGCGCGCCGTAGGTGTCGGCCAGGTCAACCGCGACCGCGGCTTGCGCGGGCACGCCGGCTGCCAGCGGGATCTCGACCGTCACGGGTCGCGCCGGGTCAGCATCAACTGTGCGCACCATCGGTTCCATGCCCTGGACGGTGATCGTCACCTGGCCCTCCAGCGGAGCTGTGGGGAAGATGCCGACACGCAACACATTCCCATCGCTGTGTACGGCCAGCGCCGCGTCCTCGTTCGCCTGCGTCACTGCGCCGATGCCGGCGATCGGATACCAGATTTCGCTCCAGGTGATCTCGCCGCCGGGCTCCAGCTCGTACCAATCATCGAAGGTTGGCGTCGATGCCGCCGTGTAGTTCCACATAGCTCGATCCGTCGTCGGTCCACAGCTTGGGGTCGAGCAGATCGTTGAAGCCGGGCGAGAAGAGCTTGGCCCCGCGCGCCACATCGTTCGGGAAGATCCGCAGCATCCCTTCATCCGCCGCGGTGTCGTACACCCCCACGAAGTTGCCGGTCGCGGCCGGCCGCTGGAAGACGCCGAGGTATTGGTTCCAGTTGCTCAGTTGGCTGAAGTCGCGGCCGTTGTAGACCGGCCATGTCATCGGCTGCGCCCGCGCCAGGCAGCGTATCATCGCCGGTGCTGTGAATCGTCACATCGGATGCCGGGAAAATGAGTTGCAAATCCGGGCTGGGGCTGTTCGCCGCGCCGGGCGCCAGCATAGCGTTATCCCACCACTTGAACTTAAACGGCGCACCCCAGGGGTTGGTGATGCGCGGCTGCACGACGAAGTACGCGGCATCCGGCAGCAAGATTACGTCAACCACTGCGTAGGGAAGCTGTGGGCCGTGGCGGGTGAACAGCGTCAGCATCACACCGCCGTTCGGCAACGTCACGTGATCGAAGCCCCACGGCCGGCCGAACTCGTAGCCGTGCTCCTCCACCGGGAAGCCCCACTCCAGGCCGCCGATCCCCAGCCACCAGTTGGCGCCGGCCGGACTCCCCGGCCCCCAGTTGGTCGGCTTCACAACCGGGTTGCTGTAAAGCTCGTTGTTGCCGGTCGGTTTGAAGGTGGCCTCGTAGATCCGCCCGCCCAGATCGGGCAGGATGCTGAGCCGCAGGTAGCGATTCTCCAGCACGATCAGCCGGTGCTTCTTGGGCACGGGCTGCGGATCGGCCGCCTCGTACGCGCCCCGATCGAGCACGGCCACCGGGTAATCGCCCAGGTTCGGGTCCGTGGTCTCGCTCAGGTACGACGCGTACGGATAGGTGGGGAGGGTGATCTCGGTCACCCGGTAGCTGACGCCACCGCCTGGCCGCGTCGGCCGCGGCGTCGGCTGAGGCGGAGGGGTGCCCGCGGCCGTCACATGCGGCAGAAAGGTCGTCGCGGTCGCCACGGGGGTTGGCGTGAAGATCGGCGCTGCTTCCGTCATCGGTGTCTCCGGCAACGACACAAAGGTCACGGCCAGCGCTGCCTCGCCCACATTGCCGGCCGCGTCCACCGCGCGCGCCGTCAGGGTGTACGTGCCGCCAGGCGCGACCGCATCCAACGCGCCCGGGATCAGATCAACCGACAGATCACTGCCCGAAGCTGTAGCGATGAGTTGGTCGGCCAGCAACACCTCCAGCCCTACCACGCCCGCGGCGTCCTGCGCGCTTGCCCGGACCATGGACTGTTCGAGCCATGGCACCTCTACCGGATCGGCGGACAGGTTCACGACCGGCGGCACAGTGTCACCGGCCGCCGCGGAAGGGGAGACTTCAGGCTGTGGATCAGAACGGGGCGGCGTGACCGGGACGGTGACCACTGGCTGCGAGGTAGCCGCTGCAACGGTCACGGTCAGCGTATCCTCAACCGCGGGCGCAGGAGCCGTCGGGGAGACACCCGGCTGCGCTGCACAACCAGCCAACGCAAAAATCAGCAACAGATTCAACACAAGAATAACGTTTGATGAGCGCACTGTATTCTATCTCCCCCTCTTCCAGAATCGTGGGGTAACACCCGTCACAGCCAGGGCACGCTGTCGGCTTCTCGACCTGCCCCACGCAACAACACGACCACCGGCCTGCCCAACTCCTGCCAACGCCGCGCACTTTCCTGGAGGATGTCCAGCGCCACGGCAAACTCATCAGGCTGCGTCCGGGCGAACTGTCCCGCCCCATCAAAGACGACCAGATACCCTTGCGCCGGCGCCCAGCTCATGTCGTTGAGGCTTTCTTCAAACGCATCCCAGTTATGCCCGGAATAGCTCGGAAACCGCAGCGCCCGCGCGCTGGCCGCGAGAAACTCCGCCTTGGACGTCAGCTCACGCCCATCCAGGTGAAACGCCTGCCAGCCGTGCCGTTCTGCCGCGCGCGCCAGGGTCGCCGCCGGCGTCCGCAGATCGGTACGATAGACGCCCGGCGCGACCCGATCCGAGAAAAGCGCTTCCGCCTTATGGCTCATGGCATCACCACCTGTTTGAAACTGTCGTAGTGGTCGTCGGTGTAGTACAGCTCGCCCTCATCGCCTGCGACAATCCGGCGCGCACCGCGATCCGGCGATCCGGGCGTCTCCACCGTGTACTCGTGGTAGTAGCCTTTCGGCCTGCTCGGCAGCAAACGCTCCCGGTTCTGAAAGACCGCCCCATCCTGGCGATATGGAAACGGGCCACCGCGCTGCATCAATGCGATCGTTTCGCGCGCCTGGACCGGCAGCCGGTCGTATGGGATCGTTGGGAGCCCGCTCAACACGACCGTCGGCGTGGCAGACACACGGCGGGTTGACGTGGACATCGGGGCAATGGCTGCGCTGCCGGCCGGCGTAAGCGTGGCGGCGCCTGTCGCTGTACGTTTGGGCGTACGCGTCGGCGTGATGGCCGTGCGGCGAGTCGGTGTGGGCGCCGACGTCAGGGCAGCCGAGCGCGCGGGCGTGCGCGTCAGCGTCGCCTGTGCGCCTGCGCGGCCGGGGGTGAGCGTGTCGCCGCCGCCACAGGCCCCCAACGCCAACATGAATAACAGCGCCAGCAGCGCCGCCGCCCGCACGACACTCGGCCGCGCCGTGGGAGTGTGTCCGTCTCGCATGGGCGCCAGTTTAGCACAGAGCAGGATATTTTGGAAACGCACGCCGCCCTGTTGCTGTCCATTTTTCCGCGGCGACGCTCTGTGCTATGATGCGCCCTGGCAGCGTGCCACACTACTGCTCAAAGAAAGGGCCCGGAGACGGTCAGCCGGCTGCGCAGCCCTCCCGGGAGTCTGATCCATATGCCATACGCCTACACTGACCTCATCCGCCGCGCCTACCGCGGTGACTTCGCCCACCGCCATGTGACCGCCATCAGCCAGCACCACCGCATCCAGGCCAGCCCCGGCTACCGCGCCGCGGCCGAATACGTGGCGGCCCAGCTTGAAGCCGCAGGTCTGAAGGTGACGATCCGCCGCTTCCCCGCCGATGGCCGCGCGCGCTTCTGGACGACGCCCAGCTTCCTGGAATGGGAAGGCGAAGCGGCCAGCCTGAGCCTGCTGGATGCGCAGGGCGCGCCGGTCGAGACTTTGTGCGACTTCGACGCCATCGCCACCAGCCTGATCCAACGCAGCCTCCCCGTGGAAGGCGAGTTCGACGTGGTGGCGCTGCCGGGCAAGGGCGGCAAGGACCCGGCCGATTACGCGGGCCTGGATGTGGCGGGCAAGGTCGTGCTGACGAGCGCGGCGCCCTCCCGCGTGGCCGAGCTGGCGATCCGTGAACACGGCGCGGCGGGCATCCTCTACGACGGCATGGCCGCGGGCGGGCGCACCGAGCTGGACCTCCCGGACGCGCGGCAATACACATCATTTTGGTGGGCCGGCGAAGCGCAACCGTTCGGGTGGGGCTTCGTGTTGAGCCCACGCCAGGGGCACGGGCTCCGCGCCACCCTGGCCGCCGGCAAACCGGTGCGCGTGCAGGCCAGCATCCGCAGCCGGATCTATCCCGGCACGATCGAGGTGGTGGAGGCGTTCATCCCTGGCGCGCCCGGGGCGAGCGAAATCCTCATGGTGAGCCACCTGTGCCACCCCCGGCCGAGCGCAAACGATAACGCCTCGGGCGCGGCCGCGCTGCTGGAGGCCGCTGCGACGCTGGCGCGACTCATCGGCCAGGGCGCGCTGCCTGCTCCGAGCCGCGGCATCCGCTTCATTTGGGTGCCGGAGATGACCGGCACGTTCGCCTGGCTGGCCGCGCAGGAAGCCGAGGTGCGCAGCGGGCGCTGGCTCGCCGGGCTCAACCTGGATATGGTCGGCGCGGATCAATGCCAGACCAAGGGCGTCAGCGAGTTTGTCAGCCTGCCCGTGGCCGGCGCATCTTTCGCCGACCACCTGCTGAACTGGCTGCAGCGAGCCGTTCGGCGATAGCAACTGGCGCAAGGAGGCGGCTTTCGCCAGCGGCTCCGATCACTACATCCTCTCCGATCCCAGCGTCGGCATCCCGACGCCGATGATCAACGATTGGCCGGACAAGTTCTACCACACCTCGGCCGACACGCCCGACAAGGTCAGCCCTGCGGCCCTCGCGCGCAGCGGCGCACTGGCCGCGCTCTATGCGTACTGGCTGGCAGCCGCCGGCCCGGCCGACGCCGCCTGGCTGAGCCACCTGATGAGTTCACGCTTCGCGACGCGGGCCGGTCGCGAGGCTGCCGCAGCGGCCGAATCGCTGCGCGCGGCCGGCGACGCCGCGGCACGCGCCCGCATCTGGACGGGCTACCGGCGGACCAGCGCCTTCCGTGCCGAGCGCATGGACGTCGCGCTGGCGAGCCTCTCACGACTGGGCAGCGAGCCGGCCGCCCTGGCCGCCGCGCGAACCCGCGTGGCGGAAGCCGCCGCGGCCGAGGAAAACTACATCCGCAGCCTCCTCTCCGCGGAAGAAGCCCGGATCGAGCCCCCCGCCGAGGAAGCAGCCTGGCGTGCGGAAGCCGCCACGCTGATCCCGCGCCGCCCGATACCCGGCCCGATTGACGTGGGCATGGCGCTCCAGGCCGACTCACCGGCCCTGCGCCCGGCCTACTGGCAGCTCTACGATGAAGCGGCTGAGGCGCTCCATGTCGGCGCTTCACTGCTGCAATACTGGGCCGACGGCCAGCACACCGTCGCCCAAATCGCCGAACTTGTTGAACTGGAGACAGGACAACCGATCGGCGAAGTTGCCCTGCGCTACTTCAAACTGCTTGCCAAGGCCGGATTGGTAGAAATGACGCTGGACCATGGACGATAGACGATGGGCGAAAGGCAATGGTCAATGGTCAATCCCGTCGGGAGGCTTCGCGCTCGACGATGGTCGGCAACATGAATGAAGTCGACCTCCACACGCACACGACCGCTTCCGACGGCACGCACACGCCGCAGCAACTGGTGTCGCGCGCGGCCAAGCTGGCGGTCAAGGTCATCGCCATCACCGACCACGACTCCACAGCAGGTGTGGCCGAGGCCCAGGCCGCGGGACAAAGATTCGGCGTTGAGGTGATCGCGGGGGTCGAGATCAACACCGACGTGCCCGGCGCCGAGGTTCACATCCTCGGCTACTTCTTGGATCCCAGCCACGATGAGTTGAATGTCGAACTGGCGCGCATCCGCGAGGGCCGTGTCGGGCGGGCGCGCACGATGGCGGAGCGGCTGACCGCGATGGGCGCGCCGGTGCGGTTCGAGCGCATCCTCGAGATCGCGGGCGAAGGCTCGGTCGGCCGGCCACACGTCGCGCAGGCGCTGCTCGAGCTGGGCCACGTGGCAACCTTCGGTGAGGCGTTCGCGAAATACATCGGCCGCGACAGCCCGGCCTACGTCGAGCGCATGAAGTTCACGCCGATGGAAGCCTGCGGCCTGATCCGTCGCGCGGGTGGCGTGCCTGTGCTGGCGCATCCCGTCCACTTTGACAAATACGGCAAGATCAAATCCAGCTTTGATCTGGAAGCGATGCTGACCGAGACGATCGCCGCCGGTCTGCTGGGCATCGAAACCTACTATCCCAACTACGACGCCGTCACCGTCGAGTACCTGCTGGGCATCGCCCGGCGTCACGGTTTGATCATCACCGGTGGCACCGACTTCCACGGGATGAAAGCCAACGAGCCCGACCTGGGCGGTGTCTACGTCCCGCGCAAGGTCGTCCGGCGGCTGCGCGAGGCGTGGGAGCGGACGAAGGACGAATGACGAACGACGAAGGACAAGCGACGGTGAACGAGAGACGATCGGTGGGTGCTGAACTTTCGTCGTCCGTCCCACAGGGAGGCTTCGCGCTCGTTCGTCATTCGTCACCGGACAACACCCCACCTTCCGCCGCGGCGGATCGCCAGGCCTTTTTCATCCTGAAGAAGCTGGGTGCGGCGGTACGTGAGTTCGACATGATCCGGGACGGCGACCGGATCGCGGTGGCCGTATCGGGCGGCAAGGATAGCCTGGGGCTGCTGCGCCTGTTACAGGCTTACCGGCGCTCAGCGGGCGTGCGCTTCGAACTGGCGGCGATCCACGTGTTGGGCGATGCGACGGGCGTGATCGCGCTGCATCCGCCGCTGGGGGAATGGCTGGCCGCGCAGGACGTGCCCCACCGTGTCGTGATGCCCGATCTGGCTGCGGACGACGCGCCGCCGCTGACGTGCCAGCGCTGCACCTGGCTCCGCCGCAAGGCGCTTTTCCAGGCCGCGGATGCCTTGGGCTGCAACGTCGTCGCCTTTGCCCATCACGCGGACGACGCGGCGCAGACCACGCTGCTCAACCTGCTTTACGGCGGCGATGTGCGGACGCTGGCGCCTTGCGCTGACTATTTCGACGGGCGTTTCCGCTTGATCCGCCCGCTGATCTATGTGCCGGAAAGCGACCTGAAGCGTTTCGCCCGCGCCAGCGGCTTTCCGCCACCACCGCCAGCCTGCCCGCGCTCGGACAACTCGCGGCGCAGGCGCGTGGCCGAGATGCTGAAGGTGCTGGGCCGCGACTATCTGACCCAGGCGCGGCCGAATCTGATCCGGGCGGGGTTGCGCGCCGGACGATAGACGATTGACGATGGACCATCTCCTTGACAAACTATCGTCCATCGTCGATGGTCCGTCGTCCGTTCCAAAGGAGTTTCCATCTGAACACCCGTGAATTCGCCATCACCCTGGCCCAGCAAGCCGGGGCCCTGTTGCTGGACTATCGCCGCCGCGGTCTGGCGGAAGACACAATCCGAACCAAAACCGGCCACTTCGACATCGTTACCGAGGCTGATGTGGCTTCGGAACGGCTGATCTTCACCGCGATCCGTGAGGCATTCCCGGATCACGGGTTCCACGGCGAGGAAAGCGCCAACCACCGACTGCCGGATGAGCCGTGGTTCTGGGTCGTTGATCCGCTGGATGGCACGACCAATTTCGCGCACGGGCTGCCCATCTTCGCCGTCAACCTGGCGTTGATCCATGACGGCCTCCCCGTGTTGGCCGTGACCTGCGATCCATCGTCGGGCCACACCTACTGGGCCGAGCGGGGCGGCGGCGCCTGGGTGCGCTTCGGCGGGCAGGACACGCGGCTCAGTGTATCGACCATTGCGACCCTGGACCGCGCCCTGTTGTCCACGGGCTTCATCGCGGGCCGCAAGTTGGACCCATCGCACAACCGGGCCGAATTCACCGCGCTCGATCTGCGCTCGCAGTCGGTGCGCCGGCTCGGGTCCGCAGCGGTGGTGCTGGCGTGGGTGGCTGCCGGCCAGTTGGAAGCGTACTGGGAAGAGCAGCTCAAGCCCTGGGATTGGATCCCGGGTTGGCTACTGATCCATGAGGCCGGCGGCCGCGTCACCGAGTACGACGGAGCTGGTGCCAGTCTGACAAGCATCAGCCTGGTGGCAAGCAACGGACAGCCAGGGATCCATGACGAGATTCTGGCGACCATCGCCGACGTTCGGGCGCAAAGCGCACAACGCTGAAACATTTCTCGGAGTTGGTATGTACATAGACCGGCGATACCGAGGCCGGCGGCCGCGCTCGCCCTGGCCCATCATCGTCCTGATCGTACTCATCCTGGCGCCAGCCATCTATTTGCTGGCTACCCGCACGCGCTTCTTTGAAAATCCGTTCAATCCTTTGCAGCCCACGCCCACGCCCACCCGCTCGGCCGTGAGCTATCTCGCCGAGGTAGAGGACAACTACAAGGCAGGACGTTTGGCCGCGGCCGCGGAAGGCTATCAGCGCGTCATCGAGTTGGAGCCATCAAACGACGAGGCGCTGCGCCAGATCGCCTGGCTATGGATCCTGCGCGGCAATCCGGAACGGGCCGTGGAGCCCGCCCGCAAGGCGCTTGAGATCAACGATAGCGCGCTGAACGGGGCCATCCTGGCCATGGCCCTGGACTGGACCAGCGAATACGACGAAGCGATCAAAGTGGCGTTGGCAGCCGTTGATAAAGACCCTGCTCTCGGCCGATGCCCACGCCGCGCTGGCCGAAGTCTATGCCGATCGCAATAACTGGACGCGGGCGCTTGAAGAGGCCGAACAGGCCGTCAAACTGGACCCCGACAACGCCTTTGTCCAGCGCAATATGGGCTATGTGCTCTCCATGCAAGGGCGCTACGACGACGCGCTGGACATCTACGCCAAGGCCGCCGAACTGGCGCCGAAGCTGGGCTACATCTACATCAGCGCCGGCAACATCCATATGGCGCTCAATCAGTACGAGGAGGCCATCATCGAGTTCGAGAAGGCGGTCCAGGCGAACCCCGACACGCCGACCGGCTACGACTTGTTGGGCCACGCCAGCGCGCTCAACGGCGACCCTGACCGGGCCATCTCGACGCTGCGCAAGGCCATCGAGCTTGACTCGGAGTACGCGTCCGCCTATGCGCACCTGGGACGTGTCTACTACACGTTGCTGAATTGGGAATCAGCCATTGACAACTTCAGCAAGGCCTTTGCCATGGGCCTAAAAAACGAAGAGTACTTCTATGAGCTCGGCCTGGCCTACTCCTATCTCGAAGACTGCGCCAACGCCCGTATCTGGCTGGAGAAGGCGCTGGAGGAAAACCCCGATTCACGGCCGGCACAGGATGGCCTCAAGCGCTGCGCGGGGAAGTGAATCGGGAGTATTCAAAACCAGTTGTAGGGGCGGGTTTCTCCGCATTATGAAAAATTCAGACTTAGCGGCGCCGCTGTCATCCAAGGAAAATCTGCGCGCAGCAGGGAAAACCCGCCCCCACCCGCCCATCGAACCGCCTGAACCGGAACGATTCTTGAATCGGTGGCGTCCCTCCGTGGCGTCCGCACACTTTGGGCCGCGCTTCCAACTGTGCTATAATCGCTCCGCATCGCTCACTCGATGCGGGATATCGGGCTGTGATCCGCCCACCAAGAGGTATTTGACGTATGCGATCCAAGAGCCTTCTGCTGGCTATCCTTATCCTCGTCGTGGCCGTGGCTGGCTGCACGTCAATCGGCCCGCAGCCCACCCCCGTGGCGCCGACCAAGACACCGAAGCCAACCTTTACGCCAACGCCCGACTGGACGCCGACGCCGGTAGTCTTCGCCACTCCACTGCCCGTTGCGGCCGTGCCGACTGCTGAAGCCGCAGCGCCGGCACAGCCAGACACCACCAATCAGCCGACAGCGACCGAGGCGCCGGCCGCCGAACAGCCCGTCGCTGAGCCACCCACCGCAGTACCTGATACCGTTGCCCGCTTGACTGCGTCCCAAACAGTCAATGTTCGCCGCGGCCCGGGCACAAACTATCCCGTGATCGGCCGCCTGAGCGCCGGGCAAGCATTTCCTGTCACCGGTAAGAATGCGCGGGGGGATTGGTATCAATTTGACTTCGACGGCCAGTCCGCCTGGGTGATCGCCAACCTGGTGAATGTCAGCGGCGATCCGGCCACTGTGCAGGTGGCGCAGAACATCCCGGCGGCGCCCGCCCCGCGCCCAACCGCGCGGCCGCAGCCCCGACCGACCTCACCGCCGCCTGCACCCCAGCCAGCGCCCCAACCGCAGCCAGCGCCCGCGCCTCAGTTTGACTGGATGCTCGAAGCCGGAGCCGTTCGCGGCGCTCCCCAGTGCGGTACGGTCCACTTCGACGGTCAGGTGCAGTACAAGAACGGCACGCCGCAAAATGGGGTTTGCGTCTATCTCGACTACTATGGTCCCCGCACGATCAAGTTCTCCGGCGGTGGCGGGTCTGGAGATGGCAACTGGAGTTTTTCGCCCTGCGGCGCTGAAGCCTGCAAAGGACCGTTTGAGATCTACGTTGTAGAATGCCCGGGCAACGTGCCTGGTGCCGGACTGACCCTGGAGGGCGGCTCTCCGCCGGCCCCGAGGTCGAATAAGTTCACCGCCACGGTCAGCGACAAGTGCCAAGAGGGCCAGTGGACCAATATCATTTTCAAGAACACGAAGGAGTAGGCGACGAGGCCAAGGAGCGTCCCGAGCGAAAGGTGATGACAAATCCGCTCGGGATGCTCGCCTCCCTCTCCAGAGGAAGATGACACGATCTCATAGAAAGACGCGTCTGCCCAACCAGGCCAGCATCATCTTGCTGGCCTGCATCGTTTTGCTCGTCGGCCTGTTGATGGCGGGCGCGGTCCTGGCCCGGCAGCCGATTCAGGCCGCGCTGTTCAACCTCACCGGCGAAGAACGCTTCTTCTCACAGATCAAAGGCCTGACGGACCTCAGCGCCGATCTGCTGCGCGGGCGGCTAAGCCTGGCGCCGGACGCGCCGGTACGGTACACCAACCTCAACCCCTTCGGCGTCAACGTCTTCCTGAACGAAGAGGTCGAGCCGGCCAAACGCGAGCAAACGGTGAAGCTGGCGGCCGAGGCCGGTTTCCACTGGTTGCGCCAGGAGTTTCCCTGGCAGGACATCGAGATCCACGCCAAGGGCGACTTCGAAGACCGACGCAATCCCCCTGCCAAATCCGCCTGGGACAAGTACGATCAGATCGTCGATCTGGCCGACAAATACGGGATGGAAGCTCATCGTACGCGTCAGCACACCGCCCTCGTGGAGTCGCGCCGAGGGCGAGGCGGTCGGTACTTTTGCGCCACCGGACAACTACGAAGATTTCGGCGATTTCGTGTATGAATTGGTCAGCCGCTACAAAGGCCGCATTCGCTACTACCAGCTTTGGAACGAGCCAAACATCTACCCGGAGTGGGGCAATTACCCCATCAGCCCGGAGGACTACACCCGGCTGCTGAAGATCGGCGCGACCCGCGCGCGCGAGGCTGATCCGAACGCCGTGATCATCGCCGGCGCGCTGGCGAGCACCATCGCGCTCCAACCCGACGCTGCGCCGCCCAACAATGCGCTCAACGATCTGCTTTTCCTCCAGCGCATGTACGATGCGGGTGCCGCGCCGTACTTCGACATCATGGCGATGCAGGCCTACGGGCTCTGGTCCGGGCCCACCGACCGGCGTATGCAGCCGCGGGTGATGAATTTCGGCCGGCCGCAGTTCGTGCGCGATCTGATGGTCGCCAACGGTGACGCGAGCAAGCCGATCTGGATCAGCGAGATGGCGTGGAACGCCGTGCCGGACGAAGTGGCGGACAAACGTTTCGGCCAGGTCAGCGCTGAGCAGCAAGCTCAGTACGAGCCGCTGGCCTATCAGCGCGCGCTGGAGGAATGGCCATGGGCGGGCGTGGTCAACACGTGGTACTTCAAGCGGGCCACTGACGAGTGGTTCAAGCAGGGCAAGCCCGAGGCCTACTTCCGGCTGGCTGATCCCGATTTTACCTTGCAGCCGGTCTATCACAGCCTGAAGCAGTACATCCAATCGGTGCAGCCGGCGCTCTACCCCGGCACGCACGAGCCCGAACGGCTGGGCGGTGCAGGCTGATGGCGAATGGCGTACCGTAGACGCGGCCGATCAACCGTTCGGCAAGGTCTGGACCGGGGGAGTCGGTGCTAAGCTGAGCTTCGCCTTTCACGGTGATTCCTTAAGCGTGACGCCAGCCTGCGCCGCGGAACCATGCTCCGGCACTCTGAAGGTCACGCTAGATGACCAATCCCCGATGACTATCCGTAATGGCGATCCGAATAGCCGACTGCACGTCGCGGCTGCGGGAAGTGGTCCCAGAAAGGGCGCACATCAGGCAGTCATCGAAGTGACTGAGGCACCGGCCGGCATCGCGGCCATCTCGGTGCAACGCGCCAAGCCCACCTGGTCTTGGTGGATTTTGGGCGGAATAGTGGCAGCCGTCTTCCTGCTGTTACTGGCGCGCGGGATCGCGCGCGTACAACGGAAATAGCGCTATGATCGAAAAAGACACCGCTGCGACCAACGGGTACCCCGATGCGACATTCGCGACGCGACACCGGGTTGATCATCGTCTTGCTGTTACTGATCCTGGCGTTAGCGGCAGGGTTGCGCTTCTACAATTTGGGCAGCCAGAGCCTATGGTCAGATGAGGGCAACAGCGCCGCGCTCGGCTACACGCCCGTTGGTTCAGATCGCCCAGGCGGCCGCCCACGATATCCACCCACCGCTCTACTACTGGCTCCTACGGCTGTGGGCGACTGTGTTCGGTCTGAGCGAGTTCGCGCTCCGGTCGCTGAGCGCGCTGTTGGGGACGCTGCTGGTGTTCGTGATCTACGGTCTCGGCGCCCGCCTGTTCAATCGCACGACCGGGCTTGCCGCCGCGTTCATCGCCGCGATCGCACCGTTCCAGGTGTACTACAGCCAGGAAGCGCGCATGTATATCCTGGTCGCGCTGGAAGGCGCGCTGGCGGCGCTGCTTTTCTGGTGGTTCGTGGCTCAGGAGGATGCCCGCCTGCCGGTGGATGGATCACCATCCCGACGACGCCGGCACCACACGCCGGCCTGCGTCTGCTGCCGTTCTCCGGCCTGTTGTTGGCGCTGGTCTGGGTGGCGGGTCTCTACACGCACTATGCGTTCCCGCTGATGATCGGGCTGTTGAGCCTGCTCTACCTGGCCTGGCTGATCGTCACGCGGCGCCGCGGGCTGATGGGCTGGCGAATGCTGCGCTGGGGCCTGCTGCTCATCCTGACGCTTGTCCTGTACGGGCCCTGGCTGGCCACGGCGATTCAGCAACTTCTCACGTGGCCGCGCGCCGCCGTGCAGGCCGACCTCTGGACGCAAGTGCGCACGCTGCTGGCAACCCTGACGCTCGGCCCCGCTGGCGAAGGATGTGGCCGGTCACTGGTGGGCCTGGCTCCTGCCGGCACTGGCGCTGCTCGGCGCGCTGCCCTGGCCGCTCACCAATCGCCACGGGACGGGCGGCTCCGTCCGGCTCGATTGGCTGCGGTTCACCACACCGGTTGCCTGGGTCGTTGCGCCGGTGGCGATGATCGTGATGTTCGGGCTGTTCCGCGAGGCCTATCTCAAGTTCCTGTTGATCGCGAGCCCGGCCCTCTCCCTGCTCCTGGCGCGCGCCGTGCTGGGACCGACGGAGCGGCTGCTGCGGACGCCGGCTGCCCCCGTCGCCGAATCAGCGGAGGCCACGAGCAAGCCATCCCGGGCGTGGTGGCGTGGCGTGGCTGGCGTTGCCTGGACCATCTCCGACCCTGGCGGTCATCGGGGCGCTGTCCGGCGCAGCGCTGGCACGCTACTACACCGATCCGGCCCTGGCGCGCGACGACTACCGGAGCATCGCCCAGTTCATCGTGGCCACGGCGCACCCGAACGACGCCATCGTGCTCATTGCACCCGGCCAGGCTGAGGTCTTCAACTACTATTATAATGGCGATCTGCCGGTCTATGCGCTGCCCCAGCAACGCCCCCTGGATCTGGAGGCAACCCTGGCTGAGTTGGAAAAACTTATGCAGCACGACAAGATCTACGTCGTCAATTGGGCGGCCGAGGAAGCTGATCCCCTGGGCATCGTCCCAAGTTGGATGGATACCCGCGGCTACAAGACGCTGGATCAATGGTACGGCAACGTGCGCCTGGCCGTGTACGTGATGCCCGAGCATAGTCCGCCCGAGGAGGTCGTCGATGGTCTCAACTTGCGCTTCGGCGACGACATCGAACTGTTGGGTTATCGAGGCTGGAAGCTGGCGCCGACCGCCGGTGAAGTGACGCAACTCCAGTTGCAGTGGCGTGCGGATCAGAAACCCGACCAGCGCTACAAGGTGTTCCTGCAACTGCTCGACCCGCGCGATCAGGTGATCGCACAGCGGGACGCCGAACCGGCCGGGGAAGGTCGTCCTACCGACAGCTGGCAGCCGGGCGAAGTCGTGCTGGATAACCACGGCCTGCTGATCCCACCCGGCACGCCGCCAGGAACCTACCGCCGCATCATCGGCCTGTACGACGCCGAGACCATGGAGCGTCTGAAACTGCCGGACGGGACCGACTTTGTCAGCCTGCCGCCGGTCACCGTCGCGCGCGCCAAGAACCCGCCGCCGCTGGCCGCACTGGATATGATGAATCGCCAGCGTTTCGACTTCGGCGGCGTCAGCCTCTTGGGGCATGATCACTACAAGCGCGGGTTCCGCCACGCGCCGGAGACGCAGCTCCATCCGGGCGACCTTTTGCATCTGACCTTCTATTGGCAAGCGAACGTGACCCCGCGCGCCGATTGGTGGTTCGACCTGTCGCTGAACGACTCCAGCGGTAACACGGTGGCCAGCATGCAGGCGCCACTGGTCAGTGACTCCTACGGGACCACCCTCTGGCAGGAGGGCGAGGTAGTGCGCGGCGAGCATGATTTCCAAATTCCGCCTGATCTGCCGCCCGACCAATACAGGCTCAGCCTGATCATGACGCCGGACGACAAGACCCCTGCGGGAACCGCGTACCTGGGGACCTTACGAGTGGTGGAAGAGTAGGGACGGGTTTCTCCACAGCAATGGATAGCTGATCGTCACAACGCGACCGCCGTAAAAGGCAGATCGTGGATGACCACGGCAAACCCACCCCTACAGGACAAATTATAGGTGGAGACCAGATGTTCATCGAAACGATCCCCGTCGGCGCGTTGCAGGTCAACTGTTACGTACTGGGCTGCGAAACGACGCACCATGCGATCGTCATTGACCCCGGCGACGAGGCCGAGGCGATCCTGGCCGCACTGGATCGGCACGGGCTGACCCTGACACGCATCCTCGCGACACACGCCCACTTTGACCATCTGCTGGCGTGTCGCGAATTGCAGGAGCGAACCGGCGCGCCGTTCTACCTGCACCCGGCCGATCGCCCCCTGGTGGCGATGCTGCGCCGCACCTGCATGGCCTGGCTGGGGTACGATCCCGGCCCGCCGCCCGACATCACCGGTGATTTGACGCCCGGCGAAATCATCCAGGCCGGCGACATCACGCTCGAAGTCCGGCACACACCCGGCCATTCACCGGGCAGCGTCACCCTCGTCGATCACGCCGGCCGCCGTGCGTTCACCGGCGATGCGCTGTTCGCCGGCTCGATCGGCCGCACCGATCTGCCCGGCGGCGACATGCGCACGCTGCTCAACAGCATCCGAGCGCAGATCCTCAGTCTGCCGGACGATTATGCCGTACTATCGGGCCACGGCCCGGCCAGCACCGTCGGCGACGAGCGAGCGAGCAATCCGTTCCTGGCGCACGGTTGACGATGGACGATGGACGATGCGGACGACACTTGCACCTGCGCTGCGCTTCGTCGCAAGTGCAGGTAAGGACGCAGGCACGCCGGTCATACCCCGCGCGCAAGACGACTTTCGACTGTCTGCCGAGATCGCCGCACAGATTGTCGAGCACGCCCGCTCGGGCGACCCTGATGAGGTCTGCGGACTGGTAGCTGGCCGGGGCAATGTCGCGCTCGCAGTTTACCCCGGCCGCAACATCTCCCCGACGCCCGCCGTGGCTTACGAGTCCTCGACCCCGACACGCTGGCCCAAATGATCGCCTGCGAGGATGCCGGGCTGGAATTGGTCGCCATCTACCACTCTCATCCCGCGCGGCCCCGAGACCCCTTCGCCCACCGATATCGCCCACGCCTACTACTCTG